>CAZGBA010000005.1:0-89157 GCA_964523435.1 uncultured Xanthomonas sp.
GTGGTGATCGCCAGCTTCGTCGCCGGCCCGAACTCGACCACGCTGCCGATGAAGGTGTTCTCGTCGGTACGTCTGGGCCTCAGTCCCAAGATCAATGCACTGGCGACCCTGATGGTGCTGGCGGTGTCCTTCGCCGCGCTGACCGGCTGGTGGCTGATGTACCGCGAAGAGAAGCGCAGGCAGCGCGATATCCAATTGGCCATTCAAGACAACACCTGAGGTGAACGCATGACGGTGCGATTGATCCATCCATGGACCGGCGAGATCGACTACACCTACGACTATGTCGACGAGCCCGAGGTCGAACGCATCCTGAAGGCCGCTGCGCAGGCGGCCCCGGCGTGGGCCGCGCGCAGCCTCGACGAACGCGGCGCGCTGATCCGCGCGGTCGCCGCGCGGCTGCGCGAACAGCGCGATGCCATCGCTGCGGTCATGACCGCCGACATGGGCAAGCTGCGTCGGGAAGCGCTGGTCGAAATCGAGAAATCGGCGTCCGCCTGCGAATACTACGCGGACCATGCCATCGATTATCTGCGCGACGGCATGATCGCCACCGAAGCGCACCGCAGCTATGTCACCTACGAACCGCTGGGCTGCATTTTCGCGGTAATGCCGTGGAATTTCCCGATCTGGCAGGTGTTCCGCTTCCTGGCGCCGGGGCTGATGGCGGGCAATGTCGCGGTGCTCAAGCACGCGACCAACGTGCCGCGCTGCGCGGACGCCATCGCCGATGTGCTGCGCGACGCCGGAATTCCCGACGGCGTGTTCGGCGTCCTGCATATCGACAATGCGATGGCCGAACGCGTCATCGCCGATCCGCGAGTCAAGGCGGTGACCCTGACCGGCAGCGAACGCGCCGGCAGCGCAGTGGCTTCGGCGGCCGGCAAGCATCTGAAGAAATGCGTGATGGAACTCGGCGGCAGCGACCCGTTCGTGGTCCTCGATGATGCGGATCTGGACACGACCATCCCCGCTGCGGTCGCTTCACGCTTCGGCAATGCCGGCCAGACCTGTATCGCCGCCAAGCGCTTCATCGTGACGCCGGGCATCGCCGATGCGTTCGTCGCCGGTTTCGTCGAAGCGGCCGGCAAGCTCGCCGTCGGCGATCCGGGGCTCGACGTCACCACGCTCGCGCCGATGGCCCGCGCGGACCTGCGCGACGAAGTGCACGATCAAGTGCAGCGCAGCGTTGCCGCTGGCGCCAAGCTGCTGCTCGGTGGCATGCCGGGGCAGGGCGGCTCGCATTACCCGGCCACCATTCTCGACCACGTGTCGTCCGGCATGCCGGCGTATCACGAAGAACTGTTTGGCCCCGCCGCCAGCATCCTGCGCGCCAGAGACGACGATGATGCCGTGCGCATCGCCAACGACACCGACTTCGGTCTCGGCGCCAGCGTCTGGACGCGCGACAAGGCGCGCGGCGAAGCGGTCGCGCGGCGCCTGCAGGCCGGCGCCACCTTCGTCAACGCGATCGTGCGCAGCGATGTGCGTCTGCCGTTCGGCGGGACCAAGAATTCCGGTTTCGGCAGGGAACTCGCCGAGCACGGCATCCATGAATTCATGAACATCAAGACGGTGTATGTCGCGGGTTGAACGTCGCGGGTCGAGCACCGGCGAGCATGAAGAATCCCTCTGCCGATGAACGGACCGATGACACCAGGGGGCCTCGCGACCGGCAAGCGCGACATCGATATCTGGCTGACCTACTACGACGAGATCGTCGATGCGCGACAGCTGGCCGAGCTGCGCGCGCTGCTCAACCCGGAAGAGGTGGGCAAGGAAGGCCGGTTCCTGTTCGCGGACGATCGCAAGCGCTATCTCGTGACGCGCGCCATGGTGCGCATGCTGCTGTCGCGGTATGCGCCGGTCGAGCCGGAGCGGTGGGAATTCTCAAAGAACGCATACGGCCGGCCCGCGATCGCCAACGCGATGGACGAGACGCGCGGCCTGATCTTCAATCTCTCGCATACGCGCGGACTCATTGCATTGGCCGTGACCCGTGGCCGTGAACTGGGCGTTGACGTCGAGAACGTCGTGGCGCGCAACACTTCGATCGATATCGCCGAACGGTATTTCTCCCCGGTCGAGGTCGCGGAGCTGTCGTGCGTTCCTGCGGAGCGACAGCAAGACCGTTTCTTCGAGTACTGGACCTTCAAGGAGGCTTACATCAAGGCGCGCGGGATGGGGCTTTCGCTGCCACTGGATCGCTTCAGCTTCGATTTCCCGCACCATGGTGCGGTGCGCATCAGCATCCAGCCCGATCTCGACGACCATGCCGAGCGCTGGAGTTTCTGGCAGTGTCGCCCAACCGCCGATTACGTGATGGCGATCTGCGCAGAACGCGGCGCCGGGGCGTCGCCGGGGATCTCGATGCGCAAATTCAACCCGCTGGTCAGCGAGACGCTGCTCGCGCCGGAATTCCTGAAGACATCGGATTTCCGCATGGTTTGAGCGCGCGGCGCACTGGCAGTGTGTTGAAAACGCACTGCATGTGTCTTTCTCAAGTCACGAGTCCGGTCCATGCCCGGACTCGTTCCAGACGAATCAATCGCTGACGCGCCTGCTTCGTCGACGCGGTCGTTTCAACAACCCGCTAGCTTCCGAGCATCATTGCAGCGAAACGCTGTGCGATGACCGGGTCCAGGCCATGCGCGGCAGGATCGATCGCGAAGCGCATCGCCAGATCGGCGACTTTCGCGAACTCGTCGGGATTCTGCGCACAGTGCTGCAGCAGGTCGCGGGTTTGCTGTTCCAGTTCCTGGCTGGCGCCGAGCCAGCGCGGGTCGAATCTCGGCAACCTCGAAAACGCTTCCGCAGGCAGGGCATCGGCCTGCCATTGGAACCGGAGCTGGCTGCCGTCGTGACGGACGTTCACAGGCAGGTCCATCGCTGGCGCGACGTGCAGTTCGGGCAGGAATTGCAGTCCCTGTTTCCATTTCAATGGATCGCCGCTCTGCGGTGCATTGCTGATCCATGTGCTCCCGTCCATGCGCAGATCGAACCAGAACAGGATCGCCCCGGCGGTTCCTCGTTCGATGGCCTGCACGGTCAGCGCCTTTTCGGCAGGCGCAGGGCCGTCCGTGGAGAAATCGAAATCGAACACGTCGAACGGCGCGCTGAGCGCGCGATACGGCAGCGTCCCGGCATCGACATTGACGAACGAAGGTGAGAACCGGTAGGGATTCAGCAGATTGGCATTGATCTCCAGAATCCGGTCCAGGCGGTACTCGATCAGCATCGCCCGGATCCTCGCGCCGGCGGGAAGGTATCGCGCATCGCCTGTGAGCAGATGCTCGCGCGCATGCGCGAGGAAGTGCAGTATCCCTTCGCCGATCAGGCTGCAATCGAACGCATCGAACAGGGCAAGATCGGCGCGTTCGCCGAGATCGTCGGGCATGACGATGTTGCGGCTGTCCTTGTCGAGCAGCGCGATCCGCTTTTCGAGGCCGATGCGCTCGATTGCGTCCCGGCCCGCCGCGCAGATCGCAGCCTGGGTTTCGGTGCCGACGACATGTTCGACACCCGCGCGCACCGCAAGCGTTGCCAGAAGACCGCAGCCTGCCCCGATGTTCAGTGCGGTCCGCACCGGATGCGCTGCCTGCGCGGCGGCGATCGCAGCCGCATAGGCGTCATGACGATGCTGATCGCCCAGCGTCGGAATGAACCAGGCGGGCACACTGCGCGCATGCGTTTGCCTCGGCGGCGGCTGGGCCTGCAGGTAAAGCCGCGTCTCGTCGATCCGGACCCTGACCGGCAGAGGCTGCATCGGCTGGACGTCGATCGGATCGGTGTACTGGACCGCCGGCCTGATGCATTGCAGCGCCCCCCCCGGGGCGTTGCCGAGCCGTGTCGCGCCCAGGTCCAGATCGAACCAGTAGATGATGGCATTCACCTGTCCTGTACGAACGACCGGCAATTCCACGTCCAGACGCTGCTCCGTGAAATGGGCGAAATCGATGTCCGCGACGGCGATCGGGGCGGTGAGCGCATTCCAGAATGCGCCATCCAGTTCGAGCGCCTGCGGATAAAGACTCCAGCGCAGTCGATCGAGCTCCGGCAACGGAAAATCGGCGGAGGGGTACTGCCATTGAATGGCCATGGCGAAGAGCGTGGCGCGTGCGGGCAGCACACGCACCGGCTTGCCGCCCGCAGCGGACTGGTGGCGACGGATCGCCTTGACGATTCCCGTGCCCAGCAGGGAATGATCGATCCGCGGGAACACGAGCACGTCGTGGTCGCTCTCATCGCGCCGACTGCCTTCCGGACCTTCGATATCGATCCCTTCCACGAAGGCTTCGAAGGAAGCCTGTCGCTCCTCTGGCGAGCGATCCTTGAGCTCGGCGCCATGACGCGCTTGCCAGGGCAGCAGGAAATGTTTCTGAATCACGCCCGCAGCGATACGGGCATCGAGCGCGAAGGTCTCTGCGCACAAGACCCGTGCAGCGCCATGATGCAGCGCGCGCAATCCGAAGATGCCCAGTTCGCTGCCGCAGAACAGCGCCTTGTCGCCCGCCAACGCCGAGAGCGCGCTGTCCCAGGCCTTGAGCCATTCGGGATCTTCCAGACGCGTGATGCATTGCCTCGGAGATTGCTGGTTGCTGTAGCGCGACAGATGCAGCCGCAGTCCATCGACGCGGAATGGTCCGGTCGTCTCGGGCAACGACGGGTCGTCCAGCATCGCGGGGTCGAAGCGCACCTCGGGGCGGGGGATGGGGTCGGCGGCGGATTCTCCAGCCGCATCGGGGTCCAGAGTCTGCTTCAGGATCGAATCCTTGCGGATACGCATCTCCAACTGCTGGATCCGCTGTATCAGGTCGGCGTCCCCCGGCGCGCGGTCCAGCGCTTTGCGGTAGGCGTCCAGCGCTGGTTTGCTTTCGCCCAGCCGCTCCCGGGCTTCTCCTTGCAAAAGGAAACCCTCGACACGCTCCGGCGCCAGTTCGGCGAATCGACCCGCCTCAGCGAGCGCTTCGTCCGGTGCATCCAAACGCAGGCAGATGCGGGCGCGTTCGAGTCGGGCGTCCGGATGGTTCGGCGACAGTGCGATCAGATGATCGAAACAGGTCAATGCATCCTGGAGCCGGTCTTTCTTCAGACCAGCCCTGGCCAGCTCTTCCATCCATCGGATGGCCTGCTGCAGGATATCGGGCGGTACGCGCGCCATCATCGCCTTCATGTATTCGGGATCGCCCGAGGCGAGCGCGGCGCCGAGTTCCTCACTCCAATCTTTCATTGTTCGACCTGTGCAGATTGTCCAGCCGCGCCGTGCGGTCGCCGGGCAGAGACCTGCGGCGGACTCGACGGCGTTCGGACAGAGGGTTTCGATTGCTTTCGATCAATCGCTTGCCGGGACCACCTGGACCCGCACGCGATCACTGAGCGCAGCATGCCCTGGCGAAGAGCTTGATGATGGTGTTTCCAAGCGCGCCTTTGAACTGTCGCGGTTTTCGACTCCGGGAGTACAGCGATCCCCGGCACCACAATCCGGACGTGGTCAACGCCGCCAGTTCCGTCGACTCCTTTCATACGGCATCTCGTCTGGATACTACCATCGGGCGCCGCGAACATGGCCATGACGATGTCGTAACGTCGGAGGCTGCCTGCCCGGCAACTGCGCAACTGCGGTGCTGTGGCGGAGTGTCATATTCAAATACCGAGTGCCCGCTGCCTGCACGTTCGGCATCGATCGAACCGAGACGCATGGGTTGTCGGCGATACGATTCTGCGCACCGACTGCGATGACAACGCTGTCGGCGCAGACATGGATACGGATCGAACGCGGGATCGGTCATTTGAAGCGCACTTCAAGACCGATGCATCTAGGCAAGCGAAAAGACAATGGGATGCAAGTGCAGGGCTGCACGAGAACGTTATTGCCGACATTGCAGTCAAAGCTCCACCATGGAGATGCGCGCATATTTTGCGACTGGCGCACAGAACTTCGTTATAAAATCGTTAATTTCGCAAAAAATGCATCAGTCATGCCTGTTGCTAATGGTGTGCATTGTCGTTTTCTTCGGCCTGATGAAGTCCAGCGCTGGCTGCAGTCATTCTCATTGGACACGGATTGCATTGTCGCTGTAAGCGTATGTCCGCGCTTGCTTACGTATTCCGTTTGACTCGCTAGATGGGTGTTGTTATGTTCCTGTAACGTTCACGCATAAGCATATACGTGGTCGGGTATGTACCGGCAACAGGCCGCGCACGCGAAGCGGGCGACATCGGGGGACGATGCCGGACAAGGTCAAGCGGAAAGACGATTCATGGACAAGCAGAGAGGAAGAGAAGGGTAATGGATGCTCGAGTCGAGGGATGGATGGTGCTCAGGACCAAGAGCCGCCATGAACATTTGGTCGAATCCTGCCTGCAGCGCAAATCGATCAGTGCTTACCTACCCAAGCATAAAGTGACCCGTCGCTGGAAGGATCGCAAGCGCGTGGTCGAATTGCCATTGTTCCCCGGCTACGTGTTCGTACAGCCGAACTCCGATCAATATGCCGACATGCGTTATATCCGTGGATCCTGCGGACTCGTTCTCGTTGGCAATCAGCCTGCCACGATGCCCGAAAAGGATCTGCAGGCCGTCAAGATTCTCGTCGGCAGCGGTGCCGATCTGAAATTGGACAAAAGCATCGTGGTCGGGCAACGCGTAAAGGTCGTTTCGGGCCCGTTCGCCGGCGCCGAAGGCGAGCTCGTCCAGGTCAAGAGTCAAGAGCGACTGGTGATCAACGCGCATTTGTTGGGCAGCAGCGTGAGTGTTGAAGTGGACAGGAGCATGGTGTCCGGCGGATAGCGCATGACGCCGTGCTTCGTGTCCGGAGAATGGCTGCCGGATCGTTTGATCGGGTGATGGACATTCAAGAGCAAAGCGATATCTGGATCAATCGTGTGACCGTTGGTTTTCTGTGTGGTTCGCGAAGAGTCATTCGATTTCCGAAGGATGAGCCAGGCTGATTTGGCCAGGCTGATTGAAGCTGCGGCTTCTGCGCGCGGCACGAAATCGAAAGCGGTAGTTGAAGTGACGTTTAAGGATGTAACGCCACGGGGCGGAGCCATGGTGAAAAGGCTCGTTGCGCCCGCAAACCTGTCGTTGTCGGCGACACTCGATACTGGGGATGATGGAGCCGCGATACGGCGGCTTACCTGTCGCCAGTTTCTGGGCAGTCGGCAGAGGCGTTGCGGTCTTCGCGATTCATGAAGAATCCGGGGCCCGAGCAAGTGTGCAACATCTTTATTCGCCGCGCGCGCGGAATCGCCGCGCCGTCGTTATGGAAAGCGTATTGGGCGATCGTATGTCTGAAGTCTCATCCCCCATCGATTCGGTTTGTCAGCTCATCGTTGGCCGTCTGGAGCAGTATTTCGGCAAGGCGCAGGACGTCTTGGAGACCGATGCCTGCCTGCTGTCGCTCGATCTCGGCGATGACGATGCGTTTCGCAACGCGCTCGCGTTGCTCGAAATCTCCATCGATGGCGATACAGCTTGTCTGGTGAATGCATGCCGTCTTGCGCTTCCGGCGCCGTTCGATGATTCGGGTTCGGACGATCTGCGCTTGCTGTCCGAACGCCAATGGATCCACTACGGAAAAAGCAAGCGCAGCAGCGCTTCGTCGATGCAGGTGCTGGCGTCGTGGCAGCAACGGTTGCGGCAACTTGCCGATGACGCGGGAGACAGGACGTTGCTGTGTCTGCTCGGGCATTCCGAGCCGGTGCGTGGCGCTGCGAAGACTGCGACAACCTATGTTTCCGGCAAGAACCAGGCAACCGCCGCGCTTGCCACGGCGTATCCGATCAGCGCCGATGCGTTCGTCGTTCTGGCGGCCTCCACGGGTCTGTTCTGCGGCGAGCCGCCGATTTTCGGGAAGAGTGCAAAGGGAATATGCGATCGGGCGCTGTATTCCCTCGCCAGGCGCGAGTACACCGTCCGCTTCGCGCGCACGGCGGATATAGATTCGCTCGAAAGACTTGAGGAACTGTGCTGGATTCCGCAGTTGCGCACGTCCAGGGAAAGCCTGCTGGCGCGCATCCATGAATTTCCGCAGGGCCAGTTCGTGCTGGATCTCGGCGGCGAAGTCAAAGGCGTCATCTACAGCCAGCGGATCCACGACGAAGCCGACCTGAGCCGCTGCGACATGGACAACGTGCATCGATTGCACGATCCGGCAGGTGAAGTGGTGCAGCTGTTGGCGGTCAATATCGACCCGGACAGCCAGAATCTGGCCTGCGGCGATCAACTGCTCGAATTCATGCTGCAGCGGTCGAGCCTGCAGCAGGGCGTGAAGAAGATCGTTGCGGTGACGCTGTGCAAGAACTTCAGCGCCGAACAGGGGCTGTCGTTCGGAGAATATGTCGCCGGCCCAGGAAAGGACCGCGATCGCGTGCTCCATTTCCATCACGCGCATGGCGCCGCGATCACGAAAGTGCTCGCCGGATACCGTCCGAGGGACTTGGCCAATGAGGGGAATGGCGTTCTGGTCGAGTACGATCTCGCGCTGCGCAGACAATGTCTTCTGGAACGCAAGGCGCCGACGCCGACGGTCGCAGAGACCAGGGCCGACGCTGCCGATGCACGACGCTTCATCCTGGAGACCATCGCCGGGTTGATCGACGACGCGGATTCGGTTGACCCCGAGCAACCGTTGATGGAGTCCGGGCTGGATTCGGCCGGTCTGCTGGCCTTGAAACCGAAGCTGGAAGCCCGTTTCGGCAAGCGGCTCAAGCCATCGTTCTTCTTCACGTTCAATACACCGCAGAAAATCGTCGATTTCTTCCGCGCTGCAGCGGAGGCTCCGGTGAAGGCCGGCCAGATTGACACTGATACGGCCGTCGCCGATACGGCCGTCGCCGATACGCCAGTCGAAGACACGGTCGTCGTCAGCGCGGCGACGAAGGCAGCGGATGGCGCGGTGCCGTACGAACCGTCCGATGTCGCGATCATCGGGCTTGCCTGTCGTCTGCCGAACGGGATCGACGATCTGGATGCCTTGTGGGATGTCCTCGATTCGCAGCGCGACGTGATCGCGGAATATCCGACAGCGCGTGGGCCCTGGCCGCGCGGCGGTGGCATCGAACGCGGTGGCTTCCTGGTCGACGGCGAATGCTTCGACGCGGCTTTCTTCAGGATGTCGCCGAGCGAAGCGGAAGTCACCGATCCGCAGCAGCGGCTGCTGTCCGAAGTTTCATGGGCGTGTTTCGAGGACGCGTGCGTCGTACCCGCCGCGCTGCGGGGAACGGATACCGGCGTTTTCGTGGGCGCAAGCAACAGCGACTACGCCCATCTGCTGCAGGACGTCGGCGCCGAAGTGGAAGCGCACAGCGCGGTGGGCAATTCGCTGGCGGTGCTGGCGAACAGACTCTCGTATTTCTACGATTTCCATGGACCGAGCCTGCTCATCGACACGGCCTGCTCGTCCTCGATCGTCGCCCTGCATTCGGCGGTGCAATCGCTGCGCGCCGGCGACTGCCGGCTTGCGCTGGTCGGGGGCGTGAACTTCATCTGCAACCCGCGGATCTCGCTCGCGTACCAGAAGGCGGGCATGCTGGCGCCCGACGGCAGATGCAAGGTCTTCGCCGACTCGGCCGACGGCTATGTGCGGTCGGAAGGCGCGGTGATGCTGCTGTTGAAACCGATGCGCGAAGCCCTCGCCGACGGCAACCGCATCCACGCGGTCATCAAGGGCAGCGCAGTCAATCATGGCGGCCAGGCCGCCGGGCTGACGGTGCCGAACCCGCAGAGACAGGCGACGCTGCTGACTTCGGCGTGGCGCAATGCGCGTATCGACCCGAGCAGAATCAGCTATCTCGAAGCCCATGGCACCGGCACATCGCTGGGCGATCCGATCGAGATCGAAGGCATGCGGATGGCGTTCGGAGCCGTGCTGTCCGCGACGAAAGGCGCAGGCTGCGGTATCGGATCGGTCAAGAGCAATATCGGCCATCTGGAATCGGCGGCAGGATTGGCGGGCCTTCTCAAGGTCGTCGCGGCCATGGCGCGCCACCGCCTGCCTGCAAGCATCCACATCGCCAGCATCAATTCGGAAATCGCGCTGCAGGGCACGTCGCTGCGGATCCAGACGACGCCGCAGGCGTGGACGGCGGCGCAACCGCGCATCGCGGGTGTGAGCAGTTTCGGATCCGGCGGCGCGAATGGGCATGTGGTCGTACAGGAATACGTCGCTGCCGCAAGGCCCGACCGTTCCGGCGCAGGGGTCGGCGACGCATTCCCGGACGGCAATCTGTTCGTGATGTCGGCGATCGACGAGGCCGGGCTTCGTCGCAACGTCCGCGCCGTCATCGACTGGCTGCGCACCGGTCCTTCGCCGCAGCATTTCATCGATGCGCTCCATACCTGGCAATGCGGACGGACGGCGTTCAAATACCGTCTCGCGGTGCATGTGCGCGATTTCGAGGAACTCGGGCTCAAACTGCGCGGGTGGCTGGAATCCGCGGGCCAGGACGTCGGTTTCGCCAAGCTCGATGCCTCGGCGGGCGAAGATCATGATGACTCTTCGCAATGGAACGACGCATTGGCGCGACGCGATTGGAAAGCGCTCGCGCAGCTATGGCTGCAGGGTCGTGATGGCGGATGGTCGGGCCTTTACGACGCTTCGTCGCCCGCGCCGGAATTCCTGAGGCTGCCGGGCTATGCCTTCAGCAGGGATCGGCACTGGGTGTCCGTGCAGCGGATGCTCTCATCGCCGTTCTCGACGAATGCCAACGATGATTTCGGCGTCGAAACGCAGTATCTGCAGCCGGTGTGGGAGCGTCACGAACTCCCCGATCCGGTCGATGGCCGCGATGCTTCCGGCAGCGAGGCGCATGTCCTGATCTGGGCGACGCACAAGTACGACGAGGCGGCGCTGCGCGCGGCGATGCCCGACTGCCGGCTGACCTTCGTCCAGGCCATCGGCGACACGCCCGCATCGCGCTATGCATCGCTGGCGAGCCGGTGTTTCGGATATGTCGGCACGCTGTTGCGGCAGAAAAGCCAGGCGAAAATCCGCTTCCAGCTGGTCACGGAAGACCGTGGCGACGGCGACTGGATCTTCGGTCTGCGCGGTCTGCTGAAGACCGCGAGCATCGAGGAGCCGCGGCTGGACTGGCAGATCATCACGCTGCCGGAGAAGACCTCGATCATCGAACTCCAGGCGCATCTCGCCTCCAATCAGCATGCGTTCGAAAGCGGCGCATCGATCAAATACACCGATACGGCGCGTCTCGTGCGCCGCTGGGAAGCATTGCCGAAAACCGCCGTTCACGACGCGCCCGCCCGTCTGCGTTCGGATGGCGCGTATCTGATCACCGGTGGTCTCGGTGGGCTTGGCCGCCTGTTCGCCAAACAGATTCTGGATGGCGCGCCGGATGCGCATGTCATCGTCACTGGACGTTCCGCTGCCGATGAACGCATCGCCGCCGACGTCGAGTCCTGGCATGCAGGCTCGCGTCTGGAGTACCGGCGCCTGCTGCTGGACAAACGCGAGGATGTCGAAGCGTTGATCGCAGGCCTGCGCGACGATGGCGTGCAACTGTGCGGCATACTGCACTGCGCCGGCCAGGTGGCGGACAATTTCGTCGTCAACAAGTCGGCCGACGAGTTCGCGCACGTTCTGGCGCCGAAACTCGGCGGTACGCTGTATCTCGACGAAGCCACGCGCGACTTCGATCTCGATTTCTTCATGCTGTTCTCGTCCGTCATGTCCGAGACCGGCAACGCCGGGCAGTCGGATTACGCCTGCGCCAACGGTTTTCTTGACCACTACGCCGCGTATCGAAATGCGCTGGTCGCGAAAGGTCTGCGCCACGGGCACACCGTTTCGATCAACTGGCCATTGTGGCGCGACGGCGGGATGCAGGTCGATGCCAGCGCGCTGGCGCTGCTCAAGGAAACCCGCGGCATGGTCCCGATGCCGACCGCTGTGGGCCTTGATTTCTTCAAGGCGCAGGACTGGCGCAATGCGCAGCAGGTTCTGATCCTGCACGGCGATTCGCGCCAACTGTATGCGGAACTGCTCGTCAACACTTCGCGCAATGTCGCGCATGCGGGTCATGTCGATGCGGCCGAATTGCTTGCGGCCACCAGAAGCGCGCTGGCCGCGCTGGTGGCGGAGCAATTGAAGCTTCCGGTCGCCAAGCTCGATCTCGAAGAGGAACTGGCGCATTACGGCATCGATTCGATCTTCGTCAACAAGATCAATCTTGCGCTCAGCAAGCATTTCAGCGCGGTGTCGAAAACCCTGTTTTTCCAATATCGCACCGTTGCGGAAATCGCCGGGCAGCTGGCGACGCAGTACGCCGAGGAATGCCGCGCATGGACGCTGAAGAAAGCGTCCGCCGCAGCCCTGTCCGCGCTGGCGAATACGACTGCGGGCGGGATCGCGCGGGAACCGCATGCGCGGCACGCGGCGCAGGTCGAATCGGGCGACGGCGCGATCGCGATCATCGGCATGAGCGGCGTTTTTCCGCAGGCCCGAAATCTCGACGAGTACTGGCGGAATCTCGCGGCCGGCAAGGATTGCGTGACCGAAGTGCCGCTCGTCCGCTGGGATGTCGAGGAGTTCTACGAACCGGATGTGCAGCGCGCCATGGCGCAGGGCCGGAGTTACTGCAAATTCGGCGCTTTCGTCGACGAATTCGCGCAGTTCGACCCGATGTTTTTCGGCATTTCGCCCCGTGAGGCGATCAATATCGATCCGCACGAACGCCTGTTCTTGCAGGAAGCCTGGCGCGCGATGGAGGATGCCGGCTATTCGAGCGAGGCCATGCGCCAACGGCACCGGCGGCGCGTCGGCGTGTTCGTGGGCGTGACGAAAACGGAATTTGAATTGAACGGCGCGCACGATCCGGGCGCCGCTGGCCAGTGGTATCCGCGCACCTCGTTCAGTTCGATCGCGAACCGCCTGTCGTTCTTCATGGATCTCAGCGGCCCCAGCATGCCGGTGGACACGATGTGTTCGTCGTCGCTGACCGCGATCCACAGCGCCTGCGAACAGATCCGGCTCGGTTCGTGCGAGGCCGCGTTCGCCGGTGCGGTGAATCTCTATCTGCATCCATCCGCGTACTACTATCTGAGCTCGCTGCGGATGCTGTCGAGCGACGGTCGCTGCCGCAGCTTCGGCGAGAACGGGTCGGGCTTCGTTCCCGGCGAAGGCGCCGCTGTGGTGCTGCTCAAGGCGCTGAACCGCGCGGTCGCCGATGGCGACCATGTGCACGGCGTGATCCTGGCGACGCATGTGAATCATGGCGGTCGCACGCACGGCTTCATGGTGCCGAATCCGCGCGCGCAGGCGGCGCTGATCCGCGAATCCTTGGACAAGGCCGGGGTCAACGCACGCCACGTCAGTTATATCGAGGCGCACGGCACCGGCACTGCGCTCGGCGATCCCATCGAAGTCGAGGGCCTGCAGCAGGCGTTCGCTTTCGATACCGCCGATCGCCAGTTCTGCGCGCTCGGCTCGGCGAAATCGAACATCGGTCATCTCGAAGCAGCGGCCGGCATCGCCGGATTGCTCAAGGTGCTGCTGCAGATGCGGCATCAACAGCTCGCGCCGACCCTGCACGCGGAGAGAACCAACCCGAATATCCACTTCGAGTCCGGTTCCTTCGTGCTGAACCGCGAGCTGCGCGCATGGGACCGGCCGGTCGTCGACGGGCGGATTCTGCCGCGCATCGCAGGCGTGTCGTCGTTCGGCGCCGGTGGCGTCAACGCGCATGTGCTGCTGCAGGAGTACGAGGCGCCGCATGTTGTTTCTGCGGATCCAGCGTCGTACGGGACGCATGCGCTGATCCCGCTGTCCGCGTTCCGCCCGGAGCAGTTGATCGATCGCGCCCAGCAACTGCTGGCGTTCGCGAACGCCGAGGCGGAGCAATTCGATCTCCATCGCGTCGCTTACACACTGCAGACCGGGCGCGACCCGATGGCGCATCGGGTCGCTTTCGTCGTCGATTCGGTCGAGTCGCTGCGAGCCGAGCTGGAAACCTTCGTGCGCGGCCGCATCGGCGGCGCGACCTGCGTTGCCGGCGGCGTCGACCACAGCGGCATGCGCGCGCAGCAGATCCAGGACGTCGATGATTGCCTTGCCGAGCATGGCCGGATCGATCTGCGTCGCTTGGCGACCCTGTGGGTCTCCGGCGCGCCGGTGGAATGGCAAAGGCTGTATCGCAGCAAGTCCAGCCCGAAGCGGCTGAACCTGCCGACCTATCCGTTCGCGGCGGAAACCTACTGGCGCGGACGTCTGGCCTCTGCCGCCCGGACGAACGACAGCGACGCATCGTCGATCGCGGCGGTGGCCCGGCCACCGGCGCCGAGCCGCGCCCTGCCGGACGGCAGCGATGTGCTGCACGCGATTCCGATCTGGCAGACGCTGGACGACCAGCCGGTGTCGGAGGTCGAGCTGTACTCGACTCATGTCGTCATGCTCTGCGATGTCGATCTCCAGGTGCCGGCGCTTGTTTCGGCGCTCGATCGCGGCAACGCGGTAGCCGCCGATTCCCGGTGCGTCGGTTTCGCGGCGACCGGAAGCGATCCTGCAGAACGCTACGAAAGCATCGCCCTGCAGTGTTTCGAGGCGCTGCGCGAACTCGCGCGCGATCCATCGACGGGCAGAACGCTGGTCCAATGCGTCATCCCCAACGATCCGGACGGGCAGATCCATCGTGGACTTTCCGCGCTGTTGCGCACGGTCGCGATGGAACAGTCGCGCTTCGTCGGGCAGGTGGTCGGTCTCGATGCGGGCCTGGATGCGGATGCGCTGGCCACGCGGCTGCACAGCCTGAAGAACCGGCCCTCGGCGACGCTGGTGCAGTGCGGGCGGGATCGCATGCAATCGCTCGATTGGCAGCCGGTGAACCCCCGCAATGCGGTCGGATCGGTCTACAAGGACGACGGTGTCTATGTGATCACCGGCGGGCTGGGCGCGCTGGGACGGCTGTTCGCCGAGAACATCGTCGAGCAATGTGCGCATGCAACCGTCGTTCTGACCGGCCGCTCACCGCCGACCGACGCCATCGTGCAGGATGCGAACAGTCTGCAGCGTGCGCATACGCACGTCGTCTACATGCAGCTCGATCTGCACGACTTCGACAGCATTTCGATGGCGTTCGACGAACTCGTCTCCCGATATCGCAAGGTCAACGGCATCATCCACTGCGCCGGCATGATCGCCGACAATCTGATCGCGAAGAAGAGCACCCAGGATTTCCGCGCGACGCTCCTGCCGAAAGTGACCGGCACGAGCCATCTGGATCGCGCGAGCCGCAATCTGGATCTCGATTTCTTTGTGGTCTTTTCGTCGATCGCGAGCGCGATGGGCAGTATCGGCCAGAGCGATTACGCCGCCGCGAACGGATTCATGGACCAGTTCGTCCAATACCGCCGCGAGCTGGTGCGTCGCGGAGAACGCAGCGGCGCGAGCGTGTCGATCAACTGGCCGTACTGGCAGGACGGCGGCATGCGGATCGATACGACGACGCAGGCCGTGCTGGCGCAGAGTATCGGCATGCTGCCGATGGCGACCGCGGTTGGCCTGGCGGCATTCCACGACGCCCTCGCCATGAACCGCGCGCAGATGGTCGTGGCCCAGGGCGATCCGGCGAAACTGCTCGCCCGGCTTCGCGGCCAGAGCGTGGTCGAACACGCGGCGCCAACCGCTGCGACGGCGCAGGGCGCGCTGACCCTCGACAGGATCCAGAAGGAACTGCGCCTGATGCTGGCGGCGGTTCTGCACGCACGGCCCGAAGACATCGAGTTGCGCAAACCGCTGGTGGAGCTGGGACTGGATTCCGTGCTGGGCACCGAATTCGTGCTGGCGATCAACCGGAAGTTCGCGACGACGCTCTCAAGCGTCGGAATCTACGATCACCCCAACGTGTTCGCGCTTGCGCAGTATCTCGAAGCCGCCCAGCCCAAGGCGCTGGAACACATCAACGCCGTGCGCGAACAGCCGGCACGGTATGCGACGCCAGCGGCGTATTCCTATCGGGATGCCGGAAATCCCGCTGTGCACCGGTCGCAGGACGGGTTCGAGAAACTGGCCGTGATCGGCATGTCGGGTCGTTATCCGCAAGCCGACAACCTGGAGGAATACTGGCAGAACCTCGCGACGGCGAAGAATTCGATCGTCGGCATACCGGATTCGCGTTGGGATGCCGATGCGTACTTCGACGCCGATCCCGATGCCGAAGGAAAGATGTACTGCCGGTCGATGGGCATCCTCGACAACGCCGATCTGTTCGACCCGCGCTTCTTCCGCATCACGCCGCAGGAAGCGCTGTACATGGACCCGGAACAGCGGCTGTTCCTGCAGGAAGGCTACCGCGCGCTCGAAAACGCCGGTTACGTCGGCAGCGATGCCGACGGCCTGGACTGCGGCGTGTACCTCGGGATGGAAAGCAGCGAGTATTCCTGGCAATACGCCACCAGTCCGCGCATTTCGGAAACCATCACCGGGAATCATTCGGCGATCGCCGCGTCGCGTCTGTCGTACTTCCTGAATCTCAAGGGCCCCGCGCTCGCGATCGACACGGCGTGCTCTTCGTCGCTGGTCGCGACGCATCTGGCGTGCCAGGCGCTGCGCGGCGGCGAGATCGATCTGGCGCTGGTCGGTGGCGTCCGGCTGTGGCTCAGCCCGGTCACCCATATCGGCATGTGCAAGGCGCGAATGCTGTCGGCGAGCGGACAGTGCAGGACCTTCGACGACGCTGCGGACGGCATCGTGATGGGCGAAGGCGTCGGCGCCGTCGTGCTCAAGCGGCTGAGCGACGCGGAGCGCGATGGCGATGAGATCCATGGCGTCATTCTGGCTTCCGCGATCAATCAGGACGGCAGGACCAACGGCATCACCGCGCCGAGCGTCAAGAGCCAGATCGCGCTCGAAAGCCAGCTTTACCGCGATTACGACATCCATCCCGAAAGCATCAGCTACATCGAAGCGCATGGCACCGGCACGAAGCTCGGCGATCCCATCGAGCTGGAAGCGCTGGCGACCGTCTTCAGGGCGCAGACCCGACACGAAGGATTCTGCGCGCTGGGTTCGGTCAAGACCAATATCGGTCATACGGCCGCCGCGTCGGGCATCGCCAGTCTGCACAAGGTGCTTCTCTGTCTGAAGCATCGGCGTCTGGTGCCGACGCTGAACGTCGAGAACGAGAACCGTCATTTCGATTTCAAGCGTTCGCCGTTCTACGTCAATCTCGAAAACAAGGCGTGGCAGCCGGTGCTCGGCGACAAGCGACGGGCCTGCGTCAGTTCCTTCGGTTTCAGCGGCACGAATGCGCATCTGGTGCTCGAGGAATATCTGCCGCCGGCCCGTGCCGGCAAGGCCGCCGCCGCGCACGACGAACTGCTGATTCCATTGTCCGCACGGAATGCGCCGCAGCTCAAACAGAAGGCGCGGGAACTGCTGGCCTTCGTCGAGCGCTACGCGCCGCCGGTCGGCGAGCCCGATGCGACGATCGCGTCCCGTCTTCCTTCCCTGGCGTACATGCTGCAGGTGGGGCGCGCGGCGATGGAGGAGCGCGCCGCTTTCGTGGTGCGTTCCGTGGACGAGCTGAAGGCTGGCCTGCGCGCACTGGGCGAAGACGCTGCGGATACGGTCGGCGTGCTGCGCGGACGGGTCGTGGAAGACGACGAAACCCTCGGTCTGTGGAACACGGACGAGGATCTGCGGCAGACCCTGGACAAATGGCTGTGCGGACAGAAGCTGGAGAAGCTGCCCGGTCTGTGGATCAAGGGCGTCGATTTCGAGTGGCGCAAGCTCTATCCCGATTCGCTGCCGGTGCGCATGAGTCTGCCCACGTATCCCTTCGCCGAAGAACGCTACTGGATCGCGCGGAGCGAGCAGGACGTGTCTGCTGCGGAGCGCGGGCAGGGCGTGGACCGCCTGCATCCGCTGGTGCACCGGAATATTTCCGATCTGGGACGCCAGGCCTACAGCACCCGGTTGAACGCTGCTGCATTCTATCTGGACGACCATCGCGTCAACGGCTCCCGGGTTCTGCCTGGCGTTGCCTATCTGGAAATGGCGCGTGCGGCGCTGGCGCTCGCGTTGCCCGCCGCCGACGAACGCTTCATCGAATTCAGGGATCACGCCTGGATCCAGCCCATCGTGGTCGACGGCGACAGCGACGTCGAGGTCACCATCGCGCTGTTCGACAACGGCGAAGATGCGGCAGCGGCGTACTCGATCGACTACGAGATCACTTCCGGGCACGGCACGGCCAGCACCTTGCATTGCCGCGGTTCGATGCACTGCAGCGCAGAGATGCCGGCGCTCGAAGGGGTGGATGTCGCGGTGCTGGACGACGCCCTCGATGGTGAGCATTACGAGCAGCGTGCGCTGTACGAGCGCTTCGCTGCGCTAGGCCTGCGCTATGGGCCGTCGATGCAGGGCATCGTCGGCCTGAAGACCGACGACGAGGAAGTGCTGGCGTTGCTGCAGCTTCCGGGCAGCGCCGAGCTGCAGGCGCTGGACTACGTGCTGCACCCGACGATCATGGACGCGGCGATGCAGTGCACGATCTGCCTGCTGGCAGGATTCGGCACCGCCAGCGCCGCCGCTGCGATGCCTTTCAGCTTCGACACGATGCGCGTCTTCGCGGGAACCTCGCCCGACATGCTGGCATGGGTGCGTCCGTCGATGGGATCCGGCGCCTCGGGCCTGCGCAGTTTCGATATCGATGTGATGGATCGTCACGGCACGTCCTGCGTGCAGATCCGCGGTCTCGTCGCACGCGCGGTGGCGGCGGTCCAGGCCGCTTCGCAGAGCGGCGGAAAATCGCTGCAGGCGCCTTCACCGGCGGCCAAGAAATCATTGAAGAACGCCGGAGCCGCAACGTTGCGGGCCCTGCTTCCGAGATGGAACCCGGTGCTGTTCGGCGACGACACCGTGAAGCCCGCTCCGGGCGAGAAAGTACTGCTGCTCAGCGGCGGCGAACGCGCCTTCGCATGGCTGCAGAGTGCGCTCGTGGATCTGCAGCATGCGCCGATCGCGCCCGACGCGTCGATCGAAAGCATCAAGGCCACGCTGTCGGCGCTGTCCTTCGATCACCTGGTCTGGTTGGCGCCGGATCTCTGCGATGACGATGCGGCGCCCGTCGTCGAAAGCCAGAGCGCGGGTGTCATGACCCTGTTCCGCATCGTCAAGGCGCTGACCCAGCTCGACCACTTCGAGCGCGAGCTGAAGATCACGATCGCGACCTGCAGGACGCAGCGGGTCGATGAGGCCGATCTCGTGCTGCCGCATCACGCCGGCGTGCCCGGCATGATCGGCAGTATCGCCAAGGAAGTGCCGCTGTGGCGTTTCCGGCTGCTGGATATCGAATCGATCGATGATCTCACCGCGCGCGAAGTTCTTGCGCTGCCGTGGGACGAACAGGGCAGGGGCCTGGCCTACCGCCGCAACGAATGGCACCGGCAGGAGTTCGCCGAGGTCACGCGTATCCCCGCATCCCATCCCGGCTACAAGCACAACGGCGTGTATGTCGTGATCGGCGGCGCCGGTGGGCTGGGCGAAGTCTGGACGCGCCACATGGTCGAGCATTTCGACGCGAACGTGATCTGGATCGGCCGCCGACCGCTCGACGAGCGCATCGAAGCGAAGCTGGACGGGATCGCGGCGATCGGCAAGCGTCCGCACTATTTCGCTGCGGACGCCAGCGACGCGTCGGCGCTGGCATCGGCCGTGCGCTGGATCGGCGAGCGGTTCGCGAAGATCGATGGCGTGGTCCACTCGGCGCTGGTGCTGCAGGACCAGAGCGTGCGCAGCATGGACGAAGCGGTGTTCCGGCAGAGTCTCGCCGCCAAGGTCGATGTCAGCGTGAATCTGGAGAGCGTTTTCCGCGATCACGATCTCGATTTCATGCTGTTCTTCTCGTCGCTGACTTCGTTCTATCGCGGCGCCGGCCAATCCAACTATGCGGCCGGCTGCACGTTCAAGGACAGCTTCGCGCACAGCATGCGCGCGACGCACGGCTATCCGGTCAAGATCGTGAACTGGGGCTATTGGGGCAGCGTCGGCATCGTGACCGACGAGTTCTACAAAAAGCGTATGGAAGCACTTGGTTTCGGCTCGATCGAGCCGGAAGAGGCGATGCAGGCATTGCAACGGTTCGTGGCGTCGGAGATGGATCAATTGGCGTTCGCCAAGGTGCTCGCCGATGCCGCGCTCGACGAAATGCTGGTGTCGGAGGAGATCCGCTACTACGCGGATTTCGAAAAGCTCAACGAATCATCAAGCGATGTGGTGACTGCGTCATGAATCCGTCGAATACACACGAGCCGCACCGTTTCTCCGCCACCGAGCTGGAGGCCGCGAAGCTGCCGGCCGAAGCCGAGCAGCTGGCTTCGACCATCGTCGCTGCGCAGTTGCGCGCGCTGTACGCCGATGCCGACGGCGAGTGCTTTCCGGACGAATGCCTGCAGAAGCTCGGGCCCCTGTACCAGCGCTGGCTCGGCGCCACGCTGCGCTACCTCGCGGAACAGGGACGCGTGGATGTCGACGCCGGGACGCAGCGCCACAGGTTCGCGCCATCGGACTCCGTCGATGCGCTGTGGCAGCGTTGGGACGCGGCGAAGTCAGAATGGCACGACAATGCCAATCATCGCGCCTATCTCACGCTGATCGAAGCCTGCCTGCGCAACCTTCCGGAGATTCTGACCGGTGCGGTCCCCGCGACCGACGTGATGTTCCCGGAATCCTCGATGCACATGGTCGAGGGCATCTACAAGCACAATCTCGTCGCCGACCATTTCAACCGGGTGTTGGGCGAAAGCCTGCGCGCCGCACTGGCGGACAAGGTCGCGCGTGGTGAGCGCGGCATCCGTCTGCTCGAGATCGGCGCCGGCACCGGCGGCACGACCGCGGCATTGCTGCCGATGCTGCGCGGGTTCGGCGACGCCATCGAGGAATACTGTTACACCGATCTGTCGAAGGCGTTCCTGCTGCATGCGGAGGACGTCTACCGGCCGCAGTTCCCGGCGATCAGGACCGCACTTTTCGATGTCGGCAAACCGCTGGCCGGACAGGCCGTGGCCGCCAACCGCTACGACGTGGTGATCGCCACCAACGTGCTGCATGCGACCTCGAACATGCGCGAAACCATGCGCAACGCCAAGGCGGCGCTGAAGCGCAACGGCCTGCTGCTGGTCAACGAGATCAGCGACTGGTCGTGGTACACGCATTTCACGTTCGGACTGCTGGAAGGCTGGTGGTTGTACGAGGACGAGAATCTGCGCCTGCCCGGCAGCCCCGGCCTGTCTCCGGCGCAGTGGGAAAGCCTGCTGAAGGCCGAACGCTATTTTGATATCGGATTCCCCGCGAAAGACCAGCATGGTCTGGGCCAGCAGATCATCGTCGCGAGCAGCGACGGCGTCGTGCGGCAGCGCCTCGTCGCCCATGCCGTGCCGAAAGCCCAGGTGCGCGCCGTGGCTGCGCCCGCACGGGCTGCCGCCGCGCCGGTCGCTGCACCGCAGGCGTCGATACCGACGAGCGCCACCGGCGACGATGCGGCGGTGCGCGATGCATCCATCGTCCTGTTCCGCGATGTGATCGCAGGCGCGCTGAAGATGGATGCGCGCGAAATCGAAGCGCATGCGGCGCTCGAGAGTTATGGCCTCGACAGCATCCTGGTCGTCCAGCTGACGACCCATTTCCGCAAATTGTTCCCGAGCGTGCGCAGCACCCTGTTTTTCGAGGTCAAGAGCATCGATGGTCTGGTGCGGCATTTCCTCGACAACGACCGGGAGACGCTGGTCTCGGTGCTCGCCGCCAAGGGCCAGATGCCGGCGGCTGCACGGGCGCCCGCGCATCCGGCAGCGCCGGCCGCAACGGCGGCTCTGTCCTCCGGCGGCGAACACGCCGAACGGCGACGGTTCGCGCCGCGCAAAACCGTGCAGCCAGCGCCGATGCCGGTCGCCGTTTCTGGCGCAGCACCGACCGCTGCCCCGGCGGCGACCCCGGGCATGGCTGCGGATGGGCCGAACGTATTCGATGTGGCGGTGATCGGCATCAGCGGCCGTTTCCCGCAGTCGCCGGATCTGGACGCGTTGTGGGAGAACCTCTCTGCCGGCAGGAACTGCGTCACCGAAATTCCCGCCGACCGCTGGAACTGGCAGGACTATTACGATCCGGAGAAGGGCAAGGCGGGCAGCAGTTACACCCGCTGGGGCGGATTCCTTGCCGATATCGACAAGTTCGATCCGCTGTTCTTCAAGATCGCTCCGAAGGAAGCCAAGCGCCTCGACCCGCAGGAGCGGCTGTTTCTCGAAACCAGCTATCACGCGATCGAAGACAGCGGCCATACGCCGGCCACGCTGGCGCCGAACGGAAAGGTCGGCGTCTTCGTCGGGGTGATGAATTCCAGGTACACGGTCCAGCCGCTGTACTACTCGATCGCGAACCGCGTGTCGTTCCTGTTCAATTTCAACGGCCCTTCGTTCGCGGTCGACAGCGCCTGTTCGTCGTCGCTGACCGCGATCCATCTCGCGCTGGAGAGTCTGTACGGAGGCATGTGCGACACGGCGATCGCCGGTGGCGTCAGCCTGATCGTCGATCCTCAGCACATGCTGGAACTGACCGCGGTCGGCATGCTGTCGGAAGGCGCGCAGTGCCGGTCCTTCGGCAGGAATGCGGACGGCTTCATCGATGCGGAAGGCGTGGGCGCGGCGATCCTCAAGCCGCTGTCGCATGCCCTGCGCGACGGCGACAACATCCATGCCGTGATCAAGGGCAGCGCATTGAACGCCGGTGGGCGCACCCACGGCTATTCCGTGCCGAATCCCGTCGCCCAGGCTGACGTCGTGTCCAGCGCGCTCGCGCGCGCGAAAGTCGATGCCGCCGACGTCGGCTACATCGAAGCGCACGGCACCGGAACGGCGCTCGGCGATCCGATCGAGATCGCCGGCCTGACCAAGGCCTTCGCCGCGAGTCGTCGCACTCCAGCGGACAGCGGTGCAGCGCGGCAGTACTGCGCCATCGGTTCACTGAAGTCCAACATGGGGCACTGCGAGTCTGCGGCCGGCATCGCGGCGCTGAGCAAGGTCCTGCTGCAGCTCAAGCATCGGCAGCTCGTGCCGACGCTGCATTGCGACGATGTCAACGACGAGATCGATTTCTCGAAGACGCCGTTCCACCTGCAGCGCGTGTCGGCGCCGTGGCGCAGGTTGACCGTCGGCGATGCCGCCGGCAGCCGCGAGATTCCGCGCATCGCCGGCATCTCGTCCTTCGGCGCTGGCGGCGCGAATGCGCATATCGTCGTCCAGGAGCGTCCGGATCCGGATTCCGACGCCGCTTACCGGCAAGCGTTCGACGGCGATCGCGCCTGCATCGTGCCGCTGTCCGCACGCACTGCGGATCAGCTGCAGCAGAAGATCCGTCAGCTCGATGCGTTCCTGTCGCGGCACGGGTCGGGCGTGAATCTGAGCGAGCTGGCGTACACGCTGCAGGTCGGCCGCGAAGCGATGGACGAGCGTCTGGCGCTCATCGCCGGTTCGATCGACGATCTGCAGCGGCAGCTGCGCGCACTGGCGACCGGCCAGCACGTCGGACGCGACACGTATCGCGGCTCGGTCCGACAGGAAAAAGAATTCATCGCGGCCTGCAGGACCGACTCGGGTTTTTCGCAGCGATGCGATGCCTGGATCGCGCAGCGCGATGACGCCCGGCTCGCGGAACACTGGGCCAGAGGCGTGGAGATCGACTGGAGCAGGCTGTATGCCCAGCTGCGGCCGAAACGCATTTCGCTGCCGCTGTATCCGTTCGCTCGGGATCGTCATTGGATGGAGCCGCAGCGTTCGGGCGGCGCCGCGCAGGCGCGGATCGCGACGCATCCGCTGCTTCAGCGCAATGCATCGACGCTGCGCTATCCCGCGTACAGCGTCGGCTTCAAGGGCGACGAGTCCTTCCTCGTGCAGGGCGCGGCCGGCCAACGCCAGCTGCCGGCCTTGCTGTGCATCGAAATGGCGCGCGCAGCTGTTGCTGCGGCGTATCCCGAGCAGGCCCTGGCCCGCGACCTGCGTATCGACGACATGGTGTCGGCCGATCCCATCGCCGTCGACGCCGGCTGCGAACTGCATATCGCGCTGCTGCCCGATAGTGATGAGGCGCTGCGCTTCGAGATCTACAGCACGTGCAATGAGCAGGAAAACATCCACTGCCAGGGCCGCGCGCAATTCGAACCGCAGGCGCAGCCGGCGCAGCTGGACGTTGCCGCCATCGCCGCCCGTCTGTCGCGCGGTGAAGCGGCAGACGCATTCCATGCGTATCTCGACCGGATCGGCCAAGGTGGCCTTGGTGGTCAACGTGTCGTTCAACAGGCGCTGCTTTCGGGGCGCGAGCTCGTGCTCGAATTCTCGACGGAAGCGTCTGCGCACGATCCCTGGGGCTTGTCCCCGGGGATGCTGCAGGCATTGACCCAGGGCATCGCCCGGCTGCTCGGCGATCTCGGCCAACTGCCGGCGTCCACCGTCGAATGGCGGCTGCGCGAACTGCGGACGCTGCAGGTCCACGCCCGCTGCGATCAGCGCGGCTATCTCATCCTGCGCTGCAGCGATGCCCAGGGCGCCGACCGCAGTGAATCCGAATGGGAGGTCGAAGCGTTCGACGCGCACGGTCACGCCTGTTTTCACGCGACCGGGTTGCGCCTGCAGAGCGTGTCCGATCGCGTCGCGGTCGTTTCGATCCCCGATGCGCCTGCGACGGTCGGTCCGGTTGCCGTGCAACTGCCGGCACTCGCCGAGACCAGACCGCCGGTTGCGGCCACGCAGAAGATCGCGTTCCTGCCGGCGGTGGCCTTGGCCCCGGTCGCGGACACCGTCGTCGCCAAACCGAACACGATCGCCCTGAGGACGGTCGCATTGAGCGTTGTCGGCGATGCCGACGACAGCATCGGTGCGAAGCGCAGCCCGCGGCCGACGATTTCCCTGTCGGCGCCAGGCGCTGCATCCGTTGCGGATGCGCAGCCGCCGTGCGTGAGCGTTCACGACCATGGCGACGGCATTCTCTCGATCGCCATCGAGCGCAGCACGCTGGACGGTGCGGTACTGGATCAGCTGCTGCAGTCGCTGCAGGCCGTACAGCTGCGCGCCGATGCAAAGGCGCTGCTGATCACGGGATCGCAGACGGAATTCCTGCACGGCGATCGCCGGGCGATCGACCAGGCAGCGAGCGCAGGCCTGTATCGGGCCGTGCTCGATCTCCCGATCCCGACCATCGCCGTGATGCACGGCGATGCCAGCGGCGCCGGTTTCATGCTCGGCGCCGTCTGCGACTTCATGATCTGCAGCCGTGAGTCGCGATACGGATTCTCCGATCCGCAGTCGGACGTGTATGCGACGTCGGCGGAAAGCGACTTCTTCGCGGCCCGTTTCGGCGCGGCGTTGGCCAACGACCTGCTCTACATCGGCGGCGCTCAGAGCGGTCGTTCGATGTCGGACAAGGGCTGGACGGTTCCGATCGTCGACCGCGCGCAGGCGCTGCCGACCGCACTGACGCTCGCGAGGAATCTGGCTGAAAAACCAGGAAAAGCCCTGCGCCTGCTGAAAACGCATCTGGCCAGTGCATGGCATCGCCATGTCGCCGGCTTCGGCGCAGCCGGCGTGACACAGCCGGATGCAACGACGGCTGCGCAGCGTCCGGCGCTGTCGCTCGATACTTTGGCGGTACGCGAAGGCATCGCGGTCGAAACACTGCCGGACTCGGTCGTTTCGCTGCGCCTGTGCACCAGCGTTGCGGACCCGACCGTGCTGCTGCGGAATCTGCGCGCCGCGCTCGACGACCTGGCGCAGTTCGGCGGTTACGCGGCGGTCGTCCTCCGCAGCGAGCATGCGGGTTTCCTGCCGCCGATCGACGCCGATGGCGCGTCCGAGCTGATCGCAGTGCAGACCGCGCTGTCGCGCTTCCCGGCGCCGGTGATCACCGCTTTCGAGCACGACGCCAACGGCCCCGGCTGGCTGCTCGGTCTGAGCGGCGATGCCTGCGTGCATCTCGACAGCGGTCGCTATTCGACGGATGCGCTGTGGCGGCATCCGGCGCTGTTGCAACAGGCGACGCTGCGGTTCGACCGCCGATTCGGCGAGCGTCTGGCGAAGCGGGTCCTGTTCGATGCGACGGCGGTTTCCGGTGCGGAGCTGGCGGCATACGCCGGCATCGTCGCGACCGGTGGCGCCAGCGGGGTTCTGGCGAAGGCGCTGGCGCTCGCCGCATCCTTCCCGCTGCGATCGCCGACGGTGTTCCAGCAATGGCGTTTGCGCGAAACCTCAACACGCGCCGACGGGCAGGCCACTGCAGGCGTGCCTGCTGCCAGCAGTGCCGCTGCAGCGCGGCGCCCGTCCTCGACATTCGTCCGGACATCGACCGCGATCGAAACGGAAGCCCACGACAACGGCGTGATCGTCGTGCGCATGGTCGATCGCCAGGCGAAGAACATGTTCTCCCCCGAGATCATCCGGGGCCTGGAAGAGGTGTTCGCGCACATCGAAGCGTCCGACGACTACCGCGTCGTCGTGCTGTGCGGCTACGACACCTATTTCGCCTGCGGCGGCACCCGCGAAAGTCTGCTTGCGATCCAACAGGGCACCGCGAAGTTCACCGACGCGAAGATCTATCAGCTGCCGATGAGCTGCAAGCTGCCGGTCATCGCAGCGATGCAGGGACACGCGATCGGCGGCGGCTGGGCGCTCGGCATGTTCGCCGACATCTGCATGTTCAGCGCCGAAAGCCGCTACATCAGCCCGTACATGCAATACGGCTTCACTCCGGGCGCCGGTTCCACGCTGATCTTCCCGGCGACGCTGGGCATCGATCTGGCCAAGGAATCGCTGTTCACCGCCACCGAATACACCGGCAGCGAGCTGAAAGCGAAGGGCCTGTCCCATCGTTGCCACGCACGCAGCGAAGTGATGCCGCAGGCGCTGGCGCTCGCGGATGCGCTCGCGACCCGTGGCCGCGCGGATCTGATCGCGTTGAAGCGCTATTTCGGCGCGCGCTGGCTGGCGGTGCTCGACGATACCTACGATCGCGAGCTGGCGATGCACGACCAGAGTTTCGTCGGTCAGCAGCACGCCATGCAGGGAGTCATGCAGCACTTCCTGACCGGCGATCAACCCGCTGCCGTCGCGGCGGTTGAACCTGAGGCACAGGCGCTCTCCGCGCCTGCAGCCGCGCCATCGCCATCGTCCCAGCCCGCGTCGTCGACGACAGTGGATGCGGCGGCCGTGGCCGAAGATCTCAAATCCATGCTCGCCGCCGAACTGCAGATGGAGATCGGCGACGTCGATGAGGACGCGCAGTTCGTCGATATCGGCCTGGATTCCATCACCGGCGTCACCTGGGTCAGGAAGATCAACGCCAAATACCAGACCAGGATCGAAGCGACCAAGGTCTACAGCCATCCGACGCTGCGCCAGTTCTGCGAATTCGTGCAGGAGCGCGTCTCGGCGCAGGCACCGACACAGTCTGCCGAGCGCCCGCGTGCGCAGGTCGCGCTGCAGACGGCGCCAGCCGCACCGCAGCAAGCGCCCGCGACCGCAGCGCCGGTACTCGCGACGGCATCGGCGGCGGAAGCGGGCAGGGATCTGCTGCAGGAGCTGAAGAGCCTGCTTGCGCAGGAACTGCATATGCCGGAAGAGGAGATCGACGAGGACCGGCAGTTCGTCGAACTGGGTCTGGACTCGATCACCGGCGTCACCTGGGTGCGCAAGATCAACGCCAAGTACCAGACGAAGATCGAAGCGACCAAGGTCTACAGCCATCCGACGCTGATCGAGTTCGCCCGTTTCATCGGCGCATCGCTGCCGGCGCAGGCTGGATCGCCGTCCGCACCCCGGCGCGAACAGGCGCCTGTCGTCCTCGAAGCCGCTTCCGTCCAACGGCCGGTCGCGGTCGTCGCGCGTACGGGCGCACCCCAGCGGCGCAAGCTGATTTCGTGGCGGACGCAGCAGCGCGCGTCGCCGAAGTACGGCACCGATGCGATCGCGGTGATCGGTATCGCCGGACAATTCCCGCAAGCGAAGAATCTCGACGAATTCTGGAGGAACATCGCGGGAGGCAAGGACTGCATCGATCAGGTGCCGTCGACGCGTTGGGACATCGACGCCTATTTCAACGAAGACATCTCGGTCTCCGGCACCACCAACAGCCGCTGGATGGGCGCGCTGGAGGATTGCGATGCCTTCGATCCGCTGTTCTTCAACATCTCGCCGACCGAAGCCGAAAGCATGGACCCGCAGCAGCGTCTGCTGCTGCAGACCTGCTGGCACGCGATCGAGAACGCCGCGATCAACCCGCGCACCCTGTCGGGCAGCCGCTGCGGCGTGTTCGTCGGCTGCGGCGCGACCGACTATCACCAGCGCTCGCGCGAACACCGCTACAGCACGCAGGGATTCACCGGCGCGGCGATGTCGATCCTCGCCGCGCGCATATCTTACTTCCTGAATCTGCAGGGGCCGTCGATCGCGATCGACACCGCCTGCTCGTCGTCGCTGGTCGCCATCGCCAACGCCTGCGACAGCCTCGCCTCGCACGATTGCACGACCGCGCTTGCCGGCGGCGTCGCGGTCATGGCCGGCCCGATGATGCACATCAAGACCGCGCAGTCCGGCATGCTGTCGCCGGACGGCCGATGCTTCGCCTTCGATCACCGTGCGAACGGATTCGTTCCGGGCGAGGGCGTCGGCGTGGTGATGCTGAAGCGCCTGGCCGACGCCGAGCGCGACGGCGACATCATCCACGCGACCATCCGCGGCTGGGGCATCAACCAGGACGGCAAGACCAACGGCATCACCGCCCCGAACCCGGTGTCGCAGACGCGCCTGATGCGCAGCATCTACGACAAGTTCGGCATCGATCCGGAAGACATCCAGCTGATCGAGGCGCACGGCACCGGCACGCCGCTGGGCGATCCGATCGAAGTGGAGGGGTTGAACAACGCCTTCCGCCATTACACGCAGAAGGCGCAGTACTGCGTCCTCGGTTCGGTCAAGAGCAATGTCGGCCACTGTCTGTATGCCGCCGGCGTCGCGGGCGTGCTGAAACTGGTGCTGGCCCTGAAGCACCGGCAGTTGCCGCCTGCGGCCAATTTCGAGCGGCTGAACCAGCATCTCGATCTCGCCGACAGTCCGTTCGTGATCAATACCGCGCTCAGACCCTGGCCCGCGAACGCGAAGGGCGGCCGTCTGGGTGTGGTCAGCTCGTTCGGGTTCAGCGGCACCAACGCCCACCTGGTGCTGGAAGCGGGCCCGGAGATGTCCGCAGAAGCGGCGCGCCAGGCGCCATCCGCGCTGCCGGTGATGATCCCGCTGTCGGCGAAGAGCCGCGAACAATTGCTGGAAGAAGCCCAGGCCTTGGCCGACTTCATCGTCCGCGACGAGGCCTCGCTGTCGCTCGAGGATGTGGCCTACACCCTGCAAGTCGGACGCGAAGCGATGGACGAGCGCTGCGCGACCGTCGTGAATTCCATTAGCGAACTGGTTGAACGCCTGCGCGCATTCGCATCCGGCAAGACCTCGCGGGACATGCATGTCGGCAGCACGTCGTCGCGTTCCAACAAACTGGCGTTCATCGGCCAGGATGGCGATCTGCGCGATGCCCTGATCGACACCTGCATCCGCGACGGCAAATTGAACAAGCTGGCGGAGCTCTGGGTCGATGGCCTCGATCTGGCGTGGGAACAGCTTTATCGGAACGCAACATCGGCCGATCGGCCCCGTCGGCGCATCGAACTGCCGCTGTATCCGTTCGCGAAGGAGCGTTACTGGCTGGAAGACGACATGTCGACAGCCGCCGGCAACGCCCCGGGTGCGGCGCCCGTCATCCATCCGCTGCTTCACGTCAATGCCTCGACCCTGATGCAGCAGCGGTATCGCACGACCTTCGACGGCAGCGAATCGTTCCTGCGCGACCATCGCGTGCGTCTCGCGGACGGGCGCATCGAACAAGTCCTGCCCGGCGTCGCCTATCTGGAAATGGCGCGGGCGGCGATCGCCGATGCATTGCCGGAGCGCGCAGCGTCGCAGCATCTGGTGCTGAACAACGTTGCCTGGTGGCGTCCGGTGATCGTGACCGGCCCGACGACGGTCGCGATCGATCTGGGCGTCGACGAATCGGGCACGATCATGTTCGAGATCGTCAGCGAACTCTTCAGCGAGAACGGCAGCGAGCGCGTGCTGCACTGCCAGGGCGAGGCCGGTTTCGTCGGTGTCGGCGACACGCCGACGGTCGATGCCGCCGCCATCGCTTCGGTGTTGAACGGCGAGGGCTGGCGCGCCGCCGATATCTATGCGGCCTTCACCCAGGTCGGTCTGCACTACGGCCCGACGCATCGCGGTCTCGACAGGATCTGCCGCGAGGATGGAACGGTCGTGGCGAAGGTGTCGCTGCCGCCCAGCGCGAACGACAGCGATGCGTATCTGCTGCACCCCAGCGTGATGGACTCGGCGCTGCAGGCCTGCATCGGCTTCCTGCCATCGCTGCAGGCGCTGCCGAAGGAACCCTCGGTGCCGTTCACCCTGCAGTCGCTGACCATCCACGGGCCGTGTCCGCGTGAAGTGTTCGTCGTCCTGACCCCGACGCGCAGCACGATGCGCGGCGCCACGACCGAGACCTGCGATGCCTCGATCCATGCGCTGGACGGCAGGCTGTGCGTGGCCATCCGCGGATTCGCCTGGCGCGTCGTGGAAGCGCGCAAGACCGCTTCCGAAGCCCCTTGTTTCGCAATGCCATCGGACGAAGCGCCGATGTTCGACGAAGCGTTCTATCAGGAATTGTTAGAAAGCATCTCCAACAATGAAATGTCGGCCGAAGAAGCCGTGGATCTCGGGCTATTGTCATGAAAGACTCTTTACTGCCGATCTACCGCGCGGTTGCGGAAGGCCGTTTGACCCAGGCGGAAGCGCTGGTCCGGATCAGGGCGCTGAAACAGCGCGCCGCCGAAGCCCCACAGGGGACGATTCTGGCGACGCGTCGATGGACGAGCGCGCCCGTATCGTCGGCAACGGATGTCGGCGCAGCGTCGCAAGCGTTGCCGAAGTCGCTGCTGTGGGGCATCGCGCCGGACGCTGTGGCCTTCCTGCGGACGCAGCCGGGCACGGCGGATCTGCTCGAAATCGCGCCGGCCGGTTCTGCGGACATCGATGCCGCGTTCGCGGAGGCCGCGCTGCAGTGCTTCGGCGAAATCAAATCGCTGCTGGCGGACAAGGCCAACCACGCGAAGCGCATCGGCCTGCTGCTGGTCGTCGCCGATTCGCCGGCGCTGTCCGTCGCGGCGGGCCTCGAAGCCCTGCTCAGAACCGCGATCGAAGAGAATCCGGCGTTCTCCGCGCGTGTCGTTCGGGTACCCGCCGATATCGAGCCATCGCAACTGCTGCAGTTGCTGCAGCGCGAGTCCGCTTCGTTGCAACACGCTTCTTCCGAACAGGATGTCGCTGTCCGCTACCGGCGCGAAGGCAAGCAACTGCGGCGTGAAATCTCGCGCTGGCAAGTGCTGGACCGGGCTGCGTCCGCCGACGCCGCGCTTCCCGCATCGGTCATCTTCAAGGAAGGCGGCTGCTATCTGATCACCGGCGGCGCCGGTGGCATCGGCCTGCAGTTCGCGGGCGAAATCATCGCCCAGACCTCGCGCGTGCGCATCGTATTGGCCGGGCGATCGGCGCCGTCGGCCGCGACTTCCGAAATTCTGCGATCGCTCGCAACCCCGCAGCACACGATCGACTACGTTGCGCTCGATGTGACACAGGCCGAAGCGGTCGATGCGCTGGTGGCGCGACTGCGTTCCGAAGGTCAGCCGCTCACCGGCATCGTCCATTGCGCCGGTATCACCCGCGACAGCTTCATCATCCGAAAATCCGCGGACGAATTCGCATCGGTGCTGTCGCCGAAGGTCGCGGGCGTCGGCAATCTGGATCGCGCGACGCGCGAGACCAGGCTCGATTTCATCCTGCTGTGTTCGTCGATCGCTGCCTGCTGGGGCATCAACGGCCAGGCCGACTACGCGACCGGCAACGGTTTCATGGATGCCTTCGCGGAATACCGCAACGATCTCGTGGAGCAGGGACAACGCTCGGGCCGCACGCTGTCGGTGAACTGGCCGTTCTGGCAGGACGGCGGGATGACGCTGGACGCCGCGACGCATGAGCGGATGCAGGGCCGGACCGGGATGCAGCCGCTGAAGACCGCGACCGCGATGCGTGCGGTGCATCGGGGCTTCGCGCTCGACTGTGACCGTCTGCTGGTGATGGAAGGCGAACTGCCGGCGATGCAGGCGCTGCTCGATCACGCGGAGTCCGCACGGCAGAACGATCGCGCTGGCGAGGCACGCCAGGAAGACGCGCCGACCGCCACGTCCGAGGCTGCGCCGTCCACGGACGACGCATTCAGGGCGAAGGCGCTGGAATATCTGTGCCAGCAGTTCTCCATTGTCTTGAAGATTCCGGTTGTCAAGCTGCGCCCCGAGGCGCCGCTCGAGAATTACGGGATGGACTCGATCCTGGCGATGAAGCTGGTGACGCATCTGGAATCGATCTTCGGGAAACTGCCGAAGACGCTGGCCTTCGAATACCAGACCATTGCGCAGTTGAACGATTATTTCTGCACCACGCACGCGGCGCGACTGGCCGACGTGCTCGCGCCACAGCTGCAACAGACGCCGCGTGCGACTCAACCGGCGGCCGCATCGCTGCCGAAGCCGGCTTCGATGTCGCATGCAGCGCAGCAGACTTCTCGAAAGCATGTCGTCGGTCAACGTATCCCGCCGACACGAGCCGCAGCGGTCCCGGTCGCACCGAAACCTGCCGCGACCGAACCGCCACCGGCGCTGGACAAGATTCGCGCGAACGAGCCGGTGGCCATCGTCGGCCTCAGCGGACGCTATCCGGAAGCGCGGAATCTCGACGATTACTGGCGGAATCTGGCCGAAGGTAAGGACTGCATCCGCGAAATTCCGTCGCAGCGCTGGCGCTGGCAGGAGTATTTCCGCGATGTCGCTGCGGGCGAAGCGCTCGGCGCTGGGCAGCACACCAGCAAGTGGGGCGGTTTCATCGAAGGCGCCGACGAGTTCGATCCGCGCTTCTTCAACATCACCCCGCGCGATGCCGAACAGATCGATCCGCAGGAGCGTCTGTTCCTGCAATACGCGTGGATGGCGATCGAGGACGCGGGCTATACGCGCGAAGGCCTGCAGGGACGGCGCGGCGGCCAGGTCGGCGTCTATGCCGGCGTGATGTACGGCGAATACAACCGCTCGGGCAGTCTCGCCAGCATCGCCAACCGCGTGTCCTACGTGTTGAATCTGCGCGGGCCGAGCATGACGCTCGATACGATGTGCTCGTCGTCGCTGACCGCGATCCATCTCGCCTGTCAGGACCTGAGGCTCGGCCGCACCGACATGGCGCTGGCCGGCGGCGTGAACCTCAGCATCCATCCGGGCAAGTACAGCATGCTGAGTGCTGGCCAGTTCATTTCCAGCGCCGGTCATTGCCAGAGCTTCGGCGAAGGCGGCGATGGCTACATCCCCGGCGAAGGCGTGGGGGTGGTGGTGTTGAAACGGTTGTCCGACGCGCAGCGCGACGGTGATGCGATCCACGCGATCGTCCGCAGCAGCGCGCTCAATCACGGCGGCAAGACCAACGGCTACACCGTGCCCAATCCGCAGGCGCAGGCAGCAGTGATCGCGGACGCCCTGGCCGAGGGCGGCATCGATGCCCGCCATGTCAGCTACATCGAAGCGCACGGCACCGGCACCAAGCTCGGCGATCCGATCGAGATCGCGGCGATCAGCAAGGCGTTCCGGACATACACGGCGGACACGCAGTTCTGCCTGCTCGGTTCGGCGAAATCCAACATCGGTCACTGCGAGTCGGCGGCGGGCATCGCCGGGCTGACGAAGGTGATCCTGCAGATGCAGCACCGCCAGATCGTGCCGTCGCTGCATTCGGAACGACTGAACCCGAACATCGATTTCGACGAAACGCCGTTCATCGTCAACCAGCGCCTGCGCGCGTGGGAGGCGCCCGTTGTCGACGGCAAGCGCTTGCCGCTGATCGCCGGCATCTCGTCCTTCGGCGCGGGCGGCGCCAACGCGCATGTGGTGGTCGAAGACTATCCCGCGCCTGTCGACGCCACCCCGTACCGCGACGGCGTGCCATGCATCGTCGCGCTGTCGGGGCGCACGCTCGTGCAACTGCGACAGAAAGCGGAGGATCTGAAAACCTTCGTCGCCAAGGATGCCGGGATCGACCTGTCGGCGTTGGCATACACATTGCAGATCGGCCGCGAAGCGATGGATGAACGCCTCGCGATGGTCGTGCGCTCGCGCGCGGAACTGCTCGAAAAGCTCGCGCTGTTCCTGGACAGCGACAGCATCGAGGACGGCGCGCTCGCCGACGATCTGTTCTATGCGCAGTCCAGACGACATCGCGACTCGATCACGCTCTTCAGCGTCGACAAGGAACTGCAGGCCAGCGTCGACAGCTGGTTCCGCTCCGGGAAATTCGCGCGCCTGATCGATCTGTGGACCAAGGGCCTGGATGTCGATTGGCGCAAATTGCATGGCGCTTCGTTGCCCAGACGCCTGCATCTGCCGGTCTATCCGTTCGCCCGCGAACGCTACTGGCACGAAGAGATGGCGGTGGCCCCGGGCGGCTCGTCGTCCGGCACCGCAGCGCTGCATTCACTGACGCACTACAACGCCTCGAAGCCCGGTCAGCAGCGCTACCGCAGCGCGTTCCGGGCCGATGACGCGCGTGTCGCCGGGATCAAGCTGTTCGGCAACCCCAGCGTGCCGCGTGCGGTGCTGATCGAAGCGGCGAGGGCGGCGGTGGCGGATGCCCTGCCGTCGCTGCCGCTCGGCGGCGCCTGGGCATTGCGCGATCTGCGCTTCGCCGCGCCGCAGACGTCTGCGCAGCCGACCGGTTTCGACATCGCGGTGCTGCTGCCCGGACAGGGCGCGCGGCCGTCGCCGCACAGCGTCGCCTTCGAGATCGCTGTGGATGGCGACCCTGCCGACGTGCTGTGCCAGGGATTCGCCGAGTCGTGTCCGGACGCGATCGCGCCTGTGCTCGACATCGCGCAGCTGACGCGCTCCGCGTCGCCGCTGTTCGCGGACAGGGATGCGATCGCGATTGCCGATCGCTCGGTCGGCATCGAAGTCGACTCCCTGTACCGGGCGGCAACGACGGTCCAGCGGACCGGAGGCGGACTGCTGCTGGGTTTCGAGACGTCGGACGCCGCGCGCAGTGCGTTCTCCGATTGCCTACTGCAGCCGGCCATCCTCGAAAGCGCAATGATCGCAGCGCAATGGCTGCATTCCACAGACGGCGCGCTGTACATGCCGGCCTCCATCGCGGACATCCGGATCCACGGCGCCTGCGAACATCCCCGCCATGCATGGATCCAGGCTTCCGATCCGCATCGACAGGACGATGCCTTCCGCGTGGACATCGCGATCTGCGATGGCAATGGCAATGTCTGCGTGAAGATCGAGTCGTTGGCCTTGATGCCTGCGCATGCGGCGATCACGCCCGTTGCGCCATTGCCGCGTGTCGAAGTCGCCCAAGCGCAGCCTGTCGAAAGCGGCGCCGTTGAAGCCGCGCCGCCTGTTCGCATCGCGGACCGCGTGTTCCATGGCCGCGCCGTTACGTCCGCGACCACCCCTTCCGGATCGACGCCGGCACGCGTCGCAAGCACAGCGATGCCCGGCAAGCCCAATGCGATCGCGCTGTCGGCGCCGGATCGGACCAGCGCCGTGGATCGGGCAGGCGTGCTGAACAAGCCCGCTGTCGCGCTTGCCGTCGAAGGCGACCGCGTCGATGCCGGGCCGCGCGCGTCGGTCGTGGTGCGCGATCGCGGCGATGGCATCTTCGTTTTGCGCATGGATGCGGTGGACGGTGCATTGAATGTCGAACTGGCCGGTGCGCTGCAGGATGCACTGGCCTATGCGCGCGAACTGCCGTCGATCAAAGCGCTCGCGATCGAGAACGACGCGTCGTGGTTCCTGCACGGCGGCAGCGCGGTGCTGGACGACGAAGCGACCCGGTCGCTGTGGCGCGCGCTGGCTTCGTTCCCGTATCCCACGTTGGCGGTGCTGGCCGGCAAGGCGACCGGCGCGGGATTCTGGCTCGCATGCGCCTGCGATTTCATCATCGCCGTCGACGATCAGGTCTACGGGCTTGCGACGCCGGATGGCGCCGTGCCGATGCAACGCTCGCAGTTGGCGTGGCTGGCCGCGCGCTTCGGCGAACCGCTCGCGGCGCGGTTGGCGACGCAGGCCGCTCCTTTCGACGGCGAGCAGCTGCGGCAGCTCGGTTGGGGCGCGAATGTGGTCGCACGGGCGCAGTTGTCGGGCGCGGTGGACGATCTGTGCCGGAGTCTGGCCGACAAGTCGTCTGCCGCCCTGCGCTTGCTCAAGCAACATCTGGTGGCCGAGTTCGATGCGCGGCTTGCGCGGTTCGACACGGTCGACGAAGCGTCCGTGCAGGCGGCGGCTCCGACGGCTTCGGCCCGGCATGAGGGCATCGAGCTGCGTAGCGACCGCAACCGCATCCACCTGCGGATCAAGGCGAAGAAAGCGGCGCGCGGCGACGCGGTGCTGCAGCAACTGTCGGCCGCGCTGGGCGCATGCCGCGATGCCGATGTCGTCCTGTTGCACAGCGATTTCGATGCTTTCCTGCCGCAGGACGCCTCGCTGCACGGCGATCTGCTGCGACAGGTGATCGTCGATCTTTCGCTGCTGCGCGCACCGGTGGTCGCGGTCGTCGAAAAGAATGCGCTCAATGCCGGTTTCGTGCTGGCGCTCGCCTGCGACCGCATGGTCTGCAGCGAGGACGGGCGCTGCGGCGGGATCGTCCTGCACGATTTCCGCGCGCACTTGGCCATGCTCGACGAAGTCGTCGCACAGCGCCTCGGCGTGTGCGCCAACGAATGGATCCTGTCCGGAGCCGCGTACAGCAGCCGCGAACTGCAGCTGCGTTCGCCCTCGGTGGACGCACGTTCCGCCGACAGCGTGCTTGCCGGCGCACAGTCGCTGGCGGATGGACTGGCCACGATTCCACGCGATGTGTTCGGCCACAAGTCGGCGCTCGTCGCGCGCATCCGGCAGCGCGAGCAGTCCGCGACCGCAGCGACGGATGCGGTCGATCCCGATACGCAGCCGGCGGGCGAAACCTCGCTCGCACTGTCGTCGACCGTGGTCAGCGCCAGCGTCGACGCCGATGGCGCGGTCCTGGTGCGGCTGGAAGACCGCGACGCCAGAAACATGTTCTCGGACGCGCTGATCGCGGGTCTGCAGGAAGTGTTCGACCGTGTTGGCCGCTCGCCTTCGTTCAAAGCGGTTGTTCTGGTCGGTTACGACACGTATTTCTCCTCCGGCGGTACGCGCGATGGCTTGAAGGCGATCCAGGAAGGCAAGGTCCGCTTCACCGATCTGGATGTCTTCCAACTGGCGATGCGCTGTCCGCTGCCGGTGATCGCGGCGATGCAGGGGCATGGTATCGGCGCGGGCTGGACGCTCGGGCTGTTCGCCGATTGCGTGCTGTTCAGCGAAGAAAGCCGTTACGTCAGTCCGTACATGAATTTCGGATTCACGCCCGGCGCCGGCGCCACCGGCATCCTGCCCGCGAAACTCGGCCTGGATCTGGCGCGCGAAAGCCTGTTCACCGGCCGCGAGATGCTGGGCGACGAGCTGAAGCGGCGCAATCCGCGCTTGACCGTGGTCTCCCGCGATCGGGTGCTGGCGGATGCGATGGCGCTCGCGCAGGCGCTTGGCCGGCACGCGCGTGGCGACCTTGTCGCATGGAAGGCCGCGAACACCGCGCATCGTGTCGCCGCATGGCAGGCGCTGTTCGCGCGTGAAGTGCAGATGCACGAAGCCACGCTGGTCGGCCAGTCCGATGCGCTGGCGCGTATCGAAGACCGCTTCGCGCCTGCGCAGCAATCCGCGCCGGTCCGTCTCGCACAGCCCGCGCCGGCAGTGGCAAGCGCGGAGCCGCGCCGCGCGCCGGCAGCCGCGTCGCGCACGGACATCCTGCCAACGGTCCGCCGTCTGCTGGCCGAAGAACTGCGCATCGACGAGACGGAGATCGACGCGCGCACACCGTTCATCGATCTGGGACTCGATTCGATTTCCAGCGTGACCTGGATCAGGAAGATCAACGAACACTTTGGTCTCACGATCGAGGCGACCAAGGTCTACACCTATCCGAATCTGCAGAAGCTGTGCCAGCACGTCGGCGAGCTGTTGTCTGCGGATGCATCTGCCATCGATGCGCTCGCGCCGAAGCCCGCGGCCACAGCGGTCGCTGCACCGCTGCCCACACCATCCGCCCCGGCGCCGGCCATGCCTGCGGTGCAACGCCCGGCCGCGCAACTTAAGGCACCTCAACGTCCGGCACCTCAACGTGCGCAGGTCGATCTCGGCGCGATCCGCCACGCGATCATCGGGATGCTTGCGCAGGAGCTGCGCCAGGAACCCGAGAGCATCGATGCGGATCGGGGCTTCGTCGAGCTGGGTCTGGATTCGATTTCGGGCGTCACCTGGATCCGTGCGATCAATCAGGCCTACGGCACCGCGATCGAAGCGACCAAGATCTACACCTACGCCACGGTCGAGAAATTCGCGCGCTATCTGCGCGATCTGCTGGTCGAGCGCGGCGCTGGGGAGAGCGATCCCGCAGCGCAACCGGCCGCTGCGCCTGCGGAACGCGCAGCAGCAGCGGCGACGCAACCTGCGCTGCCCGCCGGGGCGCGGATGTTCGATTGGCCGGCGCTCGAATCCTGGCGGAGCAACGATGCTGCGATCGTCCCCGCAGCGGCGTCTCCCGGTGCGATGTCGCATGCGCCCGAGATTGCGGTGATCGGCATGGCCGGGGCCTTCCCGATGGCGAAGGATCTCGACGCCTTCTGGGAAAACATCGCCAGCGGCCGCGACTGCGTCAGCGAAATCCCTGTTACGCGCTGGGATACCAGCACCTACTACGTCGAAGGCCGCGCCTCGCTCGGCCAGAGCAATTCGAAGTGGATGGGCGTGCTGGAGGGACACGACCAGTTCGACCCGCTGTTCTTTGGCCTGTCTCCGGTGGAAGCCGAAGCCATGGATCCGCAGCAGCGCGTCCTGCTGCAGTGCTGCTGGCACGGCATGGAGAATGCGGGCTACACCGCCGAGCGGCTCTCGGGCAGCAAGTGCGGCGTCTTCGTCGGCTGCGCCTACGGCGACTACAACCTGCTGTCGCGCGAACAGCAGATCAATGCGCTGGGCTTCACCGGCGGCGCGACGTCGATCCTGGCCGCGCGCCTGTCGTACTTCCTCAATCTGCAGGGGCCTTGCGTGTCGATCGACACCGCATGCTCGTCGTCGCTGGTCGCGATTTCGATGGCTTGCGACAGCCTGATGACCGGCGCTTCCGAACTGGCGTTCGCCGGCGGCGTGTACGTGATGGCCAACGCCGACATGTTCCTGAAGACCGGCCACGCCGGCATGCTGTCGCCGAGCGGGCGCTGCTACACGTTCGATCAGCGCGCCAACGGCTTCGTGCCGGGCGAGGGCGTTGGCGTGATCATGCTGAAGCGTCTTGCCGACGCGGAGCGCGATGGCGATTCGATTCTTGCGGTGGTTCGCGGCTGGGGCATCAACCAGGACGGCAGGAGCAACGGCATCACCGCGCCGAACGCCGAATCGCAGCAGCACCTGATCATGGATGTCTACGACCGGTTCGGGCTGGATCCGAATCAGATCCAGTTGATCGAAGCGCATGGCACCGGCACCAAGCTCGGCGACCCGATCGAAATCGAAGGACTGAACGCCGCGTTCCGCCCGTCGACCGACAGGAAGCACTACTGCGCCATCGGCTCGGTCAAGACCAATATCGGCCACTGCCTGACCGCAGCGGGCGTGTCCGGCTTCATCAAGCTGCTGCTGGCGCTGAAACACCGACAGTTGCCGCCGAGCATCCATTTCGAAAACCCGAACGAACATCTCGATCTCGCCGACAGTCCGTTCTACGTCAACACGGCGCTGAAGGAATGGACCACGCCGCCCGGCGTCGCCCGTCACGCGGCGATCAGTTCATTCGGTTTCAGCGGCACCAACGCGCATCTGGTGCTGGGCGAATACATCCCGAAGGTTCGACCGCCGGTCGCAGAGGCATCGCGCCCCGAGATCGGCGTGGTCGTTCCCCTGTCGGCGCGCACATCGGAGCAGTTGTTGCAGAAAGCCAGGGATCTGCTCGAATTCGTTCAAGCCCGCCCGGATCTGCCGCTGGTGGCGCTGGGCCGCAGTCTGCAGATGCACCGCGATGCGATGGACGAACGGCTGTGCTTCGTTGCGCACGGCATGCAGGATGTCGTCGATCGCTTGAACGCCTACATAGAACGGGCCGCATCCGCGAAGCCGATGCCGGTCGAGCTGTTCGCCGCCCACGTGAAGCAGGGGCTGGAGAGCGTTCGTCTGTTGAGCGAGGACGCCGGCATGACCGAACTGGTCATCGGCAAGTGCATCGCCGACGGCAATCTGTCCAAACTCTGCGAACTGTGGGTGAAAGGGTTGTCGCTCGATTGGCGCAAGCTGCACGGCACGGACGCGCCGGGCGTCGTCGCGCTGCCGTCGTATCCGTTCTCGCAGGAGTCGTACTGGATCGCGCCCAGCGAAACCGCGTACCTGACCACGACCGCCACCCGCGAGCACAAGCCGCAGTATTTCCATCCGCTGCTGCAGGAAAAGGTCGCCGATATCCGTGAACAGGGCTATCGCCAGTCGGCGATCGCCGACGAGCGCGCAGACGCCGAAGACAGCGCCAAGCAGGTTCCGCTGATGCATCTGCCGGCATACGCGTTCGCGCGCATCCGCTGCTGGATTCCGTCGAAGGGCAGTGTCGGCGCAGCGACTCCGCCTTCGCTGTCCGCGCAGACCTCGCAGCATGGACCGTTCGTCAATCACCTGGATGCCATCGCCGAACTTTTCACCGAGCTGGAGCTCGACAGGCTCACCACCGTCGAAGTGGTCGAGCGCGTGAAATCCTTGGCGTAGGACAGCGGCACGAAATCAAGAGAGTACGGACGTTATGGTAGATTTTGTCGAATACGTGGTTTCCGAGCTGAAAAGCAAACGCTTGGCGAAAGCCGGCGCGTTGGAACTCATGCAGCAGTTTCTCGGGCGCCCCACGGACAGCGTGCGCCTGCACCCGCTCGTGCATCGCAATGTCTCGACGCTGACCCAGCAGCGCTATCGCTCGCACCTGAGCGGCGCGGAATTCTTCCTGCGCGATCATCGGGTCAGGATGGGCGCCGGCTTCGCGGCCAGCGTCCTGCCGGGCGTGGCTTACCTCGAAATGGCCAGAGCCGCGATCGCGGACGCCGTCCCGGATCTCGCGGCCACGTCGCTGATCGCGTTCGAGGATGTGCTGTGGCTGATGCCGCTCGTCGTCCAGGACGGGCGCGACGTGTATATCGACATCGATGCGGACGAAGACTGCCTGGCGTTCCGCGTGTTCAGCGAAGACGCGGCCGGCAACGGCACCGACCATGCCACCGGGCGCGCGCGTTTCTACGATGCCGTTGAAACCGCTTCCCTGGACCTCGCGGCCATCCGCGAACGGATGCAGCGCGAGCACTGGGATTCGGCGTCGATCTACGACACCTATGCGCAGGTCGGCATCGAATACGGTCCCGCGCATCGCGGCATCGTGCAGCTCGACAGCGGCGAAGCACAGGTGCTGGCCGAGCTCTCGCTGCCGGACGCACTCGCGGGCGAGGACAATGCCGCGTATCTGCTGCACCCGTCGCTGATCGACAGCGCCCTGCAGGCGGCGATCGGTCTGGGCGATCGCGGCGTGCTGCCGACCGATCCGATGCTGCCGTTCGCGCTGGAATCGCTGTGCATCCTCGGCGACTGCGCGCAGACGCTGCATGCGTTCGTCCGTCGTGTCGACGCCGCGGGCGACGACAACAATCAACTGGTGCTTGATCTCGATCTCTGCGATCCGGACGGCAACATCTGCGTGCAGATGCGCGGGTTCCGCGCGCGCCGTTTCGATGCGAAGAACGCGGCGGCCGGACTGTCCGATGCCGCGACGATCGAAACGCTGGTCGCGGTCCCCGAGTGGGGCGCGTACCGCCCGCGCGAAGCGGGCGCCGCTGCGGCCGACTTCGCGCACAGTCATGTGCTGCTGTGCGATCTCCCCGGCATCGATGCGGCTGCGTTGGCAGCGTCGCTGCCCAAGAGCACTGTCGAAGCCATCGCGTCGTCCAGCGCCGATGATCCCGCTTCGCGCTATCGGGCCATCGCACTGCAGGTTTTCGAGCAACTACAGTCGATCCTGAAGCAGCCTGCCGGCGCACCGGCGCTCGTGCAGTGCGTGATCGGCAACACGCCGGAAGCGCTGCTGTCCAGCGGCCTCGGCGCGATGCTGAAGACCGCGGTGCTGGAGAACCCGGCGCTGTCCGCGCAGCTCGTGATCGTCGAGGCGGAGGTGTCGCTGCAACCGCTCGCCGGACAATTGACGCATGCGGGCGCCCAGTCCCACATCTCGCCGATCCAGTGCCGCGCCGAAGAATGGCGTCCACTCGAGTGGAAGACGCTCCCGAATTGGACCGATGGCAACGTCGAACATCCGTACAAGGAAGATGGCGTCTATGTCATCACCGGCGGGCTGGGCGGCCTCGGCAGCCTGTTCGCGCAGGACATCCTCGCTAACGCGCAGCATGCGCAGGTCGTGATCACCGGGCGCTCGCCGCTGGACGACGCGATCCGCCAGCGTCTCGATGCGTCCGCGTACGCGTCGCGGCTGCATTACCGCGCGCTGGATCTCAGCGATTCCGCTCGCTGCGTTTCGACGATCGAAGACATCCAGAACGGCATCGGAAAGATCCGCGGCATCCTTCACTGCGCCGGCGCGCGCAACGACAACGTCATCCTGAAGAAGACCACGCAGGAGATGGCCGAGGTGCTGGCGCCGAAAGTGCAGGGCACCTGGCACCTCGACGCGGCGACACGGCATCTGGATATCGATTTCTTCGCGCTGTTCTCCTCCGGCGTGTCGGTGTTCGGCAATGTCGGTCAGGCCGACTACGCCGCCGCCAACGGCTTCATGGACGCCTTCGCCCGCTATCGCACGCAGCTGGCGTCGCAGCAGTTGCGCAGCGGCAGGACGATCTCGATCAACTGGCCGCTCTGGCAGGACGGCGGCATGCGTCCCGAGGCTGAAACCCTGCAATGGCTGCAGGCGCGAACCGGCATGACGCCGATGCGCACCGCATCCGGCGTCGCGGTGCTGTGTCGTGCGCTGGTGAGCGGGCACGAACAGGTGCTGGCGGTCGAAGGCGATGCCCGCAAACTGCGTCGGCTGTTCGACGCGCCGTCGGCGCGTGTCGTCGCGAAGCCGTCGGCGCCGGTCGTGCAGGCGACCGCTCAGACGGTCGAACAGCCCGTGGCGATGCCGGCGACCGGCGATCTGTCGACCCAGGCGCGGGATTTCCTGCGCAGGGAATTCGCGCCGGTGCTGAAGATCGCGGCCGCGCAGATCGACATCCACGAAGCGCTGGAAAACTACGGAATCAATTCGATTCTGGCGATGAATCTGACCAGCCAGCTCGAGAAGCATTTCGGGCCGCTGCCGAAAACCCTGTTCTTCGAATACCAGACGATCGAGGCGCTGAGCGAACACCTCGTGCAGGCGCACGCGGCCACGCTGCAGTCGCTGTTGAACCCCGCGGGCGCGCCCGCAGCAGCGCCGACCGCAGCTCCGGCGTCGCGGGCACTCGTGCCGACGCGCGACACGGCGCGTTCCGAGGCCAAACCCGTATTGCGCGGCAAGGCGGCGGCGCCCGCATTCATGGCGCGGCGCAGCCCGTCCGCGACGCCGGAACCGATCGCGGTGATCGGTCTGAGCGGACGCTATCCCGAAGCGGAAACGCTGCAGGACTACTGGCGCAACCTGCGCGATGGAAAGGACTGCATCGTCGAGATTCCGGCCGAACGCTGGCGTTGGGAGAGCTACTACACCGACGATCGCGAGCAGCGCGGTCATTACAGCAAGTGGGGCGGTTTCATCGTCGGCGCGGACGAGTTCGATCCGCAGTTCTTCAACGTGTCGCCGCGCGAGGCGCCGTATATCGACCCGCAGGAGCGCATGTTCCTGCAGCACGCGTGGATGGCGATCGAAGACGCCGGCTACTCGCGCAAGAGTCTGCGCATCCCGCACGGCAACAGCCTGCCGGGACAGGTCGGTGTATATGCCGGCGTGATGTACGGCGAATACAACCGCTCGGGCAGCCTCGCCAGCATCGCCAACCGCGTGTCGTACGTGCTGAACCTGCACGGGCCGAGCATGACGCTCGACACGATGTGCTCGTCGTCGCTGACCGCGATCCATCTCGCCTGCCAGGACCTGAGACACGGCCGCACCGACATGGCGCTGGCCGGCGGCGTGAATCTCAGCATCCATCCCGACAAATACAGCATGTTGAGCGCGGGGCAGTTCATTTCGACCTCGGGCCACTGCCAGAGCTTCGGCGAAGGCGGAGACGGCTATATTCCGGGCGAAGGCGTGGGCGTGGCGATATTGAAACGCCTCTCCGATGCCGAGCGCGACGGCGATGCGATCTACGCGATCATCCGCGGCAGCGCGCTCAACCACGGCGGCAAGACCAACGGCTACACCGTGCCCAATCCGCAGGCGCAGGCGGCGGTGATCGCCGACGCGCTGATGGAATCCGGCGTCGACGCCCGTCATGTCAGCTACATCGAAGCGCACGGCACCGGCACCAAGCTCGGCGACCCGATCGAGATCGTCGCCCTGAGCAAGGCCTTCCAGCAGAACACGTCCGACACCGGGTTCTGCATGCTGGGTTCGGCGAAATCCAACATCGGTCACTGCGAGTCGGCGGCCGGCATCGCCGGGCTGACGAAGGTGATCCTGCAGATGCAGCATCGGCAGATCGTGCCGTCGCTGCATTCGGAACGACTGAATCCCAACATCGACTTCGAGCGCACGCCGTTCACGGTCAATCAGCGGTTGCACGACTGGGAGGCGCCCGTCGTCGATGGCAAGCGCATACCGCGGATCGCGGGCCTGTCCTCGTTCGGCGCGGGCGGATCGAATGCGCACTTCGTCATCCAGGAATACGTCGCTCCGGAATCGGCGGCCGGCGCGTTCGCGGGACTGCCTGCGATCGTGCCGCTCTCGGCGCGCACGCCCGAGCAGCTGACGCAGAAGGCGCAGGATCTGCTTGCCTTCCTCGAACGAGAGAGCGGGGCAGGCCACAGTGTCGATCACGCCGCGCTGGCGTACACGCTGCAGATCGGCCGCGACGCGATGGACGAACGCCTCGGCTTCGTCGTCGATTCGGCGGCGCAGCTGCAGGACGCGCTACGCGCCTGGCTCGGTGGCGACACCAGCAGCGGTTTCCGTGGACAGGTCAAGGCGAACAAGGAAATGTTGAGCCTGTTCGCCGCCGATCCCGAGTACGACGAAGCTGTCGACAAATGGATCGCGCAGCGCAAGCTGGCGAAGCTGGTCGACCTGTGGGTCAAGGGCTTCGATCTGGACTGGCAGAAATTCCACGGCGCCGCAAAACAGCGTCGACTGCATCTGCCGACATACCCGTTCGCGAAGGAAAAATACTGGATCGACCCGATGGTGGGGTTGTTCCCGCTCGACACGCGTCCGTCCGCCGCGCCCGCACTCGTCGCAGCACGCAGCGCGATCCATCCCCTGCTGCACGACAACACCTCGGACCTGGGCCAACTGCGCTTCTCGTCGGTGTTCAGCGGCCGTGAGCCCTTCCTCGGAAGGTCGCCGGCTGTCGCCGGCTTGCCGTCTGCAGCGCTGCTGGAAATAGCGTGCGCGGCGCTCGCGCACGCCCAGCGCGGCCATGCGACTGCGACGACGGTCGAACTGCGCGCTTTGCGCTTCGGCGCGGCGTTCGCTGCCGATGGCGCAAGCGCTTTGCATATCGCGCTGTATCCCTCGGCGGACGACGCGATCGATTTCGATATCTACAGCGGCGACGACGAGCGCGTCCACGCGCAGGGCAGCGGGCGCGTTCTGCCGTCCGCACCGGCCACGAAACTCGACATCGACGCGCTGACCATGCGCCTTCAGCCGGCGCCATCGCCCACCGGCCATCCGCACGCCGCATGGCGTCTGTGGCGCGGCGCGCAGGAGCTGCTGATCGCGGTCGATGCCGATGGCGGCGCCGGCCCGTCCGGCGACTTCCTGCTGCATCCGGCGCTGGTGCAGGCGGTGCTGGAAACCGCTGCGACCGCGCTGGGCGTCGGTGTCTCGACGCCGGGTTCGATCGAAACGCTGGACATCGTGTCGGCGTGCACACCGAGCATGCGGGTCTGGGTGCGCTGGCACGACGAACACGCTGCCGCCTGGGATATGGACTGGTGCGATGCCAACGGCAACGTCTGTCTGCGCTGGCGCGGTTTCGTGCCGGTCGCTGCAGTGCGCACCGAAGCGTCATCCATGCTGTCCATCGCGCAGCCTTCGGCGCAATTGCAGAGCGTGGATGCGTTGGTCGAAGCGATGCCTGCGGCAAGTCTGGCCAAACCCAATGCGGTGGCGCTCGCCGAATTGTCGGCGCCGCCGGTCGCAGGCGTCGCGCTGCCGAAGCCCACCGCTTCGCGGCTGGTGGCGCTCGATCGCGCGATCTCCGCGCCAGTTGTGATTCCGCACGGCCCGGTGTCGATGCCAGCGCCGATGCCGGTCGCGGCCGCGCCGTTGCAGGCGGCGCAGCCGCAAGCAGCGGGCAGACCGCGCCGTCGTGAAGAGGTGCTCGCGTTCCTGAAGAGCACACTCTCGCAGGCGCTGTATCTCGATGAAGCGAGCATCGATAACGATCGCTCGTTCGTCGATCTTGGCCTCGATTCGATCGTCGGCGTGGAGTGGGTCAAGAGCATCAACAAAGGGCTCGGGATCAATATCGCGGCGACGCGCGTCTACGATTACGCGAACATCGACGCGCTCGGCGCCTATGTCGAAAGCCAATTGCCCGCGCAGGAAGCGGCAGCGACGGAGACCTTGCCGGTAGACACGGTCGCGATTGTTCCGCTCGCAGCGACCACTGCAACGCCGGCGTCCTCCGTGGCGCCTGCTGCGCAGACCGGCTTGCCCAGCATCGAAGCGCTGCAGCCCGAACTGCGGCGCAGTCTGGCGCAGGCTCTGTACCTCGACGAGAACGCGATCGACAACGACAAGTCGTTCGTCGATCTGGGGCTCGATTCGATCGTCGGCGTCGAATGGGTGAAGGCCATCAACAAGGCCTACGGCCTGGAGATTTCCGCCACCCGCGTCTACGACTACGCCACCATCCGTGCGCTCGCCGGCTTCGTGCACGGCGAACTGGCGAAACTTCCGCCCGAGCAGCGCGTGTCGCGGGCGACTGCGCCCGCGTCCGAGCCCGTTCAGCAGGCGGTCCCACAGGCGACTCAGCAGACGGTTCCGCTGGCGGTGTCTGCGGCGGTCGCACCCGCGGTGCGCATGCCGTCGGCCGCAATGCCGGTGCTGCAGCGCCGCGCACGCGCGCTACCGGCGCACGCCGAAGCGCAGAACAACGTGCAGGCGAACGTCGAAGGCATCGGGCGTCGCGACGACAAGATTGCGATCGTCGGCATGTCAGGACGTTATCCGGATGCCGACAACCTGTCGCAGTTCTGGCGCAACCTTGTCGAAAGCAAAAATTCGATCAAGGTGATTCCGCCTGATCGCTGGGACGTCGACGCGTACTACGATCCGACCCCGGGCAAGCCCGGCAAGGTCTACTGCAAGTGGCTCGGCTTGCTGGACGGCGCCGAGAACTTCGATCCGATGTTCTTCCAGATTTCGCCCTCCGAGGCGGAAGTCATGGACCCGCAGCACCGCCTGTTCATGCAGGAAAGCTATCGCGCCTTCGAGGACGCCAGCTATTCGGGCGCGGCGCTGAGCAACCAGAAGTGCGGCGTCTATCTGGGCATCATGAGCAGCGAATATTCGTTCCTGCTGTCCAAGGGCAATCCGCTGAATGTCGAAACCACCGGCAACAGCTTCGCGATCGGCGCCGCGCGCATCGCGTACCACCTGAATCTGAAGGGCCCGGCGATTCCGATCGACACCGCCTGTTCGTCGTCGCTGGTGGCGATCCACCTGGCCAGCCAGGCGCTGCTCAATCACGAGATCGACATGGGTCTGGCCGGCGGCGTCAGCCTGTATCTGATTCCCGAATCGTACGTCGGCATGTGCCGCGCCGGCATGCTGTCGCGCGACGGGCAGTGCAAGACCTTCGACAACAGCGCCGACGGCTTCGTCCCCGGCGAAGGCGTCGGTACGGTCGTGCTGAAGCGGCTCAGCGACGCCGAGCGCGATGGCGACAACATCTACGGCGTCATCATCGGTTCCGGCATCAATCAGGACGGCAAGACCAACGGCATCACCGCGCCCAGCGTCAACAGCCAGATCGAACTGGAACGCGAGATCTATCGCCGCTACGGCATCGATGCCGCATCGATCAGCTATGTCGAAACCCACGGCACCGGCACCAAGCTCGGCGACCCGATCGAGCTCGAAGCGCTGGCCACGGTGTTCAAGGAACACACCGACAGGAAGCATTTCTGCGCGCTCGGCGCGGTGAAATCCAACATCGGCCACGTCTCCGGCGCTGCGGGCGTCGCGGGCGTGCACAAGGTGCTGCTGAGCCTGCGTCACAAGAAGCTCGTGCCGAACGTGAACCTCGTGAAGCACAACACGCTGTTCGACTTCGCCAACTCGCCGTTCTACATCAACGACACCGTGCAGGACTGGACCGCCGCGCCCGGCCAGAAACGCCGCGCCGCGGTCAGCGCGTTCGGCTTCAGCGGCACGAATGCGCACATCGTCATCGAGGAATACGTCCCGGCCGCGCGCCGCGACATCGTCGCCAGACAGCCGTACATCGTTCCGCTGTCGGCGCGCACCGCCGCGCAGCTGCGGTCGCAGGCCGAGGATCTGCTGGCGTTCCTCGCGCAGACCGACGCGGGCCGGACCGGCGCCGACATCGCGCTGCGCGATCTCGCTTATACGCTGCAGATCGGGCGGGACGCGATGCGCGAACGCTGCGCATGGGTCGTCGACTCCGTCGCCGAGCTGCAGACGCAGCTGCAGGCCTTTCTGGCCGGCGAGACGAACAACGTCGCCTGGCATCGCGGCAGTGTGGCGCGTACCCAGGACAGCACCGTATTGACCGACGAAGCGGCGATGCTGCAGCGGCGCAGCGGTACGCAGCAGACGGCGGGTCTCGCCGCGCTGTGGGCGGAGGGCGCCACGGTCCAATGGCGGTCCTGCTATCCCGATGCGCTGCCGCTGCGGATGCATCTGCCGACGTATCCGTTCGCCAAAGAGCGCTATTGGCCGCAGCCGGCTGCTCCTGTCGTTGCACAGCCGGCCGTCGCACAGCCGTCAGCCGCCGTCCGCGCCCTGGCGCCGACGCCCACGCGCACCGCAGCCGCTATGCCATCCGCTGCCGTCGTCGAAGTGAAGCAGAGCACCTTCTACGCGCCGATATGGCAGGCCGCGTCGTTGCCGTCGCAGCGCACGCCGTTCGGCCGCGACGATGTCCTGCTGATTCTCGACACCGACGACCGGCTGTACGAGCAGATCAAGGCGCGTCTGCATGTCGCGACGCCGTTGAAGGCGATCATCCTGGTTCAACTCGCGGACGCCTACCGGCAGCAAGCGGGCGATCGTTTCAGCGTCGACGCCACGCATCCCGAGCATTTCGAAATGCTGGTCGCCGCGTTGCGTGCGCAGGCACAGGCGCCCACGCACGTCATCCACAATCTGAACGCCGCGCGCCTGCTGCCCGACGATCAGGACAGCGGCGCGGCGGAGCGCGCGCTGCAATTCGGCATCGATGGCATGTTCGGGCTGTGCAAAGCGCTGGTGAGCGGCGGCGCACAGCAATCGCCCTGCGCGTTCGTCTCGTTCTTCCACGCCGATGACGCCGCGAACACCGCGCCGTGCTCCGCGCTGGCCGCGTTCTATCGATCGCTGGGGCTGGAAAACAACCGCTACCGCGGCCGGGTGCTGGCGCTCGACCACGCGGGTGTCGATGCGACGGTCAGCGTCATCGATACCGTCACCTGTGTCGTCGACGAGCTGCAGTCGCCGCTATCGCACGAAACCGAGATCCGCTATCGCATGTCCGGCGGCGGATCGGCGCAGCGCTTCGTGCTCACGCTGGCACGACAGTATCCCGAGCAGCGGTCCATGGCCGAGCTGCCGCTGAAGCATCGCGGCGTCTATCTGATCACCGGCGGTCTCGGCGGTCTGGGCTATCTGTTCGCGCATCACCTCGCCGAGCGCTATCGCGCGAAGCTGGTGCTCACCGGCCGTTCGTCGCCGAATGCGGAATCCGAACGCAAGCTCGAACAGCTGCGCGCGCTCGGTGCGGATGTGTCGTACGTGTCTGCCGACATCGCGGATGCCGACCAGGTGCGCGATCTGATTGCTTCGACGAAAGCGCAGTTCGGATCGTTGAACGGCGTGCTGCACAGCGCCGGCGTCAATCGCGACAGCCTGCTGGTCCGAAAGGATCGCGACAGCCTGCGCCAGGTGCTGGCGCCGAAAGTGCAGGGCAGTCTGCACCTCGACCGGGCGACTGCGGACGAGCCGCTGGATCTGTTCGTGCTGTTCTCGTCGGGCGCCGGCAGTTTCGGCAACCCCGGACAGACCGACTACGCCTACGCGAACGCGTTCATGGATGCCTTCTCCGAGCACCGTGAATCGATGCGTGCGCGGCGCGAACGCTTCGGCAAGACCCTGTCGATCGCGTGGCCGTTCTGGCTGGACGGCGGGATGCAGGTGTCTGCTGCCGATCTGCAGCGCACCGAAGAGCGCTCCGGCCTGTGCGCGCTGCCGACCGACGTCGGCATCGCATACTGGGAAACCCTGCTGCGCTCGGATTCGACCCGCGCGCTCGCGTTGTACGGATATCCCTCGAAGATCGCAGCGTACTGCGACCCGTCGGCTGTGCCCGCAGCGGATGAGAAACCGCAGAGCGCCGCGATCGACCGCGAAACCCTGCGTGCGTTGACCCAGCAGTATCTGTGCGGACTGGTCCACAACGAGACCCGGCTGCCGGTCGATCTGATCGATATCAACGAACGCTTCGAGGCGTTCGGTTTCGACTCGATCATGATCGGACGCTTCAATGCGGCGCTGGAGCACGATCTGGGCGATCTGCCGAAAACGCTGATGTACGAATACGAGACCGTGGCCGATCTCGCCGGGTATCTGTGCGAATCCGCGCAGGAAGCGCTCGTCCGCAAGTTGTCGCCTGCAGGCGCTGAGACGGAGGCTGCGACTGTCGACGCGGTGCAGGAAACCGCGCATGTTCCCGCTGCGATGGAAACGATGCCGACGCACGCGGAACCGATCGCCATCATCGGCGTGCACGCGGATTTCCCGCAGTCCCGCGATCTGCACACGTTCTGGGAGCATCTCAAGGCGGGCGACGATCTGATCCAGCTGGTGCCCGGCAACCGCTGGAACTACGCCGACTTCTACGACCCCGATCCGGAGCAGGCCGCGAACGGCAAGATATACTGCAAGTGGGGCGGTTTCCTGGAGGATTTCGACAAGTTCGACGCGTCGTTCTTCAATATTCCGGATGCCGAAGCCAACATCATCGATCCGCAGGAGCGCTGCTTCCTGCAATCGGCGTGGGCGGCGGTCGAGGACGCCGGCTACACGCGCGAGCGTCTGAAACAGATGTACCCGAAGGGCAAGAGCACCGACGTCGGCGTGTTCGTCGGCGTGACCACGAACTCGTACAACCTGCTCGCGCCGGAAGCCTGGCAGCGTGGCCAGATGGTGACGCCGAGCGCGATGCCATGGTCCATCGCCAATCGGGTGTCGTACTACTTCGATTTCCAGGGCCCGAGCATGCCGGTCGATACGGCCTGTTCCTCGTCGCTGGTCGCGGTGCATCTGGCCTGCGAAAGCCTGCGTCGCCGCGAATGCCAGGTCGCGCTGGCCGGTGGCGTCAATCTCTACCTGCATCCTGCGAAGTACCAGTCGTTCTGCCAGCGCCGCATGCTGGCGGTCGGCGACCAGAACCGCAGCTACGGCGCTGGCGACGATGGTTTCGTCCCGGGCGAGGGCGTCGGTACGCTGGTGTTGAAACCCCTGCGTCTCGCCGAACAGGATGGCGACCACATCTGCGGCGTGATTCTCGGCAGCGCGTTCGATCACAGCGGTCGATCCAACGGCTACGCCACGCCGAACCCGAACGCGCAGGCGCAGGTGATCGGCCATGCGCTCGCGCAGGCCAATGTGCCGGCCCGCTCGATCGGCTTCATCGAAGGTCATGGCACCGGCACCCAGATGGGCGACAGCCTCGAAATCGCCGCGATCAGCCAGGCATTCGGCCAGCAGACCGCCGACAAGGCGTTCTGCGCGCTGGGCTCGGTCAAGGCCAATATCGGTCATGCGGAATCGGCGACCAGCATCGCCGGCATCGCGAAGATCCTGCTGCAGTTCAAGCATCGTCAGATCGCGCCGAGCATCCACGCCGATACCGTGAATCCCGATATCGATTTCGAGCGCTCACCGTGCCGGCTGCAGACGCAGTTGATTCCGTGGGAAACATCCGGAGGCATTCCGCGCCGCGCATTGATCAATGCGTTCGGCGCCGGCGGCGTCAACGCCTGTGCCGTGCTCGAAGAGTACGTGCCGGCGGAGACGCACACGTCGCCGGTCGCGAACGGGAACAGCCTGTTCGTGCTCTCCGCGATGAATGCGGACCGGCTTCGGGAATATGCCCTGCGCTATGTGGCGTTCCTCGAGCGCAACCCGGATGTCGATGTCGCAGGTCTTTGCCATACGAGCCAGGTCGGCCGCGAGTCGATGCTCGAACGGCTGGCGCTGCTGGTCGACAGCACGGCCCGGCTGCGCGAAGGATTGCAGCGCTGGCTGGCCGCCGATGCGCAGACTGCGGAACCATCCGCATCTCTGTGGCACGGCAGCCTCGACGCACGACGCGCTTCCCTGCCTGCAACGCGCGAACAGCGCGAGCAGATGCAGGCGCTGTGCGCCGCACGCGACATGGCGGCGCTCGCGCAGCTCTGGGTGCAGGGCGGAAAAGTCGAGTGGCAGCGCGCCCATCCCGGGCCGCTTCCGGCGGGCACTTCCTTGCCCACCTATCCGTTCGCACGCGAACGCCACTGGATCGTCGATATTGCCGACACGGCGGCAGCGGCTCGTCCGTCCGCCTCGGCGGCGCCGTCGCGTCTGCATCCCCTGCTGTCGCACAATTCGTCCACGCTGAAACAGATCAGCTTCGACGCCGTGCTCGCCGACGACCAGTACTACGCCCGCGAACACAGGATCCAGGGGCAGCCGGTCTTCCCGGGCGCAGGCTTCATCGAGATGGCGTGCGTGGCCGCGACCATCGCCGGCCAGCGCCGGGTACGCCAGCTGAAGGACATCTTCTGGGTACAGCCGCTCGCACTCGGCCATGCCTCGCAGAGCCTGCAGATCAGCCTGCGCAACGCGGTCGGCGACAGCACCGAATTCGCGGCGAAGACCTCCGACGACGACCACGAGAGCATCCTGCACTGCGAGGGTCGCGTCGTCTTCCACGACGGCGCTGCGCACAAGCCGTCGACGCAGCCGTCGATGGCGGAATGGCGACAGCGCTGCCGGGAGCCTCGCGCCGGAAGCGACTACTACCAGCGCTTCAAGCGGCTGGGCTTCGATTACGGCGCCGCGTTCCAGATCATCGACGAGGTGTCGGTCGGAGACGGCTGCGCCATCGCCAGCCTGCGATTGGCGAATGCGCAGACGGCCGATTTCGAGCAGTACATCCTGCATCCGTGCCTGATCGATGGCGCGCTGCAGACCGTGGTCGCGCTGCTCGCAGCCGATGACGGCGGCGTGCCGCATCTGCCGTTCGCGATCGACGAGATCGAAATCCTCGGAAGCCTGACGCCGCAGTGCTACGCCCTTGTCGAACGCTCCGGAAACGACCACGACGCGCACGCCAGCGTGCTCCAGTTCAATATCCTGATCGTCAGCGAGAGCGGCGAACCGCTCGTCAAGATCACCAACTTCTACGTGCGTGCCCTGGTGATGCCGGAAACCCCGGTCATCGCACAGAGCAGGAACGACGCGCGCATGCCGCTGGCAGTCAACCCATGAAGACCTCCGCATCGATGGACACACAACACGATTATCCGATCGGCGAATTCCGATCGACCTTCGATGGCAGCGAGCCGTTTCTGGCCGATCACATCATCCAGGGGCAGAAGATCCTCCCGGGCATGGCCTACCTCGAGATCGCTCGCGCTTCGGTCGCCGGATCGATCGTTCTGGACGACGATTCGATGCTGGTCCTCAGCGACAGCGTGTTCGTGAACGCGCTGACCTTGAAGGACAAGCGCTCGGTGGTGACGCGGGTGTATCCGGGCGCGGCCGGCCAGTTCGGGGTCGAGGTCAGCACCGATCAGGGCGTGCACTTCCAGTCGAAGGTCGCGGTGCAGAAGAAGCGCGACTTCCTCGCCGCGAAAGGCTATGCCACGCACCTCGATATCGCCCAGCTGAAATCCGAATGCACGCTGCCGGGCCCGAGCAAATCCGCGTTCTACCAGACCTTCAGGAAACGCGGCGTCGAGCTGGGGCCATCGCATCGCGGCGTCGACGAGATCCTGCTGGACGGGAAGGGCGGCGGACTGGCGACGATCCGTCTGCCGGGCGCTGCCGCACGCGGCATGGCGATGGATGCCGGCGCGCTGGACAGCATCATCCAGAGCGGCATCGCGCTGGTCAGCAATCCCGAAGCCAATGTGGTGCCGTTCGCCGTCCTGAGCACGCTGGTCGTCGGTCCGCTCACCGACACGATGTACGTGCACATGCAGCAGCGCGCGGATGGCATGCACTACATCGCCACCGACGAAAGCGGCAAGGTCCGCGTGATCATCGAAGGCTTCCAGACGCGCGAGATCGATCTGAACGCCAGACAGGACCGGCTGAGCTTCTATCGGCCGACGTGGAAGTCCGCAGCATCGCCGACCGGGTCGGACGGCCGGCCGGTCAGCATCGTGGACGCCGGCGAGGATTACGTCGCGACCACCAAAGCCGTGCTCGCCGCCGCGCAGGCGCTGGCACAGGACAAGGGCCAGCGCGCCGTTCTCGAACTGCGCGCCACGCAGGACAACCCGCTCGCCCGCGGCCTGTGGGCAGCGATGAAGACGATTTCGATCGAACAGTCGCAGATCGAATTCCGGCTCAAGCTCGGCGACCAGTATCTGGCGTTCGAGCAGCAGGACGTCGATCTGGACAGCGCCCAGGAATTCGTCTGGCCGAACGGAGCCACGGTCCTGATCAGCGGCGGTCTCGGCGAACTCGGGCTGCTGGTCGCTGCCGATATCGCCGCGCGGTCCACCGGCAGCACGTTGATCCTGCTCGGCAGACGGACACCAGGCGAGGACGACCTTGCCCGCATCGAATCGCTGAAACGTGCCGGCGCCAACGCGATCCATCGCATCTGCGACATCGCGGATCTGCAGCAGGTCCAGCAGGTCGTCGCCGAATATCCCGATATCCGCGTCGTGGTCCACGCCGCCGGGTTGATCGACGATGCGCTGGTCGCGCACAAATCCAGCGAGTCCGTCGACCGGGTGCTGGCGCCCAAGGTGCAGGGCATCGTCAACCTGGATCTCGCCACCGCCGGCTGTCCGCTCGATCACTTCATCGCCTTCTCGTCCATGGCCGGCGCGCTGGGCAATGCCGGGCAGTTCGATTACGCGGCCGGCAACGGCTACATGGATGCCTACATCGAACAGCGCGCCCAGCGCGTGCTCGCGCAACAGGCGCGCGGCCGTTCGCTCAGCATCAACTGGCCGCTGTGGGAAGAGGGCGCGATGCAGCTCGACGCGGCGAGCCGCGAGAGTCTGGCGAAGACGTTCGGCATCAAACCCTTGCCGACGGCCGAAGGCCTGAAGGCGCTGCGTCTCGCGATCGCAAGCCCGCACACCCAGCTGATGACGCTGTACGGTCAGCGCGGCGCGCACGCCGCCCTGTTCGCGCCGCCGAAGGCGCCGGTGGAACAGCAGACGCAGCAATCGCCGGTCGAACTGGACAAACTGCAGCGCGAAATCATGCAGGAAATGCGCCTGCAGGCAGCCCAGCATCTGAAGTTGAAACCGAATCAGATCGGAGACACCGACGACTGGACGAACTTCGGTTTCGACTCGATCCTGATTTCGAGCTTCGTGTCGCATCTGAACGACGTCTACGACCTGGACCTGATGCCGACGTCGATGTTCGAGGCGTCCAATCTGCTGCGCTTCAGCCAGTTCCTTGCCGAGAACCACGCGCCGGAGATGATGAAGAAGCTGGCGGTGGCCAACGCCAAGGCCGCCGCGACGCCCGCCAAACAGGCGCAGCCGCGCCCCGCAGAAGTCGCCGCTGCGGACAGCCGCTCGGTCTCGCAGTTCGCGCGCCGTTTCCGCTCGGCCTACAAGAACCAGTCGAGCTACCGCGACGAGGATGTCGCCGTGATCGGCATGAGCTGCAGGATCGCGGGTGCGCGCAACCCGGACGAGTTCTGGGACATGCTGGACAACGAACGCGACATGATCCGCGAGATCCCAGGCGAGCGCTGGGACTGGCGCGACTATCCGGGCGTCAGCAAATGGGGTTCGTTCGTCGATGGCATCGACGAATTCGATCCGCTGTTCTTCGGCATATCGCCGGCCGAAGCGATGTACATGAGCCCCGAACAGCGTCTGATGATGCAGTACGTCTGGGAATGCGTCGAAGATGCGGGATACGGCGGCGATACGCTGAAGGGCTCGAACACCGGCATCTTCGTCGGCTGCGGCCCGAGCAGCTACACCAGTCTGATGAGCCATCTGCCGATCGAAGCCTATTCGGTCACCGGCAGCGTGTCGTCGGTGGGACCGAATCGCATCAGCTACCACATGGACTGGCACGGCCCGAGCAATCCCATCGACACCGCCTGCAGCAGTTCGCTGGTCGCGGTGCATCGCGCCATTGAAGCGATCCGCGGCGGACACTGCGGCGTCGCCATCATCGGCGGCGTCAACGCGTTGATCAGCCCGGATGTGTACATCAGCTTCACCAAGTCGGGCATGCTCTGCGAAGACGGACGCTGCAAGACGTTCTCCGACAAGGCCAACGGCTACGTGCGCGGCGAAGGCGCCGGCATGCTGATGCTCAAGGGCCTGAAGGCCGCGCAGCGCGACGGCGACGCCATCTATGCGGTGATCAAGGGCGCTGCGGAAAACCACGGCGGGCGCACGACCTCGCTCACCGCACCGAATCCCAACGCGCAGGCGGCGGTGATCAAGCGGGCGGTCGAGGATGCCGGCATCGACTTCAGCCGGGTCGGCTATATCGAATGCCACGGCACCGGCACCGAGTTGGGCGACCCGGTTGAAATCCGCGGCCTGAAAGCGGTCTCCAAGGATCTGCTCGATCCCGCAGCGGCCGCCGAAAAGCGCGAAAGCTATCCGTGCTATCTCGGCAGCATCAAATCGAACATCGGCCACCTCGAGTACGCGGCGGGCGTGATGGGCCTGATCAAGGTCATCCAGCAGATCCGCCACCGGAAAATCGCCCGCACCCTGCATTGCGATCAGGTCAGTCCGCTGATCGATCTGAACGGCACGCCGTGCGTCATCGCCCAGCAGGCCTGCGACTGGGTGGTGCCGGCAGGGCAAACCCGCATCGCCGGTGTCAGCAGCTTCGGCTTCGGCGGCGCCAATGCCCACGTGATCGTCGAAGAGTATGTCGAGCGCGAATCCGCTACGGCGTCGACCGACGCCGACAGCGCGCAGCTGCTGGTGTTCTCGGCGCGCAATGCGGACAGTCTTTACAACACGCTGCAGGCCTATCCCGCGTTCCTGGACAAGACCCGCGACAGCCCGGACGCGCTGCGCCGCATCGCGCACACCCTGCAGGTCGGTCGCACCGAAATGCAGGAGCGGGTCGCGTTCGTCGCCAGTTCGATCGAGGAATGGAGCGAACTGCTGGATGGCTGCCTGAAAGAGAAGGACAACTTCTATCACCGCAAGGTCTTTCGCGGCTCCGTCAAGGGCGGCGGCGGCGAGAAGCTCGACATCGGCGATACCCAGGCGGGCCAGGAATTCATCAAGCGCCTCGTCGAAACCGGCGAAATCGAAAAGCTCGCCGAACTCTGGATCAATGGCTCGAAGCTGGATTGGCGGCTACTGCACGCCTAGCGGCCGATGTATTCAGGAACCATGGATTTTTTTGCTTTTTTCTTTGGAGAGATAGGATGAAAACAGTTGGTATCGAGGCCATGAACGCGTTCGCAGGAACGGCCTTTCTGAACGTCAGTAGCCTCGCGGAGCATCGCAACCTCGATACCACGCGTTTCGAGAATCTGTTGATGAAAGAAAAGACGGTCGCATTGCCGTACGAAGATCCGATCACCTTCGCCGTCAATGCGGCGAGACCCATCGTCGATGCGCTGAGTCCGGAAGAGAAAGACCGGATCGAGATGGTGATCACCTGCACCGAATCGGGATTCGATTTCGGCAAATCGATGAGCACCTATTGCCACAGCCTGCTGGGACTGAACCGCAACTGCCGCCTGTTCGAGTTGAAGAACGCCTGCTATTCCGGCGCAGCCGGCATCCAGATGGCGGTCAACTTCGTGCTGTCGCAGGCTTCGCCGGGCGCGAAAGCGCTGGTGATCGCGACCGACATCTCGCGCTTCATGGTCGAAGACGGCGGCGACGCGTTGACCGCCGACTGGTCGTTCGCCGAGCCGAGCAGCGGTTCTGGCGCGGTCGCGATGCTGATCAGCGATCAGCCGCACCTGCTGCAGATCGACGTCGGCGCGAATGGTTACTACGGCTACGAAGTGATGGACACCTGCCGACCCACGGCGGACGGCGATGCCGGCGATTCGGATCTGTCGCTGCTGTCGTACCTGGACTGCTGCGAGAACGCGTTCATCGAATACAAGAAGCGCGTCCCCGACGCCAACTTCGCCGAGACGTTCACCTATCTGGCCTACCACTGCCCCTTCGGCGGCATGGTCAAGGGCGCGCACCGCAACATGATGCGCAAGATCATGCGTGCGAAGCCAGCCGATATCGAAGAGGATTTCCAGCGTCGCGTCACGCCGGGCATGATCTATTGCCAGCGCGTCGCCAACATCATGGGCGCGACCATGCCGCTGGCGATCGCGAGCACCATCGAGCACGGCGACTTCGAAACCCCGCGTCGCATCGGCGCGTTTTCCTACGGCTCCGGCTGCTGTTCCGAATTCTTCAGCGGTGTGGTACGCAAGGAAGGGCAGCAGCGCCTGCGCAAGATGCAGATCAAGGAACACCTCGACCGACGCACCGAATTGACGATGGACGAATACGATCGGCTGCTGGTCGGCAGCAATGCCGTCCGTTTCGGGACGCGCAATGTTGTGCTGGACAGCAGTTTCGTATCGCGTGCGCGCAGCGCGATCGGCAAACCGGTGCTGTTCCTGAAGGAGATCAAGGAATTCCACCGCGAATACGAGTGGGTCGGTTGATGGACCCGTCCGCTTTCACGGCCCTGCGCGTCCGTTTCGACGACGATATCGCGCATCTGCAGATCCATCGCCCCGACGCGAACAACGCGATCAACGAGCAGTTGATCAAGGAGTTCACCGCAGCGCTCGATCTGTGCGATGCGCGCGCGAAGATCGTCGTCGTCGAAGGTCTGCCGGAGGTGTTCTGCTTCGGCGCCGATTTCGCCGAACTGCAGCGCAGCTTCGACGGCGACGCGCCGCCGCAGCAGGACCCGCAGCCGATGTACGCGCTGTGGCGGCGGCTCGCCAGCGGTCCCTACGTGTCGATCGCGCATGTGCGCGGCAAGGCCAACGCCGGCGGCATCGGTTTCGTCGCCGCCTGCGATATCGTCCTCGCCGACGCCAAGGCCGTGTTCAGCCTGTCCGAACTCCTTTTCGGCCTGATGCCGGCGTGCGTTCTGCCATTCCTGATCCGCCGGATCGGGTTCGCGAAAGCAAACTACATGACGCTGATGACGCAGCCGGTCACGGTGCAGAACGCGCTCGAATGGGGGCTTGTGGACGCCTACGAGGAGAACAGCGAGAACCTGCTGCGCAGGAATCTGCTGCGTCTTCGCCGATTGAACAAGACCAGCATCGCGCGCTACAAGCGCTATATGCATTCCATCGAAGGTTCGCTCGATGCGTGCGAGCCAGGCGCGCTCGCTGCGAATCGCGAAGTGTTTTCAGACACCGAGAATCTGCAGCGCATCTCGCGCTACGTGAAGACCGGAGAGTTTCCATGGGAGGGCACCTGATCATGTCTGACAGCGCTGTCTCGCTGGATCGACTCGATCGGCACATCCTGCAGATCAAGATGCAGGATCGGGTCAACAAGAATACGTTTTCCGAAGGGCTGACCCAGGGGCTGATGGATACGTTCGCTGCGGCCGGCGAGGATCCCGAATGCAAAGTCGTCATCCTGACCGGATACGACAACTATTTCGCCAGCGGCGGCACGCAGGAGCTGCTGATGGGGCTTTCGGACGGCCAGGGCGCGTTCACGGATCGTGCGCTGTACAGCCTTCCGCTGCATTGTCCGGTACCCGTCATCTCGGCGATGCAGGGGCACGGAATCGGCGGCGGTTTCGTGCTCGGAATGTTCGCCGATATGGTTGTACTGAGCCGGGAAAGCATTTACGCTGCAAACTTCATGCGTTATGGGTTTACGCCCGGTATGGGCGCGACATTTATCCTGCCGCAGAAGCTGGGGATTGGTATCGCGACCGAGATGATGTTGTCGGCGAGCAACTATCGGGGAGATGAGTTGCAGCTCCGTGGCATCCCGTTCCCCGTGTTGCCGCGTGACAAGGTGATGGCGCATGCCCTGGAGCTTGCGCAGACGCTGGCCGAAAAACCACGCTTGTCGCTGGTAACGCTCAAGGAACACCTCGTCGCGCCGTTGCGTGAGGCCTTGCCAGCGACGGTCGCGCAGGAAGTCGCCATGCATGCCATCACGTTCTCGCAGCCGGAAGTGAAATCCAGAATAGCGACGCTGTTCGGCGCATGAGCGGGCTCCGGATCGTATTTCGTGTGCGGAACTGTCGGCAACGGTCATCGTGTAACCAATGGATTGCACCACGCCATCCAGGAGTAGTTGTTGTGAAGAGGGATCAGATTTTCGACATCACCGCTGGACATGCCCGCAACAGACCGGACGGCCTTGCCGCATGCCGGATCGCCGGGCCCGGCCGCAGGCATGCGCATGGGCATCGATGCGCTCGCGCGTCCGCCTTTCCGCTGGCGCAGCCGGACGGCGCGTAAAACCATTATTTCTGGAGGATCCGATGAAAACCTATATGTTCCCCGGGCAAGGCTCGCAGGCGCGCGGCATGGGCGGCAGCCTGTTCGATGAGTTCCCGGAACTGACCGACAAGGCCGACAAGATCCTCGGCTATTCGATCAAGGAGCTGTGCCTGGAAGATCCCAGGAAAGAGCTCAAGAACACCCAGTTCACGCAGCCGGCGCTGTATGTGGTCAACGCCTTGTCGTACTACAAGCGGATCCAGGAGACCGGCGAAACCCCGGATTATGTCGCCGGCCACAGCCTGGGCGAATTCAATGCCTTGCTCGCCGCCGAGTGTTTCGATTTCGAGACCGGTCTGAAGCTCGTCAAGAAGCGCGGCGAGCTGATGAGCCAGGCGACCGACGGCGCGATGGCGGCGATCCTGAACGCGAACCGCGAACAGGTCGAAACATTGCTGAAAGAAAACGGATTCAAGAACGTCGATATCGCCAACTACAATGCGCCGCTGCAGATCGTCATTTCCGGGCCGGCCGACGAGATCGCGTCGTGCCAGAACATCTTCCAGTTCGACAACGTGATGTTCGTACCGCTCAATACCAGTGGCGCATTCCACTCCCGATTGATGAAGCCCGCGCAGAGCAAATTCGAGAGCTTCCTCAAGAAGCGCAAATTCGCCGATCCGAAATTGCCGGTCATGGCCAATCTGACGGCGAAGCCCTATCCGAAGGGCGTCGTCGTCGAGTACCTGTCGAAACAGATCAGCAGCACGGTGCTGTGGAGCGACACGATCCAGTCGCTGCTGAAGATCTCCGACGAGATGGAATTCCTGGAATTGGGGCATGGCGATGTCCTGACGAAGATGATCGCGAACATCAAGCGCCAGCTCGCCAAGGCCGCCGGTAAGGCCGCGCCTGCGCCCCGGAAAGCGGAGAGTCAAGCGCCCGCCGACAGCGCTGCGCCCACGGTCGCAGCCGCGCCGGCCGTCGAAACGCCCCGGACGGAAGCGCGCGATGCCGCCGCCCCGGAGAACCGGTTCGCGCTGGCGGCGCAGAAGGTCTCGGCATGGAACAAGCGCCACCCGGTCGGCACCAAGGTCAAATCGCTGGTGATGGATTACGGCGAGCTCACGACCAGAACGTCCGCGATCGAGCTCTTCGGTCATCGCGCCGCCGTGTACATGGAAGGTTACAACGGCTATTTCGATCTCGACGAAATCGCGGCGGCGTAGAGGATCGTCATGCATCTCCCCGTCGTATTCATGTTCTCCGGACAGAGCTCCCAGTACTACCAGATGGGCCGGGAGCTGTATCACAGCCACCCGCGATTCCGGATGTGGATGGATCACTGCGACGAGATTGTCGAACCGCTGATCGGACGTTCGCTCTGCGATGTCCTGTACGGCGAACACGACAAGAACACGTCTTTCGATCGCTTGCTGTATACCAATCCTGCGCTGCTGTGCTTCGAGTTCAGTCTGGCGCGCGTGCTGATCGAGGCGGGGGTCAAGCCCGACTACCTGCTCGGTTACAGCCTCGGTGAGATCAGCGCGGCGGTCGTCGGCGGCGCGATGAGCCTGGAGCAGGGCATCCGCTTCATCGTCGACTACGCGAAGCTGGTCGAAGCCGAGAGTCCGCCCGCGAGGATGCTCGCGGTTCTCGATCTGCCGTCGGTCGAAGCGCGTTATGCCGATATTTTCGATAACTGCTGGCTCACCGCACGCAACTTCGATCGCCATGTCGTTGTCTCAGGGGCGGTGTCGGCGATCCAGTCCTTGCGCGAAGCGATGCTGAGGGACAACGTCGTCCATCAGCTGTTGGCGGTGAATTACGGGTTCCATACCGAAATGATGCAACCGATCGAAGACCGGATGCTGGAGCTGGCGCTGCGCATCGATTTCCAGCCGTTGCAGGTGCCCTGCGTTTCCAGTTACGACGGCGTCATCAGGGATGCGCGTTTCGATGTCTCCCTGTGGCCTCGGCATTTCTGGTCGATGTCGCGTCATCCGATCGAGTTCGACGCGACCGTGAAGTCGCTTCTGCGCCAGGGCGATTATTGTTTTCTCGATGTTGGCCCCAGCGGTACGCTGGCTACGTTCGTGAAGTATCTGCTGCCAGCGCAGACGGAGTCGGTGTTCAGTGATGTGATCAACCCCTTCGGCAGGGACAACCGGACATTCGGCAATGCCTTGAAATACGGAGGCGTGACCGATGTGCGCAGTGCATGACTCGATGGGGAAGGGAAAGTGAGCGGTTTCTTCGAAAAAGGACAGCAGGTGCTGGTTTCGCAGCCGTTCAGTCGGCTGCTGGGCACCGAGTTGTGCGACCTGTCCGAAGGTTACGCCGAACTGGCGCTGCGGATCCGCGAGGATTTCAAGCAGAGTTACGGCTTCGTGCACGGCGGCGTCGTGAGCTATCTCGCCGACAATTGCCTGACCTTCGCCGGCGCGACCGTGCTCGGTCACTGCGTGACCTCGGAATTCAAGATCAACTACGTGATGCCGAGCATCGGCGACATGCTGGTCGCGAAATCCACGGTCTTGGCGTTCGCGCTGAGACAAGCGGTGTGCGAGTGCAAGGTCTACGTCGTGCGTGGACAGGAATCGATGCTGGTCGCCGTCGCGCAGGGCACTATCGTCAAGATCGAAACCGACGTGCGGGAATATTCATGAACGCTCCCGCGCTTCGTCGTCATGCAATTCCGACAGCTGCGATCCGCATGCGCTGTCACTGATCCGCCTGTATCCCTGTTGCACAACCTTGAATCAGAAGAGACGAACGGTGATGGACCACGAAATTTTGCAAGAACTGACTGAGAACTACCTCAAGTCGCTGATCGGTGGAGCAGCGGACACGGAAGTCATGTTCGATGCGCAGACACCGTTCGGCGAGATGGGCGTCAATTCGTTTCATGTGCTGAAAATACTGAAACGGCTCGAACAGGATTTCGGCGCTCTGCCGAAGACTCTGCTGTTCGAGAACTTCAATGTCCACGATCTCGCCCAGTACTTCGTCAAGAAGCATACGGACGTGCTGACGCGCAAGTTCGAGGACGATCCGGCAGCCGTGCGCTCCGCGCAGAGCGCGAACGCCGATTCGGCCCGGGTTCCGGTCGTGGCCGCACCCGCGCCTGCAGCGCCGCCAGTGCAGATCAAGCCGGCGATCGCCGCCGTCGAAACATCGCCTGCGCTGGTCGCGCACAGGCACCTGGACCGATATCCGGCGCTCCAGAAGCGCCGCGACGAGATCTTCCATCAGTACAAGAACGAATCCTCGGTGTCGCGCGGCACGCTGATGATCGCGCCGCTGCTGTTCTTCGGCGATGAGAAGCGCGGCTTCTTCAACTGCGGCAAGGACAAGGGCATCCTGCTCGCGTACGGCTATACCGGCCCGGAAGAATGCTTCTTGCCGCTCGCCGCACAGCTGGCCCGCTACTGCGCCGGGAACGATCTGCAGTTCAATCTCTTTGCGGAACAGCCGTTGCCGGCGATCGATGGCAAGACGTTCACTGCGACGCCTTTCGGCGTGATGCAGCGTGTCGTCGACCTGCAATCCTTCACGCTCGAAGGGCAGGCGATGCGCCGACTGCGCTACCAGGTCTCCAAATTCTCCAAGGCGGGCGCTTGTCGGACCGAGGAGTACATCTGTGGCAGCGACCCGCAGAAAGCGGAAACAATCGCGGCGATCATCGATCAGTGGTGTGGTTCGCGGACGATGGTGAACCCGTTGATCCACATCGTCAAAGCCGAGATCCTCGCCGGCACGCTTGATCGCGAGCACCGGATCTTCCTGACCTACGTCGACGATGCGATGCAGAACGTGATCCTGATCTCGCCGATGGCCGCTGGCGGCAACGGTTATCTGATGGATCTCGAATTCTATGGCGCCGACATGCCTCTGGGCGGTCTGGAATTCGCCATCGTCAACATCATTGAAACTCTGGTCGCCGAAGGTTGCGGCCTGTTCAGCCTTGGCGGCACCTACGGGGTCAAGCTCGGCGATTCGCCGACCGCCGATCCCGAAGTCGAGAAGATCCTGGACGAACTGCGTCAGCAGAACATCTTCAACGACGCCGGCAATCTGCAGTTCAAGAACAAGTTCCGCCCGGAAAACAAGAATATCTTCCTGTGCCGCGCCGCCGACGCGGGCAAGGCCGACAACGTCATCGACATCATCATGATGATCGCCGACCCTTCGACCAGCCAGATCGACGATGCGCCGATCGAGAGTGCACCGATCGCAGCGCAGCCGGCCGCATCGATCGCCGTGCCGACTGCCGTCGAGCCAGCGGCTGTCCAGACGCTGACAGGCGCGACCATCGAAGGCAATGTGCGTTCGCAGGCGCTGCTCGGCGCCGGATTCAACCCGCAGAACCTGGCGTCCGAAGACGTCGTCTTCGATCTGAAGACCGACTCGTGGGCGCAACTGCGCATGCCGGCCATCGACAAGCAGATGTCGAGTCTGTTCGCGCAGTTGCAGCGCCCCATCGATGTCAATGCCAGTCTTCGGCAGATATTCCCGTTCGAGCATTTCACGCTGACCCAGTCCGGGCGCGCGGCCGAAGACATCTTCTGCCAGGCATGGGAGAAAAAAGGACGGGTGCCGCAGAATCTGCTGTTCCCCAGCACGATTTTCCACCAGATCGACAAGGGCTTCGCGCCGCAGGAAATGCCGGCGGGCGTGGTCTTCGATCTGCGTTCCGACGAGCTGTACAAAGGCAATCTGGACTTTTCCGCGCTGCAGGCCGAAGTCGATCGATATTCGTCTGAGATCGCCTATGTCTGCATAGAATTGACCGACAACGCGGCAGGCGGCGGTGCAGTTTCGATGCCGCATCTGAAAGAGGTGAAGTCTCTGCTGCGGGAGCACCGTATTCCGCTGGTCCTCGACGGCACTCGGGTGCTAGAAAACGCGCTGGTAATCATCGAACACGATCCAGAATGGCGCGACGCCACGCTGTGGCAGGTGGCGACGGAATTGCTGTCGCAAGCCGATGCCGTGGTCACCAGTCTGGCTAAGGACTTCTGCGTCAACAAGGGCGGCATGATCGCGACCAACGATCCGGCGCTGCACGAAAGACTCCAGGCACTGCTGCAGCGCGATGGCAAGGCGCTGGATGTGATCGACAGGAAGTGCGTCGCGCTGGCCCTGCAGAATCAGAAATTCATCGAAACCCAGGTGCGCCGCCGTGTCGACTTGGTGCGGTCGCTGTGGCAATCGCTCGTCGAGAAACAGGTGCCCGTCGCGCATCCGGGGCGCGGCCATTGCCTCCTGATCGACGTCAAGCAACTGCCGGAATTCCGTGGGCTCGCCGAGCCCGTGGCATCCTTCGTCGCCTGGCTGTATCTCGCGACCGGCATCCGCGCGGGCGCGCACAGCGTAGGCATGCAGCAGAATTCCACGCTCAATCAGCTGGTGAGGCTGGCGATTCCGGTTGGCTTGAGAGCCGAAGATGTCGAGGCGCTGCGGCGTTCGCTCATCGATGCCTTCGCGAATGTGGTCAACATTCCGGATCTGGCGGCTGTCGACAGCGCCAATGACAGGATCGGCGATCTGGGCGCGAAATTCAGGCTCGATCGTTATCTTCTCCCGGCAGCGTCAGCGCATCCGGCGCCCGCCGCGCAGACGAAGGTCGATCGCGAGCCGTTGCCCGAATCGAAGCGTGCCGCTACAGAGATGGCCGTAGCAGCCAGCGGGAATATCGCGCGACGCGATGTGGGGCACGATCCAGACCGGGGCACGGAGATCGCGATCGTCGGTATGGCGGCGCGTTTCCCGAAGGCCAGGAACGCCGAGGAATTGTGGGAAAACCTGGTGCAGGGCAGGGATTGCATCAGCGAGATCCCGGATGCCCGCTATCAGCGCCGCCGGCAGCGCGATGTGCTCGGCAGATACCGCGGCGGGTTCATCGACGAGATCGACCGTTTCGATTCGCTGTTCTTCAACATCTCGCCGCGCGAAGCGGAAACCATCGATCCGCAGGAGCGCCTGTTCCTGGAGGTGACGTGGGAGGCGCTGGAGGATGCCGGCTACTACCCGGAAGCGTTCCAGAACGAGGATCTCGGCGCACGCCATATCGGCGTGTTCGTCGGTGCGGTCTGGACGATGTATCAGATGGTCGGTGCGGAAGAACGGCTCGCCGGCAACAAGGTCATCGCGAACTCGTTCATGTGGAGCATCGCGAACCGCGTTTCGTATTCGATGAATTTCACCGGCCCCAGCATCGCTGTCGATACGGCGTGTTCGGCCAGCCTGACGGCGATCCATCTCGCCTGCGATTCGATCCGGCTCGGCCAATGCGCCGCGGCGATCGTCGGCGGCGTGAATCTGGATGTGCATCAGTGCAAGCAGGAAATCACCGTCGCTGGCGGCCTGCTGTCCGATGACGGTTTCTGCCGTGCATTCGGCCGCGGCGCAAGCGGCTACGTTCCGGGCGAGGGCGTCGGTGCGCTGCTGTTGAAACCGCTGTCGCACGCGCAGCGCGACAACGACAACATCTATGCCGTGATCAAGAGCACGGCGATCAGTCACGGCGGCCGCAACAGCGGTTATGCGGTGCCCAATTCCAAGGCGCAGTGCGATGTGATCACGTCGGCGCTGAACATGGCCGGGGTCGACGCCCGCAGCATCGGCTATATCGAAGCGCACGGCACCGGCACCGAACTCGGCGACCCGATCGAGATCGCCGGCCTGAACCAGGCGTTCGAGCGCGACAACGTCGCATTGCAGAGCTGCGCGATCGGCTCGATCAAGACCAATATCGGTCATCTGGAGGCTGCGGCCGGTATCGCCGGCATGTGCAAAGTGCTGCTGCAGATGCGCCACGGACAGCTCGTGCCATCGCTGCATTCGCAGCAGATCAACGAATTCATCGATTTCGCGCATTCGCCGTTCGTCGTCCAGCAGCAGGTCGAACCGTGGCAGCCGAAAGAAATCGACGGGGTTCGGCAGCCGCTGCGCGCCGGCATCAGCTCGTTCGGCGCCGGCGGGTCGAATGCGCACGTCATTCTGGAAGCCCGCGACGATTCGGCGGCTTCGGCCGCGCCAAGACCGACGCAGGGCGGCCTGAGGATATTCCCGCTGTCCGCGCGCAACGAAGAGCAGCTGCGGCAGGTCGCCGCGCGGCTCAAGTCCTTCATCGAGAAACATCGCGACAGCGCGTCGGCGCCGCATTTCGACGATATCGCCTTCACCCTGCAGATCGGCCGGAAATCGTTCGACCACAGAGTCGCGATCCTCGCCGACAGCATGGATCAACTGCTCAGCAAACTGCAGAATTTCCTGAGCAATACGCGCGACGATCACATCGTTCTCGGCCATGTGCGGAATGCCGACGGCATCACCAAGATGCTGAGCCGCAAGGAGAAGGAAGCGTTCATCGACCTGCTCGCGCAGTCGCGGGATCCGCTGAAGCTGGCCCAGGTGTGGATCGACGGGCTGGTGTCGGATTGGCAGGGCATGCAGACGATCGGCGGCGCGCGACGCATTTCGCTGCCGACCTATCCGTTCGCCGACAAGCGTCACTGGCTCGAATCCGTCGATGCCGGCGAGCTCACGTCTCTCGCGGGGCGTACGGCGGGCCACGCGCTGCACCCGCTCATCGACAGCAACGAATCGACCTTCGAGCGGCAGTTGTTCCGCAAGCTGTTCACGGATCAGGAATTCTTCATCTACGATCATCTGGTGTCGGATATTCCGACGCTGCCCGGCGTCGCCTATCTCGATTTCGCGCGCAAGGCCGGCGAGATCGCGGCAGGGCGCAAAGTACAGAAGATCAAGAACATCATCTGGGTCAGTCCGCTGACGGTGCAGAACGCCGTCCCCAATGAGGTGTTCATCGAACTGAAGCCGGCTGGCGACGCGGTCTTCTTCGAAGTGTTCAGCGAACGCGAAGGCAGCCGGAAGCAGCTGTACTGCCAGGGAAAACTGCATTACGCCACCGCGCAGGACGGTCTTGCGGGCGACGAATACATCGATATCGATGCGATACGCGGACGCTGCGACAAGGTGCTGGACGGCGAGCGCGCGTATCCGTCGTTCAAGACGCTGGGTCTGGATCTGGGCCCCACGTTCCAGGCGTTGCAGGAGGTCTATCGCAATCCGAACGTCGGCTTCGAGGTGCTAGGGGCGCTGAAGATCCCGACGCTTCCGGGTATGCGTTTCGAGGAATTCGTCCTGCATCCTTCGCTGGTCGATTCTTCGTTCCAGGCGGCGATGGGCGCGCGACTGGCGGATGCGGGCGGCGAGATGTTCGTGCCGTACTCGCTGGGCGAGGTCGAAATCCTCCATCCGCTGACGCCGGTCTGCTACAGCTACATCACCGAGGCGAAAGAAGAGAAGAAGACGTCGTCGAATCTCTCCAAGATGAACGTCCTGATCGTCGACGAGCACGGCAAGGTCCTGGTCAAGGTCCGCGATTCGGTCGGCGTACCGTTGCTCGATGTGCACGAAAAGCCTGGACAGAGCGGGTCGGCGAAAGCCGCCGCTGGCAGCGATGGCGAATTCTCGACGCTGTACTTCGGCACCGATTGGCTTGCGTCCACGCTGACTTCCACGGCTGCCGGCGCCACGCCGCAGACGGTCGTGCTGTTCGCGCCCGATACCGCGTGCAGCGATGCGTACAGCGCGCAGCTGAGCGCGCGTGGCGACGACAAGACCGTGCTGGTATCGGTCTATCAGGGTGAAGGCTTCAAGCAGTTGGGCGAGCGAAGCTATTGCGTCGATGCCAACGAGCGCGAGGATTTCGTCGCGTTGCTGGCATCGCTGCAGGACACGTTCCATGGGCCGCTGCAACTGTGCTTCGCATGGTCCGCGCTGCCCATCGCCGCCGAACGCGGCGCGCCCGCCGTGGATCCGACGATGGCGGCGCTGGATCGCGGCGTCTACGCGTTCCTGCATCTGTGCCAGGCGATCATCGGCCGCAAGTCGGAAAGCGATGTGCGCCTGAACTACCTGTATTTCAGCACTCCAGGCGAATCGCAGCCGCACAACGACGCGATCCAGGGCTTCGCGACGATCTTGCGCGCCGAAAGTCCGAAGTTGTCGTGCAAGATCATCGAGTTCCTGCAGCCCGAACCGGTGTTCGATGCCGGCGTCGTCGCGGCGCTCGCGAACGAGTTCATGCACGACACCAAGGCGCTTGCCGTCCGCTACCACGACGGCAAGCGTTACCTGCGCCGGATCGAATCCTGTCCCACGCCACCGCCCGCCGCCGTCGTCGACGCACCGATCAGACATCGCGGCGTCTACCTGATCACCGGTGGCGCAGGCGGATTGGGACTGATCTTCGCCGAGTATCTGGCGAAGCAGTTCCAGGCGCGTCTGATCCTGACTGGACGCAGCGCGCTGAAGGACGATACCGAAGCGGCGCTGGAAGCATTGCGGCAGGCCGGCGCCGATGTGCTTTACGTGCAGGCCGATGTCGCCAGACGCGAGGACATCGACAATCTCGTCCAGACCTGCAAACAACGCCACGGCGCGCTGCACGGCATCATCCACAGCGCCGGCGTGTTGCGCGATTCCTATATCCGCAACAAGACGCGGGAAGAAATGCAGGCGGTGTTCGCGCCGAAGATTCTCGGCACGCTGTTGCTGGACGAAGCGACGCGCCACGAACCGCTGGACTTCTTCGCGATGTTCTCCTCGCTGGCGGCGCTCGCCGGGAATGCCGGGCAGAGCGATTATTCGTTCGCGAATCACTTCATGGATGCGTTCTCGGCGCATCGCAATGCGTATGCGGATCGCGGCCTGAGACAAGGCAAGGCGCTCAGCGTCAACTGGTCGATCTGGGCCGAAGGCGGCATGCGTCTGGACGAACAGACCGCACTGTTCTTCGAGCGCAATCTCGGCATAAAGCCGCTCGAACGCGAGGTCGGCATCCAGGCGCTCATGTCCGGTCTGCATGGCGATTTGCCGCATCTGGCGGTGGTGCAGGGCGTCAAGGAGAAAGTCGAACGGGCATGGGGTATCGGCGCGGTCGAGATCGAAAAGCCCGTCGAAGCTGCGTCGACGACTGCGGCCGCCACGGCGACAGCCGGCACCGAAACGGCTGGCGGCGACGATCTTGCGCTGGTGGCGCAGGACGCGCTGTCGCTCATCGTCATGGATTTCCTGAAGCTGGATGCCGACGATGTCGATCTGGACACGATCCTGCTGGACCTCGGTTTCGACTCGATCGGTCTGACGTCTTTCAGCAACGTGGTGAACGAAAAGTACGGTCTCGACATCACCCCGGTGCTGTTCTTCGAATATCCGAATATTCGCGAAATCGCCAAGTATCTCGCCCGTGAGCACCGCGACGAGATCGTACGCGTGCATGGCCAGTCGGCGGCTTCCGCTGCCGCTGGACAGTCTGCAGCACCGGCATCCGACGCTGCGCCGATCGCGCTCGAAGCGCCGCTGGCCTTCAAGAAGAAGTGGAGCCCCGACGACGCGCCAGAGACGGCGGCGGCGCCGGTCGCCAGAAGCGGAGGCAGTTTCTCGCCGGGACGCCGCTTCATCGAACGGCCCATCGCGATCGTCGGCATGAGCGGCGTGATGCCGCAGGCGGACAACGTCGAAGAGTTCTGGGAAAAACTGCGGAACGCCGAAAACAACATGGTCACCCTGGTGCCGGCGGATCGCTGGGACTGGGAAGAGTGTTACGGCGACCCGATGGTGGAGAAGAACAAGACACTGTCGAAGTGGGGCGGCTTCATGCGCGAGGTCGACAAGTTCGACCCGTTGTTCTGGGGCATCTCGCCGCGCGAAGCGGAGATGATGGATCCGCAGCAGCGCATCTTCCTGGAAACCGTCTGGGGCGCGGTGGAGGATTCAGGTCACAAGGTGTCGGATCTCGCGGGAACCAAAACCGGTCTGTTCGTCGGCGCGGCCACCCGCGATTACATCGATCTGATGGCGATGAAGCATGCCGATCTCGACGGCTATTCGGCGTCGGGCACGTCGCACGCGATCCTGGTCAACCGCATTTCGTTCCTGCTGGATCTGCACGGCCCGAGCGCGCCGCTGGATACCGCCTGCTCGAGTTCACTGGTCGCGCTGCATCGTGCGATCGAATCGATCCATACCGGCAGCTGCGAAATGGCCATCGTCGGTGGTGTGCAGGTGATGCTCACAGCGGCGGGCCACATCTCGTTCGGCGCGGCAGGCATGCTGGCGAGCGACGGCAAGTGCAAAACCTTCGATTCGCGCGCGAACGGCTACGTACGCGGTGAAGGTTCGGGCGCGATCTTCATCAAGCCGCTCGACAAGGCGGTCGCCGATGGCGATCACATCTACGCGTTGATCAAATCGACGGCGGAGAATCACGGCGGCAAGGCGACGATGCTGACCGCGCCGAATCCGAACGCGCAGGCGGACCTGCTCGTCGAAGCCTACGAAAGGGCCGAGATCGACCCGCGCAGCGTCGGCTTTCTGGAATGTCACGGCACCGGCACGAGCCTCGGCGATCCGATCGAGTTCCAGGCGATGAAGAAAGCGTTCTCGGATCTCTATCGCAAGCATCAGTTGCCGGTACCGACCAAGCCGCATATCGGCCTGACCTCCGCAAAGACCAATATCGGCCACCTCGAAACCGCAGCGGGCATCGCCGGTATTCTCAAAGTGCTGCTGTCGATCAAGTACAAGCAGATCCCGGCGCTGCTGCACTTCGAGAAATTGAACCCCTATATCAGTCTCGACAACACGCCCTTCTATCCTGTCGAAAAGACCAAGCCGTGGGATGTGATCCTCGACGACAACGGCACGCCGTATCCCCGCCGGGCGGGCATCAGTTCCTTCGGTTTCGGCGGCGCGAATGTGCACATCGTGCTCGAAGAGTATCCGGGCACCGACGCTTCCGTGCGCCGGAGCCCGAAGGGCCCGTATCTCATTCTGGTCTCGGCCAAGCATGAGGATCGGCTGCGCGCCAACGCCGAACGTCTGCTCGCGCATCTCATCAAGGAAGACGAGGTCAACCTGGCGGACGTCGCCTACACGCTGCAGATCGGCCGCGATGTGATGCCTGAGCGGATGGGTCTGATCGTCGACAGCAAAGAGGAACTGATCGAGCGTCTGCGGACGTATGTCGAGGGCGATGCCGCAGGCGCGAACGTCAAACTGGCCAGCGTCCGCCGCAAGGCCGATATCGGGACCACCGACGCCGAAACGATGAAACAGTGGCTGCGCGACCGCGATCTGTCCTCACTGCTCGATGTCTGGTTGAAAGGTCAGGAACCCGACTGGAAATCGATGCATGCCGGACAGGATGTTCGCCGCTGTTCGCTGCCGACGTACGCCTTCGCGCGGGAACGCTACTGGTTCAGCACCAGCACGCAGCAGCAGAACGTCATGGTGGGCACGCAGGCGACGGTGCATGCGCTGCTGCATCGCAATGTCTCGGTATTCGGCCAGCAGTCTTTCGTTTCCGATCTCGGTGGACTGGAAAAACCCATCCGCGACGTCTTCGTGCGACCGGAAGAAGGCTTGCCGGAGCTGCTGTCGGTCGACATGGCGCGATTGGCGATCCAGGAGTCGCTGGCACGCCAGCCCGGTGCGATGCGCATCGAACTGCGCGCATTGACTTGGGAGCACAACGTGCCGCTGTCGGCGGGCGGCAGAGTCAAGGCCAACGTTTATCCGATGGCCGGCAAGGCCGTCGAATTCGAGATTCTCAGCGTCGGCGCCGAAATGGATGCGCAATCGCCCGAGCTGGTGGTCTGCGAAGGAACCGCCAGCTATGACGCGGTCGAAGAACCCAATCGTATCGATCTGGTGCAGTTGAGGAAGCAGTTCCGCGACGAGCGTCGCGACAGTGCGGCGTTGCTCGATGCGCTTACGCGCATCGGGTGGAGTCGCGACCGTCTACCTCGCGGGATCGATGCATGGCGTCCCGGCGACAGGCAGCAGTTGCTCGAGTTCCAGCTCCCCGCGCGTGCCGGCGATAGCGACCCGGCGGCGTCGAACGAACTGGATTCGGCGGCGTTGTTGTCGCTCGCCCATCTGGCGTGTCTCAGTCTGATGACCGATGCGTTCTCGACTTCCGCGGCCGCGACGATCGCGTCGCTCGACCGCGTGCAGTTTTTCCCGAGCACCGCCCGCCAAGGCAGCATCTGGGTGCGCATGGCCCGCAATACAGACGGCAGCGACGATCGACTTGCCATGGATGTCGACATCATCGATCCCGATGGTCGCGTGATGATCAAGATCAAGGGTCTGAGATTCGACTGCCCCGCCTACGTCGACATGCAACGCATGCGCAACGAGGAATTCGAATGCCTGCTGGAATCCGTTTACGACTCGAAGGGAACCCTTGCGACCGGCGACGCTTCGCAGCGTACGGCGAGTTTCGAGTTCAGCGACATGCTCGATGAGATCTACTGAATGACGACGATCCCATCACGGCCGCGCTTTCCGCATCCGCCACACACCCTGTCGCCATCGGCGCTCCGGAGGCCGATGAAAACCATGCTGTCTTCGGCGCTCATGCTGGGCATCGCCTGCTGCGCGCATGCCCAGACAACGGAAACCCCACCGCTTGGTGAGGTCGACGCGGATACGCCTGGGACATCCGCGCTCATCGGCGACGCGGATCCGGTGATCGACGCTTCGACGGTTGCAGGGGATCCTGAGGTCGTTTCCGATACGGAAGTATCCATGGGGACAGACACGGATACGCTGGAAGCCTCGCCGGAAACGCTGACGTTCGACGAGTCCCAGGTGACGGAACCGGGCACCGATACGCCATCCACGGAAGGCGATATCGACATGACTTCCGACGATGCGCAGAACGGCAGGTTCGCCGAACTGCTGAAATCGCTGCGCGTCAGCCTGAAGCACGAAGTTTCGTACAAGTTCGACGATCCCAGACGCGTGGTGAACAATCGCTCGTCTGTCCGCCTGGAGTACTCGAAGCTGTTCGCGGACAAGTATTACGTGCGCCTGGATACCAAGCTCAATGCGCACTGGGGCAACGATCATCGTGCCAAGGCTGAAGACAAGAGCGTGCTGTTCGATTCGATCACGCGCGAAGCCTTTCTGCAAAGCAGCTTCGGCGAGACCAGCGTACGCCTCGGCTATCAGATCCTGCCCTGGGGTGTCTCCGAAGGCGGCGCGATCACCGATGAGGTCAGCCCACGGAACTCGTCCGAATTCTTTTTCGTATCGCTGGAGGAATCCCGGATCGGGCAACCGATGCTGACGGTCGATCAATTCAGTTCCTTCGGCGAATGGAGCGCCTTCTTCGTTCCGCGTCCCGCCTACAACGAATACCCGAAGGCCGGCACCGAATACGACATACCCGGCGCGTTCGTCACGTCGAAGCCCGCGCAGCACTGGACCGATGGCGACGACTTCGAATATGGCTTCCGCTGGAAGCGCACGTTCGGCAAGAGCGATTTCAGCCTGATGGCAGCGTCGCTGATCGACAACGATTATCTTATCCGCAAGCAGCGGTTCCAGATGTACGGTCTCACTGCGAACATCGCCAGGGATAATCTGCTCTACAGGGCCGAAATCGCGTTGAAGCAGCAGCGGGCTTTTTTCGCCCAGTCCGCCACACCCGGCGAATTTTCGGTAGTTGAAAGCGATCTGCTTGACTCGAGCCTTGGCTTCGATTACTCGCCAGGTGGTCGCCCGCTTACGTACAGTGCCGAGGTGGTCTGGAGCCGTCTCCTCGATTGGCGCGGTACGATTCTCGGGCGCGAGCAGGACGAGTATTCGCTCGTCGGCTCACTGAGTAATCAGTTTTTCAATAACGACCTGACCTTGAGTTGGCTGACGATCTACACTAGACCATATACGAGTTTTCAGCATAAATTCCTGAGCTCGTATCTGATCGACGACAACTCGACGGTATACTTCGAATTCTTCTACCCGGACGAACGCGACGAGCGCAGCGGCACATGGCCTTATCGGGATCAGAAACAGTTCGTGATCAGATATCAGTATCAATTCTAAGGACAGCAGTATGGATCGCGTCATGCGCATCTCACTTGAAGATGTTTCGAGCAGGCCTCAGTCGAATGAAGTCGACATGTCGGGAGGAATCTGTGCCTTCGATAGCCGCAACGAGCGGCTGAACCTGACGTCCGCAGGTGCTGCCGTCCGCAGACACGACATTGGCACAAGAATGAGGAGTGCGAAATGAGCGCCGTCGCGGAACCTGCATTGCTGGATACCATCGTCGAAACGGTGGCTTCCACACTGAAAATTCCCGTCGAACGTCTCGATGTCGACGCAGACTTCGATTCATTCGGCATGGACTCGATCATCGCGATCGAGTTGATGACCAACCTGAGCAAGCGGTTGAAGATTTCGATCACGCCCGCGCAACTTACCGCCGTGAACTCTATCCGCGAGCTGGCCAGTGCGATCGGCGAGTCTTCCGGCCCCGCAGCGATTGCGCCCGCGACGAAGACGCCGCCCCCTGCTGCGGCGCCCCCTTCAGCGCCATCGCCATCGTCCGCGCCAACCCGTAGCGCGACTGTCGTTGCTGCCCGCCGCCGCCCGGTGCGGGCGCGAGACGAAGACGATGTCGTCGAGCGCCTGCTGCGCTTCGTCCGTGACGAGTACGGCGTGGATCTGTATGGCGAACGCTTCGCGTCGCAGGATGTGCTGGTAGATCATCTGCTGGAACACCATGCCAACGCGCTCGCGCACTACTACGGGCTGACTGGAGACGAAGCCGACGATCTTGCGCGGATCGGTGCTTCGCCGGTGCCGGCCGCTGCGCCGGAAATCGCTGTGGTCGGCATGGCATGCGTCTTCGCCGATGCATCAACGCCCGACGCTTTGTGGCGCAATCTGTCTGAGGAACGCAGCGCGATCAAGCCGCTGGACGGCGACCGCTGGAGCGGCGCACAGAGTACGGAAGCGCTCGCCGCGCAGCGTTGGGGCGCACGCGTCGAAGACGTCGATCTGTTCGACGCGGGGTTCTTCGGCCTGAGCGAGGACGAAGCCCGCATGTGCGACCCGCAGGAACGACTGATGATGCAATCGGTCTATCATGCGCTGCAGAACGCGGGCCTTCGCGCCGACAAGCTCCGTGGTTCGCGCACGGCGCTGTTCCTGGGCTATGAGTATTCGGAATACGAACACCACATGCGCAGGAATCTGCACCGCATTCCAGCGGCGCCGGCATTCAGTTCCTCCAGCCCGATTTACTACCTCGCCAATCGCATCTCGTTCCTGTTCGATTTCAAGGGACCGAGCGAAGTGGTCAACGCCAGTTGTGCGTCCTCGGGCCTGGCCGTCCATCGCGCCTGCATCGCGCTGGCGCAGCGCGAATGCGATCTGGCCATCTGCGGCGGCGTTTCGCTCAATCTTTTTGCCGACGACTATGCGGCGATCGCCCGCTACGGACTGCTTTCGCCCGACGGCCGCTGCGCGGTTTTCGACGACGAAGCGAATGGATTCACCAGAGGGGAGGGCTTGGGCCTGCTGGTGCTGAGGCGACTGGACGACGCGGAACGCGACAACAACCGCGTCTTCGCCAAAGTCGCCGCCACCTACCAGAGCAATCGCGGCCGTGCCGCTTTCCCTTCGGAAATCAAACACGAGGCGATCACCCAGGTTATCGCGGAGTGCTACGAGAAGCATTCGATCGCGCCGAATTCTGTGCGTTATATCGAAGTCGATGGATACGCTACGAAATGGGGCGATTCGTTCGAATTCGAAGGCATCCGGAATGCGTTCCAGCATGCCGCCGACGACGGCAAGTACTGCGCCCTCGGCAGCATCAAGGGCAACATCGGCCATGTCGAACCGGCCAGTGGCGTCGCCAGTGCGATCAAGGTCGCCCTTTCGTTGCACCATCGGCGCTTCCCAGCCACCATCACCAAGCACAAGCTCAATGCGTTCATCGATATCGAATCCAGCTCGCATCCGCTGTATATCGCGGACCGTGCGCTGCCGTTCGAGGAACTGCGTCATCACGACGAGCCGATCCGCGCCTGCGTGAATTCTTTTTCCGACAGCGGCGTGAACGTACACCTTGTGTTTGAGGAATATCGGCAGCCGCACGACGCGGAGCCCGCAGCACAGGGCGCGCAGTTGTTCGTGTTCTCCGCGCGCACCCACGATTCGCTGCTGGAATATCTGCAAGCTTACGTCGACCGCGTCCGTACCGGTATCGAAGCCGTCGATCTGGAGGATCTGGCATACACCACACAGTTGGTGACGGAGCCGATGGAACATCGGGTCGCATTGGTGGCCTCCAGCGTCAAGGAACTGAACGAGTCGCTGTCGCGCGCAAGAAAGCTGCTCGCCGAGGGCAGGTCTTCCGAAGGCAACGGTCCGGTGTTCGTCGGAAGCGTCAAGCACGACGGGAACGGACGTATTTTCGATGTGATCCAATCGCAAATCGGAGAGAGCAAGCTGCTGGAAAATCTGCGCGCCGGGCAGCTCCGGGAAATCGCGTTGCTGTGGACCAGCGGCATCGACATGCCATGGGACAGTTATTGGAAAGCGATCGTGCCCGCGCGCCGTCGGCAAGCGCAGCGGGTGCCGCGCCTGATTGATGTGCCGCAGTATCCGTTCGCGAAACAACGCTACTGGCTGGATTTCGGCGATGACGCCGATGCCCCAGCGGTCACGGCCACGACACCGGCACCCGTGAAGACGTCGGCGCCCGCGCCGCGCGAAGAGCCCGCGTCTGCCGCCGCACAGTGGCGCTTCGTTACTGGCGTGGACGAGGTCGCCGGCGAGGAAGACACCACGCTCGATGGCGAGGACAAGCTCATCCTGTTCATGACCCAAGAGACCTCGCGTCTGCTCGGCCGTGCGTCCGACGATATCGACGTCGATGTCGACTTCCTTTCGCTGGGTTTCGATTCCATCGGCATGGCTGGCTTGATCCAGCAGCTGATCGATCTGCTCTCCGAGAACATTACACCGAGCGTCGTATTCAAATTCAAGGATATCCGTTCGCTCGCCGATCATCTCGCCAGCGCCCATCCCGCGAAGATCGAACGCGTCCGCGTGCTGCGCACGGACAGCGTCGCCGGCACGACCGATGCGCCGAAGCCGAAGGCCGCAGCGAAGAAGAACGACGAGATAGAGACCTGGTTCCTCAGTCGCGAAGCGGCCTCCGGCAGCCTGATCGTACCGATGCAGACGCAGGCAACGGGGACGCCGATCTTCGCCGTGCCTGGCGCTGACGGCAGCGTATTCTCGCTACGGACGCTCAGCCAGAGCCTGGCTGGTGTGCGGCCGATGTTCGCGTTCGAGGCCGTCGGTCTTGACGGGCGACGCGAGCCGTTGCGTACCGTCGGGGATATGGCAGATGCGTACATCGAGGCAATGTCCGCAATGCGGAACACGGATGTCGTCGATCTGCTGGGCTACTCCAACGGCGCCGTGGTCGCCTTCGAGATGGCGCGGAAGCTGACCGAGAAAAATGTCCGGATCGGCCATCTGGTGCTGATCGACCAGCGCTGCCCCACATTGAAGGGTCGCGATACGACCGACGATATCGCCAATGTCTTCGCCGATCTGATTCCGGCGCTGGGTGGGGAGCGCAGCCTCGATCTGGAGGCATTCGCCGCCGTTCCGGAAGCCGAGCGCGCCGATTATCTTTACGCACTGATGCAGGACAACGGCTTCGGGATCTCCAGGGAGCAGTTCGTCGCAACCTACGCGTTCGCGCTCGCCAACGACGAGGCTTGTCGGCGCTACAAGCCGACGAAGATCAGGAAACCGATCCGGACGGTGGTCGTGAGAGCGACTGCGGGAGGCAACGACGATCCCGTTGATCTCGGCTGGAACCGTTACCTGACCAAAACCGCTGCATGCATCGGCATTGACACCGACCATCTATCGATCGTTGGCAAGGACGCCAGCGCCCGCATCGCCGGTATCTTCTCGGGCGACGGGGCATCGGAATCCAAGTCTTCTTCTTCAACAGGAGCGTAATTCATGTCAGTGCGACAGAAAATCGTAGATCACCTCGCCCAACACTTCGGGAACCTTCCCGACACGCTGCGCCGCAGGCGATGGCTGGTATTGATCGCGTTCCTGGGCTTCCTGGGGCTGTGCGTCTTCGGTCTGACTAGACTGAAAATGGACATGACCATCGAAGGCTGGTTCGCCAAGGATGACCCCACCCTCATCGCGTTCAACAAGTTTCACGCGGAGTTCGGCAGCGAGGACGGGCTGTACATCATCTACAAACCGAAGGACGGCGACGTCTTCTCGCAAGCATCGCTCGAAGCGGTGAGCGGGATCCAGCAGGAATTGATCAACTTCAAGTCCAAGCTGAAGCCCGGCGAAGTGTCTGCGCTCGATCACATCGTCAAGGTCAATACGGTGGTGACCGCACCGGTGCTCACGGCGGATGGCGACATACTGCAGTCGAGGCCGCTGGTCGGCAGCAAGGTGCCGTCTTCGCCAGAAGTTCTGGCCCAGATCAAGGCCCTCGCCGACTCGCAGAAGCAGTTCCCGCTGCAGTACTTCTCGCGCGATCACAAGTACGGCGGCATCAACGTCGAGACCAACTTCGGCGCCATCCCGGTGGAAGCCGGCGGCGTTTCCGATGATGTCGAGATATCCATCGACGATCCAGCCGCAGTGGTCGTCGACGACAAGCCGGTCGAATTCAAGCCGACCGACATGACCGAGTACTACGCGCTGTACGAGGAAGTGAAGAAGATCATCTACAAGCCGGAGTACACCAAACACCTGGATTACTACGCAGTCGGCAACACCGCTGCGGCCGAGCACGACCTGAAAATGCTCGAGGAGATGAGCAACCTCTACATGGCAGCACTGCTGATCATCATCACGCTGCTGTGGTTCCTGTTCCGCTCCGCGTCCGCAGTGGTCTGGTCGATCCTGATTGTCATCCTCAGCACGGTGTTCACGCTTGGCGTCGCTGGCCTCACCGGCCTGACCGTGACCGGGTTCCTGATCCTGACCCTGCTGCTGATCCTCACGGTGGGCATCGCCGACGCTGTGCACATGCTCACCGGCTACACCTACATGCGCAAGGAAGAGGGCATCGAGCATCAGGATGCGCTGCGCAAGACCTACCGTTATACCGGCGTGGCCCTGCTGCTGACGGGCTTCACCAACATGGTCGGCACCATGGCCCTGAACATCACCCCGGTTGTGCCGATCCAGAACTTCGCGATCATGTCCACATTGGGCATCCTGTTCGCGTTGCTGCTTTCGATTTATCTTCTGCCGATCCTCGTCGACATCTGGCCGACCGTGCCGAAAACGATCAAGCCCGAGAAGGCCGCCCGCAAGCGCCGGTTGGATTTCATGCCGGTCCTCACGCGCCAGCTCGAGAAGGTCGTGCCGATGGTCGAGAAGCGGCCGGCCGCCTTCATCGTGCCGTTCATGCTGCTGTTCGCCTTCTGCATCTACGGCGCGACCCAGGTGAAGGTCGATACCCAGATCCTGGACCAGTACCCGGCGGATTCGACTTTCGTCAAGAGCGTCGAAGTGGCCGACAAGGAAATGATGGGCGCCTACAGCATGGTCGTGTACCTCGACTTCAAGGAGGACTTCGCCCTGCAGGATCCGGAAGTGCTGAAAGCGATGGAGGAACTGCAAAAGACCTTCGAGTCCAAGTACGAGAAGTACGTGGTCATGACCAACTCCCTGGCCGATGTGGCCAAGGACGCGAATCAGAAGCTCAACGGCGGCGGTAAAGAGCACTACCTGATCCCCGATACACGCGAAGTGCTCTCGCAGACCCTGTATTTGTTCAACAGCGCCGACCCGAACGAACGCCAGCGCCTGGTGGACGAAAACTACCGGAACGCGAACATCCGGATCGCCCTGCACAGCTACGGTTCCTACGAGTACTACAGCGTGCTCCAGCAGATGCGCGCCGACATCGATCAGATGATGGCCAAGCTGAAGACGAAGTACCCGAAGGCCGAAGTCGAGATCACCGGCGTGTTCGCGCTGGCGATGCAGGCGGCGCAATACCTCACCGAGAACGAGGTAATCACCTTCGGCATCGCCATCGCGGCGGTCAGCATCATCCTGCTGCTGGTGTTCGGCTCGGTGAAGGTGGGTCTGATCGCGTTGGTTCCGAATCTGATCCCGGCTTTCCTCACGCTGGGCCTGCTGGGCTTGAGCGGGATCACGCTCGACTTCTATACGATGATGCTCGCGCCGATCATCATCGGCATCTCGATCGACGACACCGTCCACTTCATTTCGCAGTACCAGCGACAATTGGGCAAGGACGGGGACGTCAATGGCGCACTCCGGCGGACCATGGCCGAATCCGGCCAGAGCGTGGTCTTCACCTCGCTGATCCTGGGTCTGGGCTTCGGCATCATGGCGTTCGCCGATTCCGCAGGCACTTCCAACATGGGCAAGTTCGGTGCACTGGCCATCTTCACGGGCCTGCTGAACGATCTGTTCCTGCTGCCCGCGCTTCTTTTGGCCTTCAAGAACAAAGTCAAGGCCGTTCCTGCGGCCGCTGAGGAGAGTGCATGATGAAACACGCAAGGGTCCTATTCGTTGCTGTGCTATTGGCGATCGCATCCCCCGCAATCGCCCAGGACGCGCGCCAGATTGTTTTCAAGGCGGACCAGGCGGCGAACCACAGCTTTACGTCTTCGGTCCGGGTGATGCAGTTCACGACCTGCCGTTACAGCATTACCGACGGCAAATTGTCGTGCCGGGAAAAGCCGCGCGTGATCAAGGTCGAAAGCGTGCATCGGGGCTACGACGTCAAGGGCCTTCCCGACCGCAGTAACAAGGCGTTCGACGTCATCATCGAGCCGGTGAGCGAAAAGGGGACCTCTACGCTCTCCTACAGCTATGCCGAGGACGAGAAGGATTCGGACTTCTGGATCTATCTGCCCGCGCTGGCCAAGGTCAAGCGCATCGTGTCGGTCAGCGACAATAACGAGAGTGGCGCGCTATTCGGTTCCGAGCTGTCGACCGAGGACGCCGACGTCAGGAGGATCAAGGACTACACGTATCGCCTGCTCGGCGAGGAGACCGTCCGCGGCCGTCAGGCTTGGATGATCGAGTTGACCCCTACCGCGTATCGCCGCACGCGCTCGTATTACAGCAAGGTCGTCGTCTGGGTGGACAAGGAGCGCTCGATCCTGCTTAAAGAGGATCTCTACGACCGCGCGGGCAGGCACTACAAGCAGCGATCCGCTTTGAACGTCGAGCGGATCGACGGAACCTGGATCGTGACGAAGGGGTCGATGAACAATCTCTTCAGCAAGCGCATCACCATGTGGGAGGAACGTGGAACGAAGCTCAACGTCGATATCGACGACGAGTTCCTGACCCAGCGCTCACTGACCGACTTCGCCTATCGCGAACGGATGATGGCCAAATATCGCGGCTTCATCAGGAAGTGATTGCAACGCCGTCCGGGTGCACGCGCCTGGACGGCCCAGCGTTTTCCACCCATCACCGCACTGGATCGAACTCTTATGAATCCGCCTGCCGACGGCAACATCTACGACTGTCTCATCATCGGCACCGGCTCGGCCGGCGCGACGCTTGCTCGCGAATTGAGCGCCAAAGGCCAGCGCGTGCTCATGCTTGAGCGCGGCGAGCATCGCCCGCTCAAGGAGACGGTGTGGGGAATTGCCTCGATCCTCAACGAAGTGAAGGTCGCACACAAACTCAAGGACCCGCGGGTGTTCGCTGCTGGCGGCTCGACGGCGATGTACCTTGCCGTTGCCGACGATCCGCCGCTGGAGACGTTCCACGCGGCGGGCATCGACCTCGACGAGGCCTACGCTTCGGCGCAGCGGGAACTGCCGTTGGCGGAGACGCCTGACGAGATGCTCAGCCCGCAGGCCTTGCGTCTGCGCGACGCCGCGCTCGCGGAGGGTCACGCGTGGATCAAGAACCGGATGTTGATCGACCATAGCAAGCCCGACGGTACGTACGACTACGGCTCGAAATGGAAGGCGGTCGCTTTCGTTGAAGACGCGCTGCGCAACGGCGCGGAACTGCAGTGCGAGGCTCTCGTCGAGCGCATCCTGGTCGAGAACGGGACCGCAGTGGGCGTCGAATGCAAGATCACGACCGCGCCGTTCCGTTCGCGCGTGGCACGCTTCTACGCGCGCAAGGTGGTCGTGAGCGCCGGATCTCTCGCGACCCCGGTCATCCTGCGCAAGAGCGGCTTCGATGAGGCGGTTTCCGGCGGTTACTTCATCGACCCCAGCCTCGCGGTGATCGGCAGCGTGCCGGGCCTGCGTGGCACGAACTGCTTTGCTGGGACGATGGGCGCAACGCTGGAAGACGGCACCCGCCTGCTCGACGCCAACGTGCATCGCTTCTACTTCAATATGGGTATGGTCCAGTCGTTCCGCCCTTGGCGCATGCGCGCCTATGGGCAGCACCTCGCGATCATGGTCAAGGCGCACGACACGGTCGGCGGCGGACTGTCTGCGGACGGTCGCTACCACAAGGACATCGACGCGCATTCGCTCGAATGCCTGCAGAACGGCCTCGTGGCGGCCAAGGGCATCATGACCCGGGCCGGCGTGACCTCGATGTTCACGACACCGCTGATGACCGGCGGCGCATTCGGAACGATCAGCCTCACCCGGGACGTCGATGCCGGCCTGCAGACGCGGATCCGCAACCTGCATGTCTGCGACGGATCGCTGATTCCCGCCGAAGACCGGGTCGCGCCGACCCTGACCTTGGTGTGTCTGGCGAAATACCTGGCGAAGCACCTCCTGCAGACGTCCACCGTGGGCGAGCGGGTGCGCGCGCAATCCATCGACGAACCCGTCGCATTGGCCGGCTGACCGCGAGTCGCCGCATGACCCATGCGCGACGCAACGACAGCGAAAGGCGCGACGGCACCACCACTTTCATCTTCATTTTTCAGGAGCGACACACATGGCCACGAACGATTCCATTCCCACCGCAGCGGATGCCGGCGCGGTGCAGCCGGTCAAACGCAAACGCGGGATCTGGCGGAAGCTGCGGACCGTCTTCGTCGTCTTCGTCGGCCTGTGCCTGGTCGCGGACTGGACATGGAAGATGTCCGGCTCCAACCAGTGGGAGCTGGTCAAGGAAGAAAATGGCGTGAAGTCGTACACTTTCAAAGCGCCGGGCGACCGCACCATCAAGGTGAAGGCCGTGATGGTGGGAGATTACAAACTGAGCCAATTGACGGCTATGCACATCGTCGACGACAACCTGCAGACCTGCAAGGACTGGTTCCCGGAATGCATCGATTTCACGCGCCTGAAGGAGTTCGACCCGGTCAAGGGTTACGACATGGACATGTGGCGCCTGGATTTTCCGTTCCCGTTCGACGATCGCGAGTTGTTGCTCACGACGGTCGTTTCGCAGGATCCTGTGACGAAAATCGTGGTGCTCGACGTGCTCGCCGCGCCGGCGACCCTGCCCAACAACCCGGGAGCGGTCCGCATCGAGCGTATGCACAATCGCTGGCAGTTCACGCCGCTGGCGAACGGAAAAGTTGAAGTCGAACTGATCCAGGACACCGAAATGGGCGGCATGTTCCCGTACTTCCTGCTCAACATGGTCTCCGTGGACGAGAACTACAAGTTCTTCAGCGGTGATCTGCGGAAGTTCCTGCTGAAGGACAAGTATGTCAACGCCAATCTGCCCTTCATCCAAGAAGTCCGCTGACCGACACGCGGCGTCCAGATAGAGAGACCGGAAGGAAAAATCATGGAATCGACAGTCGAAAAAGTGATGCAGGACATCCTCGCCCGCAGGATCGGCAAAGAGGATGCGATGAAACTCTATGGCGGATTCTCGGAAGAGGACCGGAGCCGGCTGGTGCAAAGCCTGCGTTCGCTCACTGTGACCGATAGCGGCGCCACGCAAGGGCAGGGCGGCAGGAAGGGCGGAGCGAAGCCCCGGGCGCTGAAACCGATCCATGAAGCCCATCTCGATGAGACGCAAAAGCGCTTCATCGCCGACCTGTCTGCGCGCTACGCGACACGGACCCCGAAATCCAAGCGCAACGCGCTGGAGCAACAGAAGCATTTCGTCGACCAGCGCAAGGTCGCCGGCTTGAAGCGCCCGCTGAAATCCATGCAGTACCAGCTAACTTACGATCGCGCCGAAGGCGCGTATCTGTTCGATGTCGACGGCAACCGTTACGTCGACATCACCGGCGACAATGGCGTCAATTTCTTCGGACACCAGCCGCAGTTCATGAAAGATGCATTGCGCAACCGGCTGGACCAGGGCTATCCGCTCGTCGCCTACAGCGAGGACCTGTTCGAGTCCGCAAGGCGGTTCTGCGAACTGACCGGATACGAACGCATGGTCTACGCGCAGACGGGCACCGAAGCAGTCATGTGGGCCACACGCATCGCGCGTGCGGCCACGGGAAAGAAAAAAATCGTCATCTTCGACGGCTCATACCACGGTCTTTCCGACACCGTGTTCGCCATGCACGGTGGCGATCATCATGCTGTGTCGGCGGGCCCCGGACTCCTTCAGGAGTACGCCGACCAGATCTACATGGTGGAGTACGGTACCGCCGACAGCCTTGCGTTCATCGAGGAGCATGCGAGCGAGATCGCATGTGTCCTGATCGAGCCCGTCCAGTCAAGATTCCCTGAACGCCGCCCCGTCGAGTTCGTGCGCGAACTGCGCAGGATCACGCTGGAACGGAACGTCGTGTTCATCTTCGACGAAATGGTGACCGGCTTCCGGGCCAATCGCCGCGGCGCGCAGTCCTTCTACAATGTCGTGCCGGACATGAGTACCTACGGAAAGGTGCCGGGAGGTGGTATGCCGACGGGCATCATCGCCGGTCAGGCGAAGTATATGGATTACGTCGACGGTGGCGTCTATGGCTTCGACGACAATTCGATGCCCAGCCTCAAACGCGCGGTAATGGCGGGAACGCATACCCAGAACTCGCTCAAGGTGTCTGCGGCGCTGGCCGTCTGCAAGGAAATGGAGAAGATTTGCCCGCCGACGAAAGTTTGCGATTACAACACCTGCGATTGCGAGATCGGCGTGCTCAACCGCAGGACGAAAGACCTGTGCGACGAGCTCAATGCTTACTTCCTGGCACGCAACCTGCCGCTCTCTCTGGAAACATTCAGCTCATGGTTCCGAATCGCCTTTCATGAAGATCCGTACGGCATTGTCCGCGAGCTGCTGATCCTGCTGCTCCGCGACAACGGCGTTGAGACCTCTACCTCCGGCAATAATTTTCTCAATCTCTCGCATGTCGACAGCGATTACCGGGCTGTCGTCGATGCGTTCAAACAATCCCTCGAAGCGCTGATGGAAAACGGGTTCTTCGTCGAAAAGATCGAAGAAGAGACCGATGATCGGGAAGCCCGCATCGCCGCACCTCTTGCGCCGATTCCCGATAAGGTGCCGAAGACGAAAGCACAAGAGCGGTCACAAGCCACATCGGCCGAACTGCGTGATCTTGTGATTGCCGAACTGCGTGCAGTCGCGGCCAGAAGTGGTTGATACGGATGCTGTGAGCTGAGATGAAAATGTTCATCCTTGACGATAGTCGTAATTCTTCAGCGTCGATTTGAGGAAAGCGCTCAAAAAAAAATGCGTCAACACGAAACTGGATTTCGTCGAAGATATCCGCTGATTGCGGAGTTGCCAGGCCGACATCGGGTCGGCCGACACTATCATCGCGTTCAATCATCAATGGCCGGTTGGATCCTGTACGCGCAAGCGCTGGGGCCAACCGGCCATATGCGTTTCCGGCGCCAGGTGTTCTTCCTGATACTGCTTACAGCTACTCTGCCTTGCAGGATCAGGTCCCGATGGCTGAACCAGACTGCGTTCCGTTTTCTGCCATCGCAGCGGCGCATCGAAGCGAGTCCCTGTCGAAATCGCCTTTCCCCCTAAACCTTCTTCCCGATCAGCGGACAGGGATGTCATGCGGGCGATTGCGCCCGAGGCCATCGCGACAGAAGGGAACAGATCATGGTTGCAGTCTTCACCGGTACCGGGCTTGGGTTGTTCAACACGTCGATGACGCAGTTGGGTGGAGCGTCGTGGGGGTCCGGCGGGTTGGGACAGTTGCGTGGCGGTCAGTCGGTGAACCTGTCGACGGGCAACCTGGTGCTGCAGGAGCTGGACGAGAGCCTGCTGGTGCGGGGGTTGAGCGCGACCTTGCTGCGGACCTACAACAGTCGCGGGACGGTGACCGGCCAAGGCCAGGACGGCTGGGTGACGGGGTTCGAGCGCAACGTGACGCTGAGCGGGACGCTGAACAACGCTGGCAGCACGGTGAGCCTGACCACGGGCGATGGTCAGACGCTGGTGTTCACGTATTCGGGGACGGCCAACAAGTACGTGACGACCGGTGGCGACGGTGCGCACGACAGCATCACCTGGAACGGTACGGCGCTGCAGTGGACGTATGTGGAGGGGTCGACGCGGCGCGAGGAGCTGTATGCCGATCACGCCAGCGCGACGCTGAAGGGCCGGTTGCTGCGGATCCGGGATCTGAAGAGCGACGGCACCACGCCGGCGCAGTACGACATCGTCTACAACGCCAGTCACCAGATCTTGGAGGTGCGGTCGATCGATGGCAGCGGCGCGACGGCCGATGCGATCGTGTTCGCATACAACACGGCGGGCCAGCTGTCGTCGATCAGCACCCGCGAGAACGGCAGCGCGACGCTGCGCACGCAGGTGAGCTACGGCTACGAGAACCTGGATGGCTCGGGCCGCCTGGTGTGGGTGCAGACCGACCTGACCCCGGAGCTCACCAACGATAACGGCTGGGACGATGGCGCCGCCGCCAACAACGACGGCAAGCGCTTCCGGACCAGCTACACGTACGTCAGCGGGACCGCGAGCGATCTGCGGATCGCCAGCGTGAGCACCAGCGACGGGGTGACGGTGGCGTACACCTACGAGGCCGACGGCAGCGGCGGTTACCGGGTGAAGACGGTGACCCAGGGCAGCGCGGTCGATGGTTCGACGCAGACCA
>CAZGBA010000006.1:0-85027 GCA_964523435.1 uncultured Xanthomonas sp.
CCACTGGTGCGGCGACCGCGACCAGGGCGATGTGTGGCAGATCAAGAAGCCGCAGCGCAACGATCTGCATCCGACGATGAAGCCGGTCGAACTGGTCGAGCGATGCATCCGCAATTCGAGCCGGCCCGGCGACGTGGTGCTGGATGGTTTCGGCGGATCGGGTACGACCCTGATCGCGGCGCACAAGAGCGGTCGGCGCTCGCGGCTGATGGAACTCGATCCGAAGTACGTCGATGTGATCGTGCGCCGCTGGCAGACCTGGAGCGGCGAGGAGGCGGTGCGCGAGGACGACGGTGTGGCGTTCGACGATCTGGCGGATGCCTGAATGGCTGGGCGGCGGGGGCTCTCACGGTCCCCTTGACTGTATCGCAATTGAGATACACGATAGTCGCCAGGAGGACCCCTCATGGCCAGCCAGACCTCAATGCTCCACGTCCGCGTGGATGATGCGCTCAAGACCCAGGCGGCGGAAGTGCTCGCCGGGGTCGGGCTGACCGTGTCCGATGCGGTGCGGATCCTGCTAACCCGGGTCACCAAGGAGGGCGGTCTGCCAGCGGGCCTGACGGTCGACGCCGATGCCTACGATGCGTGGTTCCGGGCGAAGGTGCAGGAAGCCATGACCGATCCCCGGCCTCCAGTCGGGCATCAGCAGGTCATGGATGACGCCCAGGCATTGATCGAAAAGAAGCGCCGTGCTCGCACTTGAGTGGCGATCGACGGCACGTGCCGATTTCCTGGCGATCATCGACTACATCTCCGACGACAATCCCGACGCCGCGCAAGCGTTGAAAGACGAGATCGAAACGAAGGTCGCGATGCTGCTGACACACCCGAGGGCGTTCCGAGAGGGGCGCGTGGATGGCACCCGCGAGTTGGTCGTTCGACCGAACTACGTGGTGGTGTATCTCGTCGACGCGCAGACCATCACCATTCTTCGGATCCTGCATGCCGCGCAGCAGTGGCCGTAAGTCCGATCGCGACGCACAGCCGCCCTGTGTGGGAGTCGCTCGATGTGCGTCATCGATACGGTCACTCGCCGTCGGCGAATAGGAAGCTGCCGGGACCGTTGCCCTCGTCGTCGCGCAGCAGGATGAGCGTGCGCTCCTTGCCATCGCGGCACCGGACGACGAAACCGTAAAGTTCCTCGTCGAGGGGATCGTCGCTCGCGCCCGTTCGGGCGAGTGCGGTGATCGTGCCGCCGACCAGAGGCTGCAGTTGTTTGAGGTAAAAGTCGATGGACGAGGACATCAGGAACTCCAAGGGTGGTGAGTGTGCGTGTTCGGTGTTCGGGCTGCGATGATCAGCGCTCGATGGTCTCGTCGTTGATCGCGGCGTGAATCACAAAGCCGGTGAGGTAAGGCAATCCGCTCGGGATGCCATAGTCGACCGCGGTGCGGCGGCCGATGGTCTTGCGCATCCACGCCGCGACGGTGTTCGCGACCGCTTCGGGCAGTACGTGACCGCGATACCGATGGCCGCAAACTTCATCGGCGAAGTGTCGGCCGGCTTTGCTGTCGAGAAAGGCGCGAACCTCCTCCAGCGATTGGCCGGTGGCCTCCGCAATGGCGATCATCGCCAGTGGCCACGCGACGCTGGCGTAGCCGCCCATCGTGCCCCAGAAGCCCCAGCTTTCGTTCTCGGTGGCGGGGATGTCGTTGTGCGTGTTCGTGCTCATGGTGTGATGCCTGTCGTGTGCTGTGCGTGCGAACATGAACGCGCTGTTCGCGTGAGAAGCCAAGCGTATTTCCGCTGCTTTTGTCTTGTTTTTCGATATTTCATCCGCTGCGAAAGCACTTCTTGCACGCGATTGTCATTGCGCAATGCCGTGCCTCGGCACGGCATTGCGTGAGGCTGCGTTGCGCTGCGACATCACGCCATCGGCGCGTCTTCGACGATGCGATACACCCGCACGCCGCCTTCGGCCTTATCGGAGGTGATGGTCAAGCCGAGCTTCTTCTTGAAGGCGCCGGCGAAGGTGCCGCGCACGGTGTGGGCCTGCCACTCGGTCGCTTCGCAGACCTGCTTGATCGTGGCGCCTTCGGGTCGCTTGAGCATGGCGATGACCTGCGCTTGTTTGCTGTTCTCGCGGGTGCGCGGTGTGGGTGCATCGCCATCGCCGGATGCGGCGGCGTCAGGCGTTGGTTTCGCGGCCTTGCGTTCGGTCTTGCGTGCGGCTTTCGGCGTCTTCTCACCCGTCGGCGTCGCCGTCTCGTTCGTTGCGCGTTGGCCGGGACGTTCGCGACCCAGTGCGTCAAAACCTTCGGCGGTGACCAGCCAGTCGCCGTCGCTGCCGATGATCATCGTGCGCTTGAACAAGGCTTCGATGACCTTCTGCCGTGCACCTCCTTTGATGTTCTCGGGAAACCACTCGATCTTGCCTTTGGTGTGATCGATGGCGTGGGTCAGCACGGCGGTCTGGGTCGGGTTCAGCGCGATCGACTTGCTGTTCGTTGCGGTGTTCATGGTGTGTGTGCTCTTGAGTGAGTGTGCGGTGTTGGATGTGGTTGGCGCGACGTGATGAACGCGCTGTTCCGGAGCCAAGCCAAGCGGTGTTCCGCACAAGCGCTGCGCGTTAAGCGAACAGACGGCATGACCTCGGCGCATGCGCTGTTTGCGTGCGAAGTCAAGCCGATCGTCATACAGAGCAATCATCCGAATGGGACTTTCGATCCGCGCCTACGCGCGTTATCGCGGCGTGACCGACACTGCGGTTCACAAGGCCATCCGCGCCGGGCGTATCACGCCCGAAGCAGACGGCAGCATCGACGCGGCGAAGGCGGATTCGGAGTGGGTGCGCAATTCGGCGCCACCGCGCACCGGCACCCAGGCGCGCGCCCCGCGCGTGGCACTGCCAGAGTCAGCGGACACGGTCCGCGACGCAGGCACTGCGGCGCTGCCAGTGGGCGGTGCGTCGCTGTTGCAGGCGCGCACCGTCAACGAGGTGGTCAAGGCGCAGACGAACAAGGTGCGACTGGCTCGCCTCAAAGGCGAACTGGTCGAACGCTCGCAGGTCGTGGCGCACGTCTTCAAATTGGCGCGCGATGAGCGCGATGCGTGGTTGAACTGGCCTGCGCGCGTGTCGGCACAAATGGCAGCGACACTCGAGGTCGACCCGCATGCGATGCATCTGGCGCTGGAAGCAGCGGTACGTGATCACTTGCGAGAACTGGGCGAGCTGCGCCCACGGATTGATTGACGATGTTCGACTACGAAGGCGCGGATGCGATCGAGCGCGCCTGGCACGAGGGCCTGACCCCCGATCCGCTGCTGTCGGTGTCCGCGTGGGCTGACCAGCACCGGATGCTGTCGAGCAAGGCGGCGGCCGAGCCGGGGCGTTGGCGCACGTCGCGCACGCCCTATCTGCGCGAGATCATGGATTGCCTCTCGCCGGCCTCGCCGATCGAGCGCGTCGTGTTCATGAAGGGCGCGCAGATCGGCGGCACCGAGGCCGGAAGCTGCTGGATCGGTTATGTGATCCACCACGCGCCCGGTCCGATGATGGCGGTCTGGCCGACGGTGGAGATGGCCAAGCGCAACTCCAAGCAGCGGATCGATCCGCTGATCGAGGAGTCGCCCGCGCTGGCGGAATTGATCGCACCGGCGCGCTCGCGCGATGCGGGCAACACCATCCTCGCCAAGGAGTTTCGCGGCGGCGTGCTGGTGATGACCGGCGCCAACAGCGCGGTCGGCCTGCGCTCGATGCCGGTGCGCTACCTGTTCCTCGACGAGGTGGACGGCTATCCGCTCGATGTCGAGGGCGAAGGCGATGCGATCTCGCTGGCGGAAGCGCGCACGCGCACATTCACCCGGCGCAAGATCTTCATCGTCTCCACGCCGACGATCGCAGGCGCCAGCAGCATCGAGCGCGAGTACGACGCGTCCGACCAGCGCCGGTACTTCGTGCCGTGCCCGCACTGCGCCCATGCGCAGTGGTTGCGCTTCGAGCACCTCAGGTGGGAGCGCGGCCGGCCAGAGACGGTCGTCTACATCTGCGAATCGTGCGACACACCCATCGCCGAGCACCACAAGACGTCGATGTTGGAGCAGGGCCAGTGGCGAGCGACGGCACCAGGGAACGGCCGAACGGCCGGGTTCCACCTGTCGTCGCTGTACAGCCCGGTGGGCTGGCGCACGTGGCGCGAGATCGCTGCGGCGTGGGAGAGCGCGATCGACAAGACCACGGGCTCCGCGTCGGCGATCAAGACCTTCAAGAACACCGAGCTGGGCGAGACCTGGGTCGAGGACGGCGAAGCGCCGGACTGGCAGCAGTTGCTGGAGCGACGCGAGGACTACCGGATTGGCAGCGTGCCACGCGGCGGCCTGCTGCTGGTCGGTGGCGCCGACGTGCAGAAGGACCGCATCGAGGTCTCGGTCTGGGCCTTCGGTCGCGGCAAGGAAGCGTGGCTCATCGAACACCGTGTGCTGATGGGCGATACCGCCCGCGATGCGGTGTGGAAGCAACTCGCCGCGATGACCGGTGAGACCTGGACGCACGCCTGCGGCGCGCAGGTGCCGCTCGCGCGTTTCGCGATCGACACCGGCTTCGCGACACAGGAGGCGTATGCCTTCGTGCGCGCCTGCCGCGACAGCCGGGTGATGGCGGTCAAGGGTGCGGCGCGCGGCGCCGCGCTGATCGGCACGCCGACAGCGGTGGATGTCTCGGTCGGTGGTAAGAAGCTGCGCCGGGGACTGAAGCTGTACACGGTTGCGGTCGGCCTCGCCAAGCAGGAGTTCTACAACCACCTGCGCAAGCAGGTGTCGGTCGGCGAGGACGGCACCACGCTGGTGTATCCGCCCGGTTACATCCACTTGCCGAAAATCGACGCCGAGTTCCTGCAGCAGCTCTGTGCGGAGCAGTTGGTCACGCGCCGCGACCGCAACGGCTATGCGGTGCGCGAGTGGCAGAAGCTGCGCGAACGCAACGAAGCGTTGGACTGCGCGAACTACGCACGCGCCGCAGCGGCAGCGGCGGGACTGGATCGTTTCGAGGAGCGCCACTGGCGCGAGCTGGAGCGATCGCTGGGACTGCCGCCACCCGACGCACCGATGCCGATGTCCGATCCACCCACGAACGAGGCCACCAATTCCGGTGGCCTTTCCACATCTGCGCGCCCGACCCGTCGGCGCGTGGTCAAGAGCCGCTGGCTCCAACGCTGAACCACGTCGAGTCAATGCCGCATGGCTTACACCCACGAACAACTCGCCGCGCTGGAACGCGCGCTCGCGACCGGCGAGCAGCGCGTCACTTTCGGCGACCGTACCGTCGAGTATCGATCGGTCGAAGACCTGATCGCTGCGATCGAAGTCGTGCGACGCGATCTGCAGGAGCAAGCGATCGCGGCAGGCACAGCGCGTCGTCGACCACGTCGTGTCGTCGTGAACACCGACAAGGCGACGTGACCGGATGAGTTGGTTCACTCGGCTGCGTGCACGTGTGTTCGGCGCGTCGCCGACTTACGACGGTGTCGGCGGCGGACGACGCGCGCGTTTCTGGCAGGTCGGCAATCCGGGTGCGGTCACGGCATTGGCGTATGCGCAAGACGAGCTGCGTGCCAAGAGCCGCGATCTGGTTCGACGCAATGCCTGGGCGGCGACCGGCGTCGAAGCCTTCGTGGCGAATGCCATCGGCACCGGGATCAAGCCGCAATCGATGCTCGAGGATCTCGCGCAGCGCGAGGCGGTGCAGGCGCTGTGGCGCGACTGGTGCGAGGACGCCGACGCGGCCGGACTGACGGATTTTTATGGGCTGCAGGCGCTCGCGTGTCGCGCAATGCTTGAAGGCGGCGAGTGTCTGGTGCGCCTGCGCTACCGACGCCCGGAGGATCGGCTCGCGGTCGGTCTGCAGTTGCAATTGCTCGAACCCGAGCACCTGCCATCGACGCTGCACCGCGAACTGCCGAACGGCAACGTGATTCGCGCCGGCATCGAGTTCAACGCCATCGGCCTGCGGGTGGCCTACCACCTGACCAAGAGCCATCCCGGCGACGGGATGCTGGCGCCGATGTCGGCACACGGCGGTCTCGACACCGTGCGCGTGCCAGCCGATGAGGTGCTGCACCTGTTTCGGCCGCTGCGTCCGGGCCAGATCCGCGGCGAGCCGTGGCTGGCGCGGGCGCTGGTGAAGCTGCACGAACTCGACCAATACGACGATGCCGAGCTGGTGCGCAAAAAGACAGCGGCGATGTTCGCCGGCTTCATCACCCGCAGTGCGCCAGAAGATCCGCTGCTGGGCGAGGGCGAGGCCGACGCGCAGGGCGTCGCGATGGCGAGCCTGGAGCCGGGGACGATGCAGTTTCTGGAGCCGGGCGAGGACGTGACGTTCTCGCAGCCGGCCGATGTCGGTTCGAGCTACGACGCCTTCATGCGCCAGCAATTCCGCGCGGTCGCGGCGGCGATGGGCATCACCTACGAGATGCTCACCGGAGATCTGACCCAGGTGAACTACTCGTCGATCCGCGCGGGCTTGCTGGAATTTCGGCGGCGCTGCGAGGCCATTCAGCACGGCGTGATCGTCCATCAGCTGTGCCGCCCGCTGTGGCGCGCGTGGATGACCCAGGCCGTGCTTGAAGGCGCGCTGACGCTGCCCGGTTACGCGCGCGGCGGCGTTGCCCGTCGTCGCGGGTACACGGCCGTGAAGTGGATCGCGCAGGGCTGGCAGTGGGTCGATCCGAAGAAAGAGTTCGACGCGATGATCGCGGCGATTCGTGGTGGCCTGCTCTCACGCAGTGAGGCGATTTCCAGCTTCGGCTACGACGCCGAGGACATCGATCGCGAGATCGCCGCCGACAACGCCCGCGCCGATGCGCTGGGGTTGGTCTTCGACTCCGACCCTCGCCACGACAGCGGCCCAGCGCAGGCCGCTGCCGCACCCTCTCCACAGGCCTCCTGATGACCGCCCTTGTCCACCTGGCGTCCCGTCTCTACGGAACGCCGCTGCTGATTGCGCGCGCCAAACTCGACACGATCCTCGCCGTGCTTGGTCCGCGCATCGGGCTGATGCACACCGAGCTGGCCGTTCCGGTCGCGGTGCCGGTGCGGCCCGAACCGATGCCTTCGATGCCGGGGATCGCGGTGATCCCGATTCACGGCACGCTGGTGCGGCGCGCGGTCGGATTGGAGGCCGCATCGGGATTGACCTCCTATGCGCGTATCGCTGCAGACATCGACGCGGCGCTCGCCAATCCAGATGTCGTCGGCATCCTCCTCGACGTGGACTCGCCCGGTGGCGAAGCCGGCGGCGTGTTCGAGTTGGGCGCGCACATTCGTGCGGCCAGTCGGATCAAACCGATCTGGGCGCATGCCGGCGATGCCGCGTTCTCCGCCGCCTATGCACTCGCCTGCGCCACGCAGCGCGTGAGCCTCTCGGCCACCGGCGGCGTCGGTTCCATCGGCGTGATTGCGCTGCACATCGACCAGTCGGTGCGCAACGCGCAGGCCGGATTGAGCGTCACCGCGCTGACAGCCGGCGCGCACAAGAACGATGGCACCCCGCACGCGCCGCTGACGCCGCAGGCGACGACCGCGCTGCAAACGGAGATCGACCGCTTGTATGACCTCTTCGTCGATCACGTCGCACAGATGCGCGGACTCGATGCCGAAGCGGTGCGTGCCACCGAGGCGGCGCTGTACTTCGGCGACGACGCGGTGGCATCAGGTCTCGCCGATGCGGTCGCGCCCTTCACCACCACGCTCGCCGACTTTTCCGCCGCCCTCAACGGGCGCGGGCGTTCGCCCGGTTCCACCACACCGCTCGCTCTGCCGACGCGGCTTGCGCTTCCCCCCACCCCGGAGTCCTCCATGACCTTGCCCACCGAGGCTGCGCCCGCGCAGCCGACGCCCACTGCTGCGCCACAGACAGCACCCGCCGTCACCTCGCTGCCGACCGCGCCGCTCGCCGCGCCCGCGCCGGCACCCGGCGCCGACGCCCATAGCGACGCCGTCGCCATCGCCGAGCTGTGTTTGCTCGCTGGCTGTCCCGATCGCACCACCGAGTTTCTCGCCGCACGCATGAGTGCCGCACAGGTGCGCCAAGTGCTGCTTCAGGCCCGCGCCGACCAGGTCGAGATCGCCTCGCACCACCTCGCGGATGCCGCGCCTGCCGCTGCGGCATCCACCGCCAACCCCGTCCTCGACGCCGTGCGCAAGCGCATCGGCGCCACGACCCCGCAGGGAGCCTGAGCCATGCCCGTCCTCCACGAACCGGCCCACCTGAGCGATCTGCTCAAGTACGAAGCGCCGAACCTGTACTCGCGTGACGAAGTGGTCGTCGCCGCAGGCCAGAGCCTCGCGCTCGGCGCCGTCGTCGGTCGTGTCACCGCGACCCACGAGATCGTCGCGATCGATCCAACAGCAAACGACGGTCGCGAGGCAGTTGCCGGTGTGCTGATCGAAGCGGTCGTCACCGCGCGCGCCGAACGCAAGCGGAGCGTGATCGTGTCCCGCCACGCACTCGTCTTCGGCGGCGCACTCGTCCTGCCCGCCACCCTCACTCCCGAGCAGACCGCAGCCGCCCTCGCGCAGCTGGCGGCGCTCGGCATCGTTGTCCGCCAGCCGCCGCAGGTCACCGCCCATGTTGAATCCGTTCGCTAATTCCGCGTTCTCGATGGCGGCGCTTACCGCCGCGATCAATCTCATCCCCAACCGCTATGGCCGTCTGCAGGAACTGGGCCTGTTCCCCGACAAGCCGGTGCGCCTGCGTCAGTTGCTCGTCGAAGAGCGCGCAGGCGTATTGACCCTGCTGCCGACCCGTCCGCCGGGTGCGCCGGGCACGGTGAGCGCCAGCGCCAAGCGCCGCATGCGCTCGTTCGTGGTCCCCCACATCCCGCATGACGACGTGATCCTGCCCGAGGACGTCAACGGCCTGCGCGCTTTCGGATCGGAGACCGAACTCGAATCGGTCGCCAGCGTCGTCGCCGAACGCCTGGAGACGATGCGCAACAAGCACGCGATCACGCTGGAGCACCTGCGCATGGGCGCGCTCAAGGGCCAGATCCTCGATGCTGACGGCAGCATCCTCTATGACCTGTTCGAGGAGTTCCGGATCGCGCAGCAGACCGTCGTCTTCGAGATCGACAACCCGAACAACGGCACCGACGTCAAACAGAAGTGCATCGAGACCCTCGCGCTGATCGAGGAAGGCCTGCTCGGCGAGTTCATGACCGGCGCGCGGGTGCTGTGCTCGCAGGAGTTCTTCGCTGCGCTCACTTCACACAAGGATGTGAAGACCGCCTACGCGCAGTGGCAGCAGGGCGCCGTGCTGATCAACGACGTGCGCAAGGGCTTCAACTTCGGCGGACTGGTGTTCGAGGAGTACCGCGGCAAGGCCTCCGATCTCGACGGCACCGTTCGACGTTTCATTGCGCCGGGCGAAGCGCACGCCTTCCCGCTGGGCACGATCAACAGTTTCGCGACCCACAACGCCCCGGCGGATTTCAACGAGACCGTCAACACCCTCGGCCAGCCGCTGTACGCCAAGCAGGAACCGCGCAAGTTCGAGCGCGGCACCGACCTGCACACCCAGTCCAACCCGCTGCCGCTGTGTCTGCGCCCCAGCGTGCTGGTGAAGCTCTCGATCAACTGAGTCAAATCCATGGCCAATACCAACAAGCCGGCGGCGTCGCCGCCGGCCGGGGACCGCTTTGCCCGCGCGATCGAACGCGTGCTCGAACATGAAGGTGGCGATGCGGACGATCCGCGCGATCCCGGCGGCAAGACACGCTGGGGCATCAGCCAGCGCGCCTATCCGTTCTTGGACCTATCCACGCTCACCCGCGAGGCGGCGATCGCGCTGTATCGCCGCGATGCGTGGACGCCGATCCGCGGCGATGCGCTGCCGGAGGCTGTTGCTTTCCAAGTGCTCGACGCGGCCGTGAACCACGGCGTCCTGCGCGCGGTGGGCTGGCTGCAGCAGGCGCTCGGCGTGCGCGTGGATGGCGTCGTCGGGCCGCTCACGCGTGCGGCTGCGAGCGATGCCGATCCCGTCGCCCTGATCCTCGCCTACAACGCGGCGCGCCTCGACTTCTACGTGAGGCTGCGCACCTTCCCGACGTTCGGTCGCGGCTGGACGCGGCGGATCGCGGCCAATCTGCGCTTCGCGGCGCAGGACCTGGCGTGAGCAGCCTCGATCCAGCCTTCGAGGCTGCGCACGATGCGTTGTTCGCTGTGTTCGGTGAGCCTGCGCAGGTGCGTCGCAAGCGCAGTCGCACCGTGCCGGTGCGCGTGGTCATTACCTACAACGTGCGCGAACTGGGCGACTACAGCCAGGGCCAATCGCGAGTGACCACCGTGAAGTTCCTCAACACCGAATGGCGCCCGCGCGCGGGCGACCGACTGCAACTGCCTGCAGGCGCGTTCCTGATCGAGCGCATCGTGGTCGACGACGGCATCGTGACCGAAACGGTGCTGCATGGCTGAGACGCCGATCCCGTGGGCGATCCTCGAACTGGTCAAGACGCGACTGGGTACGGTGCGCAAGACGAACGGTTATCGCACCGACGCCGGCCGCGATGTTCGCCTGGAACCATCACCGTTCGATCCGAGCGATGCGCCGCGTCTCACGCTATATCCGCTGACAACGCTCTACCCCGACGATGCGCGCAGTACCGGCGAGCGCGGCTACACCTTCGTCGTCGAAGCGCTGGTGCCGGTGAAACTCGACAACGCGCAGCAACGCATCGTCGAGACCATCGCCGATATCGAGGATGCGCTCGATGGCTTCGTGCAGGCGCCGCTGGCACTGCCGCTGCAGTTCCAGGAATCGGTGCTGCTCGACCGGCCCGATGGCGTTGCGGCGATGGCGGCGCAGGTGCTGTTCGGCACGCGTTATCGGCGGGAACTGCAGCGATGACGACCTTGCACGCCGACCTCGACGGCGTCCTGTCCGCCTCCCGCAACTTCAGTGCGCTGGCCTCGCACCTGCCGACCCTGCACACCCGGGCGATCGGCACCCTGCGGCGCCGCCTGCCGGTCCAGGCCCGCCGCGACATCCAGGCCGAGTACCAGGTCGGTGCGCGTCGCCTCACGCAGGACCTGCAGGCCCGTCCCACTGAGGACGGCCTTCGCCTGGTGGGTCGCTTCCGTGGCATCGGTTTGCGGAACTTCGCGGCGCGGCAGACTCGGCGCGGCGTCACCGCCGCCGTCCTCCGCGGCAAACGCAGCCTGCGTGAGCACGCCTTCCTTGGCGTCGGCGTGAACCGCAATGCGCAGGTGTTCCGCCGTGAAGGCGCCAAGCGCGAGATGAAGCAGGGCCGCTATGCCGGCAAACGACGCCAGCCGCTCGTCGCCGAGTACGGCGCCACCGCCGCGCAAATGCTCGCCAAGGGCCGCCGCCCCGAACGCCTCATCGACTACGCGCGCGGCGTGCTCGCCGGCGAGTCCGACCGCCTCCTGCGGCTCGCCGCCGCGTCCTCCTCAACCACCACTCCTCGCACATGAAAACCATCCGTCTCTATCACCCGCACACCCACGAGGGTGTGGCCTACACGCCGCCGCCCGAAGGCGTCGAACTGACCGTCAACGATGCCGATGCCGCCTTCCTCAAGGCACTCGGTCTGACCACGCCACCGCCCGCGCTTGTCGATGCGCCCGTCGCATCGACGCAGACCGACGCGCTCGACACCGACGACAACACCCACGTCGATGTCGCCGACCAGGAGGACACCGCCGCATGAAAGATTTCTCCTTCCAGGGCGGGTTGTATCTGGGCACCCGTCTCTCGGGCGGCCGTCCTGGCGCGCTGCGCTGGGTGGGCGATGCGCCCAAGTGCGACCTGACCCTCAAGACCGAGACCGAGACGCGCAAGGAATCGTATTCGGGCAATCGCCTGACCTCGGCCGTGTTGCAGAAGGGCAAGGAGGCCGAACTGTCGATCGCGATCAACTGGGCCGATATCGACAACCTGCTGCTCGGCCTGTACGCGACCAAGGCCTCGATCGCCGCGGGCACGCTCACTGGCGAAGCCTTGCCGGTGCCGCTGGCCGCGAACGATCTGATCGCGCTCGATCACAGCACGATCAGCCAACTCGTGATCACCGACAGCAACGCCGCGCCGGTGACGCTTGCGGCGAACACGCACTACCGCATCCAGAGCGCACGCGCCGGCCTGATCAAGCTGCTCAACCTCGCCGCCTTCACCATGCCGCTGCGCGCGGCCTATCGCTACGGCGGACGCGTCAGCGTGGCGATGCTCACCACGTCTGCACCGGAACGCTTTTTGTTCCTCGACGGCACCAACACCATCGACGGCGCGCCCGTGCAGGTCCGTCTGTATCGCGTGCAGTTCAATCCTGTCAGCAACCTCGGTCTGATCCACGAGAGTTTTGGGCAGTTCGAGATGACCGCCTCGGTGCTGTTCGATCCCGAAGCCGCCGCCGATCCGCTGCTGGGTGGATTCGGGCGACTCGATCTGCCGGAGGTCGCGTGATGGCCACGAGAATTCCCGCTGCGCCGCAAGCCGCGCACGATGCGGCCTCCGCCGCCGACGATCTCGCCGTCTTGCACCCGGATCGCACGCTGCCGATCGGCGGACGCGACGTGACGATCCGCGAGTACGGCTTCTTCGAGGGACTGGACGTCGCCGATCGCGCATCGGCATTCATCACCGATCTGGTCGCTGCAAGCGAAGACGGCTCCCTGCGCTACACGCAGGTCCGTCGCCTGTTCGGTCGCCACCGTTCGGTGGTGCCATCGATCGCAGCGCAGGCGGGCGATGTCGACGTCGCGTGGCTGGAGGCGTTGGCACCCGACGACCTCGAGATCTATCTCGCCACCTGGTTCGCGGTCAACGCCGCTTTTTTCGTGCGCGAGGCGCTGGCGGAACTGCGCGAGACGGGGCTGCGCGAGACGCACGCCCTCGCGGCCGGCGCCTCGGCTGGAGCGAGTGTTTCCTCCGACTCGCAGGCAGCGGACTCGGCGATCTCGAGCGGCTCGGACGCATGACCGAGCGCCAGATCAACCTCGCCTTCGATGCGCTGGAACGCGACGACCGTCGCCGCCGCGCCGACTTCATCGAGGACGTCGCTGTGGCCGTGTGGCGCGGCGATGCGGCCGAGGCGCGCGTGAAGGCCCTGCGCGGTCCCGACTGAGCTCACCGATCGCACCATGAATCAGGACACCGTTCTCAACCTCAGGGTCCGCGGCGACTCCGCGCAGGCCGAAGCGAGCCTTGCGCGTGTGGAAGGCGCACTCGGTCGCGCCGACCGCGCAGTGGCCCAGCTCAACACAACCAGCACGACAGCCGCGCGCACCAGCGCCGCCCAAGCGCAGACGCAGGACGCCGTCGCGGGCGCCCATCGCCGCAGTGCGCGTGCGACCGACATCGGGGCGCGTGCGGTCAATGAATACGGCGTCTCCGTCGGGCAGACCCGGCAGGCGATGCGGATGCTGCCGGCACAGATCACCGACATTTTCACTTCGCTCGCGGGCGGACAAAAACCGTGGCTCGTCGCCATCCAGCAGGGGGGTCAATTGAAGGATTCCTTCGGCGGTATCGTGCCCGCCGCCCGCGCGCTGCTCGGCGCGATCACGCCACTTGCCGTCGGCATCGGATTGGCCGCCGTCGTGATCGGTGGATTCGCGGTCGCGACGCTGCAGGGCTATCGCGAGACGCAGGCCTACGAGCGTGCATTGATCGCCAGCGGCAATGCTGCGGCAACCACAGCCGGGCAACTCGGTGTCATCAAGGACACGGTCGGCGCGGCGACGGGCGAGTATGGCGATGCGCAGGTCGCGCTGACCGCGCTCGCCGCCGCAGGCACCGTCGCAGGCGACACGCTTGCGCTGGCCGCCAGCGCGGCGGTCAATCTCGCGACGTTGACCGGCGCGTCCGTCGAGGAGACGACGCAGAAAGTCATCGCGCTGGCGCGCGCGCCGTCCGCGCAGCTGATCGAACTCAATCAGCAGTACCGCTTCCTCTCCGTCGAGGTCTACCAGCATGTCCGCGCGCTGGAGGCACAGGGCCGGGCACAGGACGCGGCACGCCTCGCCATCGAGACCTTCGCGCGTGTCCACGAGCAGCGGGTGCAGGAGGCCTACGCGCGTGCCGGCTCGCTGGAGCGGGCGTGGATCGCACTGGGCAAGGTCATCGGCGGCGTCTGGCAAACGATCAAGAACATCGGCCGCGACGATCTTGCCTTCCGGCTGTCGAAAACCACCGACGAACTGGAGCGCATCGGCAACGAGTGGAAGCAACTCGGCGGGATCAACTCGCTCGATGCCGTGCTCGCCAGTCGCGATGTCGACGCCGGCACCAAGGACCGCATCCGGGCGTTGCGTCAGGAACAGGCCGCGCTGCAACGCGAGGCCAACGCCGAGCAGGCGAAGGCAGGCGCGCAGGCCGCCACGCAGGCGACGCAGACGAACGCGATCAACGCCCTTGGCCGCGCACAGGCAGCACTCGGCCAGGACCGCGCCGTCGCCAAAGCACAGCAGTTGCGCGCACTTGAGCGCGATATCGCAGCACTGCGGGCGGGCGGCGTGAAAACGGTGGAGGGCATCGGTATCGATGCCTTCGAAAAATCGCGCCGGGCGCAGATCGACGAGCAGTTCAAGCCGGCGAAGGGGCCGCGTCCGTCGAAGCCGAAAGCCACCGATGCAGACCGTGCGCGCGAGGCCGCCGAACGCGAACTCGAGTCGCTGCGTCGCGAGATCGCGCTACTCGGCGAAGTCGAAGCTGGCCAGACCCGCGCGGGCGAAGCGGCGCGGATTCGGTATGAGACCACGCAGGGCGCGCTGAAGACGCTGGCGCCTGCACTGAAGGCGCAACTCGTCAATGAGGCCGAAGCCCTCGACAAGGCCCGCGCCGCTGCGGAAGCCGAGCGCGAGCGCAAGGCCGAGATCGAGAAGACGACGCGCGCCTATGAAGCGCTCCGCGCCGGACTGCGCACGCCGACCGAAGTCGCGCTGGAAGACGCGCGCGAACAGGTCCAGTTGCTCAACGATGCGCTGCGCGACGGGATCGCAACCAAGGATGCGTTCGATGCGGCGATGGCGCGCGTGGCGCAAACCTCGTTCCGTAAACCCGACGCCGTGCCCGGCGCCGCGCCAGACCTTGGCGACACCGGCGACGAGCTGGCGCAGATTGAACAGTCGCGCGTGAGGTTGCAGGCGTGGCACGCCGAACAACTGGCGTTGCTCGCACAATTCCGCTCACAACGCGCCGATCTGAATGCGCAGTGGGATGCGCAAGAGGAGACGATTGAACGCCAGCATCAAGCCGCGCTCGCACAACTGCAGTCGGCGCAGACGCAAGTGCTGCTCGCGGGCGCGTCCGCGACCTTCGGCCAGCTCGCCGAGATCGCCAAGTCCTTCGGCGGCGAGCAGAGCGCGACCTATCGCGCGCTGTTTGCGCTATCGAAGGCGTTCGCCATCGCCCAGGCCGCACTCGCGCTCGCCAACAACGTCGCCGAAGCGAGCAAATACGGGTTCCCGCAGAACATCCCCTTCATTGCCGGTGCCATCGCGCAGGGCGCGACTATCGCTGGCCTGATCGCGCAGGCCACGTTCAACGGTGGCGGCGGTTACGCGACCGGCGGCCACGTGCGTGGGCCGGGCACGGCCACCTCCGACAGCATCCCGGCGTGGCTGTCGGATTTCGAGTTCGTGACCCGCGCGGCCGTCGTGCGTCAGCCCGGTGCGCTTCCGTTCTTGGAGGACTTCAATCGGCGCGGTATGCCGGCCGTGGAGGCGTGGCAGGCACGTCGCTTCGCCAGCGCCGGGCCACCATCCGTCTCGCTGCCGCGCGCCCCGCGCGTGAACTTTGCCGAAGGCGGCCTCGCTCGCGCCGCCGCAGGCCTGAACCCGCAACTCAACCTGCGCCTGATCAACGCGATCAACACCGATGCGCTCGCCGATTCGATGGCGCAGAGCCGGGGCATGGAGCAGACCATTCTCAACGTGATCGACCGCAACGGCAGTTTCCTGCGCCAGCGCCTCGGTGGTGGCTGATGGCCTATGCGATCGACACCCTCGTGAAGGCCGGTGGCGACGATGCCCACTATCGTTTGCTTGGGGCGATTCAAACGCTCGCAGAAAGTGTCGGCTGGACGACGCTGCGCTTCGACACATCAATGTCCGAACGCGAACTGATCCTGCGCTCCACCGGCACCACCGGCGAGGAAGAGATCACCGTCGGCTTCAAGGCATACCAGAACCTCGCGGCGGATTACTACAACCTGCTCGCCGCGACGATGGTCGGCTACGTGCCGGCGGCGCCGTTCGAGGCACAGCCCGGCATCAAGACCAGCGGCGTGCCGGGCCACAACCAGGCCGTGACGTACTTCTTGACCGCGAATCCGCGCCGGATCGTCGGCGCGTTCAAGGTCGGCTCACCGATCTATGCGCACGTTTACGTCGGCAAGGCGCTGGCGTATGCGCGGCCGAAGGAGTTTCCATCGCCGCTGATCGTGGCCGGGCACTTTGATGGCCGCGAAGCGAAGCGCTACAGCGATCTGCACTGGTTTCCGTACAAGGGCCGCAAGGGCAGCGGCGACGCGAACTACAACGATGGACATCTCTATCTTCGCGATGCCGGCGGCACCTGGAAGAAGGTGCAGATCTCGCCCTTCGGCAACGGCCACGCGAACGAGGTCACGTATGCGAGCCTCGCCGGCGAGTACGTCGGCCGTAACGGCAGCGGCAATCGTTGTCTCGTCCCTGCCGGCACCTTGCACCAGCCGCAGCCGCTCGAACTGTATGACATGCAGTTCGGCGCCTACGACAACGACGTGCGCGGCTATCCGAGCAGCGGCAATCTCTACGGCGTGCTCGATGGGGTGAGCTTCGTCTCCGGTTTCAACAACGCCTCCGAGAACGTGCTCCAGCTCGAAGGCAGCGCGGTCATCGACCAGACCGGCCTGAGCGTGCGTCAGGCGGTGGATGCGATCCGCGCGGTGAACGGCCGTGCGTTCGTGGTACTGCAGGACGGCGCGCGCACGACGTGGCGAGATTACGTCGCGGTGGAGATGAGCTGATGGCAACCTTCAGCGGACAGGTCGCGAGTTTTGCGGCGCTCAAGACCGCCATCGAGACCACACTCTCGGCACGAGGATGGGCCTTGGTGAACGGCATCCTGAGCAAGGGCGTTTCGTTCGTACAACTCACCGCCACCGCGACCGAATTGCGCCTCCAGGCCGGCACCGGACAAGCGGGCGCGGCGCTCACCGGCGCGTGTCCGCAGTCGGTGAAGCTGCTGTCGTTCACCAACGCGCCGATCCAGTGGCCAGCGGTCTACGTGCTGCACCTCTTTGATGCACCCGACGAGATCTACGTGGTGCTGCGCTACAACGTCGACCGCCACCAGCACCTGAACTTTGGCGTGTCGAACATGCCGCAGATCGGCGGCACCGGGCTGTGGTGTTCGGGTTCGTTCCGCGGCGATGTCGATGGCACGCGCGCGGGCGTCAAAATCTACATCGACACCAACTCGGGCACCCAACTTGGTGTGCAGCCCTACGATGGATTCGGGCTTGGGTTCTTCTTCGCCAGCATCGCGGGCACGTATCACTCGTCCTTCATTCACTGCGGGCTCGAAGGTGCGCCCGCGTGGCGCACCAATGTCGGTGGGAACACCGGCGATCTGCTCGGCGTCTCGCACAAGGCGGGTCTGCTGCATGCACTGCCCTCGCAGTTCAATCAGGCGACCGTCCTGCTGCCGATCGACGTGCTGATGGCGCGTCAGGCGCAGGGCCAGACCATCGTCGCCACGCTCGCGCATGCCCGCTACTGCCGGCTGGATCACCTCGATCTGTCCGCACCCCTGATCTACGGCCCCGAACGCTGGATCGCGTATCCGCTGCACGCGCTCCATCCGATCCAGCGCAACGGCGTCGGCTGGTCCATCGGCGGGCAGCACACCGGCACCTTCGGCATCGCCCTGCGTGAGGTCGCCCCCTGATGGCCGCGCTGCAGGGCATCGCGCCCACTCCGCGCCTCTTCGGTGCGACCAACACCGCGCTCTCGGTCGAACTGAACGCGCTTGGCGAGGGGGCGTTCGCGCCCGCCACCTACGCCCGCGAGCGGCTCGTCGCGCAGGCAGGTTCTTTCCGCGCTCCCGTCGCGCTGCGCTGGCCGGCGACCGGGCGCCTCGCGCACCGCTTCGCCGATGATTACTTCGATCGCATTCACCTCACCCCGATCGCACTCTCGCTTGGCAACGTCGTCTCCGAACTGACCCGCGAGATCGCGGTGTGGAACGCCTGGCGCGCGACACCGCAGACCCTGACCGCCCTGCGCCTGATTGGTGATGCCGGCAGCACGCTCACGGCGCCCGGTTCGCTACCGCTGCCGCTGCGGCCGATGCAAGAGCGGGTGCTGACGCTCATGGTCGGCCTCGACGGGCCGCCGGTGATCGACGCAGTGGCGGTGCTGTCCTTCGCCGATGGTGCGACCTGGTCGATCCGCATCGACGGCCTGCGTCTGAACGCCTGGTCGCTGCCGCCGGACTGGACAGAACCCGTGATCGAGACGCTGGCCTGGCTCACCGATGTGCAGGTCGCCGTGGCCGGCACCGTCACCCGCACGCCGCTGCGCGATGCGCCGCGTCGGTCGTGGGAATTCGCTGTCCTCGCCGATCGCCGCGAGCGGCGCTGGGTCGAGCACGCCCTGTTCGACTGGACCGGCCGCGTTTGGGCGCTGCCGGTGTTCGTGGACACGACGTGGCTGCGTGCGCCGCTGCCGGCAGGCGCAACTGAAATCCTGGTCGCAACCGCAGGGCTCGACTTCGCGGTCGGCAGCCTCGCCATGCTCTGGCGCGACGTGGCCATCTACGAACTGGTGGAAATCTCCGGCATCACAGGCGAAGGCCTGCGCATTCTCTTACGTGCGCCGACGCGCCGCGCGTGGCCGATCGGCACACGACTGATGCCGTGCCGCACCGCGCGCCTGACCGACGCACCGGAGCTGCGCCGTCAAAACGACCGGCTGATGCAGACTCAACTGCGCTTTGAGGCAACGGAACCCTGCGACTGGCCGCCAGGGCTTCCGGTCACGCGCTATCGCGGATTCCCGGTGCTCGAACACCGTTCGGATGAGACCCGCGATCCTTCCGCGAGCTTCACGCGGCGCTTCGATCTGCTCGACGGCGAGGTCGGCCGATCGCACCTGGATGATCTGTCGGGACTGGCGTGGACGACGCAGTCGCACGCTTGGCGGCTCATGGGCAGGGCAGAACGGTCCGCCCACCGCAGTCTGCTGTATGGACTGCAGGGGCGTGCGGAGGCGCTGTGGTTGCCGGCCTGGACCGACGATCTGGAGGTGATCGAAACCATCGGCGAGAGCGCAGTGACGCTCACCGTCGCCGCCTGCGGCATCAGCCGCAGCCTGCGCCAGCAGGCGGGCCGTCGCCACGTCCGCATCGAACTGCTCGATGGAAGCGTCTTCTATCGCACCATCGAAGCCTCGTCTGAAATCGCACTAGCCATTGGCGACACCGGCGAACGCCTGCGGATGGATGCGGCGTTGGGGCGCATGGTCACACCCGAACGGGTCAGGCTGGTTTGCTGGATGGCGCTGGTCACGCTCGCGGGCGACACGGTCGAGCTGCAGCACCACGCCGACAGCGAGGGCCTGCTCGACTGCGCGGTGACCTTCAGCGGCATTCCTGCAGAGGAGCCGTAAGCATGGGTCTGCTCTCGCGCGAGATCGAGCTGTACGACTTCTCCATCGGGCTGCACCACTGGCGCTACACCGACGCGGGTCGCGAGGCCATCGTCGAGGGCCAGCGCTACGCGCCGGCCGCGCTCACGCGCGGTCGCATCGCGCAGTCGGCCGAGGAAGCGAAGAACACGCTTGAGATCACCGCGCCGCTCGATCTGCCGCTGCTGAACCTGTTCCGGCCGGTGCCGCCCGGCCTGCGCGTGCGCCTGGACCTCAAACGCGTGCGGGTGCGCGATGGCCTGGTGCGTCTGGGCTGGACCGGGCACGTCGCCGATCTGGACGAAACCCACAGCGTGGCCAAGCTGCGCTGCCAGTCGCTTGCCGCCGCAGTGGAAACCCTCGGTCTGCGCCGCAGCTGGCAGTCGTCCTGTCCGCTGGTGCTCTATGGCCAGGGGCTGGGCCAGTGCAACGCCGATCCCGACGCCCACGCGGTCCCAGCTGTGCTCAGCGACGCAACCGGCTACACCGTCGCCTCGGCAGCGTTCGATGCGTTCGATGACGGCCACTTCGATGGCGGCGTGCTGCAGTGGACGGCCAGCCTCGGCATCGAACGCCGCTTCATCGTGAGCCACAGCGGCGCCACCTTGCGCCTGCTCACCCCGGCCGCGCTCGCACCCGGCGCAGGCGTCACGGCGCTGCCCGGCTGCGATCGCACGATGGGGCCGCGCGGCTGCGCGAAATTCCGCAATGAACTCAACTATGGCGGTCAGCCGACCTTGAAGGGCTTGCGCAATCCCTTCGGCAGCGACCCGCTCTTCTGATGCGTCTCTCTCGTCCACCCGCTCGGTGCGCTTCGCGTGCCGGCCTCACTGTGCGCCCGCCATGTGGATCTACGTGATCGTCCTCATTCTCGCCATCGCGATCAGCGTCGCGATGCGCCCCAAACCGCAATCGCAGAAACCACCCTCGCTCGCCGACTTCTCGGTGCCGACCGCCGAAGAAGGGCGCGAGGTGCTGGTGATCTTCGGCGAGGTCTGGATCGACGATCCCAACGTGCTCGCCTTCGGCGATCTGCGCACGACGCCGATCAAGGCCAAAGGTGGCAAGTGATGGCCGAACTGCGCATTCACTTGCGTCACGTGCGCGCCGTCGATCCGGCCGCCGGCCCGCTATGCACGCCCAGCATCCGTGCCTGGTGTCGCCAGCATGGCATCGATCTTCGCGTGCTGTGCGAGGACGGCATCGTCATCGGTGACCACCCGCAGTTGCACGACGATCCCTTCGTCGCGCGCGCTATCGCGATCGCGCGTGCCGAGGTCGCGCACGATGATGATGCGGTTCGCGATGCGACGTGAGGCCGTGTATCGCGTCTGGACGATCTGCGTTGGCATCGCCGCTTGCGCCTCCGGCATCGTGCTCTGGCAGCACGGGCAACGCTTCGTCGGCGGGCTCGGTCTCGCGACCGCTCTGTTGCACGCGCTGTGGGCGATCGATGTGCGTGCGATGACGCGCGGGCGTTGGCAGCGTCGTCCGATCGTGATCCCGCAGTTGCATCCAATGGTGGTCTCGCCGCCCAAGCAGGCCCTCGCGCAGCGCCTGCGCGCGCGGTGGGGGCCGCATGAAGCGGTGAAACATGGGTAAGTCGAGCAAGCCGACCATCGGCTACCGGCACTTCATGTACCTCTACATGGGCGAGTCGATCGGTCCGAACGATTACCTCGCCGGCATCAAGGTCGGCGGCCAGCCCGTATTCGAGGGCGAACTCGCCGGCAGCCGGACGCTGCCGATCAACCTGCCGCAGCTCTTCGGTGGGGACAAGAAAGAAGGCGGCCTCGTCGGCAACCTGCAGATCCGCATGGGTGAGGCGACGCAGCTGCCAGATCCGTATCTGCAGCAGCAGGTGCCCGGACCGTGGCCGGCGGGGCGTGGGCTTTGCACCACGCTGTATCGAGGAATGGTCGGGGCGATGAACCCCTACCTGAAGCTGTGGGCGAAACGGTGGGGGCGCTTCACGCAGGGCTGGTCGACGCCGGTGTGGCAACCATCGCTCGCGCGCATTGGTCGCGGCATGAATGCGGCGCACATCCACTACCAGTGCCTTACCGACACGGTGTGGGGCTGCGGTCTGGACCCCGCGTTGATCGACGGCGAGAGTTTTTTGCGCGCGGCCGAGCAGTTGCACGACGAGCACTTTGGACTGTGCCTGGGTTGGCGACGCGGGGATTCGATCGGCAGTTTCTTGCAAATGGTGAACAATCACGTCGGCGGTCTGTGGGCCTTCGATCCGATGCGTGGCCAGTTCGTGTATCGGTTGTTCCGGCCGGATTACGATGCACTGACCCTGCCGCTGCTCGATGAAACCAGCGTACTCGCGCTTGAGAGTTGGCAGACGCCGCTGCTCGATGGATCGGTCAACGAAATCACCGTGATCGGCCGCGACTGCGTGACGAATCTCGAGATCGCCGCGACCTTTCAGAACATGGCGAACGTGCAAGCGCAGGGCCGCGTGATTGCCGATCGCCGCGCGTTACCGGGGCTATGGAATCGCACCCTGTGCGAGCGTGTCGCCGCGCGCGAGACCGCCGCCGCCAGCAGTCTGCTGCAACGCATCAAACTCACGGTCGACCGCCGCTGGTGGGGCATCAAGCGCGGCGACGTGCTGGCGCTGTCCTGGCGACGCAAGGGCGTGCAGCGCATGCCGGTGCGCGTCCTCGAAGTGGACGAAGGCACGCGCACCGATGGTGCGCTCGCGTTGGTGCTGGTGCAGGACATCGACGGCATGGCGGCGACCACCTACCTGCAGCCGGTGATCGGGCCGTGGACGCCACCGGACACGCGACCGCTGCCGTTGCCGGCGCAACGGCTGGTCGAGGCGACGTACCGTGATCTGGCCGGTCGATTGCGCCCCGCGGATCTGGCGCAGGTCGAAGACGATGCCGGCTTCGTGGTCGCGCTCGGCGCGCGCCCGAACGGTCCAGCCTACGGCTACACGCTCACCACCCGCACCGGCACGGGCGCCTTCGTGGAGGTCGCGGGTGGCGATTTCTCGGCCACCGCCACCCTCGCGGGCGCGCTGGGTCCGACCGACACGCGGGCCACCCTCGCCGAGATGCGCGATCTGGATATCGTTGTCGTCGGCAGCGAAGCCCTGATCGACGAGGAACTCGTGCGCATCGATGCGATCGATCCCGTCGCGGGCACGCTGACGATCGCACGGGGTTGCGTGGACACCGTGCCGGCGGCCCACGCAGCAGGCGCACGCCTGTGGTGTACCGACACCTACGTCGGTGCCGATCCGACCGAGTACCTCGCTGGCGATACCGTCCAGGCGAAACTGCTCACGCGCACGCAACAAGGCACGCTCGATGCTGCGCTTGCACCGATCGCGCAGACCGTCCTCGCCGCGCGTCACGCACGCCCGTATCCTCCGGGTCGGCTGCGGATCAACGGCGCGGCGTCGCCGGCCACGAGCTTCGCGCGATTATTGTTCGCGTGGGCACATCGTGATCGCCTGCTGCAGGCCGATCGCCTGATCGAACACGAGGCCGGCAGCATCGGTCCCGAACCCGGCACGACGACGACCGTGCGCGTGATTCACGCGCTCAGCGGTGCGCTGCTGCATGAGACCGCCGGCATCGTCGGAACGAGCCACAGCGTCGATGTGTTGCTTGCGAGTGACGCGACGATTCGCATCGAGATCGAGAGCCGGCGCGGCACGTTCGCGAGTCGCCAGAAACACATTCGCGTGCTGCAGTGCGAATGCGGCGAAAAACTGACCAATGCCGACTTCGACACGCAAGCCGCTTGGGCGCTTGGCGCTGGTTGGTCAATCGCCGGTGGCGCCGCGGTCAAGGCCGCGGGCGTCGCTTCCCACCTCGAACAACCATTCGCCTTCGTCGACGGTGGTGTGTATCGCCTCGAGCTGGTGTTGTCCCAGGTCGCCGGCGGCACGGTGCGCGCTGGGTTCGCGGGCAACGCACCCGTGGACGGCGTAGGACGCAACGCCAACGGCACCTTTATCGACGCCCTCACTGCGAACGCACACACGGCACTGCGCATCGTCGCGGACGCCGCGTTCATGGGACGTATCGAGCGCGTGAGTCTCCGACGATTGGCGTAGTCCGTGCGCGACGTCAACGCTTGTTTTTAAGGCTGTAAGACAGGTGTCTGAATGTCGCAGCGCGACATTGAACAGCGCTTGGCTTCGCTGGCGAACAGCGCGTTCATGTCCTCGTCGAATCGCCGACGCCCACTCATAGGAACGTCCATGTCCAGCATGACCATCACCATCGAACGCACGCCGCGCACCCTGACGTTTCGCGGCAAACCCCTGAAGGTCGAAGAACTCGGCGTGCGCCTGCCCTTCGCATGCAAACCCGATCGGCTGCGCGAGATGTGCGCCACCGGTGAGCATCGCATCTTCATCACCGAAACGATTGAAATGAGCATCGCAGAATTTGATGACTTCACGACGGACATGACCCGGCCGCAACCGTGGCTCGCGGGCAAAGGCGGCAACGTCGACGATGGCTGTCTGTGCATCGAGGTCCACGCGCCCGGCCGCCCTTTCCTCTACGTCGATCCCTCGGGCTACGACTACGCGCGTTATGTCGCACGTCTCGGGTAGACGAATCCATCGCGGCAAGAAGCCAAGCATCCGCTTGGCTTACTCCCCGGAAGCGCGTTCATGCAATCCCCGACATGGAAATCGACGACTCATGCAACCCAAGAACTCCAGAAAGCAACCCAAGCGAGTCAAGGAATTCTTCCTCGCCTCACTTCTCGTGCGGATCCCCGGCAAGCGCGGTCGCCATGCATGGCGCCGCGAAGTGCTGCGGGCCGCCACACCGCGCGGTTTGTTGCGCCGCATTGACGGTCGCAAGCACGTCGCCTACGCCAGCAACGGCATTGATGTCATCCGCATCGAACTGATCGACATCGGCAGCACGCTCCTCGCGCCCATCGCGGATGGCGCGCAGACCGAACCACTGCGAGATTTGATCGAACGCATCCACGCCCGACCAAACGGTCGGGTGTGGTGAGCCCGAAACGCGTCACGAAATCGCGCGCTTCCTGCGCAATCACGTTACCCACTCGCGCATTGCACGCGGTCGCGTCGCCGCAGATGGCTGTACGTCGTCTGTCTCCGCGCTAGAGCACGACCGTGTCGTCGCTTGGCTTCACTTGCGAACAGCGCGTTCATGGACGCACACCCAATCACGAGCACCTCGCATGAACACCGACATAAACGGCCTCGATCTTGAAACGCACCTCGCCTTGCGCAACGGCGCAGATGCCCTGCAGTGCATGCGCGAAGCGATCGAACGTGCTGCGCAGGAGATCGCGCGCTATGAGGCGCAATTTCAGAATGCCGACGGCCTCGACCAGAAAGCCAAGGTGCTGAACTGGGCGATCAACCATGTCTGCACCAGCATCATGGGAAACGCGCGCATCGACCTCGCCGCTGGTGCGCAGGCCGAGTTGCATGCCATCGCCAAGCGGGCGGACGCACCATGAGCGCAATCCACACCTCGACGGACAACGCGCGCGATCCGCTTGAAGCGATCCGCGCGATCGATCCTCGGTTGCCTCACGCCATGCAATGCGCAGATCTCCGATTGTTGGACGCTGCTCGCCGCGACCTTACGCAACGCTGGTGCGACGGCGACACAGCGGACGGAACAGACCGCCGACCCTAGTCCGCGCGCCTGAGACGGCCACACGGCACGCGCTGTCGCGACGTGTGTGCCGTGTACGCATCTAGCAAGCAATCGTGCGGTCATCGGCCGCTCGCGCCACTGACGAAACGTCTGCTGCGAGCGCACCGTTTGCCGAATCGGTACCGAACCTGTCTGCCATTCAATCCTCGAAGCGAACGCTTGGCTTCGGTGCCGAACAGCGCGTTCATGCGGACATCATCCACGCCACCGCAGGACATGAAATGAACAAGGTCGATGCACTACTGACTCAAATTGCACAGCGCATATTGCGTATCGAAACGCTGGAATCCCGTCGCCGGGATAGTCTGGACTTCCACGACGTTTCGGTCTGGGAGCTGCGAGATGCCCTTGAGGCGGCCTACAACGCCGGCATCGAGCAGGGCCGCAAGACCAAGGGCGCGGGCAAATCTGCCAGCTGATCGAGCATATCGGAAGTCGAGCACTGGATGCTTGGCTTCCATTGCGAACAGCGCGTTCATGCCGTTACGCGAAGCACGGCGCGACGCGCGAATCCACTCACACAGGAACGACACACCATGAACCGCACCACGGAAACCCTCGAAGACGAAATCAAGTTCGCGCGCGCACGCGGTGCGGACAGCCTGCGCATGATGCGCATGTCCGTCGCGCATGCCCTGCATGCCGTTGAGGACAGCATCGAGCGATTCGACGGCACAGACGACCTGAAGACGCAGGCCGAATGCATCAATCTTGCGATGATGTGCATTTGCAACGATCTGCTTCCCAAGCTCCGCCTCGACACTGCCGCCGACGCACAGGCAGCCCTTTTGCTTGTCTCCGCACGGAGGGCAGCAGCATGAGCGCCGAACGCATCACGCAGGGCATCGACCGCGATCTGGCTGAGCATTTCCAAATTCTCGACACCCGGTTCCTCGTGGCGATCCATCATGGTGACGTGGATGTCGTGCATCTGGCTCGGCAGGAACTGATGAATCGCGGGCTCAACGGCGAGGGCCGCTGGGTCGGCTTCGCCAAGGCGGGCGAGTTGCTCGGGGTATAGCGCAGCCGCCATGCCTGCTCCATGGCGCCGGCCACATTCCGAATGCTGTTTCACACGCCCGGTGCAGCCAACGCTGCTCCGAGCATTTTTTGCGTGTATGGCGTTTGCCGGTTACTCATCGGAGTCTTCTTGCAGGCATGGAGAACCAGAGAAGGCAGTCCAGTTCACACCAGCAGATGTAGCGTGATAGTGCGACGAAAATCGCGTGCAAGGCTTCGCCTCAAACTTCCGTAGCAATGCCAGCGGTCATGCACTTGGCTGTGCAAGGGAATAATGCGTTCATGCACGTAGACCCATGCACATGGAAACATCGGTGAATGTCGAAGTGGACAAGTACGAACGTCTGAATCCGCCACGCCATCAGGCGCGGCGAACAAGTGAACGCCGACAGCCGGCAAACGCTCGAATGCAGACTGCACGCGATCAACCGCACACAGGAAGCGTATGCATCTCCGGACACGCAGGAAGCACAAGCGCGTGGGACGGCACCCGGTACAGATTGCACATCGGCATCGATAGGATCGTGCCTATGCGGCGTTAGGCATCCGGCGTATGCCGGAAAGAAGCGGACGGCCGAGGTGTTTCAGCACCCCGGTCGCCCTGACCACCACCGTTCCTTAGGAGAACGACAATGGCTGCAAATACTCTATCAGGCCCGAATTGGGTCGAACATCGTCTGTCGCGCTTCGCGGCTGTTGCTGCTTGTGGGGCGCGGACATGACCGAAACCACGCGCGAGATCCCGTTCCGGGACATCCCTGTCGAGCAGCGCCCCTTGCTGTTGGTCGCCGCTGGCGTGGACGTCGCGACTGCGCTTCGAGAAGCTGCCGACCTTGAAGATGCTGTTCGTCGTCTGCTGTTGATGGGAACAGAGACCGGCCTTGACGGAGGCGTCGCATATCTGTGTGAGTTCGCTTTAGAGATCGCTGGCGCACTGCGGAAATCGACCGTTTACGATTGATGGCGAACGCATCTTGTCACTGCGAAAAACGCGATTGAGCGAATCGCTGCGGTTTCGCCCAGTTATCCTGCTCACTACGTCACTCTGCGATACAGCAACCGGATTGCATTGGGACACTGCCCGCTGGTTTGAATGTCCAGCGGACACCCCATGACAACGATCCAACTTAGCGACGCGGCACGCATGACGCCGCCGCAGCGGCGCATGGAGGTGGCCGCACTCATCGCCCTGGGCCTGCATCGTCTTCGCGGCGGTGGCGCGCATGACGGCGCAGTTGCCGCGCCCTCTTCGGTTGACCTTGGCTTTGTCGGGGAACCACGCGTACATGTCAACCCCGCTCACCGGAGTCCACAGGCATGACGCAACAACACCCCGCGGCAGCGCCCGCATCGATGGCTACGCGCATCGCGCGCCTAACCGACTGGTCGTGGCCAGATCTGTCCAAAGAATGGCGACGACTCTTCAGCACTGACCCATTGGTGATCAATCGGCGTTTCGTCGAGAAACGAATCGCGTATCGCTGGCAGGAGATCGAGTTCGCGAAGACAAATCCTGGTTTGCTCGCGCGCAACCAACATCGCATCGACGAGTTAGTCGCCACCGGCCAATTGAAGCGCCAGCCCGTCGGCGCGATTCCAGTCGCAGGCACCGAACTGATCCGCATCTACGCCGGCATCGAACACCGCGTGCTCGTGCTGTCCGATGGCGAGTTCGAGTATGCCGCCAAGCGATATCCGAGTTTGTCGATGATTGCCCGCGCGATCACAGGGACTCGCTGGTCCGGTCCCGCCTTCTTCGGCCTGCGCAAGGCGGGTGGCCGATGAACGCCACAGCACCAAAGCGCCTGCGCTGCGCCGTCTACACCCGCAAGTCCACGGAGGAAGGGCTGGAGATGGCATACACCTCGATCGACGCCCAGCGCGATTCAGGCGCGGCCTACATCGCCAGCCGCCGCACCGAGGGCTGGATTCCGGTCGCCGACGATTACGACGATGGCGGCTTCTCCGGCGGCACCCTCGAACGCCCTGCCCTGCAGCGGCTGATGGCGGACATCGCGGCGGGCCAGATCGACATCGTCGTCTCCTACAAGATCGACCGCCTCAGCCGCTCCCTGTTCGACTTCGCCGAATTGGTGAAGATCTTCGACAAGCACGGCGTGACCTTCGTGTCGGTGACCCAGCAGTTCAACACCACCGACGCGATGGGACGGATGCTGCTGAACATCCTTCTGACCTTCGCTCAGTTCGAGCGCGAGCTGACCTCCGAGCGCATCCGCGACAAGTTTGCGGCCAGCAAGAAGAAGGGCATGTGGATGCACGGCATCACCCCACTCGGTTACGACGTCAAGGATCGCCGGCTGGTGATCAATGAAGCCGAGGCCGAACAGGTCCGAACGCTGTTCCGCCGCTTTCTCGAAGTGGGTTCGATGATGAAGGTGGCGCAGGAAGCCCGCGCGCGCGGCTGGCGCAACAAATCGTGGACGGCGAAGACAGGACGGCAACATATCGGGAGGCCGCACGATCGCAGCACGATCTTCAAGATGCTGCACTGCCGAACCTATCTCGGCGAACTCAAGAACCGGGATCAGTATGTCGAGGGCACGCACCCGCCGATCATCGACCGGTCCCTGTGGGACGAGGTGCATGCGCGCCTTCAAGTCAGTGGCACCGTGCGCGCAGGCGCGGCCCGTCAAGGCAAGGTGGCCTTCCTGCTGAAGGGCCTGCTGACCGGCCCGGACGGCCGTGCACTGACGCCGTGGCACACGACCAAGGCCAACGGGCGCACCTACCGCTACTACCTCAGCACGCGCGACATTCACGAGGGGCGGAAGGCGTCCGGCCTGCCGCGCCTGCCGGCCGGAGAACTGGAGGCGGCCGTGGTCGCGCAGCTGCGGCGCCTGCTCCGCGCACCGGAGATGGTCGCAGCCATGATCCCGCAGGCCATCGCACTGGATCCGACCTTGGACGAAGCACAGGTCACGGTGGCGATGACGCAGGTCGAGCGGGTGTGGGACCAGTTGTTTCCGGCTGAGCAGCAGCGGCTGGTTCGCCTGCTAGTCGAGAAGGTCATCGTGACGCCGACGAATCTGGAGCTGCGGCTGCGTCCCGGTGGCGTTGGCGCCCTCACAGCCGAATCACGGCAGACCGCCGAAGAGATTGCAGCATGAGCAGCCCGACGCTGACCGTATCCGGCCCGGCGGCCGAGGTGGTCGCCAGCGACGGGGGAGTCGTACTGAACGTCCCCATAGCCCTGAAGCGGCGCAGCGGCCGGCGGGTGGTGACGGTCGCTGGCGCGGAGCCCGTGGCGGCAACCCGCGCCGGGGCCACCCCACTGCAACTGGCGCTGGCCCGTGGCCACCGCTGGCTGCGGATGCTGGAAACCGGCGAAGCGGCCTCGATGTGCGACATCGCCCGCCGCGAGGGCACCAACCACAGCTATGTCGCTCGGCACATCAACCTGACTCTGCTGGCGCCGGACATCGTCGCCGCGATCCTGGACGAGACCCTGCCGGAGGGCGTCCAGCTCCTGTCCTTGGCGATCAACCCGCCGATGCTGTGGGAGGACCAATGGAGATGGCGCGTGGGGATGACGACATAAGCCTCTGCTCCGCCGCAGGAATTCCGTGCTTCTCGGTGTGCGCGCGATTGCGCTACGCTGCAATCTGGCAGGTGAAACATGAAGTACATCGACAAGTACAGCGACGCGCCGTAGTCGCCTGATCGAGGTGCCGTCTCGCTCCTGGAACCGTGTACCGGGGCGTTCGCCACTTGACGCGCCCCTCGCGAAGGCGTTCCATAGTCGACATGGCATTACTGCGATTCAGACGCACACGTGTCCGCCGAACCATGGCGGCGTGCGCCTTGTTTTGCATGCTGTACCTGCAAGTCGCGGTGGCCGCGTATGCCTGTCCTGTCCAGGTACCGCCATCGGAGCCCGCACCGACGATGGTTGAATGCGAGGATATGACGATGCCGGACCCCGAGGCACCGGCGCTGTGCATCGCGCACTGTCAGGACAGTCAGATCGCGACCCCCGATCTCAATCCCTTGCAGGTGCCGCCATCGGCCCTGCCTCCATTGCACTTCGCCTTGACCGAGGCCTTGCTGCCGCCGGTGCGCGCGCAATACTACGAAGACGTTCCCGTCTGCCAGTCGGACCCACCGACCGCGCAACGCTTCTGTAGCCTGCAGATCTAAGCCCCGACCGCGACTCGCTCTCGCGCTGCCGATACCGGCGGCGCGCTCGTCGTTGCGTGTTCGGAGGTCTTATGTCCGTTTTCTGTTCGCTGTACCGCCGGTGCAGCTTCCGCCATTGGGCGGCGCTGGTGCTTGCCCTGACATTCGTGGCCGCACCTGCATGGTCGGCTGCGCCCATTGCGTTCGATGATGCCGTGCGCTTGGCGGTGGAGCACGCGCCCGCGCTCCAGGCGCGGCGATTGCAGACCGAAGCCGCCCGGGAAGACGCGGCGCGTGCCGCTGCGCTGCCTGATCCCAGGCTGACGCTGGGACTTACCAACGTCCCGGTCACCGGCACGGATGCGTTCGACCTGCGCGCCGATGACATGACCATGAAGCAGGTCGGTGTCATGCAGGAATTCCCGGCGTGGGCCAAGCGCCAGGCCCGCCGCGCGGTGGCCGATCGCATGATCGAACAGACGCAGGCGCTGACCTTGGTCGAACGACTGGCCGTCCGCCAAGCCGCCGCCCAGGCCTGGATCGCCTTGTGGACCGCCCAGCGTGAAATCGAGGCGCTGCAGGCCCAGCGGGAGCAATCGGCTCTTGCGATCAGTATCGCCAAGGCACGGTTGGCCGGCGGGACAGGTACCGCGGCCGATGCCTTGGCAGCCCAGTCGGCGGCGCTGGAACTGGACAATCGCATCGATGCGGCCGAGGCGGACGTCGCGGCGGCCCGCGCCACGTTGGCGCGCTGGCTGGGCATCGAACCCGAAGAGCTGACGATCATCGGTGCATCGCCGGACCTGACCGTGCTGTCCGTCGACGAGTCCTCTTTGCTGACGTCGGTGGCTCGCCAAGGCCCGCTGCTAGCGTGGCAGTCGCGCGAATCGGTAGCCGAGGCTGCCGTGGCCGCCGCCGTGGCCGAAACGCGCCCCGACTGGAGCGTGAGTGCGATGTACGGCCAGCGTGAGCGCACGTCGGGTGGTATGCCGCGCAGCGACATGCTGAGCATCGAGTTCTCCATTGGCCTGCCGCTGTTGACGCGCAATCGTCAGGATCGCGGCGTCGCGGCGCGACGCGCGGAGTTGGATGCGGTCGCGGCCGAGCACGAGGATGCACGCCGCATGCAGGTCGAAGCCGTGCGCCGTGGCCTCGCCGAATGGCATGGACTGAAGCGTCAGATCGCACGCAAGGAACAACAGGCGTTGCCGCTGGCGCACGATCGCTCGCAGGTCGCATTGGCGGCCTATCGCGGCGGCGGCTCATTGCAGCCGTGGCTCGACGCCCGCCGCGACGAACTTGAACTGCACATCGAACACGCTCGCCATCTGGGCGAACTCGGGCGCGTCTGGTCCGCGCTCGCCTACCTGCTCGACGATGAGGAAAAGCAGCCATGACCCGCAAGCAAACGTATGCGATCGCGATGTTGCTTGCCGTCGGCCTGTTGGCCGTCGGTCTATTCGCAGGCCACTGGTGGGCGCGACACCATGCCGGGGACGGCAAAGGGATGGTCGCCGATACCGAATCGACCGCCGATGCGCGCAAAGCCCTGTACTGGTTCGATCCGATGGTGCCGGACCAGCACTTCGACAAGCCGGGCAAGTCGCCCTTCATGGACATGCAGTTGGTGCCCAAATATGCCGACGAGGTGACCTCGTCCGACGTGCGCATTGCGTCGGGTGTGCAGCAGAACGTGGGTATGCGCACGGCCCCGGTCGAAACCGGAACGCTCGCGTCCGAGATCCGCGTACCGGGCACCTTGACCTGGGATCTGCGCCAGGAATTCGTGGTCAGCGCCCGCGTCGAAGGCATCGTGACACGGGTCGAGGTGAAGGCGCCGTTCGAGCCGGTCCGTCGCGGCCAGACGCTCGCGACCCTGTTGGCGCCCGAGTGGAGCACCGCGCTGGCCGAAGCGCAGGCGCTGAGCGATGCGCGTTCGGCCTCCGCACGCGAACTGCGCAGCGCAGCGCAACAGCGATTGCGTGTGCTGGGAGTATCCGGTCGCAGCGGCAGCGGCGGTGTGGCGTTGACGGCCCCGAGCGATGGCGTGGTGAGCGAAGTGCTGATACGCGAAGGCCAGACGGTGATGGCGGGTACGCCGCTGTTCCGTATCAACGGCACGGCCACGCTGTGGCTGGAGGCCGCGATTCCGCAAGCCGGCGTGGCCGGCATCCGGCCCGGCACGCCGGTGGAGGCGATGATCGATGCGCTGCCAGGGCAGACATTCACCGGCGAGGTGGAAGCCCTGCTGCCGCAGATCGACTCGATTAGCCGGACCCAGCGCGCGCGCGTCGTGCTGCGCAATCCGCAAGGTCAGTTGGTGCCGGGCATGTTCGCCGAATTGCGTCTGCGCCCGGAAGGTGGCCAAGCGGTGCCGCTGGTGCCGAACGAGGCATTGATCGCAACGGGTACCGACAGCCGCGTCATCGTGGTCGGCACGGACGGGGCGTTCCAGCCGGTGCACGTGCGCACGGGACGCAGCAGCGGCGGCAAGACGGAAATCCTCGCCGGTCTGCAAGGCGGCGAGCGCGTGGTCGTTTCCGGTCAGTTCCTGATCGACTCCGAAGCCAGCCTCTCTGGGGCGTTGCAGCGTCTGCAAGCCCCGGAAGCACCTGCACCGATTACGAAGCCGATGCAGGACATGGAGACGTCATCCAAGGCGATATCGACAGCATCAAAACCGACGATGCCGAAAACGACAGTCCACAAGCCGAATGCCGGCAAGCCGTCCGATAGGGCACGGCGCTCATGCACGGTGGCGTACTGGTACGACCCGATGGTGCCGGACCAGCATTTCGAGCAACCGGGCAAGTCGCCCTTCATGGACATGCAGTTGGTGCCGAAGTTTGATTCGGGCGCGGATTCCAATTGCACTGTGCGCGATGTCGAAGCCGCGGCCACAGCGGAGCCACGGCCATGATCGCCCGGCTCATCCGGATTTGTATCGCCAACCGTGGCTTGGTGCTGTTGATAGCCGTGCTGCTGGCGGCAGGGGGTATCTGGTCCGTGCGGCAGACGCCATTGGACGCGCTGCCGGATCTGTCCGATACGCAGGTGATCATTCGTACGCAGTGGCCCGGGCAAACGCCGCGCATCATCGAGGATCAGGTCACCTATCCGCTGACAACAACAATGCTCTCCGTCCCGGGCGTGCGCGCGGTGCGCGGCTACTCCTTCTTCGGCGACTCCTTCGTCTACATCCTGTTCGACGACGACACCGATCTGTACTGGGCGCGTTCGCGGGTGCTCGAATACCTCAGTCAGGTGCGCGACCGCCTCCCTGAAGGCGTGAATCCCGCACTCGGCCCCGACGCCACCGGCCTGGGCTGGATCTACGAGTACGCGCTCGTCGATCGCAGCGGCCAGCACGACCTTGGTCAGCTGCGGGCGCGGCAGGATTGGATGTTGCGCTACGAACTGAAGACCATCCCCGACGTGGCCGAGGTCGCGAGCATCGGCGGCATGGTCCGCGCCTGGCAGATCGTGCCCGATCCGCAGGCGCTGGCGGCGCGGGGCATCACCATCGCGCAACTGGTGGAGGCGGTGGAAGCGGCCAATGGCGCCACCGGCGGTTCGGTGATCGAACAGGGCGAAGCTGAGCTGATGGTGCGCAGCGAAGGCTACCTGCGCACAGTCGCGGACTTCGAGCGGGTGCCGGTGACGACCGCCGCGGGTGGCGTGCCAGTGCTGCTGGGCGAGATCGCCACCGTGCAGCGCGGCCCGACGTTCCGTCGCGGCATTGCCGAACTGGATGGCGAGGGCGAAGTCGCCGGCGGCGTGATCGTGCTGCGCACCGGCAAGGATGCGCTGACGGCCATCGATCGCGTCAAGGCGAAGCTGAAAACATTGCAGACCAGTCTGCCAAAAGGCGTGGAGATCGTCCCGGTCTACGATCGTTCCGAACTCATCCGCGAGGCGGTCGGCAATCTCACTTACAAGCTCGGCGAGGAGTTTCTGGTCGTGGCGCTGGTGTGCGCGGTGTTCCTGTGGCACCTGCGCTCGGCGCTGGTCGCGGTCATCACCTTGCCGCTGGGGGTGCTGGCGGCGTTCATCGTGATGCGTTATCAGGGCATCAGCGCCAACCTGCTGTCGCTCGGCGGCATCGCGATCGCGATCGGCGCGATGGTCGATGCGGCGGTGGTGATGATCGAGAACGCGCACAAGCATCTGGAGCACTGGCGCGACGCGCACGGCGAGGACGCAGCAGGCGAGGCGCGCTGGCGGTTGATGGCGGACGCGGCCAGCGAAGTGGGACCGGCGCTGTTCGCCAGCCTGCTGGTCATCACTCTGTCGTTCGTGCCGGTGTTCGCGCTGCAGGCGCAGGAAGGCCGGTTGTTCGCGCCGCTGGCCTATACCAAGACCTATGCGATGGCGGCGGCGGCCGGCTTGTCGGTCACGTTGATTCCGGTGTTGATGGGATATCTGATCCGGGGGCGCATCCGACCCGAGACGGCCAACCCGCTGAACCGGATGCTGATCGCCGGCTATCGGCCGGTGCTGAACACGGTGTTGCGGCATCCACGTCTGACGCTGATCGCCAGCAGCCTGCTGTTGTTGCTGACCGTGATCCCGTATACCCGCATCGGCAGCGAATTCATGCCGCCGCTCGACGAAGGCACGTTGCTCTATATGCCGACGGCGTTGCCCGGGCTCTCCTCGGGCAAGGCCGGCGAACTGCTGCAACTGTCCGATCGCATGATCAAGACCGTGCCCGAGGTCGCGCATGTGTTCGGCAAGGCGGGCCGTGCCGAAACCGCCACCGATCCGGCGCCGATGGAAATGTTCGAGACCACGGTGACATTCAAGCCGCGCGATCAGTGGCGACCCGGCATGACGCCGGACAAGCTGCGTGCGGAACTGGACGCGGCGGTGAAGGTGCCTGGCCTCACGAACCTGTGGGTGCCGCCAATCCGCAATCGCATCGACATGCTCGCCACCGGCATCAAGAGCCCCATCGGCATCAAGGTGTCCGGCCCGGACACCGAGGTCATCGAACGGCTCAGCGCGCAGATCGAAGGTGTCGCCAAGACCGTCGGCGGTGTCAGTTCGGCGTTGGCCGAACGTGTAACTGGCGGACGCTATGTCGACGTGCGCATCCGCCCGGAGGTCGCGGCCCGCTACGGTTTGAGCCAAGCGGATCTGCAGCAGCTGATCGCCATCGTCGTTGGTGGCGATGCCGTCGGCGAGACCATTGAAGGCCGCGAACGCTATCCCATCGTTATCCGTTACCCACGTAGCCAGCGCGATTCGTTGACCGCGCTGGTGCAGTTGCCGCTTGTAGCTCCGGACGGCGCACAACTGACGCTTGGCCAAGTGGCTGACCTCTCGCTCAGCCCGGGTCCACCGATGCTCAAGAGCGAGAACGGCCGACTGGTCGGTTACGTCTACGTCGATGTCGCCGGCCGCGACCTCGGTTCGGTGGTCGCCGATCTGCAGCAACGCATCGGCGCGGACGTGAAACTGCCGGCGGGCTATGGCATCGCCTGGTCGGGACAGTACGAATATCTCGAACGCGCACTGTCCCGCCTGCGATGGGTCGTGCCGGCCGCGCTGGCGATCATCTTCCTGCTGATCTACCTCGTGTTCCGCAGCGCCAGCGAGGCCGCCATCATCATGCTCAGCCTGCCGCTGGCGCTGGTCGGCGGGTTGTGGCTGATCTGGACGTTGGGTCACGCGGTCTCGATCGCCACGCTGATCGGCTTCATCGCCCTGGCCGGCGTCGCCGCCGAGTTCGGCGTGATCATGCTGCTGTACCTGCGTCAGGCTTGGGAGCGGCGACTGGCGGCCGGCGAGCCCGCCACCCTCGACACGCTGGAAGCAGCGATCCGCGAAGGCGCGGTGCAGCGCGTGCGCCCGAAGGCGATGACCGTCGCGGTGATCCTCGCCGGCCTGTTTCCGCTGTTCGTCGGCGGTGGGGCCGGTTCGGAGGTCATGCAGCGCATTGCCGCGCCGATGCTCGGCGGGATGCTCACCGCGCCGCTGCTGTCGATGCTGGTCATCCCGGCCGCGTTCCGGCTGTTGCGCGGCCGAGCGCTGTCGCATGCATCGGCGATCGCACATGAACCCCGCTGAGAGATCACATCCCTCGTCCCCGGTCGCGACGGCAGTCGAACTGCAGTACCGCCGCGCCATCCGTAGTCACCTGCCCATCAACCGCGAGACATCCTCATGAAAATGATATCCCCGATCCTCATCTCGACAGCCTTGTTGCTCGCCGGCTGTTCACAAGCCTCCAGCCCCGACAGGACCACCGCCGAGGGTGGGGCGGTGGAACACAAGCCGATGACGGCTACCGAGCATGCGGCAATGGCTGGGCCGACGAAACCGGTATCGACGGAAATGCCGCAGTCGGCCCGAACCGCTTCAGCGACCGGCACTGTCGAATCCGTCAACGCCGCTGCCGGCACGATTACGCTCGCTCACGGCCCGGTCGACGCATTGGGCTGGCCAGCGATGACGATGGGGTTTAAAGCCACACCCCAGCAGATCGCGTCGCTGAAGGCCGGTCAGCTGGTGCGGTTTGAGTTCGCGTCCCAGGGTATGGACGCGACCATCATCGAAATTGCCTTGGCGCAGCAGTAACGGGGCAGTTGGCCAGGCCGTCACGATGTGGGGGCATTGCCAGCATCCAGTCAATTGCATCGGGACACGCAATTTCTGCGCGCCTCACGCAGCGAAGAGATCCCGCTTGGAGATGTATTCCTACGTCAACATCTGCAGCATGCCGAACCCAATTCAGTGCGCTTAATCGCCACGCCGCTCCGCACGGGCATCGCGCAGGATTTCGACCGCTTCCTTTATCACATACAAGCCGATCAACGCGCCGATAAAAAAATCCGGATACGGCGACCGCAGCCAGAGCACCAGCATCCCAGCCAAGATGACGCCAAGATTGGCCACCACATCGGCACGCGTGAACAGCCACGTCGCCCGCAGATGCACCTCGCCTGACTTCAAGGGAGCGAGCATACGCAACACGGTGACATTAACTGCCAACGACAGCAGTGCGGTACCGATCATCCAACCACTAAGCGGCTCAGCGCCGAAGACGACGCGGCGACCTACTTCGACCAGAATGCCAATGCCCAGCACCAGCAGCACACTGCCGCTAAACAGCGCGGCATTGGCCTTGAACCGGACCGTACGGCCGATCGCGACCAAACCAATCGCATAAGCGGTAGCGTCGGAGAGCATGTCCAAGGCGTCGGCCAGCAGACCTGTAGACTGGGCGATCCAACCGGCAACGCCACCAATCACCGCCATGGCCGCATTAAGCGCCAGCGCAACCCTGAGAATACGGCGCTCGTTCGCGTTCTTGGCTTCGTGGTGGCAACCACATTCGCTCATAGCAATATCCTCATGACTTGGCCGGGATCGAGGCTCGCCCGGATCGGGTGTTGACGACGAATCCAATCAACGCCACGGTCGCCACCACCAACTGTGCCAGCAGCGATTGCCAGGAAGGGTAGACGCCAAGCCATTCAATCCTTGGTGCTTGAACGAGCGCTTGGGGTATCCAGCCCGCCTCTTGCAAAGCGGCCACGCCTTTGCCCACCAGGACCACCGCCAGAATCGCAATCAGGATCGAACTGATCGAGAAGAACTGTCCGATCGGCAAACGTCGGCTCATCCGCAGCATCCAGTACGCTACGACGGCGAGCACCACGCTACCGGCCACAAGGCCGGCGACGATGGCGCCGGAGGCCTGTTCGCTCCACATCGCGATGTAGAACAAAATCGTCTCGAACACTTCGCGGTAAACCGCCACAAAGGCCAGCGTGAACAGAAAAATTGCCGAACGCCGCGTCAGCGCCGCCGACATCTTGGCGTGCAGGTACTGTTGCCAACGGCCGGCCAGGCTCTTCTGATGCATCCAGATGCCTACGCTCAACAGCACGGCCGCGGCGAACAACGCCGAGATGCCTTCAGTCACTTCGCGATTGGCGCCACTGATGTCGACCAGGTAGGTCGCCGCGGCCCATGTCAAAGCGCCCGCCAGCAGCGCACCCGCCCAGCCGGCGTGTACGTAAGGCAGCATGTCCCGACGCTCGGCCTTACGCAGAAAGGCGATCATGCCAATCACGATCAACAGAGCTTCCAAGCCCTCGCGCAGCAAGATGGTGAAGCTACCGAGGAAAGCGGTGGTCGTGTCCGTGTGCTTGTCCAGCAGCACCGTCTCGGCGCGACCGAATAATGCATCGACCTGCGCCGCTTGCGCGGTGAGTTCGGCGAGCGTTGCGCGGCTGCCCAACAGTGTGCGAAACCGTGCCATGGCGGTTTCGATCTCGCGCAGCAGCGCCACGTTACGCGTGGCCAGCGTGGGTTCGACCGGCTCCACGCCATCCAGGTAGGCCGACAGGGCCAGCGACGTGGCTCGCGTGATATCGCCGGCGGCGTAGGCACGTTGGCTGTCGGCCAGTCGCTGCCTCGCCAGCGTGAATGGCCCGCTACTCGACAGAGGCTCGTTCACCGCCTGAGGGCGGGAACGCAGATAGGCAACGATCGCCGCGGCCTGCGCCGGGGATAGCGTGCTCGTGAGATCACTTTCGCGGGTGTGGGTCAGGGCTTCCAGGGTGGGAATGCGCCCGCGCAATTCGGCATTCCCGCGCCACAACGCTTCACCGTCGGCGCGTGTTTGTGGCGAATACGCCAGGCTGCCTACGTAGAATGCCAGCGCCCAGCGGTCGGCATCGGGCAGTGCGGCGAAACTGGCCATTCCGGTTCCGGGTACACCCTGCGAAATCACCTCATACAGTGCGAAGGGTGTGCGCTGGGCGGCGCGGGCGGCATCGCTGAAGGCGATCGGCGGCGGATCCAAGCTGGCAGCGGCCGGGCCATCACCGCGACCGTTTGGGCCGTGGCAGGCGGCGCATTGCTGGGTATAAAGTGCTGCGGCTTGGGCCGGCTCCGGCGGCGATATCGGTACTGCGCCAATAGGGTAGCTGACTAGCAGTTCGTCGGCCAAGCCGCGGGCGAGTGCGGCGACCTGCATGGGCTCAGCCTTGGCTGCCACCGCAGCCACCAGCCGGTCGGCCTGGGCCATCAGCACGGGTTGCTGATCTGTGGCCGACATCGCTGCCAGTTGCGTTTGCACTGCGGCGGCGAACTCCCGCATCTCTTCATATTCGCCGACATCGGCGACCCGGCCAGCCTGTACGGCGCCGGCATAGTCGACCGCGATGTAATCCAGCATTTGCCATGTCTGGCGCGGGTTGACCTGATTCGTTTCGGCCGCGATTGCACAGGCGGGCACCACCGCCATCCACATCATGGCTAGGAGGCTCAGACGGATCAAATGGGCGAACCGGGGCATGGGCGATATGCAATCCAAGGCCAGCTGGCACCGGCGGAAGGGCCAGCGTAAAGTCTGTAGTGACTACAGAGTCAAGAGATGCGAATGAAAATCAGTAACGCCGCAGCCGCCAGCGGCTGCCACTTGGAAACCATCCGCTACTACGAGCGTGTCGGCTTAGTGCGGCCGCCAGCGCGGACGGCCAGCGGCTACCGTGTTTACAGCACCGTCGAGGTCGAGCGCCTGCGTTTCATTACCCGCGGACGCGAATTAGGTTTCAGCCTGGAAGAGATCCGCAGCTTACTTAGGCTGAACGACGACCCCCTCATGTCGTGCGGGAATGTCGATACCCTCGCTCGGGGGCACTTGGCGGCTATCCAGCACCGAGTGGAGCAACTGCAGCGCATGGCCGCCGAATTGGAGCAGGTCATCATTCAATGCTCGGGTGGTGAACGCGGTGCGTGTACGATCTTGGGCGCTCTCAAGCAAACTGGGGGTGCTACTGAATGCATGAATCCTCAGTGCCGCACATGATGGCCGAGCGCACTTCGGGATTGTTTCTCTATCGACGGAATGCGAATGCTCAGATGTTGCGCGGAGCGAATGCGATGACCGCCATGCCGGCGAGCGCCAGAGCACCGCCAAGGAGGTCCCAACGGTCGGGACGGATTCCATCGACGGCCCACAGCCACAGTAGGGCCGTAGCAACATAGATGCAGCCGTAGGCGGCATAGGTCCGGCCGGCGGCGGATGGGTGCAGGCTCAACAGCCAGACAAAGGCCACCAGCGATAGCGCTGCCGGGAATAGCACCCACATGCCAGCGCGTCCATTCAGCCAAAGATAAGGCAGGTAGCAGCCGACGATCTCGGCCACAGCGGTGGCGCCGAACAGTAAGACGGTTCTCATCACGGTCTCCATGTTGTCGCCATTCTGTAAGAGCGGAATCAACACCATATCGCAACGAGGCGATGCGGACGGTTTACTCCGAATGCGATCGGACCTCGCCTTGAGGCGCTCTGTAAGCCAGCAGCCTCAACGCATTAGCGACCACCAGCAGCGTCGAACCCTCATGGAACAACACCGCGATGCCCATCTTGAGGCCGAACATCGTTGCCGGGATGAGGATGACGACCATGCCCAGGCTCGCCCACAGATTCTGGCGAATGATCCGACGGGTCTGCCGACTCAAACCGATCACGAATGGCAGTTTCGACAGGTCGTCACCCATCAGCGCGACATCGGCGGTTTCAAGGGCGACGTCAGAACCTGCGGCCCCCATCGCGATGCCCACCGATGCCACAGCCAAGGCCGGTGCGTCGTTGACGCCGTCGCCGATCATCGCGACATCGCCGGCTGCCTGCAGTTCGCGGATGGTCGTCACTTTGTCCTCGGGCATGAGATTGCCGAGGGCGCGGTCGATGCCGACGCTCTTCGCCACAGCATCCGCGACCTGTTGGTTGTCGCCGGACAGCATCACCATCTCGCGAATGCCCAGCTCTCGTAGCTGCGCGATCACGGCCGTCGCGGCAGCACGCGGCGTATCCATCAATCCGATCGCACCGAGGTAGCGCTGACCGTGTTTGACGGCGAAGGTGGTGCGTCCTTCGGACTCGAGGCGGAGCATGCGCGCATCGAGATCCGGCGGCAGGCCAGCAGCATCGATCTCGGCGAACAGCGCTCGTTTGCCGATATACACCACCTGGCCATCGACCTCCGCGCGCAAGCCTTTGCCGGTCAGGCTTTGCAGATTGGTGGCGACCGGCAGTGCCGCACCGCCAAGGCGTTCGCTGCCATCACGAACGACCGCCGCAGCCAAGGGATGATCGCTCAGACGTTCGACCGCGACCGCGACGCTGAGCAGAGTTTCCTCATTGATACTTTCAGCAGTCAGCACATCGGTTACGCGCGGCTGGCCTTCAGTCAAGGTTCCTGTTTTGTCGAACGCCAGCGCATGCAGCACTCCAAGCCGTTCCAGCGGTGCGCCGCCCTTGATCAGCACACCGCTGCGTGCGGCGCGGGCGACACCGCTGAGGACCGCGCTGGGAGTCGAGATCGCCAGCGCGCAGGGGCTGGCGGCTACCAGCACGGCCATTGCTCGATAGAACGACGCGCTGAATGGCTCGTCGATCACTACCCAGGCGAACAGCAGCACGAAGGCCAGGGCCAGCACCGCCGGGACGAAGTAACGTTGGAACCGGTCGGTGAACAGTTGGGTGGGCGATTTCTGGTTCTCGGCCGATCTCACCATCTCGACGACGCGCGACAGCGTGCTCTGATCGGCACGGCGGCTGACTTCGATTTCAACGAGTTGCGCACGGTTGAGGGTACCGGCGAATACGCGATGCTCGGCACTCACCGCATCCGGGTTTTCGCGCGCTGTCGCGGTATCGGCGACCGGCCGTTTGTCCACCGGCACGCTTTCGCCGGTGATCGCGGATTGGTCAATGCTGGTCTCACCGACAACGACGAAGCCGTCCGCTGCGATCCGCTCGTCCGGCTTGACCACTACGATATCGCCAACTTGCAGTGATTCGACCTTGGTTTCGACCAGTTCATCTCCGCGCCGTACCAATGCGGTCTCCGGTCGCAACTGCGCCAGGGCCTCAATCGCGCGGCGGGCACGTCCCATTGCATAGTTTTCGAGCGCATGTCCGAGGCTGAACAGGAACAGCAGCAAGCCCGCTTCTCCCCAATGTCCCAGCGCGATCGCACCAGCCGCGGCGACGAGCATCAGCGTATCGATCTGTAAGCGGCGTTTACGGAGGTTTTCGATGGCTTCCCGCACAGTAAACCATGCGCCTGCCAAGCATGCTGCGGCGTACAGCCCACGCACGATGAGCGCATCTTCGCCCATCGTGCGGCTGACAACCCAACCGATGAGCAACAGCACGCCGCTGAGTAGCGCGAAGCCAAGCTCCAAGTTTCCGCTACCGTGTTCGTGACTGCCGTGACTGTCATCTTCATGGGTGTCGTGTGGCGACTCTTCGTGCGATGCATGCTTGTTTATGGACATGGCGCTTTTCCTCATGGTCGGTTGAGCTGCAGCAGTTTGTGCATATTTGCGATCAGCACCTCGCTGACCTGACGGCAAAGCACCGCGTGCAGGGTCTAGATCTGATATGCGCCGTAACGCCGGATCTGTCCTGCCTTCTGTTGCATCCAGTGAGCTGTATTCATTGATCAGGAGGGCAAGGCCTTACGAATGGTCCATGCCTGATCGACGGGATGAACGAACACCACACCGGAAGGAAGGTTGCCGACATGTCCAGTTTCGCGAATCAGTGCCACCACAGACTCGGCGCGATCATCCTCACAGTAGGCCTCGATTCTGGTTTCCGGGCTGCCGACAGATCCCATGTCCGGCCGTACGATCGGTTCATCCGGATGCACCACACCATGCACTCGCGTCAGCGAGAGCTGATAGAGACCTGCACGCTCGAGCGCATGCACAATGCGGTCGGCATGCGAGGGGTGTACGTAAGCGAGGATCAATTTCACGGCTGTCTTCTCCAGATTGATCATTACGACACATCGTTGATAGGAATCGACTGTTCTACTGAACTGACGTAGATCCACCCTGAGTCGGCATGCCCGGTTCGCCCCACACGGCGAAAGACTTCGATGGCCCGAGCAACCTCGATGTCCTCACAGAAGACCTCGATCTGGACTTCGCTGATCACCTTCTCGCCCAACTCGACCGAATACTCCTGCTCACGCGCACTGAGTGCGCGCAGCAGTCCCTTGACATCGAACAGGCTGACCCGCTGGAAACCCGCTGCATCCAAAGCGTGGATCAGATCTCCTACACGATTGCGGTGTACGAATGCCTTGATCTGTTTCATGGTAAGGCCTCTCTCGTTTTACGTTCGGCACGTAGTTCCAGCCATTCATAGAGCACGGGCAACAACACAAGAGTCAGTAGCGTCGAGCTGATCAAGCCGCCCACCACCACAGTCGCCAGTGGCCGTTGGGTTTCCGCGCCTACACCACTGGAAATCAGCATCGGAACCAAGCCAAGCACCGCGACGCTGGCAGTCATCAGCACTGGTCGGAGGCGCAAGGCCGTGCCTTGGATCACCGCTTCGCGGACTGATAGCCCCTTGTCGCGCAGTTCATTGAGAAAACTGACCAATACGATGCCGTTGAGCATCGCTACACCGAACACGGCGATAAAGCCGATAGCGGATGGGACGGACAGATACTGCCCGGTGACGAACAATGCGAGCAGACCGCCGATGGTGGCGAATGGTACGTTGGCGAGGATTAGCGCTGCATACTTGATGGAGTTGAACGCGGTGTACAGCAGAACGAAAATGAAGAAGATCGTAATCGGTACGATCAGAGCCAGCTTCGCCAAAGCGCGCTGCTGGTTCTCGAATGCCCCACCCCATTCGATCCAATAACCTGCAGGCAACGTCACCTGTTGTTTGATCGCCGCCTCGGCTTCTTTCACGAAACTATCCACATCGCGACCGCGCACGTCCATCTGGATGACCGCGTAACGCTGCAACTGTTCTCGGCGGACGAAGGAATATCCCTCTGCGACACTAACATCAGCGACTTCGGACAATGGCACCACAGCACCATTGGCGGTACGCAACGGAATCTGGCGCAACGACTCCACCGACGTCCGCGTCGCCTCGCTCAACCGCACGGCAATATCAAAGCGCTTCACACCATCCAGCAATACGCTGACCGGCTCGCCACCAAGCCCATTACGGACGATCGTCAGCACTTCCTCGGCGTTCATGCCGTGACGGGCCAACTCGTCGCGATCTACTTCGATGCGGATCTGCGGCTTGCCGACATTCGCTTCCAGCGACAGATCGGCCACGCCTTGAACTTTGCCGAGTGCCGTCTTGAGTTGCGCACTGATACGATCAAGCTCTTCCAAATCCTCGCCATACAGTTTCAATGCGAGTGTCGCGCGCACGCCGGAGATCAGCTCTTCCACGCGCATCTGGATCGGTTGCGTGTAGCCGGGCACGACATTGGGCACTACCTTTTCCAAGGTCTCTTGCATGGCTTCTTCGAGCTGTTTGATATTACGCCCGCTTTTCCACTCGTCCTCCGGCTTGAGGGCCGTGTAGATTTCCATATAGTTGACATCTGCGGTCTCACCTTTTTCGGCGCGCCCAATCATGGCCAAGGTGGTATCTACCTCGGGAAACTGCTCGAAGGCCCTTGCGATTGTGTTGCTGGTCTTGATCGATTCGTTGAGTGACGTGGACGGGATGCCTGTGACACGCCACATGATCGAACCTTCCTGCAACTGTGGCATGAACTCCTTGCCCAGAAACGGAAACAGCGCCAGGCTCGCGACCAGAGCAACCACTGCGCTGATCACGACCACTTTCTTGCGCTCCAGCGCTTTCGCCAGCAGCGGTCGATAGACCCGTTTAATCCGCGCGACCAGCCACGTATCACGCTCGGGCTTGGGCTTCAGGATCATCGAAGCCAATACCGGGATCAGGGTCAAGCTCAACACCATAGACCCAGCCATCGCGAAGGCAATATTGAACGCCATCGGCTTGAACATCTTGCCTTCGAGGCCTTCCAGTGAGAACAACGGCAGGAACACGACGATGATGATGGTGATGGCGAACGCAATCGGATTGGCGACTTCTTTCGCTGCGGTCAGAACTGCAGACGTTCTATCGACTTTTTCACCATGTTCGAGGCGTTCGGCCATGATCCGAAAGGCATTTTCGACCATCACCACAGCGCCATCGACCATCATGCCGATACCGATCGCCAAACCTGCAAGCGACATCAGATTTGCCGAAAGCCCCGCCTGTCCCATGCCGATGAATGCGATCAACATCGCTAATGGCAAAGTCACGATCACCACCAATGCCGAGCGTAATTCACCGAGAAAGAGGAACAAAATGATCGCAACCAGAAGTGAACCCTCGATCAACGCCCGCACAGCCGTGCCGACCGCCTTGTTGACCAAATCAGTGCGCTCATAGACGGGCTTAAGAACGATGCCCTCCGGTAACGCATCGCGCACGACATCGAGCTTACCCTTGACCGCTTCGACCACGTCCTTGGCATTCTCTCCGATGCGTGCCAAGGCCATGCCGAGCACGACTTCCTCGCCATCGCGTGTCACCGCACCAAATCGCGGTGCAGGGGCTTCAACCACACGCGCGACATCACGCAGATACACCGGCACGCCGTCTTCGGCCTTGAGCACGATCTCGCCGATATCCTCGGTTGACTTCAGCAAGCCCAAGCCGCGCACCAGAAACTGCTCGCGGCCGACATCCATGACGTTGCCGCCGACCTGGCCATTGTTGGCCGGCAACGCAGCAATCACGTCACCGAATCCCAAGCCACGAGCGTACAGACGCTGAGGGTCAATCTGTACCTGGAACTCGCGCTCGCCGCCGCCCCAAGAGGTAACGTCGTCGACACCAGGCGCGGTGCGCAGGACCAGGCGCACCGTCCATTCCTGCCAAGTGCGCAGGTCCATATCGGTAACTTGTTCCTTGCTGACACCCGGTGCGCGTTCGACGGTGTACCAGAACACTTGCCCCAGACCAGAGGTGTTCGGTCCCATGCTGGGTTTGCCGTAGCCCTCCGGCAACCGGTCGCCGATTTCCTGCAGGCGCTCGTTAACGAGTTGGCGAGCGAAGTAGATGTCCATGTCGTCTTCAAAATAGACCGCGACATACGACAGGCCGAATAAACTCACCGAACGGATTTCCTGCACTTTCGGTAGGCCGGCCAATGCAGATTCCACAGGTGTGGTAAGCAGCAGTTCGATATCTTCGGCCGCCAGCCCCGGAGATTCGGTATAGATGTTGACTTGAGCGGGCGTCACGTCGGGAAACGCATCGATAGGCACGTTGCGTACCGCATTCATGCCAAGGAACGCCACGACCGCGAAGATGATGATCACGAGGAATTTGTAACGCAGGGAGAGTTCGACGAGGCGATTCAGCACGTCGCACCTCCATCCGGTTTCAGGGCGAGGTCAATGCGCATGACCTTCTCCCAGTTGCGCCTTGAGCATCTGCGACTTCACCGCAAAGGCACCGGCCACGACGACCGTATCGCCCGCTTTCAAGCCCTCGCGAATCACGGTGCGGTCTCCAACGACCTCGCCGGCACGTACAGCAACGGGTTCGAGCGCACCGTCCGCGCTACGGCGGAAGACCACCGTGTCGCCTTCGAGCTGTACAAGGGCATCGGTCGGCACCGAGAGTTGGGTTGCGGACTTGTCGACGGCGTTGGCGGCAGCTGTTGCCTCGAAATACACTTCGACGAAATCGCCGCCATGCAAACTATCTTCCTTGTTCGCGACCTCCAGTCTTATCGTCGCACTGCGAGTCGCATCCGAGGTCCGGTGCGCACTGCGCAACACTTTTGCCGCGATGCGCTCGCCACCAATCACCACGGTGGCAGCGCTTCCCGCCTCGATCCGCGAAACGGTACCGGGCGGCAATTTCGCATCGACCCATACGATCGATTCATCGACCAGACGGAATAGAGCCTTGCCTGGCTCGATCCGCTCGCCAACAACGAAATCATCCTCGGTGATGCGGCCAGCATGCGGTGCAGTCAGAGTGAACTGGCCGTTGACCGTGCCGCTGGAGGCGCCGGGCAGACCGTAAGCCTGGGCTTTGGCGCGAGCACGATCGACGGCGACTTTGGCTTCGGTGATGCGACGCCCTGCGACCGCTTCCCGGCCGAGTGCGGACACACGGCGCCATTCCTGTTCGGCAATACGCAGTTCTGCCTGGGCATCGGAAACCTCGACGCTCGCCAGGGTCGCCAGCGGCACTCCCGCGCGGACCTCATCGCCGAGCTTGACATGCCGCCTCACTACCAATGCCGCGACGCGCGGCGTGATCAGCGTCGTTCCGTAGGCGCTGTCGACCACTTCGCCTGGAGCTCTCAACTCCTCGCTGAGTGAGGACGGCTGCAATGTCTGCAGCGTGATACCGGCGGCTTTGAGCGCGGCCTCATTCATTTTCACCGGGGCAGTAGCTTCGCTTTCCTCGGCGTGCTCGCCTTCCTCGGCATGCCCGCTCTCTTCGTCGTGCTCAGCCTCGCCCTCCGCGTGGGCTTCTTCCGTCTTGTCAGCCGATGTGGCTTCCACAGATGCTGCGGCTTTGGGGTTTTCGGAACAGGCACTTAGCGCGAACAACAGTGCTGCGGCCAGCGGTAGCAGGGTCAGTCGGTGATTCAGCATATTGGTGGCTCTCATGGGGTGCGCTCCAGATCGGCCCAGTCTTCAAGACGGCCGGTGGCAGCGAGGTAGTCGGTGTAGGTGCGCCACAGGCGCGCTTGCAGTTCGGCGCCGGCCAGTTGTGTGTCCAGCGTCTGCTTGAGCTGCAGCAGATAGTCCGCGGTCGACAATTCGCCCTCGCGCCACAGGCGTTCGAGCAGATCTGCACGGCGTTCGACGTCGGTCCCACGGCTGCGCTTCCAGCCATTCCAAGCCGCGTATGTCGCGGCGTAGCTGTCGGTGACGCGACGGCGGTCGGCGTCCAGCGCCAACCTCACGCGCTCCAACTCAGCTTGGGCGGCATCGGCATCAGCTTGGGCTGCCACCACTTCGGCTCGGTAGCTGTTGCGGACGAACAGCGGGACGGTGACAGTCACTCCGAAAACGTTGTCTCGGGGACCGCCAACGTCGTATTCCTTGCGTCCGCCGTATGCACCGATGGTCGGATCGGCGACACGGCTGCGTCGGGCCACCATGACATCCCGTTCTGCGGCCTTGGCGGCAGCATCAGCCACCAGCCATTCCGGTAAGGCCTGCAGATCGTTAGTCATCGGTTCTGGCGCCGGCAAATCGTCGGTCGATAGTGGCGCTGCCAAAATCGCCTCGACGTTGCCGCCGACACTGCGGAACCGCGCCTCCGCATCGGCTTGATCAGCTAACAGCTGCGATTGCTCCGCCTGGGCCTCATCGCGGGCCAACTGCGCCAGATCGCGCTCCAGCCCTGAAATATCATCGGCTGCGAACTGCTTTGCGGCCAACTCGGCAAAGCGTGTCACCAGTGCCAGCCGGCGCTCACCGGTACGAACGCGCTGCTGAGAGGCGTGTAGATCCGCCAAACCGGTTAGCCATTGTCGAGCGAAATCGCGTCGGCGTATTCGTGCTTCGGCAGTGGCCAGATCGACGCGGGCGCTGGCGGCATCGCTTCGGGCGCGGCGTTTGCCGCTCACATCCAGCGTGAGATTTATCCCTGCACTAGTAGTGCGCTCGCCTCCCTCATCGTCGCCGGAGAACTCCAGCTCAGGGTTATACAGCGGCTGTCCCGCAGCATCGAGACGAGCGCGAGCCGCCGCCAGTTGGGCTTCGGTGGCGCGATAACTGGGATGTTGCTGCCATGCAGCTCGCAGCGCCTGACGAACAGGCGCGGTGGTGATGCCGGGTTCTGTGGCATTTGCCACGCTCAGACAAACGCTGCCGGCCAATACGGCCATGGCAGCGCGCGCGACAACACGTCGCGCCAAGTAAGAAAAGGGCATAGAAAGATCCTCTGAGTCGACAATGACCCTCAGTGACACGGCACTGAAAGCGTTTGTATTCGACTCAGATGATCGGAGGACGGAGCTGGGCTTGCAGAGGAGGTTCAGGCGGCCGAGAACCAGCACCGGACGCGGGCATATGTCCTGTCATGAAAACAAAACAAGCAGGCACTACAGCGACATCCGCCACCTGATGGCAGGCACCGTGAGAACAACTGCTGGCGTGTGCCGATGGTGTTGGAACCGGATCGTCACCCGTACCCGTTGACGGTGGTGACTTCAGATTGGCGGCATACTCACCGGCCTCCTGACCAAAGCCCAGGTCAGCCATGTCATGACCGACGCAAGCCGCAGCTGCACCAATCTTCAACCCGAATAGAAGCAACACAAAGACTGCCAAGCGCGTCGAAGTGCGCAACCGGTTGAGAAGTCGGGCGTTGGCTGGGGGGGCAAACATCCTGGATAGACTACAGGCAGATCCGTGCGTTACACAATTTCGTCGGAAGTAAGGCGTGTCCCGTCCGCAGACGGGTCGCAAGGCCGGGACCGCCCTTTCCAAGCAGCGCACTGTTACGCTACGCTGCGATCCGGCGTGAGAGAGCGTTTGGATTTCACGTACTCTGGCTGCGCCACATAGTACACCCGGGGCATCCCGAACCGTCCCGGATGCAACAGAAAGCCCGCACAACGCGGGCTTTTTTGTCCCTGGTGATCCTAGGGGGTGCCCTTGCATCCCGGCGAAAAGCGAGTAAGCCTGTGAGTACAGGCACCCCATCCTGCGGGCCATACTCACTACCGGCGTACTCACATGCTGACCGATACCAAGCTGCGCACGTTGAAAGCGAAAGCGAAGCTCTACCGCGTTGCCGATACCAACGGCCTGTGCATCGAAGTGCGCACCAACGGCGCGCGCATCTGGCGGTATCGCTACCGCTACGCGGGCAAGGCCAGCATGGTCGGCCTGGGCGAATACCCGGCCGTGCTGCTCGCCGAAGCGCGCGCCGAACGCGACCGGCTGCGCACGCTGGTGAAGGGCGGGGCGAACCCTGCGCACGTGGCGCGCGTCGAACGTGCGGCGAAGCTGGAGCATGCCGAGACCACCTTTGCCGCCGTCGCCGCTGAGTTGCTGGCGAAGCGGGCAAAGGAAGGGCTGAGCCCCGGCACTGTGGCCCGTGAGCGGCGATTGATCGAAAAGGACTTGGCGCGCATCGGCGGTCTGCCGGTAGCCGACGTGACCGCGCCGGCCCTGCTGGCCGCACTGCGCAAGATCGAACAGCGGGGCGTGATCGAGACCGCACACCGCGCCCGCGGGCTTGCCGGGCAGGTGTTCCGCTACGCCATCGCCACCGGGCGGGCGCAGGGGAACCCTGCGGCCGACTTGGCCGGCGCACTCGAATCGCCGCGCGTGCGGCACTTCGCCAGCGTCACGGAGCCCGAGCGCGTCGGCGAGCTGCTGCGCACGATCCGCAGCTATACCGGCTCGCCCGTGACCGTGGCCGCGCTCAATCTCGCGCCGCTGGTGTTCGTGCGCCCCGGCGAGCTGCGCGCGGCCCGCTGGGCGGATATCGACCTGGACGCCGCCGAATGGCGCTACATCGCCACCAAAACCGACACCCCGCACATCGTCCCGCTGTCCTCGCAGGCGGTGGCGATCCTGCGCGAGCTGCACCCGCTGACCGGCCGTGGGGAGTTCGTCTTTCCCGGGGTGCGTAGCGCGCGCCGGCCAATGAGCGAAAACACGATCAATGCGGCGCTTCGATACATGGGAATCGATCGCGACACCATGACCGGCCACGGTTTCCGCGCGATGGCGCGGACCATTCTCGATGAAGTCCTGCACTACCGGCCCGACTACATCGAACACCAGCTAGCGCACGCCGTCCGCGACCCCAACGGCCGCGCCTACAACCGCACGGCCCATCTGCCCGAGCGTCGCAAGATGATGCAGGGATGGGCCGACTACCTGGGCCAACTCCGCGAAGGCGGCAACGTTGTGCCCTTGCGCAAAGCATCCGGCGCACGCCGGTAACAAGCGGCCGGCCGGGGTGTCATTACCACCCCGACCGGCCTAACCACCACCGTTCCACTGGAGAACGATCATGGCTCACAGCAGATTATCAGACGCCCGCCCGACCACTGTAGACACCGGCTTTCGGGAAATTCCCGCCGAAGGCATGCGCCTACTGGCAGTGTCCGCAGGATTGGACAGCCGCACGGCCACACGCGAGGCAAGCGACCTAGAGGACGCCGTGCGCCGCGTACTGGCCGCATCGATCGAAGCCGGGACGGATGGCAGCACAGCCTATCTGTGCGAGTTCGCGTTAGAGACGGCCAAGGCGTTGCGGGAAGCGGCCGGCTCCGACGGCTGACCCTGGAAAGGCTCACAACATCCCGTAACGGCTTGCTAAGCTCAGGAAGCGCCTAGCCCCACAGGGGCGCCAGCGCCGAAACCCTGCCGGCGTTGGCGCAGAGTCCAGCAGGGACGGGAGGCAGGATGTCAAAGCTTTTCAAATTGAAAAATTGGCTCACGCTCGAAGACTCGGCGAGCCATTTGTCCTCGGTATTACAGGAACCGGTCTCTGTTGCCGATATTTTGATGCTCGGCTTAGATCGTCATTTGCAGTTATCTGCCAACTTCGTAAATGGCGCGCCTGCCGAACTCGGAAAGTTGATCAAGCTTAGTGATGCAAAAATCTGCTTAATACCAAAATTTTTTGGCACGTCTCCAGACGAAGGCTTGAGCGCCATTGCAATTTCTTTTCCGCAAGATGGTACGCGAGAAGAGCAAACTGCGTGGCTGGAAAGCAATCGCGAAGTAGCTGATTCAGAGCACTATCTATTGACAATTGCCGGAGACAGGATCAGCGAGAATGAAGTCATCGAATGGGAAGACAGAATAACGAGTATCAATGGAGTCTGGGATCTCTCTATGATTGGTGGTGAATCGCTGGACATAGAGCATAGATTGCATGGGCTCATTGGCGGTCCAGCGATCACAAAGGTTTGCCTGATCGGCGCAGTGGTTCAGACGAGTGACGGATTGCAGCATGCTCAGATCATGGAGCACTTTTCTAAAAACGAATTTTGCAAGGATGCAGATAGCAAGGCGAAGTATCCCCATGGGGAACCAAATAGCTATTACCCGGCTGGTGGAATTCCATCCGATGCGCCAGTTGTTGTCCGTGCAGCAGAGCTATTAAGATTTGTCTCCAGCATGGAGTTTGCTGGGCATGCTGCAGAAGAACTCAGAAGTGAGACCGGTGCGGCAGCAAATAGCCTTGATCCTCGATTGCAAAATAGCTATCTGAGGATCATCAGGGCGTTGCTCGAAATGCAGAAGATGAAAAAGCGTGGAGCATCGACTCCGATTCATATTCAGCTTTATAGCTTGGGATTTACTAAACCGGGCGAGGCAACTATTCGAGACATTGTTGACAAGGCGTGGGCCCTAGAGCCCGACAAACCTCTATAGAGGATTTGGTTTCCGCAATAGCGCTAATCGGAGTGGGAAAGTTGCAAGGCTGCTTCCGTCCGGGATGTTCCGGGATTGAGCGGAAACGACTATGCGCAGCGATGAACCAATCATGCGGGATGGGAACAGTCCTATCCTAATCAGGCTTCCGGCGGTCAAGGCCCAAACTGGCATCGCCCGGACTCAAATTTACGCAGGAATTGCCGCTGGTACATTCCCCAAGCCCGTGCGGCTTGGGACGCGGACTGTTGCTTGGCTTCAGGCCGAAATCAATGCCTGGATAGCCGACCGAATCGCCTTGCGTGATCGGGAAGCGCAGGGATGAGACCCACAAAACAGATGACCCGACGCACTGGCGGGTGCGTCGGGTCGGTGACTGCTGCCCCAATCAAGAGCTACAGCACGGCTAAACCTATCGCCGCGCGCCGCAGTTGGCAAGGCCACCGCTTGCCGCCGAATTGGCGGGAACGCATCCCCGAGCCCGAAACCTACTACCGGGCCCGTGTCGAAAAGCTCGGCCCGCGTCACGGGAACGGTTGGGCGCAGGGGCGATGCCCGTTCCATGAGGACGGCACCGCGTCGCTATCGGTTCACCTGGACAGCCCGCGCGGCGGCTTTCGCTGTTTCGCCGGCTGCGGCCACGGCGACTTGCTCGCCTTTCACATGCGCTTAACCGGCTTGGAGTTCGCCGATGCCGTGCGCGATCTTATCCGGGGTGCGTCATGACTCAGACCGATGAAACCCCGCAAGCTGCCGCGCGTAGGTTGGCGCATACCGCAATCGCTAAGGGATTCGAGCCTAGCGGCTTGCACGTCTATTCCGACACCGACGGCGCTCCGCTTTTTTGGCGTATCCGCGCCAAGCATGCGAACGGCGATAAATGGATCAGGCCGATGCGTTGGAACGGCCGCGCGTTCGTAACCGGCGAGCCGACAGCGCCACCGAACGGAAAGCCGCTCTATCGCCTTCCCGATCTGCGCGGCGATGGTGTGGCGTTCGTGGTGGAAGGCGAGACATGCGCCGACGAGCTCGCCGGCCTTGGCCTTACCGCGACGACCAGCGGCAGCGCAGACAGCGCCGACGCTGCGGATTGGACACCACTGCGCGGCCGGCATGTCGTGATCTGGCGCGACAACGATGCGGCCGGCCTGCGCTACGCCGAAGCGGTGACGGCCAAGCTGCGCGGCGTTGCCTCAGCGGTTGACTCGGTACACTTGGCCCCGCTTGCATTGCCCGACAAGGGGGATTGTGTCGATTGGTTGGCAACGAACCCGAACGCCACCGCAGGCGACGTGCTCGCGTTAGCGCGCGTTCCACCGCCCGATCCGCCACCGCCACCAAACAATGCCCCGCGCGTCATCCTGCGGCGCGGCTGCGACGTGGAACCCGTGCCGATCGATTGGCTGTGGTCGGGATGGCTGGCGGCCGGCAAGCTGCATTTGATCGGCGGCGCACCTGGCACCGGAAAAACAACCGTCGCCGTAGCGCTCGCCGCAACGGTATCCAGCGGCGGGCGATGGCCGGACGGCAGCCGCGCGCGCCCCGGTAGCGTGGTGATCTGGTCGGGAGAAGACGACGACGCCGACACGTTGAATCCGCGCCTACGCGCTGCCGGTGCCGATCTGCAGCGCGTGCATACGGTTGGCGGGGTAATCGATCAAGGCGAGTCCTACCCATTCGACCCTTCCCGAGATATGGCGGCGCTTCGCGATGCAATCTCAGCCCTGCCCGATGTCCGCTTGATGGTGATCGATCCCGTCGTTTCGGCCATCTCTGGCGACTCGCACAAAAACGCGGAAGTCCGCCGGGGCTTGCAGCCGCTGGTAGACCTTGCCGGCGAGCTGCGCTGTGCGTTGCTTGGCGTGACGCATTTCTCCAAGGGCACCAGCGGGCGCGATCCAGTCGAACGCATTACCGGCTCGCTGGCATTCGGCGCGCTCGCGCGCATGGTGTGGGTGGCAGCGAAACAGGACACGGACGATGATCGCCCCGCACGGCGCGTGTTGCTGCGAGCCAAGTCGAACATAGGCCCGGATGGAGGCGGCTTCGCCTATGACTTGCGGCAGGAACCTTTGCCAGACTATCCAGACATTGAAACATCGCGGGTGATCTGGGGCGATGCAATCGAAGGAACGGCGCGCGAGGTGCTGGCGGATACGGAAGCCCAAGGCGAGGACGCCGAAGAAAGGCGGGATGCCGTCTCTTGGCTTCGCGAACTGCTGAGCGGCGGCGAATTGCCGGTGAACGAGGTAAAGCGGCAGGCGGATGATTCCGGGCATGCGTGGCGCACCGTGCAGCGCGCGATGAGGGCCGCCGGGGTCGAATCGAAGCGGTCGGGTTTCGGTGAACGGGCGAAGTGGCGGCTAATCAGTTGCGCCAACCGCAGCGCAGTTGCGCCAGTAGCGCCACACTCTGAGAGTGGCGCGGATGGCGCGACTGGTGCAACGGACGGGCAGGCGGTGGACCTATGACCGCAATCCGCCTACTCGCTGAATTGCACGATGCGGGCATCCGCCTTGCCGTGAACGGCGAGAAGATCAGAGCCGAGCCGACGCGGGGCACGATACCGGCACCGCTGCTGCAACGGATCGCAGACCATAAGCGGGGATTGCATGATCTGCTGATAACGCCTGCCGGCGACACGCTGCGCACCTTGCTTGATCTGGCGATCGATGAAGGCCTACCCGCCGTAGTCCTGGCGGGGCTTTCGGCAAAAGACTTGCACGCCTGCTACGGAGTACCGCAGCGCACCCTAGCCGCGTTCCTGCGCGCGCTGGAGCGCCGTCAACGCATGGCGGCGAAACTGCCGGCGGGATGGACACACGCCACAGAGTGCGCGGGATGCGGTCCTGTGCTGCTATGGTCGGACGCCCCGCATGCCGTCATCGCCTGCCCGTGGTGCCAGCACAGGAAAGCAGGCCGGACGGTCCCACGCCCTGCCGGGAGGCTATCGACATGACCGCACGCCATCCCACAGCGAATGCCAGCCAGCGCGCACGGCGGGCGACCAATCCGCGAATCGACTACTACCCGAGCCCGGACGCCTTGGCTGTGATCGAAAGCCGGCGCACGCGCTACGGCCGGACCAACAACAACAGCGGCATCATCGACACGATCATCGCCGAATGGTCGGCGCTCACCGGAACAAAACAGCGCAAAGCAGAAAAGCCAGAGACTCCGGCAAACCGGCCGGAATTTTTGCACCAAAACGCGCGCGCGCGTATGAGTCCGGGCAATTCGGCCAAGTGCGCGAGCGTGCGCGCGGGAACAACTTCGGCAAAACCGGACTATCTGCCGGCTTCGCGCGCGTGCGCGCGCGCGGAGGACTCAGGCAGCAGCCCCGCTGGGGATGGAGCGAAAAAGGCGCGCGTGATCTGTGGCGCTAAGCGGCGGCGCGACGGCCAGCCATGCCAAGCCTTGAGTGTGCCGGGCAAGCGGCGGTGCAAGTGGCACGGAGGGGCTTCTACAGGCCCTAGAACCGATGCCGGGCGCACCCGATCTATTGCAAATCTGCGGCAATACAAAAGCCGAGAAACGGAGTTGGCCACACCATGAAAAATGGGGGCTAGGCCGCCTAGACGAAATTCTCATCCCGCGCGTATACGCCGAGACTTCCACCTACGCATCTATTCTGCGACTCACTCGTCATGGTCCAGTAGCCGCTCTAACGGGAAAAACAGACCAAGGAAGATGGACGCAATTGGTGGCGCAAGTGCTAAGAAGCCGATCAGGAAAATCCAGACGCCAAGTGTTTGGTTGACTGGAATTTGCCACGCATCAAGATCTTGCGCCAACTGACCAAAAAACTTTGTAAGTCTAAAAAATAGCTCAAGAGCGAGATACATGGAAAAAATCATGCCGATAACGCGCCATCCAAGAGAATAGCGTTTACCTAAAGGCACCACTCTGAGCCTGTCGATGAATTTCATGTGCCGCCTAAAGCCTGAATTAAGACGACCCGCGAAGCGGGTTCGGCTTGAATGAATTGTTAGACGCATTCTCCAACTCCTTAAACATGCGCGCCATATGCTCTTTGACATTGCATGAAGCCTCACCAGCGAGTTGTTGCTTCAATCCTTCTCTCATGTAGCTAAGAAGTAGAAAAGAAAGCTCCATCGCTTCAGAGGCCACTGACTCAGCAATTTCGGCGAGTTTATCCCAACGGTCCGAGATTTGAATCTCCGGTGTGTCGCCGACCAAGAACCAACGATGCACCACCATGTGACGCTGCTCAAGAAGATCATTAATCCTTGACTCTAGTTGCGCATCAATCTGCGAACTTTGAGACAAGGCTTTGATCAAGTTTTTTGTCGGGTTCTTGAAGATTCTATAATCGGATAACTGCGCATCGGTGAGCGAGAACTCGTCTTCCGTGACAATGCGCATGTAGTAGTAAGCGCAAACTAACCATTGCTCAAAGTACTGAGCGGCCAAGACGGCCTTGCCGATCGAAGCATTTACGTTGTCGGGTGCCATGATCATGCGCCTAGTGCCTGAATTAAGCCGAGCCGCGAAGCGGCTTCGGCTTGAACGAATTGTTATGCGCCGTATACAGTGCCCAAAGGCGCCGCCTTGCATTGCGTGTGACCGTGACCGGAATATTTCTGCCAACCGATGTGCCGATACGGATGCGAAAGAGCCAGATGCGAAGGAAGGCTACAGCCTTGTTTGGGTGAAAGAGAGCTATCTCTGGCTGTTCAAGCTCAGAGAAAAATGTCTCCTTATAGAAGAGGTGTCCTTCCTTGCCGTCAGTGATCTCAACGGGGAGCCTTGAGTTGAGGTGTGCTGTCTCGCGGTCGATCTGCGGCATGAAGAAAAGCTGGTGCCTCTTGAATGGCAAGGACCATGCGTGCCCGCTCACGGTAATGGGGCGTGGGCCAATATTTGTAAAAGAAAGCATGAATCCATGACGGTCTAGAACGGAGGGATTTGTCCCGTTAGTGACAATGGTGTCGAAGCGCGCCCGCATATTGATCATGCGATCTTTCATAGATAGCCACAGGGCAACTGCTGATACGAGGATTGTGCCGAGTGCCGCAACCCAGTCGGCGAAGCTGTTGACGCACTCCCAGGTTGAGCAAGCTGTGAGTTCCATGGGCAATTGCTCTGGTTGGTAGGCGCATAACGCTAGAGTTATGCCGCCCCGCAGCGGGGCGGCAGACGCATGCTAGCGTAGCGCAGTCATCGGGCCGAACGAGAATTCGGACGCGGCGCGGCCCGCCCGGTGTGGTAGCCGAAGCCTGCCGCCTGAGTGCCACGGCCGGCGCTCTTCATGTGGCCGCCTGAGCGATTCAGCGCTGCGCCTACGGCCTAGCCGGCACACAGCCCCGCAAAGGGCGCGCACGGGCCGGACGACCCGCAGACGGCGACCGTAGGCGGCCCCGGGCCGTGCGGCAGGCCGAACACCCGATCCGCGCACTTCCTCGCACTGCGACACCGGATCGGCGCCCCTCCGCCGCCCGTGTCGCGGCGATCTGACGAACGGCAAGCCCTCACATCGGCATTCCGAGGGGCGACAGGGACAGCGGCACGAAATGTGAGTACGTTTGTGAGTAAGTTTGCCTAAAGTAGTGACAAATAGATCATTGAATCATGCACTTATGGCCGGTATTCGGTTGCCTCCAGGCTTCGTTGAGCTATCCGTCGGGATTCCCGGCCATTGTGCCGAGCTGACTCGCACACGGCTGTCTTCTCTGGTGCCCCAATCTTCAGTCTTCCACGTTCTGATTAGTGGGCGTCCTATTGCCTTCTCCTTGCCCCCTGTTTGGCGAGGTGGCTTAAGGCCGTGCGCACCACCTCACTTCGATTGAAGAGCACGCCCTGCAGACCCAGTCGGTAAGTATCCCCCGGCAAAGCCGGGGGCATTAGAAATGTGAGCCGCTCGAAGCGGCTGGCGGGCGCGCTTCGCGCGTCCCTTGGATTGGCCACCTGAAGGTGGCCGCTATCTCAGTAACTGCAACTGCTCCAGACGCCGATCTTCTGCCTCCTGGTTTCGGATATAGGCTCGTATCACTGCCTCATCCCGACCGACCGTCGAAACGAAATATCCTCTGGCCCAGAAACTCTGCCCCACAAAACTGCGTTTGCGTTCTCCGTATACCCGTGCCAAATGAATCGCACTCTTGCCCTTGATGTACCCCACCACCTGAGATACCGCGCACTTCGGTGGAATCTTCAGAAGCATATGAACGTGATCGGGCATCAAATGCCCTTCTCCAACACGGCTCTCCTTCTGCTCTGCCAAACGCCGAAATACTTCGCCAAGGTACTGCCTCAACCCAACATACAACGTCTTACGGCGGCACTTTGGAATGAAAATCACGTGGTACAGACACTCCCATTGCGTGTGATTTAAGCTCTCGTATTCATCCATCTCGGTTTCTCCGGTTCGTGTGCTTGGCGGCTCACGACTCGGAGTCTCCGGGATGGACTCCCGGATATGTCAAACGGCTACAGCCTCCCCGGCAAAGCCGGGGGGACTCTCAGATTGGTCTAGGGGATTGATTGGGAAATATTTTAGGCGTATTTTCCGCATTAGGAAATCCACTAAGGTGCTTGCTGTGACCCGTGAAGCTGAACAGACCATTGTCGACACCCTGCTAACCCAACTGCCGCAAGGCCTTTGCCGTGGCATCGAAGAGGGTCTGGTCGCAGCCGGTGAGAGGGCTTGGTTGGAGGCTTCGAGGCATCACAAGGGGCATCTGCCCAACGCCCTTGGCCAAGCCCGGCACTTCCATTCCAACGAGCAGTTCGCGGTGGCACTGGATATCGCGGGGGTGCAGCACAACCCGTTATGCGGTAACGACATCATCGTGGGGCAGGTTGGTTCATTACTTGTGGGCCGATTCAGCACCAGCAATCGCAATTGGAACAACGCCCGACGCAGTACCCGACGGCTCGAACTTGCCAACCACAATCAGTGGCTTGAGCGCTTGGTTCAACCCGGATTGTTTGGCGAGCAGGTGAGCGGTATTCACATCGCTGTATTCTTTGTTTCTATTTTTAGCAGCAACGTGAAGATACAACCCGAGCGTCCCCTGTCAGTGGAAATCGCCATCATGGATACCACTTTGTCAGAACGGCTGTTCAGTGAACCCCTTGCGATTTTCCTGAGCCGTTTCGCGCAACCTGTGGAGCAGCCGGACCTTGTGCGCGTGAGGCTCAAGCCCGCAGCCAAAAAGCAGCAAGATTCGCAGTCATGAAACGCGGCGTAAGTGGATTCCGTCCAGAGCGCCTGATCCAAGTGCTGGATGCACGTGGCGTGTCGCAGGTACAGCTGTCGGCCCTCGCGGGCGTGTCAACCGGCTCGATCAGCAAGTGGCGAAGCGGTCAGCAGGAGCCCACCACGGATGCATTGGACAAGCTGGCGCGTGCGGTCAACGTGCGACCTGAGTGGTTTTTGCGGGCGCTGCCGGGCTTTGATTCTGGTGTGAAGCTGTTCCGGAGCAATGCTTCGGCATTGAAGTCGGCCCGTGCCTTCATGTCAGTTCGCCATGATTGGTCGAAGGAATTGGCTGCGGAATTCGGAGAGCTCGTTGAGTACCCAACCGTCAATTTTCCGGCCAGGAGCTATCGCGACCCCAACGAGATTTCGAATGAAGAGATCGAAGTTGCGGCAGCCGAATGTAGGCAACTATGGAAGCTGGGGCTGGGCCCGGTGCCTGACGTAGTGCTTGCCATCGAGAACGCGGGCGGTGTCGTCGTGCGTGAGGCAACCGATGTCGCCAAGATCGAAGGCGTGTCCAGCTGGTGTGCGATCAACGGGCGCCCCTTCGTGTACCTCAACGCCGACAAGGCCAACTGCTTCCGCAGCCGTTTTGATGCGGCGCATGAGCTTGGTCACGTCGTGCTACACCGGCACATTCCTCCACTGGTGGCGCAAGCCAACCACAAAGAGATGGAGCGTCAGGCGCACTACTTTGCAGGCGCTTTTTTGCTGCCTGGCGAAACCTTCTCCGCTGATGTTCCGAATGTTCCGACGCTCGATACCCTACTGGCTCTGAAGCTCCGCTGGAAAACGTCCGCTGCTGCGATGCTCATGCGGCTGCGTGCATTGGAATTGGTGGACGAGCAGGAAGAGCTGAACTTATGGAAACGACGCTCTGCTCGCTTTGGCGGCAAGTCGGAACCCTACGACAACGAGTTCATGCCTGAGCAACCTCGACTGCTGCGCCGTGCAGTAGCGCTGATCATAGAAGAAGGGGTGAATCCACGAGAGACTATCCCGGATCGGGTTGGCTTGGCCTCGGGAGACGTAGAAAGCTTGGCTGGCCTGCCTGAGAATTACTTTGCTCCCACGAGCGGGCAGGTCGTGGACCTGAACGCCGTTCGGCTGCGGCGGGCCTAATGAAACTGGCACCCAAGCCTGAATTGCAGGCTCACCACTGCTTGCCTCCGAGTACGGAATTCCGTATAATTGTCTTCAACATACCCGCCACGCTGAGCCCTACTTCGGTAGGTGATGCGCATAATTGGCGGGTTTTTATTGCCTGAAGAAATGCATTACACAAAACAAGCCTTGGCGTTCCAAGATCAACTGGCGCTTCTTCAGCAGCGTGGGCTCGGGGTCGCAGATCCGGCCAGAGCTTTGCATTGGTTGCAGCGCGTTAGCTATTACCGGCTGAGCGCGTACTTCTTGCCATTTAAGGATGGCGCAAATTTCCAGCCTGGGGTCGAGTTCAACGACATCGCTGGGTTGTACATCTTCGATCGCAAGCTCCGGTTACTGGTGCTTGATGCAATCGAACGCGTGGAAATCGCGCTTAGAACGGCAATCACCTATGAAATTGGTCATGCATATGGACCATTTGGGCATACAGATCCAGCCAACTTTGATCCGGACTACGATCACGCTAGATTGATGGCAGACCTCACAGTTGAAGAAGGGCGAGCCAAAGAAACCTTCGCCCAGCACTTCAGAGGCAAGTACACCAGTGAGACACACCTGCCGGTGTGGATGGCCACTGAGCTACTGTCTCTGGGCTCTATATCGCTGCTTTATCGTGGGCTTTCACCTGCAATCAAAAGGCGGATCGCCACCGAGTATGGCGTTGCGGATCGGCATTTAGGTAGCTGGTTGCATACCCTTAGCTATGTTCGGAACGTCTGCGCACACCACAAGCGCCTCTGGAATCGACAGCTTGGTGTCAGACCGCAGCTGCCAACCAAGAGCCTCAGTTGGCCGCATAACGTACCGGACAGTGGCCGTGTCTACTGTGTGCTCGTAGTCTTGCAGCATATGCTGCAAACTGTTTCTCCCCATTGCCATTGGCGCCAGCGGTTATTTGATCTGTTTGATGATCATCCAGACATTCCCTTAGACGCCATGAAGTTTCCTGACCGTTGGAGAGAGTTAGCCATTTGGAGAGGCTGACCCCACCACCGGGACCCAAGTCCCGTAAGTAGCTCTGCATGATCATTCCTTGGACGTAGCCAATTACGCTACGCTGCGATTTTGCATGAGAGAGCGTTTGGATTTCACGTGCTCTGGCTGCGCCATTTCTCTTCGGATATTCCTTCGGTCGGGATTCCCGGCCCTCGCGCTTTGCGCGACGGCGTTCACCGCCACGCGCGGCATGCCGCGCAAACGTGGCGCCTCACCCCTCCAGGCGCGCCATTTTATTTCTGATGCCCCAGGTCTTCCGCCTGCTGATTAGTGGGTGTCCCTGTCTTCTAGTTCTTTGGTTCGCGCAAGCCCTGACTGAGGCGGAGCGCCGGGCCTGAGAGCCCACGATGCGCTCGGTGCAGAGTCCGGACGTCCCGCCATCGAACAGCAAGATGCCTGCGGCTTATTTCGTTCCCATCTCCCGCGCAGCGCGCACACCAGACAGATAGGCGCCATGAGTGGTACTGAAGTAGTTGCGCTCGGTCGCCTCGCCCGCGAAGAACAGGGCACCTTCGAGCGGAGCGGCCAGCGCATCGCGCGTGGCGGGCGTGGTACCCAGCGCATTGAACGAGTAGGCGCCGCGTGCAAAGGGATCGCGATGCCAGCGGGTCATCTGCGCGTCGAGTGGATCGGGAATATCGTCTCCATGCATGATCCGCAGCGTGCGCATCGCGTCCTCAACGATCGCCTTGTCGCTCCAGCCTTCGATCTCGACCCCGCGATCCGCGGCGTTGAAGCCGAGCAGCACCGGTTGCCGCGCGACACGCTGGAAGCTCACCCATTCGGTCCATGCACCCGGCGTTTCCGGGAGGTACTCCAGCCAGTCGGCTTCCTTGTCCCAGAACGCTTCCGAAAATTTCAAGTAACACTTGTTCAGGGTGCCCATGCCCAGGCGTTTGATGGCTTCGCGCTTGGCAGCGGGCAATTCGGGAACGAAGCGGACGCTTCCGGCTTTCAGTACGCCCAGCGGTAAGGTGATCAGCACCTGCTGGGCCTCGAACTCGCCGGAGGACGTGACCACGCGAACCATGCCGCGTCGCCAGTGAATCTCGCGCACCACCTGATCGAGTTCGATCTGCAAACCCTCGGCCAGATGATCGACGATCACCCGGAAGCCGTCGGCGAACAGCATGTCGCCGCCGCCGAAGCCGTCTGCGGCATCGAACCCGTGGGCCGACAACTGCGACGCGCCGCCCGCGTATTCCTGCTCGATGTCGGCGCTGACCGCGAACGCCAGGTCGCGACGCTGCGCAGGCGTCGCCTTTATCTTCGTCGCCAGCGCATCGACCACAGATTGCACCGAAACATCGCGATCGCGCTGCTGGGCGCGCTCCAATGCATCGGCAAGCTGCTTGCGCAGCGCGTCCAGTGCTGCGGCACGGGGCCCCTCGACTGCGCTCCCGTCCGTATCGTGCAGAACGCTGCGATCGTATTCGGTGCGCAGTCGCTTGGCCTGGAGGCCATCGGCCAACTCGGTGATCGGGTTGCCGCGCACGCCGTGGATCCAAGTCGCACCCAGATCCAACGGCAACTCGGGCCACCGTCCGCTGGTCCAGACGCGGCCGCCGATGCGGTCGCGCGCTTCCAGCACCAGCACTTCGCGCCCTGCGGCTTGGAGCCTGTGCGCGGCGGACAGACCAGCCAGCCCCGCACCGATCACGAGAGTCCGCCTCGCTGATTTCGCCTGATCTGTGCGTTGCGATGCAGCCGCCTGCACACCGCCGTGGGCACTCAGCGCGATCAAGCCCAGAAGTTCCATGAATTGCCGTCTCTTCATGCGGTGACTACGCCTCCGAGCACGCATGTGTGCCGGCGGCAGGATATCTGCAGCCCGCGCGCGCGGGCAACACGGCCTCTAAGACGAGGCGGTCATTACGTGGGTGAAGATGGTGCGTTGCAATAGCCAGGAGCCCCTCGCTGGGGCCTTGCTTCATTACGCTGTGCTGCGATCCGGCCTGAGACGGCGTTTGGATTTCACGTGCTCTGGCTGCGCCATTTTCTTTCTTCAAGTCTTCCCGTCAGGATTCCCGTCCATCGCGTGCAGCACGATAGCGTTCGGGGTCACACCCCACCAGCCTTCTCCGACACATCAGCCTTCCACGTTCTGATTAGTGGATGTCCCAGTATTCAGCAGGGAAACTATGCGTCACGCCTCCGTCAATGTTTGTCGCATCTGTGTCGGGATTCGGTAACGGACTGTAACGCCCCCGCACCGGAACTCGTCCCGCTCAAGGCCTGTCTGTGATCTCCGCGTGCTGGCAGTCCCGGGTACGCGCGCTGCGCGCAGCCGGGTTGTTCGCCAGTTCCTCAGAACTTGATGGTTTTGTATTCGTACCAGTACAGCGAGCCCTCGTAACACATCCGTCGAGATGTCGTTACGCTGATCCATTCCCATGCACCACAATAGCCAACGCCCGATTCTTCAGGCATGGGCTCATTGGCAAACGACGAACCTGCTGCCGCAACGCCGGCTAGCAGCAATACTCCGAGTACGTATTTCACCTTGCACATGGCAAACTCCTTGTGATCGAGGATAGACCCCGGCATCTTCCAACATCGACGATGATCCGATTCCCAGACACGGATACGAACGGCGACTCCCTGTCTGCGCAATGACCATATCACCGGCAGTAGTACATCGGCCAGCCGCTTCGCGCACGACAATCATTGACAAATGTCGTTTCGAGTTGCGGCGATGTTTGTGAAGCGCGCTTGTGCGCATCCTTACGCCTTGCAGAGACAATGCGATAAATAACGGAGGCCTTCGGCTGGGAATGCTCTCGCTGCGGATTCGACGAATCGCTCTGTCCGCTGTCAATGCACGAATGGTGTGGTGGTGGGGGTGCCATCGTTGTCGGGTACCCATTCGCCGGATTCTTCGGCCTGCGGGCAGACCTGCACGTAGTACGCGACCGAAGCCATGTTCGGTTGCGTGTACGGCAGGCAGGTCGGAACCCAGGTGGCAGAGATGGGATCGATCGGCTTCCAGCAGTGATCCGGCGGTGGACCGTACTTGCAGAACACGAACGGATCATTCGATCGCCAGGGGATATACGCATAGTAGGCATCATCGGCGGCCGCCATCTGCGCTGCCCTCGCCTGGGTTTGCGCTTTCGCTTGCGGCTTGGCCGCTGTTTGCGCTTGCGGCTTGACCGCCACTTGCGGCGGTTGCGTCTGGGCTTGCGTCAGGCCAGCCATGACGACGGTCAGAAAAAACAGGATCGATTTGAAATGCATGGCCTCGTGCCCTCGAAAAAATCGACTACGACTCCGTCTACAGGAGAGTCGGACGGTCAACGAATACGAACCGGGTAACTGCAGGCGGAATAGTAGATTCTGCAATTCGTGTTTTTCATGTCTTTCCTGCAATCGTCCATCACCATCGACTCCGCTGTTTCTTGATCGGCAGCGCCAGCGGTTGGCGCAGTATGTCCGCCGCCAGCGACTGCAACGCACTGGTTGTATGTCGTCAGGTTGATGTAACAGCCGGTTCCGCCCATTTCGCGGCATTGCGCCAAAGCCGCTTTTTCCGCTTGGCGTTTGCTCGACATATTGGTCGAGACACCTAATCCATTATTCCCGAAAGCGATCGAAGCCCATTGGGTTTTCCACTGCGGGCCCGGGTCAGGTGGCGGATTTTCATAACCCTCGCTTTCGCCGCCGGGAATAGGCGCGCACCCCATGACACCCGGCGAGTCGACCGGATAGTAGCCTTGTGGACACGTACCACCTTCCGCCCAGACTTCGACCGCCACGGAGAAAAGCGCCAATGCGCAGAACCATATGATCCTGGGGCTTATCGCGAGCATGATTCGACCTCATCGGGCTTATTTGGCTGTCGCTGATTCATGCGCCAGTCCACGGTTTTGAATGGGCAGCGGATCGGCCCTGGCAGGATCCCGCACCGGTTCGTGTCTGATCGGCGGAGGCGAATGCGACCGCTCTCCAGGCGACGTGATCTGTGGCTGATACGCTCCCCGATACCCCGACTCTCCCGGCCGGTGTCCTGCCGGTGCGCCGCCGGTTGCGAACGCACTGTAGTGAGCGAAACTGGCCACCGCGCCCTGGAAGAAGTTGGATGCGATCGGCGGCACGCTGATCAGCAGCAGCGTCAGCATCAACCCGATACCTCCCTGCTGCAGTGCGCGACTGCCCATGCCTTCCGTCAAGTCGCCGCCACCGACGGCGGCGGTAATCCAGAACGACGCGGTCACGATTCCAACCACTTTCAGGGCCAGACTCGTCATCAGCGCCAACACCGCCATCGAGAACAACGTGCCGATACCGTAATACAACCATCTCCAGAACATCTGCTTGGTCTGCTCGAACATCAGCGCGAGCACGAACAGCGGCCCGAGACCGATGAACAACGCCATCGCCACCTGGTACATCAGCAGCATCACACCGGCCACCACCGGCGGGCCAGCGGCGCCAAGCCCGACCATCCACAGTGCGCGCGTCTTCTGCTCACTCAACTGCAGACTGCCGTCCTCGGAAATCCGCACCGCATCGATACTGGACAACGCGATCTGCATCAGCACCAGATTCTCTTCGATGAGATCGCTCGCCTGTTTGTCGTCTTCGTTTCCGGTGACCAGCTCCACCGCCGCCCGATCCAGATGATCGGTCAGCAGCAACTGCAGATTCGACCCGGCCAAGGCCATCGTCGTGGCCGCGCCCACGATCAAAGTGTTCCGTGCGGCATTCATCACGAATGCCATCATCGAATCCCGCGACTGGCCGCTGATGATCCTGTAGCCGTTGAACAGCACCCAGAGCGTCATCAGGACCAGCGACACCGAGCCGACGAATGTCATCATCCGGCCCATGATTTCAGGACCGATCTGCAGAATTTCGCTCTGCACGAACTTGTAGATCAACGCGTAGTAGAAAAATTCGCCGATACCATCCGCCACCAGAAAATTCATGTTGATCATCCGATGAATTCCATTGATCAGACCACTGCGCCTGCGTAGGCGCCGATGGTTCGCGCATGCGAATCCATCGGCAACCCGACATGGCTCAATGGGCGAGCTTCGCTGCCTCGATAGCCGCCACCAGCGCCGTCATCCGGATGGCCTCTGCGGCTTCGTTCTTGCCGTTCATGGTCCGGTTGGCGACGGTGTCCTGCGACTGTTTGAGCGTGGCGATCAGCGAATCGTATGCGGCGATCGTCGCCTGCATGTACTGGATTTCAACCTGCGCATCGGCGATGGAGAGCTGGAGGTTGTTGGTGTTCGCGTCGATTTCGCCTTTTTCATCGATCGAGGAGCGATTTTCGGCCAATGCCTTCAACGCATCGTTGCGTTCTTTGATGCGGGACATCGTATTCATCACTTGCTGGAAGCGACGATTCTCCGCAGCGACCAGGCGCTGGCAGATCTCGGTGTTCAATTCGGTCAAACCCGAACCGACGATTGCGTTTTCCGCAGGCAGCGCGGGCACTTTCCATATTTCGGCGCCCGAGAACGTCGCTTCCTCGCCGCACTTCGCCTTCATGCCGTATTTTTCTTCGCGGGCGACGTTGCTCGGCAGGTCGTAGTCTTTTTGCCTTCCCGTATAGGGATTGCGGGTACCACCCGCTGCACTGCTCCATTTCGGTTTGACATCCGCTCTGAAGTCGGCGACTTCTTTTTTGACATCCTTGACGGCTTCGTGGACCTGGCGGTCATAGACGCGCCAGGCGCCTTGCGCCACGCCCCCGAGCGCGAGCAGATAGATGACGGCGAACAAGAGGCCTGCGCGGCGGGAGCGCGATTTCGGGGCAGGCGGTCGTGCAACGTGCTGAGTCATGGCAAACATCCTTGCTGATATGACCGACGATGAAACTGGAGCCTATTGCGATTCGATGCGGATTCCCGCTGCAGTGCCGTTACGGCGATGGAGTCGACGGAAAAGACTGCGCTGTCAACGCAGGCTACACCCCTTCAATGCGGTGCGTCTACTGGTGAGAAACGCGCAGCCCTGCAATGCGATTGCTTCGCAACTGCCAGCAGAGTGCGTCAATTCATCGCAGGCCACACGCGATAGTCAACGTGTATCGACGCGGTGCGCGTCAATAGTTTTTTGTAATTGCATCGCGAGGCGCCGATCGCTGTCGCTGTTCCTGGCGAACGGTGCGTAGCCAGGGTGGCGCCAAAGGCAGCACCCGGGGATCTTTTTCTCCAGTCGTCCCGGGTACGCGCGTTGCGCGCACCCGGGCCATTTACTGCATTCATCACTTCGCCCGCTTACGATCCGGACAGGGCGGCGATGGAGGCGGCGGTATCTTCGGCAACCGGCTTTGGGTGTACTCGGTAATGCCTGCATCGATCGCGCGCCGACCCGCGAGAACGTCGAGCAGGTCGGTACGCAACATACCAGCGGAATCATATTCGTCGCCTACAGCAAGCAGGTTTCCGGCATGCACCTGTATCGAATCCGATGCTTTGTGCGCGAACAGAACATAATAACCACCCGCTTCGATTCGCAGTCCGCAACACCAGGATATCGAATAACGGATGCGCTTGATTTTCGATTCGCCTCGGATGCGGTCGACGACCGCGATGTTGGCGACCGCCATGTGATCGTCCGGGTCGGCCGACACGCCCGTGCCGATCACCCGGAATACGAAGACATCCTTCGCTTCTTGAACGACCTCCCTGTCCAGCGAGTAATTCATGCACTCGCAGGCGGACGCGAAGCCCGACACCAGGAAAAGCAGAACGAACGAAAATGCTCTCATCTTGAAACTCCGACGCGATCAATTGTGTCCCGCGAATGGTTCAAACCCGACACGACATACGAATCGGCACGACACAGCCGATGTCGTCGCCCGCGGAAGAGGTCGAAGGCCGCACCCGGGGCTCTTCGGCGAGGGATTCCTCCACTCATCCCGGGTGCGCGCGTTGCGCTTACCCGGGCTGCTCGCTACACCCCATACGAATCGCCACGACACCGCCGATGTCGTAGCCCGGGTGAGGTCAAAGGCCGCACCGGCTCATCGGCGAGGCATTCAGCCACTCGTCCCGAGTGCGCGCGTTGCGCTTGCCCGGGCTACTTGCTCGGTGATGCGTAGGGTGGGGTGAGCGCAGCGATGCCCACCTTCGACGACTGCGCTCACCCCACCCTACTCGCTACTTGCTCACCTGAAGGCTAGGCTTTGTAGTGGGCCTTCGTACTGCGCAATAAGTGCGTTCAATGGGTCTGCGCCTCGATAAAACATCGCCGAATCTACGCCATGTTCTGGGGTAAGTTTGGCTGCACGTCTGATAGTAGAAATCGCTCCCTTTCCAACTTGGCTCTTCCAGCTAGGGAAGCCAACCTGGGCAATTGTCACGAGCTTTTCTTTGCGCTTGCCGAATATTCCGTATTCGCGAGAATATTCAATTCGACAGATATCAATATAGTTTTTATGCGGGTTGGATAGACAATGTTTGAAGTCGCGCAGGCGACGATCTAACTCGTTATATGTGATTGTATAGTATCGGCTGTCTCGTTCTCTTGAGTTTCTTTTCATGTAATCAGCAATAAAAAGTACGTCCGCATCTTCTTCTCGTTTTGCCAATTCTTTCATACGCCGATACTTTTTAAGATTGCGGTCGGCTATGTCGACCATAAAATCTTCAAGATCACTCTGCCCATTCGTTGGATATCGATTCATTTTATGAAGCGCATAGAGGTAGGTAAGCAGGCCTGTTCTCTTATTCGCGTCATGAAATGGATGATCTGTAACCAAGCCGAATACAAGCGTGGCTGCCTTTTCGAAGTAATTTTTCCATTTCGTTGCACCGCCATATGCAACGAATTGACGATAGACAGCAGAATGCAAAAGGTTAATGTCGCGCGGGCCAATTCCGCCCATACCACTATCTCTGCCGTAGAAGTAGTCCGCAATCAAAAAGTGTGACCGCAACACGTCAAAAAGGCCGACCGTTTCTTCTGTGTCGTATTGATCATCTTTATCGATTTGATCAGCCCACCGCTTGTATTCAGTAGCTATTGCTTCATTTGTAAAAACGACTTCCATTCACTTCCCCTGTGTATTAATCACGTTTTATAACCCGTATGAATCGCCACAATCCCCGCCGATAGATTCTTGTAGGAGCACCGCGAGAACCCTGCTGCGTCCATCATCCCCTTGAGCTGATCCTGCGGCGGATGTTTGCGGATGGATTCGGCGAGGTACTGGTAGCTGTCGCTGTCCTTGGCGAACAGTTTGCCGAGCTGCGGCAGTATCTTGAACGAGTGGAAGTCGTAGACCGGTTTGAACCATTCGGCGGTGACTTCGGAAAATTCCAATACGCGGGCTTGGCCGCCGACGCGCAGGACGCGGTACATCTCGCGCAGGGCGGCGTCCTTGTCGGTGACGTTGCGCAGGCCGAAGGCGATCGTGACCAGATCGAAGCTGCCATCGGGGAACGGGAGTTTCTCGGCGTTGCACTGCACGTATTCGAAACCACGGACGTTGCCGCGATCGGTCATGCGGTCGCGGCCGACGCGCAGCATCGCGCCGTTGATATCGCCGAGCACCAGTTCGCCGTCGTCGCCGACCCGGTCCTTCAGCAGCGCGGCGATGTCGCCGGTGCCGCCGGCGAGGTCGAGCACGCGGTCGCCCGGGCGCACCTGCGCGGTGGCGACGAAGTAACGCTTCCAGATCCGATGGATGCCGAGGCTCATCAGGTCGTTCATCAGGTCGTAATTGCCGGCGACCGAGGAGAACACTTCGCCGACGAGTTTCTGCTTCTCGGCGACGGGCACGTCGCGGAAACCGAAATGGGTGGTGTCGGCGGATTTGCTGTTGGCAGGCGTGCCTTCGACAGGCTTGCTGTCGTCGGACATGGCGTTGTCGGAATCGTTGGGCGCGTTCATGTCGCCAGTTTAACGCGCCGCCCTGCCCCGACGGCTCAGTTCGCGATCACCCGCAGCACGCAGGCGTGGGTGATTTTCGCGGGCGGCTCGTCGGCTTCGCCGCGGGTGTGGACGGTGAGCGACAGGCCGGCGCGCTCGAAGCTTTCATGGACGATACGGCCGTGTTCGCCGTAGCAGGTCTCGTGCTCGAAGCCCATCGCGACGAGTTCGGCCGCGAAACGCGCGTAATCGAAGCCGCAGATGCCGGTGGCGGGCGGATAGGTGCCGCTGCGGTCCGGCCGGAACGCCAGCTCGAAGCTGGGGCCGTAGGCGCCGTCCGGGTCCAGTTCGATCGACGACCACCACTCGCGGTTGAGGCGTTCGCCGAAGCCGAGCCGACCTTCGTCCGACACGAATTCAACTTCAAATGCCCGGCGTATCCGCGATGCGCTGAAGTCCTGGATGTCGCGGCTGTCGCGGATCAGCGTCAGCAGCCGTTCCAGCAAGGCCTCTGCGGTGTGCGTGGGCGGCGAGATGGGCTCGTCGGTCATCGTGGGGGGCATGACGGCTTCCTGTAGTCGGGTGCGGCGGCATTCGGCAGTCGTCCGCAGGGGCCCCACTCGACGATGCCGGCGATGATGCAGACCGGCGATCGGTCACGGGCGTCCCTGTGCGATGACCTGCGCGGAATATACGCGGATCGCAGGCGCGCTGACGACCGCACGGCGCACGGAACATGATCCGGATCAAAGCCGGTCGCCGGGCGCGGGCACCGGGGCGACAGCGGCCCTGCGGCCGCCGTCGTTCAAGCCTGCCGCAGCGCGATCAGCGTGCCGGTCCGGTCGCTTCCTGCACCGGTTTGTCCTGCTGGGCGGACAGGTTGCGCCCCAATTGTTCGTTCTGCGCCGGCGGCAGCGTATCGAGTTTCTGCTGGGCGGCGGTGAGGTCGGTCTTCGCGGCCTCGGCGACCGGCAGCGGCGTCGACATGCGCGCGCCGGGGTCGGTGAGCGCGCCCTGCACTGCGATCAGGTCGGTGCGACGATCGTTGAGCACGACATGATCGGGCGTGATCTGCTGGGCGGCCGCATGCAGCGCCACGCCCGTGGCGACCCGCTGGCGATCCGGGCCAAAAGCATCGGCGGGGATATTGGGCGAGCGGTCGATCGCATCCATCGCCTGGCGCACCGCAGGATGGGTCTGCTGTTCGACCGGCGCCTGCACGGTCGGCAGTGCGTTCGGCATCGTGACCGGTACATGCGCGTGTGTGGCGATGGTGTGATCGAGATTGCCTGCGGTCGGCGGGGTGGTGGAGCTGTCGAAGTAGGGCTGTCGGCCAGCGGCGGCGCCGAGATTCAGGCCATTGCGCTCCAGCTGCGTTTCGGTCACGCCGAGCGCGGTCATGTTGAGCGTCAGCTGTGGCGTGAGGCCGGCAGCGGCATGCGTCGGCGCGTTCGCGCGCTCGACCTGGGCGACGAAGCTCACCAGATTGGTGGCGTAGTAGTTCTGGTAGTTGGAATCGCCATTGTGGCCGAGCCGCGCGGAGGCGGCGGACTGGTCGAAATAATGCGTGCCCATCGCAGCCGTATTCGCCGCGTTCGGGGTCATGCTCATGTCGGCGTTGAGCGTGAGCCCGGCGCGCAGCGCGTAGGTGTCGGGTGTGGCTGCCGTGGCAGGTACGGCCGGCGTGGTGGCGGTGGCCGCCGAGCCGGGCGTGGCCGGTGTGCCCGGCGTCACGGTGATGAAATCGCCCATCCGTCCCGGGCTGGCGCGGTAGATGTCTTCCAGACTCGGATTGGGGTTGGTGCTGCGCACCATGCCCACCGTGGCGTTGAAGCCGCCGATATGCGCGGTGGCCTCGTCGTTGCGGTTGACCGCGAGCATCGTGCTCAGCGGTGCGGTGTAATCGTGGACGGCGGTGGCGCTCTGGCCGATGCGGTTGACGTCGGTCGACAAGGTGGCGAGCGCGGCGGCGGTGGTCGGACGGTTGATCGCATGCTGGGTTTCGTGGCCCAGCACGAAGGTCAGTTCGGCGGGATTGAAGCGTCCGCTGGCCGGCGTGGTCATGCTGGTCGCGGGCAACTCCATCGTGCCGCTGGTGGGGTTGAACTGGCCACCGGCATTGGTCCCGACGGGCAACAGCGCGAACGCGCGCAGTTCGCCTGCGGCGACTGCGGTGTTGATCTGGTTGATGAGCGCCGGCGAATTCTGCAGCGCGTTGGAGAAATTGGTCTGCTGGTCCGCCGTGAGCGAAGCATTGAACGTGGTGACCAGCGCCTGCGCCTGCGTGCTGAGCGCGGGCGGAGTGGCGGCGGCGGCGGGAACGGGTGTGGCCATCGGGGACATCCTCCATGCGCCCGGCGGCTTCGACCGCGCGGGCGGAACTTACGACAAGATCAGTTGATCAGGACCATCTGCACGCAGGCATGGGTGATCTTCTCGGGTGGATTGTCGGCTTCACCGCGCGTGTACACGGTGACGCTCAGACCGTCGCGCTGGAACAGATCGTGGATGACGCGGTTGTGCTCGGCGCGATAGGTCTCGCGGCTGAAACCCATCTTCTGCAACTCGGCGGCGAAGCGGTCGAAATCGATCTTGCAGATGTCGGTAAGCGGCGGATAGGCGCCGGCCTGATCGGGCCGGAAGCTGAATTCGACGCGTGCGCCGTAGGGATGGTCCGGATCGAGTTCGATCGACGACCACCAGTCACGGGTCAGGCGTTCGCCGAAGCCGGAACGACCGGAGGCGACAGTGAATTCCACGCCGAAGGTCTGCTGCAAACGATCGGCGGTGATGTCCTGGACGGTCTTGCTGCCGCGGATCATTTCGAGCAGCCGCAGCAGCGACTGTTCGGCATCGAGTCGGGGCGAAAATGCCTGCGATGCGGTGGCGGTGGATGTCATGGCGGGAGTCTCCTGGATGGAACCTGGCGAAGCGGAGCTGTCGGGGGATGGCGCATGCGCGCAGGCGGCAAGGCCGAGCGCAGCGAACAGAACGGAAAGCCGGTGAGCCGACATCGGGGGATGTCCTTGGTTGGGGCGGCGGGTTGAACTATACGCCTGGGCGGAACGGAGCCACTGCCGGTGTGGATCGGATGCGGTCCCTGCTGCACTTTCTGGCGTGTCCTGGTATCAACGCGAACGGACGCCCGGAGGGGTCACACTGCAAGATACCGGCATCGGCAAGGATCACCCGGGGCGTGACGGCATGACCCGGTCGAGCGCACCCCGCATCGTTACAGGGTGTAACGGCTACAGAATGTAGCGCGACAGATCCGGATCCTTCACCAGCTCGCCGAGATGGGCATCGACGTACGCGCGATCGATCGCGACCTGCGCGCCGCCGCGATCCGGAGCCTCGAAGCTGAGCGTATCGAGCAGGCGTTCGAGGATGGTGTGCAGCCGCCGCGCACCGATGTTCTCCTGACGCTCGTTGACGATGGCGGCGATCTCCGCGAGCCTCTCGATGGCGTCGGGCTCAAAGCGCAGTTCGACGCCTTCGGTCTTCAGCAGCTCGACGTATTGCAGCGTGAGCGAGGCCTTCGGTTCGGTGAGGATGCGGACGAAGTCGTCCTTGCCGAGCGCGCTCAGTTCGACCCGGATCGGAAAACGACCCTGCAGTTCCGGAATGAGATCGCTGGGTTTGGCCAGATGGAACGCGCCGCTGGCGATGAACAGGATGTGGTCGGTCTTCACCGAGCCGTATTTGGTGCTGACGGTGGAACCTTCGACCAGCGGCAGCAGATCGCGCTGCACGCCTTCGCGGCTGACGTCGGCGCCGTGGCTGTCGGAGCGCTTGGCGACCTTGTCGATCTCGTCGATGAACACGATGCCATGCTGTTCGCAGGCATCGATCGCCGCTTCGCGCACGTCGTCCTCGTTGACGAGCTTGCCGGCTTCCTCCTCGATCAGCTGCACGCGCGCGGCGCGCACCGTGAGCTTGCGGGTGTGGGTCTTGCTGCCGGCGAGGTTGGAGAACATCTGCCGAAGCTGCTGGCCCATGTCCTCCATGCCCGGCGGCGCCATGATGTCGACGCCGACGTTGATCTCGGTTTCGATCTCGATCTCGCGGTCGTCCAGCGCGCCTTCGCGCAGCTGCTTGCGGAGCTTCTGGCGGGTGTCGCCGGCTTTGTCCTGTGTTTTGTCCTGCGTTTCGCCGCTGCCGACATCAAGCGTGCCGGTCGCAGCACCCGACTCCGCACCGAAGCCGAAACCACCGGCCGGCTGGCGTCGCGGCAACAGCGCATCGAGAATCCGGTCTTCGGCGCTGGCCTCGGCCTGCGTGCGCACGCGCGCCTTGGCCTGTTCGCGATACATCTTCACTGCGGTGTCGACCAGATCGCGGACGATCTGTTCGACATCCTTGCCGACGTAACCCACTTCTGTGAAACGCGTGGCTTCGACCTTCACGAACGGCGCGTTGGCGAGCGTCGCCAGCCGCCGCGCAATCTCGGTCTTGCCCACGCCGGTCGGGCCGATCATCAGGATGTTCTTCGGCATCACTTCATCGCGCAGCGCATCGTCGAGCTGCATCCGCCGCCAGCGGTTGCGCAGCGCGATCGCGACCGCGCGCTTCGCGGCGCCCTGGCCGACGATGTGACGATCGAGTTCCTGCACGATTTCGCGCGGGGTCATGGTGCTGTTGGCGTATTCGGGTTTGCTGGGCATGGCTCGAATTCTTCGGGATCGGCGGAAATCGCGATGTTTTTGTAGGAGCGATGGCGTTGTGGGAGCGACGGAAGTCGCGATAGTCCTCGCGCGCTCCTATCGCGACTTCCGTCGCTCCCACACCATCGCTCCTGCCGAAGGGGTCAGAGTTCTTCGACGACGATGTTGCGGTTGGTGTAGATGCACACATCGCCAGCGATCTTGAGCGATTCGACCGCGATGTCGTGCGCGTTGAGTTCGGTATGCGCCAGCAGCGCGCGCGCCGCCGACAGCGCGTACATGCCGCCGGAGCCGATCGCGACCAGACCGTCCTCGGGTTCGATCACATCGCCGGTGCCGCTGATGATCAGCGAGGCGTCCTTGTCCGCCACCACCAGCAGCGCTTCGAGCTTGCCGAAGCGGCGTTCGGTGCGCCAATCCTTCGCCAGTTCGACGGCCGCGCGGGTCAGCTGGCCGTGTTTCTCCAGCTTCGACTCGAACAGCTCGAACAGCGTGAAGGCATCGGCCGCCGCGCCTGCGAAACCGGCCAGCACCTGCCCGTCGCGGCCGAGCCGGCGCACTTTGCGCGCGTTCGATTTCATCACCGTATGACCGAGCGTGACCTGACCGTCGCCAGCGACGACCACCCGGCCGTTGCGGCGCACCGAGACGATGGTGGTGGCGTAGAAGACGTTGGGATTGTGCGGGTCCATGGAACTTCCTGCGGTGCGAAGCGGGCGTTCAACGGTTGTGGGGGTCGGCCCCGGTCGGCGCAAGGGGTGACGAACGACCCATAAACAAAGCGGCCGGTAGAGCTAATGCCAGTCAGTTAAGCCTCGTCACGTTTGCAGAATTCCTCCTCCCCTTGCGCGAAGCGCAGGGGGAGGTTGGGAGGGGGTGCTCTTGGCGCCAAAGCACCCCTCCCCAACCCTCCCCTCAACCTGCGGTTGAAGGGAGGGAGAAAAATCGCTCGTCGTGAGTCATGCCCATCAGGACTTAACTGACTGGCATTAGCCGGTAGAGCGGGCTTCAGGTTTTGCGTTTCGCGCGCGGATGCGCGCCGTCGTAGACCTTGGCCAGATGCTGGTAATCCAGATGCGTGTAGATCTGGGTGGTGGCGATATCGGCGTGGCCGAGCAGTTCCTGCACGCCACGCAGATCGCCGGAAGATTCCAGCACGTGGCTGGCGAAGGAATGCCGCAGCAGATGCGGATGCACGCGCTTGAACAACCCCTGGCGCTGTGCGAGCTGGCGCAGACGGAGCTGGACCGCGCGCGGGGTGATCGTCGCGCCGCCGCGGCCGGGAAACACCGGCGCATCAAGCTGTCCCTGCAACTCGCGACGCCAGTCGTCCAGCGCTTTGCGCGCGTGCGAGCCGACCGGCACGCTGCGCTGCTTGCTGCCTTTGCCCAGCACCGTCACCAGGCCGTCGGCGAGATCCAGATCGCGCCAGCGCAATGCGCATAGTTCGCTCAGGCGCAGACCGGAGCTGTAGAACAGTTCGAGGATCGCGCGGTCGCGCACGCCCAGCGGTACGTCGGTCGGCAGCTCGACCAGTTGCACCGCTTCGTCGACATCCAGCACCTGCGGCAGTTTGCGCGGCGCTTTCGGCGCGCGGATACCGGCGGCTGGACTGGCGACAACGCGACCGTGCTTCAACAGCCACTGATAGAAACTGCGGCAGGCCGACAACCGGCGCTGCAGGCTTTTCGGCGACAAGCCGCGACGATGTTCGGCGGCGATGAACGCGCGCAGCTGCTCGGTATGCACGATCGCGAGATCATCGACGCCCTGTTCCGCTGCCCATGCCACCAGCGCATCGAGATCGCGGCGATAGGCGTCGAGGGTATGCGCGGACATGCGCCGCTCGACCTGCAGATGCGAGAGGAATGCATCGACATGCGGCGATGCGGTCACAGCCGCGACCACACCTGCATCAGACCGACCACATGCACGATGCCGAACACCAGGCAGATCGCGGAGCTCCACCACCAGAACGCCGCGTCGGCACGCGCGCCGAATGCCGCGTACAGCAATCCGGCCAGACCGCGCAGCGAATAGACGGCAGCGATGGCGCACAGGCCGATCCGCAGCAGCGGCAGTTTCGGAACCGCACCGGCGCCGGACAGCGCGTACAGCGCCCAGAGCGACAGCACCGCGACGATCACCGACGTGATCGCCGCCGCACGCCAGTCGCCGGCTTCGGCAAGCCGGGCCATGCGCTCGCCCGCGCCGAAAAAACGGTACCACGATGCGCCGAACACGATGCAGCCGACATGCAGCAACGCGGCGATCGCGCTGAGCACGGCGCCGATGATCAGCAGCGGATTGATGGCGGCTCCCATTCGGCGCGCCCTGTGGCGTCAGCCCTCGAACCGCCGCATCGCGGTGTCGAAGGCCTCGCCCATCATCCGCAGGAACAGCGTGCCCATGCCGGGGAAGAAGCGGTTGGCGTCGCGGCTGCCGACCGCGATCAGACCACGACCCGGCAACGGCAACAGCGCGCTGCTGGCCACGTCTTCGGCGCGCATGCCGTAGAGCAGCGCATTCTTCTCCGGCTGCAGACGGCCGCAGATCGGCTCGCCATCCTTCAGGCAGTCGCGGAACGGTGCGAGGCGTGCGTCGTCTTCGGCAAATATCTGCAGCCAGTCGGCAGCGTCCAAGCCTTCGACCGGCGCGAACAATACGATGCGCACCAGATCGCCATTGAAATCTTCTTCCAGGCTCGCGGCCATCGCGCGCGCAGTGTCGTCGGCGCGATGCTGTTTCATCAGCGCCAGCGTCAACTGATGCGTGCGCACGGCCAGACGCTCGTTTTCCTGCGCATTGGCGAACAGTTCCTGCAGCCGGCGCGACAGCTCGCGATTCTTGTCGCGAAGGATTTCCAGCTGATAGCCGGCCAGCGACGCTGCCGAGCCCTGCTCGCGCGGCACCACCAGCGTCAACGCCAGATCGGGGAACTGCTGCAGGAAATTCGGATGCCGGCGCAGCCATGCGGCGATCTCGTGCGCGCCGAGTTTTTCCTGCGCCTTGTCGAATTTGTCGAACGTGTCGGTCATTGCCACCATTCCCCTTCAAATACGAATGCAGCCGGGCCGGACATCGCGATCTGCGCGTCGTCGTCCGGCCAGGCGATGCTCAGCGTGCCGCCCGGCAGTTCCACCGTGACCTCGCGATCGATACGACCGCGCCGCATCAGCACCGCCGCCGCCGCGCAGGCGCCGCTGCCGCAGGCCAGGGTTTCGCCGACGCCGCGCTCGAACACGCGCAGGCGGATGCGGCCGCGCGACATCACCTGCGCGAAACCGACGTTGACCGATTCCGGAAACGCATCGTGCCGCTGCACGGCCTGGCCGAAGCCCGCGACCGGCGCGACATCGACATCATCGACCTCGATCAGCGCATGCGGATTGCCCATCGACACCGCGCCGATGCTCAACAGTTCGCCGCCGAACGGCAGCGTGTATTCGGGCTGCGCTGCGTCGAAGCCGCGCAGCGGAATGCGCGCGGGCTCGAACTCCGGGCGACCCATGGCGATGCGGTAGTGATGGATGCCGAGCACGTCGACCGCATGCGTGCCGGTGGGGCTGTCGAGTTGGAAACGGTCGACGAGACAACGCTCGGGGTCGCGGGCGACGCTGTCGCGCAGCACCCAGGCGGCGATGCAGCGCGCACCGTTGCCACATTGCTGCGAGGACGAGCCGTCGGCGTTCCAGATCCGGTACGCCGCGACCGCCTGTGCGGTGCGCGGCGATTCGACGGTCAGGATCTGGTCGCAGCCGACGCCGGTGTGACGGTCGGCGATGGCGCGGCACTGCTCGGGACTGGGCGGCGGGGCCTGTCCGCGCAGGTCGATCACCACGAAATCGTTGCCCGCGCCGTGCATCTTGGTGAACGGCAGGGGCGCTTGCCGCACGGCGTTCATGTTCAGCGCGCGGGCGTGCCGCTGGCGGGAGGGCTTGGCGGCGTGGCGTCGGGTGCAGGCGTGGGTTCGGGCGCAGGCTCCGGCACGGGGGCCTCCGCCGGTGCGGTGGTTTCTGCAGGCGCGTCGGACAGTACCAGTGGGCCTTTGTTGCCGCAGCCCGACAGGGCCAGCGGCAATACGATCGCGAAGGCGGCGGAAGCGAGAGCGAGGCGTCGATTCATGCGCGCAGTGTAGCCGTCCGACCGGCCCGACGGAATGCGGGCGCATTCAGCCGCGACAGAGGGCAGCGTCGCGGTCAGCAGCGTCGATGCCAAGCCATTAGCTTTTGTAGGAACGACGGAAGTCGCGACCGCTTTCCGGCAGTCGTTCGGCGGTCTGTCGCGACTTCCGTCGCTCCTACAAAAGGGCGCACACAGCGGCCAAGGTCCTATTTGTTGACGGGAACCACGGACAGCTGGTCGAGCAGGAAGGCGAACATCTCGGCCTGTTCGCGATAGCGGCGGAAGCGGCCCGACTTTCCACCGTGGCCGGCGTCCATATTGGTGCGGAACACCACCGGCTGATTCGAAGTATTGAGGTCGCGCAGGCGGGCGACGTACTTCGCCGGCTCCCAGTACTGCACCTGCGAATCCCACAGGCCGGTACCGACGAACATCGCCGGATAGGCCTGCTTCGACAGATTGTCGTAGGGCGAATACGACAGCATGTAGTCGTAGTACTTCTTCTTCTCCGGGTTGCCCCACTCGTCGTATTCGTTGGTGGTCAGCGGAATGCTCGGATCGAGCATGGTGGTGACCACGTCCACGAACGGCACCTGCGACAGGATCACCTGGTATTTGTCCGGCGCCATGTTCGAGATCGCGCCCATCAACAGGCCGCCGGCGCTGCCGCCGTAGGCGCCGACGCGGTCTTTCGCGGCGTAGCCCCTGGCGACCAGATCGTCGGTGACATCGATGAAATCGGTGAAGGTGTTCTTCTTGCGGAACAGCTTGCCGTCGTCGTACCACTTGCGGCCCATTTCCTGGCCGCCGCGGATGTGGGCGATGGCGTAGACCATGCCGCGATCGAGCAGGCTGACGTTGGTCACGCTGAACACCGGGTCCGACGAACTGCCGTAGCTGCCGTAGGCGTACTGCAGCATCGCTGCAGTGCCGTTGCGCTCGAAACCCTTCTTGTAGACCAGCGACACCGGCACCTTCACGCCGTCGCGGGCGGTGGACCAGACGCGCTCGGTGACGTACTGCGAGGCGTCGTAGCCGATCACCGGCTGCTGCTTCAGCATCCGGCGTTCGCCGGTGAGGACGTTCAACTCGTAGGTGGTGGCCGGCGTGGTCTGCGAGGTGTAGCTGTAGCGCAGCCACGGCGTATCGGCTTCGGAATTGGTCGAAAAACCCATCGAATACGCCGGCTCGTCGGCCTTCACGAATTCCTCGCCGCCGGCCTTCAGCAGTCGGATGCGCTCGAGGCCCTCGGAACGTTCGGAAATCGCGGTGAAGCCTTTGAACAGATCGAAGCTGTCGATGAACACCTCATCGCGATGCGGCACCCACTCCTTCCATTCGCTGCGCGATGTCGCGTCGCTGGCGGCGGTCATCAGTTTGTAGTTGGCGGCCGGTTTGCCATCGGCGCCCGGCGCGTTGGTGTGGATCACCCAGCGGCCATCGAGATGATCGGCGTTGTATTCCACATCGCGCTCGCGCGGCGCGAACACGGTGAAGGTCTTCGGATCGGCGGCGGGCGCGCAACGCATTTCGGTGGAGACCGTGCTCTCGACGTCGATGCAGATGAACCTGTCGTCGCGGGTGCGGCTGATGCCCATGTAGAAGCTGTCGTCCTTTTCCTCGTAGACCAGAACATCGGCGCTGGCCGGCGTGCCCAGCACGTGCTTCTTCACGCGTACGCTGAGCAGCGTTTCCGGATCGTTCTCGACATAGAACAGGGTCCGGTTGTCGTCGGCCCAGATCAGGTTCGGCGATACGTCTTCGATCCTGTCGGGATACAGCTCGCCGGTGTCGAGGTTCTTGATGCGGATGGCGTACTGGCGGCGGCCGTTGTCGTCCTCGGCATAGGCGAGAAGGGTGTTGTCCTGGCTCACCGCCATGTCGCCGACGTTGTAGTAGTTCTTGTCCTTGGCCAGCACGTTCACATCAAGCAGGACCTGGTCGTCCTTGCCCTGCGAACCATCGGCGGCGGCTTTCGCGCGCAGATAGACCGGATAGTCGTTGCCGGCCTGGAAACGGCTGAAATACCACCAGCCACGTTCGCGGTACGGCACCGAATCGTCGTCCTGTTTGATCCGGCCGACGATCTCGTTGTACAGCGTCTCCTGCAGCGGCTTGAGCGGCGCCATCACCGCATCGGTGTAGGTGTTCTCGGCGTTGAGATAGTCCAGCATCGCCTTGTCTTCACGCTTGTCGTCGCGCAGCCAGTAGTACTCGTCGTTGCGCACCGCGCCATGCGGGGCTTCGACCCGATGCGGCTTCTGGGCGGCGTCAGGCGGCGGTGGCAGCGTGGTGGCGGGCGAGGACAGCGGAAGGGTCATGAGCAGCGCGATGGGAAGCAATCGGAGGGACATGATGAAGGACTCGGACCGGAGCGGTAAGACTGACGGGACGGCGCGGGCCTGCCTGGCAGCGGACAGACCCGGGAGCATAGCCCGGCATTGTCCATTGCCCCCCTGCCATCGGTCATTGCGGAACCTCGCGCATCCCCGGGACAGGCGAACTGCCCGCAAAACCCGATCCTGGTCAAACAGTTCTGGCGCCGATACTCAGCGCCGGACCGCTTTGCGTTTGTACCTGGGATTGCTGCTGCGATTGCTGTTCCTGTGTCTGCGCCAATGCGCGGGTTTCCACGATCGCCTGCGCACGCCCCAGATTGTCGTCTGCCGGCTGCAGCTGCGCCTGCGCGATATCGGTGTGGGCCGTGAACATGGGCTCGCGCCCCAAGCCGTGCGGCGCGTAGGCGAGGACGGCGTTGCCGTTGTGGGCGCCGACGTAGTCGACCTGCTTCATCTGCGGATTCGCGGCCATTTCCCTGTATGCAGAGGCGGTGACGTTGTCCAGTGACCGCTGGTCCTGGACGCTGCCGGCCAGGCCTTCGCGGATGCGTGCGTAGTCGGCGTGACCCGGATGCGACGGCGAGCGCGCATCGTACTGTGCGTCGCGTTCGCCCTGCGCTCGGCTGCCACCGAACGCCGACGGGCTCGGCCCGGGGCTGGATTCTGCTTGCGGCGGCAGGGCTCCCAACGGTTTGTATTCACCATTGGTTTTGACCGTTGGCGTGTCGAGGCTCGGGTAGCCGTGCGTGCGCAGTCGCTCGATCTCCTTCTGATCGACCATCCGGTTGTCGAGGCCCGGTTCGAGCTTCCACGGGAAGTCGTGGACCGGCACACCCATGATTTCGCTCAGCGTGCGATACGCCGCATTGCTGTTGACGGTGTCGCCCGACATCTTGAACCCGTAATTTGGATAGTTCAGGTCCAGCGCATTGAGCGGCTCCTTGGCGGCAACTGCAGCGTTCCAGCGACTCAAAACCTCGTCCTTGTCGGCTTTCAAAAGCGTCACCTTGTCCTGACCGTCCGCGATGTAAGTCGTTCGACTTGGAATCGCACCGAGACTCTCCGCGTATTCCCTGTCGTGCGCGTAATGCCAGATCCGTAACGAATGCTTGTTTTCGTCAGTACCGATGGGCTCTACTTTTCCGGTTTCGCGATCCGTGGCCAGGCCATGCAATTCTGCGATAGCGCGCCCGCGATCATCGCGAAGCACAAGAAAATCATGGCTCGCGACCCCGACAATATCGAGAGATCTGGCTTCTATTGAATAATCAGGCATATGAACTATTCTCGGGTATCGTCGCAATCGCCGAGTCGTTTCGCTCCCGCGCGATCCGACGCAATACGCGGAGCGACTGCGGATTCTATTCCGTCGGTTTCACCAGACATTCGCGCATCGATGTATTGAATTCGACGATGGCCTCCTTGACGCCCATATCGACAAAATAAGCGCCAGCGCCTTTGAGCGCGATATCGATCTTCCCTGTTTTTCGTTCGAAACCGATCCTGACTCGAAATCCGGATTCGTTTTCTTCTTCAAAATTTCCGGTTTCCAGAATTCCGGCATCCATATCTCTGCGGGTGATGCGAGCATCCCATCGGTCGTCATCGCGCGCCAGCGTGCGCACAATGTTTTCAGCGCAAGAAATGACCTCTTCTGCAGTCACGCTCTGCGGAGCCTGGATCGAATCCGAGGCAGAAGGCGCTTTCATCAGTTGACTATTCATCGCGTACCCGAGCAGTAATATCGATAGAAGCATGGCAAAGATCCATTTTTTTTCGTTGAATGCCGCCATCGTCTGTCTCCCATAGCCCGAACTCCACCCGGCACGGCATCATGCTTGCAATGCATGCTGCCGCACAGCGTCGGGATTCACCCTGCCAGCAACCTGACACGAGCGAAATTCCGCTTGCCCACCTGCAATACGCCTTCAAAGCCCGGCACGAACGTGGCCTGCGGATCTTCGACCACCTGGCCGTCGACCTTCACCGCGCGCTCCTTGAGTTTGCGATTGGCTTCCGAATTGCTCGGCGTGATGCCGGCGGCGGTGAGCAGTGCGGCGATGCGGATGCCTTCGGCCGGGATGATCACGTCCTGCAGCGCCAGCAGGCTCATGTCGCCTTCGCCACTGACCGCCGCCTGCCAGCCGGCGATGGCGGTGTCGGCGGCGGCGGCATCGTGGAAGCGCGCGGCGAGTTCGCGCGCGAGGCGCAGCTTCACGTCGCGCGGGTTCAGCTGGCCGCTGTCGATATCGGCCTTGAGGCGCTTCGCTTCATCGATACCGATCTTGAAACTCAGCAGATCGATCCAGCGCCACATCAGATCGTCGCCGATCTTCATGGTCTTGTTGACGATGTCGATCGCGGGCTCGGCGATGCCGATGTAATTGCCCAGCGACTTCGACATCTTGTTGACGCCGTCGATGCCTTCCAACAGCGGCATGGTCAGCACGATCTGCGGCGGCTGGCCATGGTGCTCCTGCAGGCCACGGCCCATCAGCAGGTTGAACTTCTGGTCGGTGCCGCCCAGCTCGACGTCGGCCTGCAGCGCCACCGAGTCGTAGCCCTGTACCAGCGGATACAGGAATTCGTGGATCGCGATCGACTGCTGCGCGGCGTAGCGCTTGGCGAAGTCGTCGCGTTCCAGCATCCGCGCGACCGTGTGCTGGCCGGCGAGCTTGATCATGTCGGCGGCGCTCATCTTGCCGAACCATTCGCTGTTGAAGCGCACCTCGGTGCGCTCGCGGTCGAGCACCTTGAACACCTGTTCGGCGTAGGTTTCGGCGTTGGCCAGCACGTCCTCGCGGGTCAGCGGCTTGCGGGTGACGTTCTTGCCGGTGGGGTCGCCGATCATTCCGGTGAAGTCGCCGATCAGGAAAATCACCTGATGCCCCAGGTCCTGGAACTGGCGCATCTTGTTGAGCAGCACGGTGTGGCCGATGTGCAGGTCGGGCGCGGTGGGGT
>CAZGBA010000007.1:0-80769 GCA_964523435.1 uncultured Xanthomonas sp.
ATATCCGCGAATTCCAGGAATTCGACCGCAAGGGCACGATCGGCGATTCGATCCGTCGCGGTCAGGCGATCTTCCAGCGCATCGCCGACCTGCCCTTCCCCACGGTCGCCGCGATCCACGGTTTCTGCATGGGCGGCGGCACCGAGATCTCGTTGGCCTGCCGTTACCGCATCGCCTCCAACGACCCGTCCACCCGCATCGGCCTGCCCGAAGTGAAGCTCGGCATCTATCCCGGCTGGGGCGGCAGCGTGCGTTTGCCGCGCCTGATCGGCGCGCCTGCGGCGATGGACATCATGCTCACCGGGCGCACGCTGTCTGCGTCTTCGGCGCGCGCACTGGGCGTGGTCGACAGGGTCGTGGACGCTGCGGGCCTGATCGAAGCCGCCGCGACGCTGGCGCTGAAAGGCGCCGACCGGCCGTTCAAGCAGAACTTCATGGCGTGGATCACCAACACCTGGGTCGCACGCCAGATCCTGGCGCCGCAGATGGTCAAGCAGGTCGCACGCAAGGCGCGCAAGGACCATTACCCGGCACCGTTCGCGCTGATCGAAACCTGGCGCCGCAGCAGCGGCGGCACTCGCGCATTGCTCGATGCCGAACGCAAGTCGGTGACGAAGCTGGCCGCCACGCCCACCGCGCGCAACCTCACGCGCGTGTTCTTCCTGCAGGAGCGACTGAAAGGACTCGGCGGCAAGGATCACGGCATCGCGCACGTGCATGTGGTCGGCGCCGGCGTGATGGGCGGCGACATCGCCGCATGGGCCGCGTACAAGGGCTTCAACGTCACCCTGCAGGATCGCGAGCAGCGCTTCATCGATACCGCGATGGGCCGCGCGCAGGAACTGTTCGCCAAGCGCGTCAAGGACGAGAGCAAGCGCCCCGAGGTCGCCGCGCGGCTGGTATCGGATCTCGACGGCGACGGCGTCGCCAAGGCCGACCTGCTCATCGAAGCGATCATCGAACGCCCCGACGCGAAGCGCGACCTGTACACCTCGGTCGAGCCGAAGATGAAAGCCGACGCGCTGCTCACCACCAACACCTCGTCGATCCCGCTGACCGAACTGCGTGAACACATCGCGCGTCCGGCGCAGTTCGCCGGCCTGCATTACTTCAACCCGGTCGCGATGATGCCGCTGGTGGAGATCATCCATCACGACGGCATGGCGCCCGAAACCGAAAAACGCCTCGCCGCGTTCTGCAAAGCCATCGACAAACTGCCGGTGCCGGTCGCGGGCACGCCGGGCTTCCTCGTCAACCGTCTGCTGTTTCCGTACATGCTCGAAGCGGTGACCGCCTATTCCGAAGGCATTCCCGGCCCGATCATCGACAAGGCCGCAGTGAAGTTCGGCATGCCGATGGGCCCGATCGAACTGATCGACACCGTCGGCCTGGATGTCGCCGTCGGCGTCGGCGCCGAACTCGCGCCCTTCCTCGGTCTGCCGATTCCGGCCGCATTGTCCGCGCCGCCGGAAGCCGGCAAACGCGGCAAAAAGGATGGCCAGGGCATCTACAAATGGGAGAACGGCAAGGCGCAGAAGCCCGAGATTCCCGCCGACTACAAAGCGCCCGACGATCTGGAAGACCGCCTGATCCTGCCCTTCCTCAACGAAGCCGTCGCCACGCTGCACGATGGCGTGGTCGCCGATGCCGAACTGCTGGATGCCGGCGTGATCTTCGGCACCGGATTCGCGCCGTTCCGGGGTGGCCCGATCCAGTACATCCGCGACACCGGCACCGAAGCGCTGCTGGCGAAACTCAAGGCGCTGCAAGCCGCGCACGGCGACCGCTTCGCACCGCGCCCGGGCTGGGACAATCCCGCGCTGCAGAAACAGTAACGCCGCTCACGCCGCATCCGCCTCGCAAAGCGGCGCCGATTCCGCATCGCACCCGGCGGCTTCCAACAGCGCATGCCCCTGCAACGCTGCGACCATCACATCGCAGCCCAGCATCAGCTCCGAATCCTCCGCACGTCCGGAGAGTCGGCGCAGGCGCAGCAGACGCGGATGCAGCGCGTCCGCTGCGGCAAGATCGGCCTGCGCTTCGGCCAGGCCGAAACCCGGCGGAACGAGCTGCGGATTCTGCGCAAGCATCGCCAGCGTCCGCCGGCAGAACGCCTCCGACCTGTCGCCCATCTTCGCCAAGCCGCAGCGCTCCTCGACCCGCAGCGCGATCAACCCCGCGAACCGCGTCTCCAATACCGTCAACGCGGCATCCACCGCGTCCAGATCATCGGCGCTCAACGCCAAAGACATCCGCCCATCCGTCATCGATCGATCCTCCGCTGTCGCCCGGGACCATTCCCGGCGCCCGGACAGCATCGCGAAGCGACGAGGTTTTCGATGTCGTCGAACGCCGCGACGGCGTGTAGGGATTTTCCGGATCGTCGCGGATGCAGCACATTTCCCTTCTCCCCGCATCGCGGGGAGAAGGTGGTGCGAAGCGCCGGATGAGGGGCGCTCCGCCCGCGCGACACCCCAAAACATCCTTCATCGACAGAGCCCCTGTCATCCCGGACACGGGCGCAGCGTGTAGAAGGGTCTGCTCTTGCTTTGTGTAGGAGCGACGGAAGTCGCGACATCAGCGTGCCGGACAACTTCGCGTTTCAAACTGAAATTTCTTCTTAGTCTTTTCCGTTAACGATGGCGTCAATCCGTGCCTGGCAACGGGGGCAGGCCCAATTCCATGAGGAATTTATTGTGCTTTCTCGTCGCCGCCAAAATTGCTTTTTCGATGTCCACCAACTCGTCATGAGTCTTCGCGAGGTCGATTTCAACCTCGGATACAGCGGTGCTGATGTAGCGTGAGATATTAAGGTTGTAGCCTTCTTTGGCGATCTTCTCCATCGAGATTCGCTTTGAATAACGCGCTTCTTCTTTTCGGAATCGATACGTTTCGATGATCTTTTCGATGTGGGCATCCGTCAGCTGGTTCTGACGCTTTCCTTTCACGAAGTGCTCGGCGGCGTTGATGAACAGCACGTCGTCTGGCTTCTTGCATTTCTTCAGCACGAGGATGCACACCGGAATGCCGGTGGAGTAGAACAGGTTTGCGGGCAGACCGATGACAGTATCGATGTGCCCGTCCTTCAGCAGCTTGGTGCGGATGCGTTCTTCGGCGCCGCCACGGAACAGCACGCCATGCGGCAGGATGATGGCCATCACGCCTTCATCTTTCAGGAAATGAAAGCCGTGTAGGAGAAAAGCGAAATCGGCCGCGGATTTCGGGGCTAGGCCATAATTCTTGAAACGCACATCGTCGCCCATGGCCTCGCTGGGATCCCAGCGGTAGCTGAAGGGCGGATTGGCGACGATGGCGTCGAACGTGGGCTTCCTGGCGGGATTCAGCTCGCGCAGGATGTCCCAATCGTTGGTCAGGGTGTCGCCGTGGTAGATCTCGAACTCCGTGTCCTTCACCCCGTGCAGCAGCATATTCATGCGCGCCAGGTTGTAGGTGGTGATGTTTTTTTCCTGTCCGTAGATCTTGCCGATGCCGTGCGGCCCCATGCGCTTGCGCACGTTGAGCAGCAGGGAGCCGGAGCCGCAGGCGAAGTCGAGGACGCTGGTGAGGCGGTCCTTTTTGCCGGTGGAGGGTTCCTGGCTGTCGAGGGTGACAATGGCGGAGAGGATGTCGGAGATCTGCTGCGGGGTGTAGAACTCGCCCGCCTTCTTGCCGGAACCAGCGGCGAACTGGCCGATCAGGTATTCGTAGGCATCGCCGAGTGCATCGATGTCGGAGGAGAATTCCGCCAGCCCTTTGGCGATCTCCGTGATGATGGCGCAGAGCTTTGCGTTACGGTCCTCGTATTTCCTGCCGAGCTTTTCCGATCCGAGATTGATCTCAGAGAACAGTCCGCTGAAGGTGCTCTCGAAGGATTCGTTTTCGATGTATTTGAAACCCGCCTGCAGGGTGTTGAGCAATTCGCCGTTTTGGGTGCGGGCCAGGTTGGCGATGCTGTTCCAAAGATGCGGCGGCTGGATGACGTAGTGCACCTTGCGGCGCATCTGCTTCTCGAACGCGGTGATGTCGCCCGGGTTGTTGGCGTACCAGAGGGACAGCGGCACACGGCGGTCGTCTGCGCCGAGCTTGGGATAATCTTTACCCAGTTCCTTCTTCGCCGCCGTCTCGTAATTGTCTGAGAGGTAGCGCAGGAAGAGGAAGGACAGCATGTAGTCGCGGAAATCGTCCGCGTTCATCGCGCCGCGCAGTTGGTCGGCGATATTCCAGAGGGTCTTGCCCAGTTGTTTTTGGTCTTGGTCGTTCATGGAGTGACTACTGGTTTGGGTGCTGGCGCTTGGGCTGACGCCGGAGCGGGTGCCTTCTCTAGAACATCCGGGAGCGCGAAGCTGTATCGTTTGAGAAAAGCGGTAAGGATTTCGCGAAAGAGTATCTTGTTATCGTCAACCATCACCTGCGGCTCGTAGATGGAGTATTTGCCATGACTCAAGAGATTGAGCACTCGCGAATAAAGCGCTTCGTCCTTTTCCCCGTCGAGACAAGCGGAGAAATCTTCATGGCCGAAAAACGTGGCTGTCTTTTCCAGAATGCTTCGCAGCATGTTGAAGTGATAAGTGAAGAGCCCGCCCGATTCAGCTGCCGCCTGCAACTCGCTAAGCATAGCGACATGGTGGAAGAACGGCGTCGAGTCCGTGGATCGCAATGTGTACTCATTACCTCGGTTGGGCCGGTGCAGGAAATATTTTTTGTGCGGTAGCTTCTTCAACTCATTACAAATTACATTGAAAAAGAGAGCGTGATGGGATGAAATCACCACTTTCCAGCGGTCTTTACCTTTCCTCAGCAGCTTCGCCAGATCGCTCGCCACGGCGATTGCGTTATTGTCATCCAACGAGGAAATGGGGTCGTCGATGTAGAGGTATTTGACCCACTCATAAGATACTTGGCCATCGATCACCCGCTCACATATCGCCATGAAGAGGCACAAGATGAAAATGTTTTCTTCGCCACGGGAGACTTTGATATGCGTGGTGTCTCCCTTCCGAAAGCTGATGGTCCAAGCATCGTAGTCGATATCGAAGTCAAAATCCGCATACCGTCCGAGATAGCCTTGAATGCTTTCCTCCAAGGCCAAGTCCTTCAGGCCGGAAAAGAACTTGGAGTCGGAGTTGATTTTGAACTTTCGCTCACTATCGTCATTCAGATCGTTGTCCCACGAAAAAAGGTCCTCCGTGAATGCGTTGAAATAAAGCGTGTCGGGATTGCCCTTGTTTTTTCGCTTCCCTGCGTCTTTGAATCCCATGGATATTCGGGTTTTGCCCGTGCCGTTGTAAGCGTAAAGCAGCACGAAATCGTGATTGTTGACGTCGTCGCGCAGACGGGTGACCAACCGCTGCATGGTGCTGAACCGGTGTATTTTTGGTTTATCGTTCATGCTTCAACCACCTCCGGAGATGGGAAAAGCCGCTGCATGAGCCCTTTCTTATGGGTCTTGAGGGCGTCGAGCTTTTGGTTTTTAACGGCGATGAGTTCGTCGAGGCTGCTGAGGCAGTCGGCGATGCGTTTTTGTTCGGCGAGCGTTGGAATCAAAACGTATAGTTCTTTCTTGAACGTTGTCGGATTGATGTTCGCCTGACTGATGCTTGGCTTGGCAAACTTCTTGATTCGCGCCTGATACATTGGCGTGTTGAGCATGAAATTGCAGAACGATGGTTCGAGTCGCTTTTTGTTCAGACGATACGTGACGATATAGGAGGCCGTTATGCACGCCGAATTGAGCCGAAAGAGCGAAATCTTCCCAACTAACGCGGGGCTATTGGTCCTATTGAGAAGAATGTCTCCGTCTTTTAGCCTGAATGATTCGAACGAATCAGGATCCAAATCGATATAGACTAAGTTTGTGAAATCCAACCCACCGTCGGCCATATTTCCCATACGCAGGACCGGATACTGACCAGTCGGTGATGTCGAACTCGATGTTCCGTAGAAGGACTTAGTTACAAACTCCTCAAATGGGTGTGCATCCCAATCCCCAGCGTTTTTGAATTTAGAGAAGCGGAGGCGGGGCTGGGTTTCGCCTTCGCCGGGGAAAAGCTGCTGCATCAGCGCTTTTTTATGGGTCTTGATCGCGTCCAGTTTCCGAGCTTGGGCAGAAATCAGCTCGTTCATACTGCTCAGGCACTCGGCAATTTTTTGTTGTTCTGGTTGCTCAGGATGCCGAGCCGAAGTGGAGAGAAATTGACTGATTGAGATATTGAAGCGTCCAGCCCGTGCTCCTTCGTTCACTAGACTCCCAAGCTGAGACTCATGCGCACCGGCTTCAAAATACCACTCCCAGAATTCTGGTGTCTCACCTGCATTAAACCGGAAACACTTGTATATCGGCGAAACAATTCCGCAGTCATATTTGGATAGCCGTTTGATGGTGCCGTAAACGGAGGCCTTCGTTGTCCTGTCGTTATAGACAAAGTCGTTGCGGACCAGTTTTAGGTATCGTTCTACACTATCTCCCGCAACCTTCTTGCCAAAATAATCGCTCTGCAGGACGAGGCCATGTTCGCCTGAGAGGCTCAACACATTTTCACCATCTCCCGTTACTGCTCTGTCGGATACAGGGCGGGCAATTTTCTGAAGCGGTGTCTCTCCCCACCCCACCACACCCCGAAACTCCGGAAACCGCAGCTCGGGCACCAATGCGGGTCTACCGCCTGCCTTCACGGTTGTTGCTTTCGACTTACTGCCCATACGCGCCGAAGCCGGAGATGTCGCGCCCTTCGGCGCATTTGAGGTTTTACGAGTCATGATTCGGACGTTGTCGTAGCATCGGAATTGTCCTGTTCCAGTCTTTTCACCTCGGCATCGAAGTCGCTCACGTAGAGACGATCCTGCACGATGCGGTATTTCTCGAATTCACTTGCGGCGTGGGCATGCGCGATTTCGGAGGTGACTTTTCCCGCATCCTGCAGGATGTCGCGGTCGGTCGCGGCAATGAAGCGATTGAGGCGGGTTTCCCAGTCCTGCATGGTCACGGGGATCTGTCGCAGGGCCATGTCTTCCGCCACATCGAGGTAGGCGGAGACGAGCCGCTGCAGCTGTGTCATCTCGCTTTGGGTCAGGTAGTTTTTCGCCACCACGACATCGAACTTCTGGATCTTGCCTTTCGGCGCGTCCTGCCAGGTGGTGAGGCCCATGCGGTCCTTGCTGGCATCGGCCCGGTGCAGGATCAATTCCGCTGCGGTCTGCCCGTGGATGGCCCAATGCAGCTTGTTCTGCACGGTGGCGAAGAAGCGCTTGGTGGATGCGGCGGTGAGGTCGTAATCGATGGCGGTGGCGTAGATGTCGGTGATCTTCTGGTAGAACTTGCGCTCGCTCAGGCGGATTTCCCGGACCCGCTGCAACTGCTCCTCGAAATACCGCTTGGAGAGGACGGAGCCGTCGTTTTTCAGCCGTTCGTCGTCCATCGCAAAACCCTTGATGGTGAATTGCTCGACGATGGTGGTGGCCCACTTGCGGAACTGCACGGCGCGCTCGGAGTTGACCTTGTAGCCGACGGCGATGATGGCGGCGAGGTTGTAGTGCCGGGTGTCGTAGGCCTTGCCATCGGCGGCAGTTATCCGAAAATTTCGGATAACTGAATTTTCTTCCAACTCACTGTCGGAAAAGACATTTTTCAGATGGTAGTTGATGGTCCTGACGTCCACGTCGTAGAGCAGCGCCATCATCTTCTGGGACAGCCAGACAGTGTCATCGGCATAGACCGCCTCCACACCGCCGGCGCCGCTGGCGGCGACGAAGGTGAGGTATTCCGCTGCGGACGAGCGGATGAGGGAGGCCTCGGGTGAGGGCATGCCCGGCTTTTTCTTATTGTTCATACGCGCTGAGCCCGGAGATATCGCGCCCTTGGGCGCGTTTGGTCAACAGGGGCAGCAAGTCATCCATGAGTTTGAGTTCGGCCTCGGTCCGGGTCTTCCAGCCCAGCTCCAACGGGGCCATGAGGTCGCCCAATTGCTCGCCGTCGAAAATCATGCGCAGGAGGATGCCGTCCACGAAGGCTTGCAGAGCTGCGGTGGAGAGACTGTGCTTGCCGGCGATAGCAGCGAGTTCCGCCGCGTCCTTCTCCGCCTTGAAACGGGTGTAGCCGTCGCGGATGGCCTTCTCGCTGAGCCCCTCGCCCGCTTTGAGGGTGGCGATGTAGGCGGCAATGTCCTCGCGCTCGTTCATGAACTTGGCATCGGACTGGATGAGGCCGATGAGCTGCTCGCGGCTCATCTTCTGCTTGCCCGGCGTCTGCTGGGAGAAGCGGGAGATGACACCCATGATGTAGTCGTAGTCGATGAGGGCGGAAGCGAAGAGGACGAACTCGAAATCGAGCTGATCAACGTCCAGCACGGGCTTGCTCCCGCCCTTGCCATGCTGGGCCTTGAGGCGCTGGGCGGTTTCCAGATAGGCACCGCGGAAGCCGAGCAGGTCTTCCTTGGGTAGGATGTGCTCGATGGCGGCGGCGTTGTCGTCGGTGAGGTCGGTGTATTGGTCGAGCTGGGTTTTGAGGCGCTGCACTTCCTTGAAGCACTCGATGAAGCCGGCGCGCGCGTCATCGCCCTTGAGATTGGGCACGGCCGCCGGCGCACAGTCGAGCCCTTGGGATGTCATGAAGACATCGAGCTTCTGCACGGCGTCTTGCAGTTTCTTGATGACGACAGGGGCCTTGTCCACGAGCCAGATCTCGCGTGCCTGCGGGCCGGCCTTCTCACCGGAAAACATGGCGATGGCGACATCCACGGCGTCCTGCTGCTGGCGGAAGTCGAGAATGTTACCGTAGGGCTTGGTGCCATTGAGCACACGATTGGTGCGGGAAAAAGCCTGGATCAAACCGTGGTGCTTGAGGTTCTTGTCCACGTAGAGCGTGTTCAGGTATTTGGAATCGAAGCCGGTCAGCAGCATGTCCACCACGATGGTGATATCGATCTTCTGCGCGCGCGGCAGATCCGCCTTGGGCCACTGCTGGTCTTTGATGCGCTTTTGCACATCCTGATAGTAGAGATCGAACTCGTTGAGAGTGTGGTTGGTGCCGTAGCGGGTGTTGTACTCGGCGAGAATGGCCTTGAGGGCGGCCTTTTTCTTCTCGGGCTCGACGGCATTGTCTTCCTTTTCCTGCGGCAGGTCTTCCTGTATCTGCTTCACATCGGCATCACCCTCGGCGGGCGGCGAGAAAACACACGCGATGTTCAGCGGCTGGAAGTCCGGGTCGGCGGTCTGCCTGACCGCCTGAATCTCGGTGAACAGGCCGTGGTATTCGATTGCGTCGTTGATGGACGCGGTGGCGAGCACGGCGTTGAAGCGGCGCTGGCCGGTAGCGGTGTCATGCTTGGCAAGGATGGCTTCGATCACCGCTTTCTTAGCCAAGGCTTCGCCCGGTTTCGGCAGCTTTTTGCCGTCCGGCTTGAAGTAATCGACATGAAAGCGGAGAACGTTCTCATCTTCAATGGCGTCGGTGATGGTGTAGGCGTGCAGCTGCTTTTGAAATAGCTCCACGGTGGTCTGCATCGAGGCTTGCTGATCCTCGATTTTCACGCGGCTGGCGTTTTCTGCAAAGATGGGCGTGCCGGTGAACCCGAAGAGCTGCGCCTTGGGGAAGAACGCTTTGATGGCCTTGTGATTCTCGCCAAACTGCGAGCGGTGGCACTCGTCGAAGATGAAGACGATGCGCTTGTCGCGCAGGGGCTCCAATTGTTCCTTGTAGGTGAGTTGGTCGTTCCTCTTCCGCTGCTGGTTATGCTTGCTGGTTTCATCCAGTGCGAGGCCGAGCTTCTGGATGGTGCAGACGATGACCTTGTCGGCGTAGTCGTCGGATAGAAGGCGGCGGACGAGCGCGGCGGTGTTGGTGTTTTCCTCGACGCAGCCTTCCTGAAACTTGTTGAATTCCTCTCGCGTCTGCCGATCGAGGTCCTTGCGGTCCACAACGAAGAGGCATTTCTCGATGTCGGGATTGTCCTTGAGAAGCGTCGAGGCCTTGAACGAAGTCAGCGTCTTGCCGCTGCCTGTGGTGTGCCAGATGTAGCCGTTTCCGCAATTCTGATGGATGCAGTCCACAATGGCCTTGACGGCATAGACCTGATACGGGCGCATCATCATCAGCTTCTGCTCGCTGGCGATCAGCACCATGTAGCGGCTGATCGTCTGACCCAGTGTGCATTTGACGAGGAAGGTCTCGGCGAAGCTGTCGAGATGGGTGATCTTCTTGTTGTCCTCGGCGGCGAACTGATAGACAGGCAGGAAGCGCTCGTCTTGATTGAAGGCGAAATGGCGGGCGTTGTTGTTGGCGAAATACCAGGTGTCGGTGCGGTTGCTGACAATGAAAAGCTGGAGGAAGCACAGCAGGGTCTTGGTATAGCCGTTGCCGGGGTCGTTCTTGTAATCGACGATCTGCTCCATGGCCCGACGTGGGCTGATCCCGAGGGTCTTCAGCTCGACCTGCACGCAGGGCACGCCGTTGATGAGCAGGATGACATCGTAGCGATGGTGGCTGTTGTCGGTGTTGATGCGGAGCTGATTGACGACCTCGAAGGTGTTTTTGCACCAGTCCCTGATATTGACCAGGGTGTAGTTCAACGGCGTGCCGTCGTCACGAATGAAGCTGTTGCGCTCGCGCAGCGTACGTGCTGCGGTGAAGACATCAGGCGTGATGATGTCATCAAGCAGGCGCGTGAATTCTCCTTCGGTCAGATTGACGCGATTGAGCGCCTCGAATTTTTCGCGGAAATTCTTTTCCAGCGCTGAGCGGTCGCAGATCTCCGGGCGATACTCGTACTTGAGGCCACGGAGCTTCTCGATGAACTGTGCTTCAAGCTGGTTTTCGAGAGTCGTCATTGGCTGTCTGAGGGTCGATATTTCGAAATTGGCACTGCACAAAGGCGCGCGACTGCAACTTGCGAACATGCTACATGAGCCGCACCCAAATGCGTTGGGCGCGTGGCATTCGAGAGGCTTGGTCGCGGCTTCCGGAAGCCAACAGCAGGTCCCTCGCCTGCGGCTCGGGATGACAGGGCATGCGATGTCGCGCGAAAAGCGCTCCTCTGGTCCCGTCGGGCACCCTCTCGTCGCGCGCGTGCAGAAAGAAGCCAATGGATTTGGGTTCTGACTGGCGCTGCGGTGGCTGGGAGGCTGGTCGCGACTTGCGTCGCTCCTACAAGAGCGGTTGGGCGTGGGTTTGAAGAGCTGTGGCGGGTCAGCGTTCGGGCAGCGGGATGAATTCGGTTTCGCCGGGGACTTGTCCGAAGTTGCCGGTGCGCCAGTCGTGTTTGGCTTGTTCGATGCGATCTTTCGATGACGAGACGAAGTTCCACCACAGGTGGCGCGGGCCGTCGAGTGGTTCGCCGCCGAGGAGCATGGCTTTGAGCGCTGTCTTCGCGTGCAGGCGGTGGGGGGCGCCGTCGTCGAGGACGATGAGGTGCATCGCGGGAATGTCGACGCCGTCGAGCTGCGCGTCGCCTTCGAGTATGTAGAGCGCGCGTTCGCGGTGGCGGGCGTCGAGTCCGGTTCCGGCGCCAGCATCGAGATCGATCGCGGTGTACAGGGTGTCGGCGAAGACGCGCACCGGAGATTCCTCGCCGTAGGCGCGGCCGGCGACGATGCGTAGGCGCGCGCCGGGGCGTTCGATCTGCGGCAGCGTGGCGGCGACGTGGTGATGGAAGGCGGGCGCGGCTTCTTCGTCGGCTTTCGGCAGCGCGACCCAGGTCTGCATGCCGTGCAGCGGGTGGTCGTGTTCGCGCAGCATCGCCGGGGTGCGTTCGGAATGGGCGATGCCGCGACCGGCGGTCATCCAGTTCACGTCGCCGGAGCCGATGTCCTGACGCGTGCCGAGGGTGTCGCGATGCTGCAGGGCGCCGGACCAGAGGAAGGTGACCGTGGCCAGGCCGATATGCGGATGCGGGCGCACGTCGATGCCCCGCCCCGCCGCGAACACCGCCGGGCCCATGTGGTCGACGAACACGAACGGGCCGACGCTGCGCGCCTGGATGGCGGGCACGGCGCGGCGGACTTCGAGGCCGCCGATGTCGTGGACCCGGGGTGCGACGACGGTGGTCATGGCGATCTCCTGCGATGCGGGCAGCGCAGCGTGGCACGCGCGGGCCGGGGCGACGAGCGCGTTGCCGGCAACGATGAGTGTCGGGGGAGCGCCTATAATCCGGACGAACCCCCATCGGCCCGGCCATGACCTCTCCCGTCTCCGAATTGATCGATCTGCTGTCGCTGGAGCGGCTGGAAAACAATCTGTTCCGCGGACAGAGCCGCGACATCGGCACCAAGTACGTGTTCGGTGGCCAGGTGCTGGGACAGGCGCTGTCGGCGGCGCAGGCGACGCTGGATTCAGCGGATCCGGACAAGGGCGCGCGCGCTGCGCATTCGCTGCATGCGTATTTCCTGCGCGCAGGCGATATCGAACATCCGATCGTGTACGACGTGGATCGCACCCGCGATGGCGGCAGTTTTTCGGTGCGCCGGGTGACGGCGATCCAGCACGGGCAGCCGATCTTCGTGTGCGCGGCGTCGTTCCAGATCGTCGAGCCCGGCCCCGAGCATCAGATCTCGATGCCGGAAGTGCCCAAACCCGAGGACATCGAACCCACGCCGCCGATCTCGGCGGAAGCGCTGGCCAAGCTGCCGAGCAAGGTGCAGCGCTGGCTGAACCGGATGGGGCCGTTCGAGTTCCGTCCGATCTATCCGCGCGACGAGCTGAATCCGCCGAAGCGTCCGCCGTTCCAGCAGGTGTGGTTCAAGCTCGGCGAAACGGTGGGCGACGCGCCGGAACTGCATCGCGCCCTGCTCGCCTACGCTTCGGATTTCCATCTGTTGGGCACCACCACATTTCCGCACGGCATCAGCTATTACCAGCCGAACGTGCAGATGGCGTCGCTTGATCACGCGCTGTGGTTCCACCGGCCGTTCCGTGCGGACGATTGGCTGCTGTATTCGATCGACAGCCCCAGCGCGCAGGGCGCGCGCGGGCTGGCGCGTGGGCAGATCTTCGACTGCGCCGGCCAACTCGTGGCCAGCACCACCCAGGAAGGCATGATCCGCGTGCTGGATGCCGCACACATGGCCGCCAAGCCGTCGGGAGGTTGATGCATGCGCCGGATATTCACCAGCCCGCGTCTGGAAAACGTCGAACGGGTCGCTGCGCTGCTGAAGGAACACGGCGTGGAAGCGCGTATCACCAACGGCCGCTCGTACAAGGGCAACCGTCGCGGCAATTTCAGTTATCGCGACGACACCCGCACCGACCCGCAGCCTGCGGTGTGGATCGTGAGACCTGACGACCAGCCGAAAGCGCGCACGTTGATGCGTGAGGCCGGGCTGCTCGACTCCGGGCGTTCGCCGACCAGTTTCCTCGCAACCGAAGCCCTGCTGCATCCGGGCGACAGCGACAGCGGCAACGCCTCGAAGCGGCGGATGCTGCTGATCAAGGCGGCGCTGCTGGTCGGCATCATGGTCGCGGTCAGTGCCGGGCTGTTCGCCTGGCGCAAACCCGCGCCGCCTGCACCGCCAGCGCCTGTGATCGCGCTCCCCGGCTCCTTCATCGAGCCGGTGGAATCGACCGGAACTCCTCCCGTGGGCGCGAGCGCTGACGGGATCTATCGGGCGGATGTGCCGAGCGCACTGGCTGCGATGCTGATCGCCGCAGAACTGCGCGCGCACGAGACCGCCGGCATCTGTCTGGCGGTGGACGGCGCGGCGCCGTCGAAACAGATCGTCGCCGCGTTGCCGGCAAACGACCTTGCGCGCATTCGTCCGCCATCCGCATGCACGGCTGCAGCGGAAGACAAGAACGTGGTGTCGGTGGATGTGCGCGAATACCTCACCGATGGTTCGGGAACCGGAACGGTGACGATCGGGATCGCCGATCACGACAAGGACGGCAAAGCCCGGCTCGAAACCCGAACTCTCGAAGTGATGCGCGATGGGCTGGAATGGGAAGTGAAGCGCGCCGTGCTGTAGTGGGACCGCCGCAGGGGCCTGTCGATCGCCGCTGACGGACACACGAGGTGATCGTGTGTCCGCAGGGGAAGTACGTCAGTTCTGCGGACGCTGGGCGCCGCCTTGGCCGCGATGGGTCTTGTGGTAGGCGTGCATTTCTTCGCGACTGAGCATGCCGTCCTTGTTGGCATCGATCGCACCGAAGTTCTGCAGAATGCGGTCGCGGCCGGCGAGTTCCGCGCGGCTGAAACGGCCGTCCTTGTCGGTGTCCATTTCCTGCATGCGTCCGCGCATGGCGTCGCGTCCACCCTGTCCGCCCTTGCCGTCGCGCATGCCGCGCTGAGGGCGTTCCTCGGCGGTGATGCGACCGTCCTTGTTGGCGTCGAGCTTGTCGAACTGCTCGGCGAATTTCGGCGCCTTGGCCGCTTCGCTGCGGTCGATGATGCCGTCGCCGTTGGCATCGATCTTGGCGTGATGCGGGGCGCGCTTGCCGGAGGCGGGAGGCGTGGCCTGAGCGAAGGTCAGGGTGGCGGCGCCGGCGATGGCGAGACCGAGCGCGAGTCTGGCGATGGATTTCATGGGATGTCCTCGTGGGTTGGGCCGGGTCGGATGCCCTGCATGACCTGTCAACGTGCGGGTGCGGCAGCGGTTGACCGGGCTGGTCACATTCCCCGCCGGACGCCGTCCTGATGTTGTCTTCGTTAATGTACCGGCTAACCTTCGCCCATGCGCACCGCCCTGACCATCGATGCCCTGATCCAGTTGGAGCTGCCCGCCGCCCGTAACGGCGATCAGGGCGCCTACGGCCGGATCGTCGCCGCCTGCCAGAACACCGTGACCGCCGTGGCGCTGGCGATCACCCGCGATGTCGCCACCAGCGAAGACATCGCCCAGGAGGCGTTCCTCAATGCCTGGCAGCACCTGGAGCGCCTGCACAGCCCCGACAGCTTCCTGCCGTGGCTGCGCCAGATCACCCGCAACCTCGCCCGCGACCATCTGCGCGCGCATCGCAACCAGCCGCTGGACGGCCCTAACGCCGAGCTGGTGATGGCGATGGCCGCCGATCCCGGCCCGCAGCCGATGCAGCAGGTGTTGGCGGACGAGCGCGAAAGCGCCGCGTTCGAGCTGATCTCGTCGCTGCCCGACGACAGCCGCGAAGCGCTGCTGTTGTTCTATCGCGAAGGCCAGAGTTCGCAGCAGGTCGCCGCGCTGCTGGGCATCAGCGATGCCGCCGCACGCAAGCGCCTGTCGCGCGCGCGGCAACTGGTGCGCGACGACATCCTCAAGCGTTTCGGCGATTTCGCGAACAGTTCGGCGCCATCGGCGGCCTTCACCGCAGCGGTGATCACGACATTGGGCATGGCCACCAAACCGGCTGCGGCAGCGGGCGCGACCGCGATCGGCACCGCCACTGTCGGCGGCGGCATCGCCAGCAAAGGATTGGCCGCCATTCTCGGCATGGGCAGCCTCATCGGCGTATCGATGGTCAGCGGCGCGATCGCCGCACACATGACCCGGAAATATCTTCTGGTGTTCGCCGATACGCTGGAAGAACACGATGCGATCCTGCGCAGTTATCGACTGTATTTCCATATCACCATGAGTTTGATGCTGGTCGCATTCCTTGTGGCCTGGTGGGTGCCGAGCTTCGGCTGGGCGATGGTGGCGGCGCTGGTGACCGAATTCGCCTCGCTGTGGACGCTGCTGCGGATCCGCCGGTTGCTGCTGCCGATGATCGCGCGCGACGCCGCCCGCGATCCGGTCGGTGCGGCATGTCGATATCGTGCTTACGACTACAGTTACGGCCCCATCGCCATCGTGGTCTCCGGCGTGCTGTATGTCGGTTCGATGGCGATCTTCTATTTCGGCCTGCATTACGGCGTCGACGCCGTGCTCGGGACGATCCGGATGCTGGCGGAACGACTGCCCTCTTGAACATCGCCGCAACGATCGATGCCTTGATCGACGCGGAGCTGCCCGCAGCGCGCGGCGGCGACCGCGCCGCCTACGGTCGGATCGTCGCCGCCTGCCAGAACACGGTCACGGCGGTGGCGCTGGCGATCACCCACGACGTGTCCGCGAGCGAGGACATCGCGCAGGACGCTTTCCTCTGCGCGTGGCAACACCTGAAACGGCTGCAGAACCCGTCGAGCTTCCTGCCGTGGCTGCGCCAGATCACCCGCAACCTCGCCCGCGACCATCTGCGCGCAAGACGGCATCGGCCGCTCGATGGCCAAGGCGCGGACATCGCGATCGAACTTGCCGCCGACCCTTCGCCGACACCGATGCAGCAACTGGTGGAAGACGAGCGCGAACAGGCCGCCGCCGATTTGATCTCGGCGTTGCCGGAAGACAGTCGCGAGGTCCTGCTGCTGTTCTATCGTGAAGGCCAGAGCTCGCAGCAGGTCGCATTGCTGTTGGGCATGTCCGATGCGGCGGTGCGCAAGCGGCTGTCGCGCGCACGCGCCAGTCTGCGCGAGGATCTGCTCGCCCGCTTCGGCGAATTCGCCGCAGACAGCGCGCCGGGCGTCGCATTCACCAGCGTCATCGCCACCGCATTGAGTATCGCCAGCCCGCCTGCGGCGGCGAAGGGCATCCTCATCGTGGCTGCGGCCGGCGGCGCGAAGACCATCAGCAAAATCGTGCTCGGCGCGGCCGGCAGCATCGGCTTCGCGCTGATCGGTGCGTTCGGCGGCATCTGGTTGGGGCTGAGAAAACAGCTCAAGGGCGCGATCGATCAAGAGGAACGGCGCGGGCTGATCCGCAGCGCAACCATCAACAGCATCGCGTCGGTGCTGTTCATGGTCTGCGCGATCGTGTTGGCACGCTACGACGATGGCTGGGTGCTGCCAGTGCTGGCAATGCTGGTCTTCATGGCGGTGATCTTCCACCAGAGCATCGTGGTGCAGCCGCGCGTGCTGGCGCGACGCCATGCGCGCGAGGCGCAGCGTAACCCGGTGCTGGCGGCGAGGATGCGCCGACGCGAACGCATCCAGTGCTGGCTCGGCGCGGCGGTCGGGTTCGTGTGCGGATTCGGCGGCATGATCGCAGGCCTGATCGCTTCCGGCAGGCTCTGACGCGGCCATCGCGCAGACGCAGGCGTCGACCATTGCGGCGAGGTTCGCAGCGGCTGCGAACGCGGGCGGGTATCCTGCCCGCATGCTCGATCGTCTCGCCCGCGCTGTCTCGATCCTCGGCCACCCGCTGCTGGTGCTGCCGGCGGCATTGGCGCTGCCGGCCGCGCTGCGCGATGTGGACCACGCGACCCTGCGATCGATGCTGATCGGCTTCGCGCTGTTCGCCGCGCTGCTGCTGGGCTGGTCGTGGTGGCAGGTGCGGCGCAATCGCTGGGCGCATGTCGATGCCAGCCAGCCGTCGGAACGCAAATCCCTGAATCGCACGCTGCTGGTGGCGATCGCGATCGGCGCACTGGTGGCGTGGTTACGATCGCCGACGCCCGATCTCGCCCTGACGCTGGCGGTGTCGGCATGCATCGTCGCCATTGCGATGCTCCTCGTGCGCTGGTGCAAGCTTTCGCTGCACGCTTCGTTCGCGGTGTATGCGGCCGGTCTGCTGTGGCCGCTGGGCATGGCGGCGGTCGGCGCCGGTTGCGTATTCGCCGGCATCGTCGCCTGGTCGCGGCTGCGGTTGTCTCGGCACCGGCCGCGCGACATCGTGGCGGGCGCTGCCACTGGGGTTCTGGCCGCAAGCGGCTACTGGCTGAGCTTGCACGCACTGCAGGCATCGCCATGAACAGCGACATGCAGGAAGACCAGGAAGACATCGACATCAACCGGCCGCTGCGGCTGTTCCATACCGCAGATCATGCCTGCGGCTATTGGCCGGAGCGTCAGGCGCGCGATCTGGTGTTCGATCCCGGCGATCCGCGGCTGGCGCAGACTTATCCGATGGCGCTGACCTGGGGCTTCCGCCGCTCCGGCAATCTGATCTACCGACCGCACTGCCGCGATTGCCAGGCCTGCGTCGCGGTGCGGATCCCGGTCGCGGAATTCCACCCCGACCGCAGCCAGCGTCGTTGCCTCGCGCGCAATGCGGATCTGGAAGCGCGGGTGCTGCCCGCCGAGCGCAACGAAGAACACTTCGCGCTGTACCAGCGCTATCTCGGCGCGCGCCACGCGGGTGGCGGCATGGACGGGCACGGTACGGCCGAGTTCGACCAGTTCCTGGTCAGCACCTGGGGCCAGGGCCGCTTTCTCGAACTGCGCACGCAGCAGGCGCACGGCCCGGGCGAACTGCTGGCGGTGGCGGTGACCGATGTCGTCGCCGATGCGATGTCCGCCGTGTACACGTTCTACGATCCCGATGCGGCCGAACGCGGCCTCGGCACCTTCGCGATCCTGCAGCAGATCGCATGGGCGCAGCGCGAGGGCAAACGTCATCTGTATCTCGGATACTGGATCGACGGGCATCGCAAGATGGCCTACAAACGCCGCTACCGGCCGCTGGAATCCTTCGACGGCCAGGGCTGGTCACGCACCTCCGGAGACGCTGAATCATGACGCCAACATCCGCGCGCCGCATGTCGGCTCAAGCGCTGCTGATCGCGACCGCTGTCGTCGCGATGTCCGTCGCCCTGTCGGGTTGCGTGCGTCTGCACGTGCACGGCGACCCGGAAGCCGCGCTGGCGGACGCGGCGCAACGCGTCGAGGATGCGATCGCCGCATCGCTGCCGCTGCGGGTCGCGACCTACAACACCTCGCTGTACGACGAGAACGACGGCGGCCTGATCCGCCGACTCGAAGCCGGCGACCCGGCCGCGCGCAAGATCGCCGCCGTGCTGCAGCGCGTGCGTCCGGACATCGTGCTACTCAACGAATTCGATTTCGACGCTGCGGGTCGCGCGGCCGATCTGTTCCAGCACGACTATCTCGAAGTGGCGCAGGGCGCGGACGTGCAGGCGCTGCGCTATGCCTACCGCTACTTCGCGCCGGTCAACACCGGCGTCCCCAGCGGCCTGGATCTGGATACCAATGGTGTGGTCGGCGGCGAAGGGCGGGATCGCGGCAACGATGCCTGGGGCTACGGCCTGCATCCCGGCCAGTACGGCATGCTGGTGCTGTCGCGTTATCCCATCGACAGCGCGCAGGTGCGCACCTTCCAACGGCTGAAATGGAGCGCGATGCCGGACGCCGCGTCGCCGATCGACCCGCGCGCGCGCAGGGACTACTACCCCGAAGCGATCTGGCGCCAGCTGCGGCTGTCGTCGAAGTCGCATTGGGATGTGCCGGTGCGTACACCGCACGGACAACTGCATCTGCTGGCCTCGCACCCGACTCCGCCGGTATTCGACGGGCCCGAAGACCGCAACGGCGCGCGCAATGCCGACGAACTTCGGCTGTGGCGCGAGTATCTCGACAACGATCCCGCCGACGCCGCCTGGCTGTGCGACGACAGCGACCGCTGCGGCGGATTGCCGGCAGGCGAGCGTTTCGTGATCGCCGGCGACCTCAACAACGATCCGATCGACGGCGACGGCCGTCATGACGCGATCGTGGCGCTGATCGAGCACGCGCGCATGCTGCGTCACCCGGCGCCGCGCAGTGCTGGCGCCGTGGTCGCCGCGCGCGAGGCCGGCGGCGCCAATGCCCGCCATCGCGGCGATCCCGCCGAAGACACCGGCGACTTCGGCCCCGCAGTCGGCAATCTGCGACTGGATCATCTGCTGCCTTCGACCGGGCTGCGCGTCGTCGGCAGCGGCGTATTCTGGCCCGCACCCGACGCCGTGGATGCCGACATCGCCAAGGCATCGGACCATCACGCGGTGTGGATCGATTTGATGTCGGCAGAGTGATCCGCCGCATCGATGCCATCGACGAAAGACGCTGCCTATCGCAAACGCGTTGATCGCGCCTGTCGTCCTGCATCCTTCGTCCTGCATTCTCTGTCCCTGTCGAAAGTTCGGGTATATGCTCCGTCCATGACCCTCAACCATCACGATGTGGATGCAGGGACAGACGATGGCGCCGGGGGCGCCCCGACAGTCGGCATCACCTCGAAAAAGGTGCTCGATGCGCTGCTCGGTACGCTGCCCGCAGACACGCAGGTCGCCACTGCATGGAAGCATGTCCGTCTCGGTCCAGGCAGTGCGAGCAGCGCCTCCAGCGAAGAGAGGCTGCGGGCCGACGTGGTGGCCCATCTCGACGACGGACTGCCCGCAGATCGCGCCGGCGCGCTTCGCTCCAACGTATTGATCGATCGCCACGACAGCAACAACGGCAATCGCACGGTCGTCGGGGTCGCATTCGACGGCCCGCCGCCGGCCGACTGGGCACCCGCATCGTGGTTCGCGCTGGCGCATCGGCTGGTCTCCGCGTCGCTGTGCATCGCCAACGCCAGTGCGCGCATCGAGGCGCTGGAGAAATCCAAACACCTGCAGCAGGCGCTGTACGAAATTTCGGATCTCGCCGGTTCCGGCCTGGAAATGCACGACATGCTGGCGCGGATCCACGGCATCGTCGGCGGACTGATGCCGGCGGAGAATTTCTACATCGTCCTGTACGACGACAAGCACGCGACCATCCGCTATCTGTACTTCGCCGACAGCCGTGACCGCTTCGACCCCGATTCCGAAACCGAATTCGCGGTGGATCAGGAGATGCACAGCATGACCGCGGCGCTGCTGCAGCACGGCAAGCCGCTGATCGGCGCACCGCGCGAAATCCTGCGCAGCATGAACATTCCCAGCGAGGAATACGCCGGTGGGCCGCTCAGCGAGGATTGGCTGGGCGTACCACTGCTGCGCAGCGCGCAGGTCTGCGGCGCGATCGTGGTGCAGGATTACGAGCGCGTCGACCGCTACGACGCGGAAGATCGGGCGCTGCTGGAATACGTCGCGCAGCACATTCTCACCGCGCTGGACCGCAAGGCCGCGCAGGTGGAGCTGGAGTGGCGGGTGAAAGAGCGCACGCGCGCGCTGGAACTGGCCAACCTCGAACTGCAGGCCGAGGTGATCGACCGCGAACGCGCCGAAAAACTGCAACAGGCGCTGTTCCGCATCACCGAGTTGTCGATGACCGCAGACAGTCTCGAGCGCTTCTACGCGGAACTGCATTCGATCATCGGCAAGCTGCTGTACGCGAAGAACTTCTATATCGCCTTTCTCAGCGACGACGGCAAGCGGATCGAGTTCCCCTACGCCGCTGACGAAATGGATACACGCTCGCACCGCGACCGTGCGCGCGCGAAAGGCCTGACCGAATACGTGATCGATACCGGGCAGGCCCTGCTCGCCGACCGCGCACGCATCCAGTCGCTGGAATCGGAAGGGCTCGTACGCAGTTTCGGGCCGCTCGCGCACTGCTGGCTGGGCGTGCCGCTGACCCGCGACGACGCAGCGGTCGGCGTGATCGGCGTGCAGAGCTACACGCCGGAGATCGGTTTCGTGGAGCGCGACCAGGAGCTGCTGACCTTCGTCGCCCATCACGTCGACGCCGCACTTGCGCGCAAGCGCGCGCAGCGCAGGCTGGTGATCGCGCACGCCGAACTGGAGGCGCGGGTGGAGACCCGCACCCAGGAACTGGCCGATACCAACCACGAGCTGCGCGAACAGATCGCCGAGCGGCTGCGCGCGGAGCAGCGCCTTCGGCATCAGGCGCGTCACGACAGCCTCACCGGGTTGCCCAATCGCGGCCAACTGCAGGAACGCCTCGACGACGCCATCGCAAGAATCAGCAGCCCGGACGGAAAACCCTTCGCGGTGCTGTTTCTCGATATTGATCGCTTCAAACTGATCAACGACAGCGTCGGCCATGTCGCTGGCGACGAGCTGCTGGTCGAGTCCAGCCGCCGGATTTCCCAAGCGGTCGCGCGCGAAGATCTGGTCGCCCGGCTCGGCGGCGACGAATTCGCGATCCTCGCCGAGAACATCGAAGGCCCCGAGCCGGCGGAACGCTGCGCCGCGAACATCCTGCGCGCGCTGGGGCAATCGATGTGGATCGAAGGCCGCGAAGTGTTTCCATCGGCCAGCATCGGCATCGCCCTCTGGCATCCGCGCTACCGCAAGAGCGAAGAACTTCTGCGCGACGCCGATGCGGCGATGTACCGGGCGAAGCGTCTGGGCCGCAACCGCAGCGAAGTATTCGATGAGGAGATGCGCGCCGAAGCGATGCGGCTACTCGACCTGGAGGCCGATCTGCGCCGCGCTATCATGCACGATGCGTTCGAGCCGCATTTCCAGCCGATCCAGCGTCTGCAGGATGGCGAACTGGTCGGCAGCGAAGCGCTGGTGCGCTGGAATCACGAAGAGCGCGGCCTGCTGCTGCCGTCGGCGTTCATCGGCGTGGGCGAGGACAGCAGCCTGATCGAACAGGTCGACTGGCTGATGTACGCGCATGTGATCGCATCGATGGGCGAATACCCGACGCACTACGTCTCGATCAACGTTTCGCCGCGACATTTCCTCTCCGACAATTTCGCCGACCGCCTGCTGCGCATGCTCGACGAAGCCGACCAGGATCCCCGGCGGCTGCGCATCGAGATCACCGAAGTCGCGCTGATCGAGGACGCGCCGCGCGCGCTGCGGATCCTGCGCGACTTGCGCAATCATGGCATCGCCGCCGTGCTCGACGATTTCGGCACGGGATTCTCGGCGCTGTCGTACCTGCATCGTTTTCCGATCCAGGGCCTGAAGATCGACCGCAGTTTCGTCGCCGGTCTGGACAGCGAATCGAGCGCGGAAAGCCTGGCCCTGGTGCGCGCGATCCTGGCGATGGCGCTGACCCTGGGCATCGAGACCATCGCCGAGGGCATCGAAACCGAAGCGCAGCGCAGGATCCTGATCGATCAGGGTTGCCAGTACGGTCAGGGTTATCTGCTGGGCGTACCGAAACCGCTGGTGCGCGCGCATGGCGGTCGTCGTCACGGCACTCCGCACTGACGCCACACCAACCGATCAGCCGTCGGTCTGCGGTCCTGCACTCGAAGGCAAGGCCTCCGAGGGCGCGCTCGCCGGTTCCGCCGTCGGGCCCAGCACCGGCAGCGGCACGGCGGGTTTCGAGAATGCGTGCAGGCCGAAGCCGAACATCTCGTCGCTGTGGGTGGACACGATCATCCGCACCATGCCGCTGGGCACCATCAGTTCCAGCGAGACCGGCTTGCCTTCCGGCGTGCGGCCTTCCAGCGTCATTTCGATGAAGGCGCCGCCGGTATCGACGGTGTGGCAAGCCACGTGCGGGCCGGCAGGACCATCCTGCAGAAACGGCTGGATCGCATCGCCCAAGGCTTCCAGGGCCTGCGGGAAAAAGAACACCGCGTAGCCGTTGTTGTCGTCCATCGAAGTCTCCCCAACAAGTCGCGGAAGCGTAACAGGAAACGATTCGTCTCCCGCCGCGCTACCGGAGTCGCAGGCTCAGCGCAGTTCGATCTTCAGCGCCGCCGCCGCATCGCGCGCTGTCGCGCGCGCGGCGTCGATGTCTTCGCCCCGTGCCAGCGTCACCGCCACGCGACGATGGCCTTCGACGATGGGTTTGCCGAACAGACGCAGCGCGGTGTCCGGCGCGCGCAGCGCATCGGCGACGTGTTCGAACACCGGCACGCCATGCCCGTGCGCGAGCACCGCGCACGAAGCCGACGGCCCGTTCTGGGCGATGACGCCGGTTTCGTCCGCGTGAATCGGCAGGCCGAGAATGGCGCGCGCGTGCAGCGCGAACTCGCTCAGATCCTGCGAGAGCAGCGTGACCAGCCCGGTGTCGTGCGGACGCGGCGAGACTTCCGAGAACCACACCTCGTCGCCCTTCACGAACAATTCCACGCCGAACAGCCCCCAGCCGCCGAGATCGTCGGTGATGGTGCGCGCGATCTGCTGCGCGCGTTCCAGCGCACGGTGCGACATCGGCTGCGGCTGCCAGCTTTCGCGATAGTCGCCGTCGCGCTGCAGATGGCCGATCGGTGCGCAGAAATCGGTGCCGCCGGCATGTCGCACCGTGAGCAGGGTGATTTCGTAATCGAAGTCGATGAAACCTTCGACGATGACGCGTCCGGCACCGGCGCGTCCGCCGGTCTGCGCGTAATCCCAGGCCTTGTCGATATCGTCGGCGCTGCGCACCAGACTCTGGCCTTTGCCGGAAGACGACATCACCGGTTTCACCACGCAAGGCAATCCGATCGTCGACACCGCATCGCGATAGTCGTCGAGCGTATCGACGAACCGGTACGCCGAGGTCGGCAGACCCAGGGTTTCAGCGGCGAGCCGGCGGATACCCTCACGGTCCATCGTCAGCCGCGCGGCGCGTGCCGTCGGGACGATCCGGGTATGCGTGCCGCGACCGGCGAATTCGCGCTCCAGCTGGACCAGGGTTTCGGTGTGGATCGCCTCGATCTCGGGAACGATCAGGGTCGGCCTTTCGTCCGCGATCAGGTCGCGCAGCGCCTGCCCGTCGAGCATGTTCAGCACGTGACTGCGGTGCGCGACCTGCATCGCCGGGGCGTCGGCGTAGCGGTCGGCGGCGATGACCTCGCAGCCGAAACGCTGCAGCTCGATCGCGACCTCCTTGCCCAGTTCGCCCGAGCCCAGCAACAGCACGCGGATGGCGGACGGAGACAACGGGGTGCCGAATTCAAGGGCGTCGGGGGTGGGCATGAGCGGCAAGCCTGCTGGAAAGACGTCATTTTAAATCAGTCACTTGCGAAACCCTGCCCGGAAGACAGACCGCTTGTCCGGTTTTGATTGCGCAGAGTGATATCTTTTTGATATCAATAAATCCTTCAACACCACCTGCGAGTCGTCGCTATGAAAGAGAATCCCTTCCCCTCGATCCCGGGCATTCCGGTTCTGCTGGTCCTGCTGGCGGCTATCGCTGTCGGCGTGTTTGCGGTGATCGGCGGCGCCGCCAGCGCATCCCCGTGGATTCTGATCCTCGGCGTACTGATCGGAATTGCGGCATTTTTCCTGCTTTTCGGTCTCTACATGGTCGAACCCAACCAGGCGGCGGTGCTGAATCTGTTCGGCAAGTACGTCGGCACCGTGAAGGACGGCGGTCTGCGCTGGAGCAGCCCCTTCTACGGCAAGAAGAAAGTCTCGCTGCGCGTGCGCAATTTCGAGAGCAGCAAGCTCAAGGTCAACGAACTGGACGGCAGCCCGATCGAAATCGCGGCGGTCATCGTCTGGCAGGTCGTGGACAGCGCAGAGGCGGTCTACAACGTCGACGACTACGAAAGCTTCGTGCATATCCAGTCCGAATCGGCGGTGCGCACGATGGCCACCAGTTATCCCTACGACCAGCACGAGGACGGCCAATTCGCGCTGCGCAGCCACGCCGCCGAAGTGTCGAAGCACCTGATGGAAGAACTGCAGGACCGTCTCGCCGACGCTGGCGTCACCGTCCTCGATGCGCGCATCAGCCATCTCGCCTATGCGCCCGAGATCGCCCAAGCGATGCTGCAGCGCCAGCAGGCCAACGCAATCATCGCCGCGCGCACGCGGATCGTCGCCGGTGCGGTGGGCATGGTCGAAATGGCGCTCGAAGCGCTGCAGAAGAACGGCGTGGTGCACCTGGATGAAGAGCGCAAGGCGCAGATGGTCAGCAACCTGCTGGTGGTGCTGTGCGGCGAGCGCGCGACGCAGCCGGTGATCAACACCGGCACCCTGTACTGATCGCGGCTGAAGCCCCGCTCCAAAGCAAGAACACCCTACGCAAGAACACCCTACGCAAGAACACCCACGCAAGAACACCCACGCAAGAACACCCACGCAAGAACGCCGATCATGTCCGAAAAGAAAGCCTATCCGCTGCGCATCAACGCCGAAGTCCTGTCGGCGGCGCAGCGGTGGGCCGACGATGAGCTGCGCAGCCTCAACGCGCAGATCGAGTACGTGCTGCGCGACGCCCTGCGCAAGGCCGGGCGGCTGCCCGACAAGACCGCACCCAAGAACGAGGACGAAACGTGAGCGCGCACTGGACGTACAAAGTGATCGATGTGAAAACCAAGGGCATGCGCATGATGCTCAATGCCGATGACGTGCAGGAAGTGCTGAATCAGCAAGGCATGCAGGGTTGGGAACTGGTCGATGTGATCCAGTTGGCCATGAACCGGGCAACGCTGTATTTCAAGAAACCCAAATGAACGACCGCGACCCGAGCCGCATGTCTTCAAACGACGCGACGCGGCGAGCGACAGGAGCATTGCAATGATCCACATCATCCGCCAGATCGAACGCCGTCTCGACCACAGTCCCGGCGAAGGGCGCATCGCGACCCGCGCGCTTTTGCTTTCCATGCTGGCTCTGCTGTTGGGGCTCGGCATGCTGCTCGCATCGCGCGCGCAGGCCCAGGATTTCGACGCCGCGCGCGAAGCAAACAAGATTCTCGATACGATGGACGCGGGCGATTTCGCCGCCGCGCATGCCCGCTTCGATACGACCATGGCCGCAGCGATCACCGCCGAGCAATTGGCGCAGGGCTGGAAAGCGCTGCCGGCGCAGGCCGGCGCACTGAAGTCGCGCGGCGAAGCGCGCGTGGTCGACCGCGACGGGCGCACGCTGGTGAGCATTCCGCTGCATTACGAAAACGCCGAGTTGAACGCGATGCTCGCGTTCGATACCGAACACCGGATCGCTGGCTTCGCGATCCGTCCTGCCGCACCGCCGGCCGCGCCCGCCGCTCCGCCGGTGCCCGACAACGCGAACTACCGCGAGTTGGACCTGCGTATCGGCGACGAAGCCACCGGCCTGCAAGCGACGCTGGCGATGCCCAGCGGTGAGGGTCCATTTCCCGCCGTGGTGCTCGTGCACGGCTCGGGTCCGCAGGATCGCGACAGCACGGTCGGCCCGAATCGGCCGTTCCTCGACATCGCCCGCGGGCTCGCCGAGCGCGGCGTGGCGGTACTGCGCTACGAAAAGCGCACCAAAGCGCGCCCCCAGGATTTCGCCGATGGCGGCAACATCGATCTGGAAACCACCGACGATGCCGTGCATGCGGTCGCGTTGCTGCGCGAACAGACCGGCATCGATCCGAAACGCGTGTTCGTGCTCGGCCACAGCCAGGGTGGAATGATGGCGCCGCGGATCGCTGCGCGCGATCCGCAGATCGCCGGGCTGATCCTGCTCGCGGCGCCGTCACGGCCGTTGCTCGACATCCTGATCGAACAGAACCGGCGCATGGCCATCCTCAACGACGGCAAGACCAGCGATGCCGAAAGCATCGCGATCCAGCAACTGGCCGATCGTGTCGCCGCCGTGCGCAGCGGCCGCGAGATCGCTGCAGCGCAGGCGCCGATGGGCATCGCGCCCGCGTATTGGCGCAGCGTCGATGCCGTCGATCAGGTCGCCGAAGCACGCGCGATCGCACAGCCGCTGCTGTTGTTGCAGGGCGCGCGCGATATACAGGTCGTCGATGCGGATTGGCAGGGTTGGCGCGACGCCTTCCACGACAGCCCGCGCGCGACATTCAAGCTGTACGAAACGCTGAACCATCTCGCGATTCCCGGCGAAGGCGATGGCAATCTGCAGGAATACCAGACCCCCGGACACGTCGACGCCACGCTGATCGCGGATATCGCCGCGTGGATCGCAGCGCAGCCGTCGAAGTGACCAACGTGTTGCGCACCCATCGAAGCGACCTGACACAGAGAGATGACCATGCGCCGTGAATTCGCCATCGTCCCGCCCGACCTGCGACTGGTCATCGTGGCATCGGGCATCGGCCTGCTCGTCGGTGTGATCGCGATCGGCTTCGCCGCGCGCGAACAGCCCATGGTCTGGCTTGCCGCCGTTGTAATGACCATTGTGGTCGTCGCGACGACAGCAGGGCTCGTGCGCAGGCGTCATGTCGTGCTCGACGGCGATCTGCTCACGATCGCAGGCGGCGTCAACACCGCCCGCGTGCGCGTCGCCGATCTGGATATCGCCGCCGCGCGCATCCTCGATCTGGCGAACGACGCGGCGCTGAAGCCGCGCCTGAAGACGTTCGGCACCGCGATGCCCGGCTATCGCGCAGGGCACTTCCGGCTTCGCAACCGCTCGCGCGCCTTCGTGCTGCTCACCGACACGACGAAAGTCCTGGCGCTGCCGGAACGCAGCGGTCGCATGCTGCTGTTGAGTCTGGAGCGTCCGCAGGCCCTGCTGGACGCGCTCAAGACCATGGCGGAGGCCGGGGCGCGACGCTAATCTGTGCCGATGCGTCCCCTGCCCCGCATCCTGCTCAATACCGCCCGGATCGAAGCCTGGCCAGCTTGGCTGCTCGCCGCACGCAGCAACCGCGATGCCCGCATCGTCTCCGCAGCGCGCTGGGTGCTGCGACGCAAACGCGACGGGCTCTACCTCGCCGCAGAACTGCCACAGGGCTGGATGGCGCTTGATCCGCACTGGAGCCGCGCATCGGGCATCGACGCCGCACTGGATGTCGTGGATGCACCATTGCCGCACGCCGGCATACGCGATCCGGACACGCTGCCCCTGCATGCCTTGCACGAACGACTGGATGCATTGGGCCTCGATGCCGGGGAATATTCCGAACGCATCGGCCTGCCGCTGGTCGCCGAGCCGCGATGGTTGGCGCACGCCGGCTTCGACCGTTATCGCCGCCCACTGTGGCTGCATGCCCGCACCGCACGCGCATGGGCCGGTCTGCGCGCCGCCGCGCTGCGCGACAGCATCGTGCTGGAGGCGATTTCCGGCTATCGCAGCCACGATTACCAGCTCGGCATCTTCGAACGCAAACGCGCGCGCGGGCTGATGGTCGACGACATTCTCACCGTGAATGCCGCGCCGGGTTTCAGCGAACATCACAGCGGTCGCGCGCTGGATATCGGCGCCCCCGGCGAGCCGCCTGCGGAAGAATCCTTCGAACTCACCGCCGCGTTCGCATGGCTGCGCGAGCACGCCGGCAGCCACGGCTTCGCGATGAGTTATCCGCGCGACAACCCGCACGGCATCGTCTACGAGCCCTGGCATTGGCGGCATTCCGAACCACATCCGCAAGAGAACCACGCATGACCCGTTGCCTCGTACTCGCGCTGCTGTTCGCGCTCGCGCCGACGACCGCCGATGCGGGATGGCGCACGCCGGACGGCATCATGCTCGAAGACACGCCATCGCAGCAGTCCGAACGCGGCTTCGGCGCAATGCTGCAGATCGCGACCGATGCGGAATCCAAACGCTTCCACGAAGAGTGGTACGGCACCGCGACCGATCATTCGCCGAAATTGCAGACCATCGACAGCGCACGACGCGGAGACACGGTGTCGATATTGGTGCTGTACGCCGGCTGCGCACTGGATGATGCGTCGCAAGACACTATCGCAACAGGCAAGGCATCCTGCGATGCACAGCTGCGGCTGCGCGTGGTCGCCCCCGACGGTGCGGATTACACCGATCTCGAAGAAATGTCGCTGGCGCAATCGCAGCCTTCGGCGCCGGGGCACATCATGCAGCTCTCCCCGGTGGAGCTGAAGATCCGCTTCGAGCCCGAGGACGCACTCGGCGATTACCGCATCGAAGCGCGGATCGATCACCCGGACAAGGATTCGCTGCTGCAGCTGTCCACTACCCTGACCCTGAAGCCCGCAAACGCAGAATGACGCCGACGATCGAGTCGGCCTGGTCATCCGGCCGCAACAATTTCAATCTGATCCGGCTGATCGCCGCATGGCTGGTGATCTACAGCCACGGTTGGGCGATCACCGGCAGCGCCGGTGTCGATGCCATCGGCGCGCTCACGCATATCAAATCGGGCGGCGCACTGGCGGTGGACGCGTTCTTCCTGATCAGCGGCTTCCTGGTCGCAGCCAGTTTCCAGCGCAACCCGCTGCGCGAATTCCTGCTGGCGCGCGCGCTGCGCATCTATCCAGCGCTGATCGTCTGCGTGCTGTTGAGCGTCTGCGCGCTGGGGCCGCTGCTCACTACAGCGCCCGACTACTGGGGCGATGCGAAAACGTGGCGCTATCTGTGGGCGAACGCCAGTCTGTGGCGCGCGGAGTTCTGGCTGCCAGGCGTATTCGACGCGCTGCCCCGAACCGCCGTGAACGGATCGCTGTGGACGCTGCCGATCGAAGGCCGCCTCTATCTCGCCCTGATGGCCGCAGGGCTGACCGGCATGCTCGCGCCGAAGCACTATCTGCCAGCCTGGACGCTGGCGATCGCGGCAGCCTGCGCATTCGCGCACCTGCGTGCGCCGTTGCCCGAACACCGGCTCTATCTGCTGTGGTTGGCCGTGTTCTTCATCACCGGCACGCTGTGCTGGGTGTATCGGCAGCGCATTCCGCTGTCGATCTGGCCACTGCTGGCATTGCTGGCCGCAGCGGTTGCACTGCGCGGCACATGGTGGTTCGGGCTGGCGTATGCGCCGTTGCTCGCCTACGCCACGTTCTACATCGCGCTGATACCGAAATTGCCGGCGATCGCAAGAAACGATCTTTCCTATGGCCTGTATCTCTACGGCTGGCCGATGCAGCAGCTTGCATTCCTCGCCGGCGCCACCACCGTGCTGGGCAATATCGCTGCTGCAACGGTACTCGCGCTGGTCTGCGCGGCGCTGTCGTGGTTTCTGATCGAACGACCGGCGTTGGCTTGGAAACGGCGTCTGGTCGCCCGTGCGGCTGCGCCGGCCGATACGAGCCGCTGACGCTCAATCCTGCGAACGTTTGGTCGGCGCTTTCTTCACCGCTTTTTCCTGCACGCCGAAATCAGCGATCCGCCACAGATAGAAACTGGCATAGGTGCGATACGGCCCCCAACGCTCGCCGCGTTTGGCCAGCGCTTTCGGCGGCGGCATCCCGTCGAGCTTGTCGACGACCTGCGCGCCCTTGCGGATGCCGAGATCGTCGATCGGCAACACATCGGGGCGGCCGAGGCGGAACATCAGCATCATCTCGACCGTCCAGCGGCCGATCCCGCGCACCGGCACGAGCGCAGCGACGATGGCGTCGTTGTCCATCGTCGACATCTGTCGCAGCGCCGGAATTTCGCCGCGGCCTTCGCGCGCCGCGAGATCGCGCAATGCCAGCAGCTTGTTGCCGGAGACGCCGCAGGCGCGGATCGTGGCATCGTCGCAGCGCGCCAGCGTGTCGCAGTGGAAGCGATCGCTGCCGATCGCGGTTTCGACCCGGGCAACAATCGTCGCCGCCGCCTTGCCGCTGAGCTGCTGATAGAGAATCGCCCGCGCCAATGCATCGACCGGATCGAAGGATTTACGCCAGCGCGGATCGGCATCAATCGCACCGATGCGTTTCATCCACGCGCCGAGTTTGCGATCGCGTTTCGCGAGGTGATCGTAAGCGGCCTGGGTATCGAATCCACGGGCGTGTCTGGGCATGGCGACCTCAACGTCGGAACGCATCGACGGCATACAGCAGCCAGCCGAGGATCAGCAGCGAACCGCCTGCCGGCGCAAGCCGGGTCGGCGCGGAAAAAAAATGCGCGGCCGCCAGCGAACCCGAAAACAGCAGCACGCCGATCAACAGCATCGTCAGCGCTGCCGTGCCGAGGCGATGCGGCGTCTGTCGCGACAGTGCCGCCAGCGCGACACCATGCAGAAGCGCGAACAGCGCGGCCGACTGCAGATTGGCGCGAGCCGCGCCTTCGGCGCCGTGCGCGGCGTAGGCCGACAGCGCCACGCCTGCACCTGCGAGCACTGCGCCTGCAGCGCCGAGCGCCCGATGCGAGGAACGTGGTTTCATCGCTGAACGCTCCCACTTCGTGCGCCACAAACGCGAAGCGCCGCATTGTGCGGCGCTTCGGAGAACAGAACACAACCGGCAGACATCGCTGCGGGTTACTTGATCGTCCAGTAAGCGGTGAACTGTCCGTCTTCCTTGAACGCGCCGTCGATGCCGCTGTCGTAGACCTCGTACGGACGGTCGGTGATTTCGAAACCGCGCGGCGCCGACCAGGCGCGGAGCGCGTTGCGGACGTTCTCGAGCTCGCGGATGTAGCCGATGAACTTGCCGGTGACCGCACGGCGCGCCGGCAACAGCTGATACTTCACCGGGCCCTGCAGACTGAGGCCGGTGAGTTCGCCGGTGATGGCGGCGCCCTCGGCCTCGGAGGCCTTGCGTACCGGCTGGGCGACGTCGAAGGTGTAGGTTTCGCGGCCCTGCTCGCTGGTGATGATGCGCATCGGACCGGCGGCGACGAGACCGCTGGAAGCCATCGTGCGGCTGATCCATTCCATGTTGGCGCGCATCGACTTCTCGATCACCGGGTCGTCGAATTCGAGCGTACCGGCAGGCACGAACAGCAGGTGCTCGGACGGCACCTGGGCGACCGACAGGCCGGTGAGTTTCTCGCCGTAGACCGCGTAGTCGATGTTGGGAATCGACGCGAGCATGTTGGTGAGCTTGGCCAGGCCGAACTTCATGTCGTCGCCGACGTGGCTGCGCACGTACAGGCCGGCATAGCGGCCGAAGAGGTTCCAACCGTAGTTGACCTTGTAGCTCTGCGCGATTTCGACGTTGCGATTGTTGTTGCCGGTCGGCTTGAGCTTGAACTCGGTGCGCTTTTCCGTGCCCATGCGATCGTTTTCGATACTGACCGCGACCAGTTCGTTGGGCACGCTTTCGACGATCTTCCAGCTGCCGCTGCCCACTGCGTCGTTCTTGGAGTCGTAGTGGAATTCGGCGCCGACGCCGGATGCGGGACCGGAGATCCGGGTTTCCATCTTCGGGTCGCGCAGCGGTGTCGCGTTCCAATCCTTGAAACGGCTGAAATTGTTCAGCGTGTCGTAAACGATCGTCAGCTTGCGGTTCGTTTCGACCCGCTCGACCAGATATCGACTGGACGGCAGCACGAGGCCGACGATGAGGAACAGCGCGGCAACGATCGCCAGGGAAATCAGGATCTCGATCAGACGGGTCATGCAGGGGCTCTCCGGGACCAATACCCGCTCATGGCGGACAAGACCTGAATCGTATCAGGGAACCCCGGTAAGGAGCGAGCACCCGGCCCGGAGATGGAAAAGGAGCGCCAGCGGCCGGCATCCGGCCGAATGGCGAACAGACGGCGCTCCGCTCAGATCAGCTGCAACTCGAACGCTTTCAGCACCGCGCGGGTGCGGTCCCGGACGCCGAGCTTGGAGAGGGTGAGCCGGCGCGTGCGGCGGCGAGCGCCCGGCGCGCTGCGCCGGGCCGGGCATCCTGCGATCAGATCAACTGTAGCTCGAAGGCCTTGAGCACGGCGCGCGTGCGGTCGCGTACGCCGAGTTTGGACAGGATGTTCGAGACGTGATTCTTGATGGTGCCCTCGGCCACGCCCAGCGAGTTGGCGATCTCCTTGTTGGAGAAGCCGGAGGCCATGAGACGCAGGATTTCGGTCTCGCGGTCGGTCAGCGGGTCCGGACGGTCGAGGCTGACGAAGTCGTTGCGCATATGCTCCAGACCCGAGAGCAGACGCTGCGTGACCGCAGGCTGGACCAGTGAACCGCCGCCAGCCACCGCCTGGATCGCGCCCACCAGTTGCTCCAGCGAGACATCCTTGAGCAGATAACCCTTGGCCCCAGCCTTCATGCCGGCGAGCACCAGCTGGTCGTCGTCGAAGGTGGTCAGAATGATGGTCGGCGGCAACTGGTTGAGCCGACTGAGGGCCTGTAGCGCTTCGAGTCCGGACATCGCCGGCATGCGCATATCCATCAGAACCACATCGGGATTGATCTGTGGAATCAGCTCGACCGCCTGACGGCCATCTGACGCCTCGGCTACGACTTCGATGCCCTCGGCAAGCGCCAAGAGCGAGCGGATACCCTGGCGTACCAAGGTCTGATCGTCGACCAGACAAACGCGAATCATGACGCCTCCTGATGTCCTAGTTGCGGAAACGCGCCAGCCGATCCCGGCGGGTCGCGGTGGCGGGACAGCGAGCCATCTCCCCCTGTTGAATACGTGGAACCGGCTGATCGGGACGCAGCAGCCTTCAAAACTTCGACCGGGTGCGATCAAGCGGCCGCCTCGCTGATCGGCGGTCCGGCCATCGTCGCCTGCGGGAGCTCCAGCGGCAGCCCCATCCGGCCGGGCGCCTGGATCACGGGCAGCATCAGGGTCAGATGGAAGCCGTTGCCCGGCCGGGTATCGATCTCGACCGTACCGCCATACGCCGCCAATCGTTCGCGCATTCCGCGCAGACCATTGCCGGCCACCGGACCATCGGCGCCGCGGCCATTGTCGCTGGCCTGCAACTGGATGCCATCGCCGCACCAGCGGTAATGCAGATCCAGCCTGGTCGCCTGGGCGTGCCGAACCACGTTGGTGACGATTTCCTGTGTGCAGCGCAGCAAAACGTGGGCGCGCTCGGCGTCGTCGATCAGGAATGGCGTCGGCAATCGCATATCGATATGCAATCCGGGAACATTGTCGGCCAGCGGCAGCAGGGTCGCGGCCATGTCGATGGCATCGCTGTCGCGAATCCGGCTGACCGCCTCGCGAACATCGCTGAGCAGCAGTTTCGCCAGCGTATGCGCCTGGGAAACATGCTCCTGGGCCTTGCCATCGGCCAGGTGGATCGCGACCTCCAGGTTCAGGCTGAGTGCGGTCAGGTGGTGGCCCAGCAGATCGTGGAGTTCACGGGAAATACGGGTGCGCTCATTGACCCGGACGCTCTCTGCCAGCAGCGCGCGCGTGGCGCGGAGTTCCGCATTCAGTCGGCGCTGTTCTTCCCGGGCCTGCGCCTGCTGCCGGGCGACCAGGCTGGTCACGAAGATGAAGCTGGAAAACGCCGCGTACAGCAGCGAAAGCATGATCGCCTCGACCGGCGGGATGCCCATCGCGATGAATACCGGCACCACCGCCATCTGGCTGATGATCATCCAGACCACCCCGACCAGTACCGGCAACAGCCAGGGCAGCAGATAGGCGACTACGGTCAACAGAATGCTGCCGAGTCCGCTTTCGTTGTAATAACCGACCGCGACCGCGCTGGCGGTGAGCAGCAGCAGCACGCCTTGATCCAGCAGGACGATCCGGCGACTTCCCAGGCCCCGGGTCAACCAGGCATAACACACGCCGAACACGCCCCAGGCCGTCCACCCTTGCCAGGACAGCGGCCCGACCGCCTCGTCGCCGCCTTCCACCGCCTGCAGCGAGATCAAAAGCAGCGGCACGCCGACCATGCCCCAGGTGAAGAGGCCGGCGAAACGCAGCAAACGGCTGTGGTTCATGCGCGAGAACATCTCCGCAGTGTAGGCCAGCGCCCATTCCCTGCCCCCCACCGGAAGTCATGGATGACGGCAGTTCGCGCAGAACGCCCGGAACCGCCGGCCCGGTCGACCTCGCCGGGTTCAGGCGCACGTGCGATAATTTTGCGCCCACCGTGCCGGCCCCCGCCCCGCACGCCACTGCCGGAGCCATTGGAATGTCGATTGTCATCCGCGACGTGCGCGAGCACGAGCTGGATTCCGTCCTTGCCCTGAACAATGCCGCCGGCCCCACGATCCTGCCTTTCGACCAGCCCCGCCTGCGTCATTTCTTCGACACCGCCGAATACTTCCGCGTGGCGGAGCGCAACGGCACCTTCGTCGGCTTCATGATCGGTGTGGGCAATCACGCGGACCACGACAGCAGCAACTTCCGCTGGTTCGCCGAACGCTACCCGGATTTCTTCTATATCGACCGCATCGTGGTCGCCAGCCGCCGCCGCGGTGGCGGCGTAGGCCGCGCGTTTTACGCCGACGCCCAAAGTTATGCCGAGCTGCGCTATCCGCAGTTGGCCTGCGAAGTCTTCCTCGATGCCGGCAGCGATCCGTCGCGCGCCGATCCCGCCCTCCTCTTCCACGGCAGCTTCGGCTTCCGCGAAGTCGGCCAGCAGCTGATGGCCGAAACCGGCCTGCGCACCTGCATGTTGATGAAAGACCTCTGCAGCTATCCCTGGGTGCGCGATACCTACGGCGCGCATCTGCCGAACGTACCGTGGCTGGCCGCGCCACGGATCGACCTGCGCCCGCCGCTCGCTACCGGAACCAGCGCATGAGCGCGACACCGACCGCGAACTACGAGCTGGCCGGCGATCTGAAGATCGGTCAGGTCGGCATCGCCAATCTGCGCGTACGCACACTCGATGTCGAACGTCTCGGCGCGGAAATGCGCGACCGCGTCACACGCGCGCCGAAACTGTTCGAACGCGCGGCGGTGATCGTCGATTTCGGCGGTTTGCCCGGAACGCCCGATGTGGCGACCGCGCGCGCGCTGCTCGTCGCGCTGCGCGATGCGGGCGTGATTCCGGTCGCACTGGCCTGGGGCAGCGGCGACAACGAGCGTCTTGCGGTCGAACTGGGTTTGCCGCTGTTGGCGAAATTCCGTGCGCAATACGAGCCGGATTCCGGTTCTGTAGGAGCGGCTTCAGCCGCGAATGAACAACGGCAGACGTCTGCTACAGTTGATACAGGAATCGCGGCTAAAGCCGCTCCTACAAAAGCGAATGCGATCGCGCCTGCCGCACCGGCCGCCAAACCCGCCGACATCGGCATGGTCCACACCGCGCCGATCCGTTCCGGCCAGCAGATCTACGCCGATCAGCGCGATCTCACCGTCCTCGGCACCGTCGGCGCCGGCGCCGAAGTGATCGCCGACGGTTCGATCCACATCTACGGTGCGCTGCGCGGGCGTGCGCTCGCCGGCGCGCGCGACAACGACAAGGCCCGCATCTTCTGCCGCGAGTTCCACGCCGAACTCGTCGCGATCGCGGGGCACTACAAGGTCATGGAGGATCTACCGGCCGAACTGCGCGGCAAGGCCGTGCAGGTATGGCTGGACAACGAACAGATCCATATCGCCGCGCTCGCCTGAGCCCGGCCCGCCATTATCGGCAAGACATTTTCACGGGAGAACGACTTTGGCTGAAATCATCGTAGTCACATCGGGCAAGGGCGGCGTGGGCAAGACCACCTCAAGCGCGAGCCTCGCCTGCGGCTTCGCGCGGCGCGGCAAGAAAGTCGCGGTCATCGATTTCGACGTCGGCCTGCGCAACCTCGACCTGATCATGGGCTGCGAACGCCGCGTGGTGTACGACTTCGTCAACGTCATCCACGGCGAAGCCTCGCTGAAGCAGGCGCTGATCAAGGACAAGCGCTTCGAGACGCTGTACCTGCTCGCCGCGTCGCAGACCCGCGACAAGGACGCGCTGACCAAGGAAGGCGTGGAAAAAGTGCTGAAGGATCTGGCCGACGACGGCTTCGACATCATTCTCTGCGACTCGCCCGCCGGCATCGAAAAAGGCGCGTTCCTGGCGATGTATTTCGCCGACCAGGCGGTGGTGGTGGTGAATCCGGAAGTCTCCAGCGTCCGCGACTCCGACCGCATCCTCGGCCTGCTCGCCTCGAAGACCAAGCGCGCCGAGAACGGCGAGCGCGTGAAAGAACATCTGCTGCTTACCCGCTACAGCCCGGCGCGCGTCGAAACCGGCGAAATGCTCAGCATCAAGGACGTCGAGGACGTGCTCGGGCTGAAGACCGTCGGCGTGATCCCCGAATCGCCGGACGTGCTCAATGCCTCCAACAAGGGCGAGCCGGTGATCCTCGACATGGAATCCAACGCCGGCCAGGCCTACGACGACGCCGTCGCCCGCCTGCTGGGCGAGGAACGCCCGATGCGCTTCACCCAGTTCGAGAAGAAGGGTTTCTTCAGCAAGCTGTTCGGAGGCTGAGCCCATGTCCCTCTTCGACTTCCTGAAGCCCAAGAAGAACACCGCCTCGGTCGCGAAGGAACGCCTGCGCATCATCGTCGCGCAGGAGCGCAGCAGCCGCGGCGCGCCCGACTACCTGCCGCTGCTGCAGCGCGAACTGCTGGAAGTGATCCGCAAATACGTCAGCGTCGATGTCGATGCGGTCAAGGTCGAAATGGCGAAAGACGGCGACCACGACGTCCTCGACATCTCGGTGGCCCTGCCCGACGGCCGCCCCACGCCGACCTGACCCGCTTTCTGTAGGAGCGGCGCAAGCCGCGATTCGCTCATGCCAAGCAATGCAATCGCGGCTTGCGCCGCTCCTACAGATCCCGACGTCCTCACCCTCGGCGAAATCGATCTCGCCGAGGCGATCGCCCTGCTCGCGCGCTATGGCCTGCGCTTCGAGCTGATCGATGACGCTGCGCCCATCCCCGGCAGTTTCTGGGGCGGACGCGAAGCCGGACTGATCGGCAGCACCGTGTACGCGCGGCGCGACACGCCGGTGCATTCGCTGCTGCACGAAGCCTGCCACCTGATCGTCATTCCGCCGGAACTGCGCGTCCGCGTCCACACCGACGCCAGCGATTCGCAGTTCGAGGAAGACGCAACCTGCTACCTCCAGTTGCTGTTGGCCGACGAGCTGCGCGGCTTCGGCATCAAGCGTGCGTTCGCCGACATGGATGCCTGGGGCTACACCTTCCGTCTGGGCTCGGCACAGGCCTGGTTCGAACGCGATGCCGAAGATGCGGCGGCGTTCCTGCAAGCATTGCCGCATCTCTCGGACGAGCTTGCTCCCCTCTCCCACCGGGAGAGGGGCCGGGGGTGAGGGTCCGGCGTCCCGCAACCTGCGTCGGCTCAACGCCTGCCCTTGCGCCAACCGGCGCGGAACACTAGCCTCCCGGGCTGAAGCCATCCGGCCACCGGAGAGTCCCCGTGAACACTCGCATCACCCTTCTGGCCCTCGCCATCGGCGCCGGCCTGCTGTCCCTGTCGGCATGCAAGAAAGACGCATCGAGCGACGCTGCGACCGGCGATACCGCCGCAGCCGCCAAGGTCGATGCGGATGCCGACGCCTTCGTCGCCCGCATCAATCAGGAATACAAGGCGATCTATCCGGATCTGACTGCCGCGCAGTGGCTGTCCTCGACCTATATCACCGACGACACCCAAGCCATCGCCGCAAAGGCCAACGAGCGCTATCTCACCCTGCTCAACGGCTGGATCAAGGCGGCGAAGCCGTTCGAGGGCCAGAAGATGTCGCCCGAGAGCGCTCGTACGATCCTGCTGCTGAAACTCTCGACCTCGATGCCGCCGCCGGACGACGCGAAGAAGCTCGAAGAACTCACCAAGATCGCGACCAAGATGGAAGGCGACTACGGCGCAGGCAAATACTGCACCGGCGAAGGCGACAAGCAGCAATGCCGCGATCTGGGCGAACTCAGCGAAGTGCTGGCCAAGAGTCGCGACTATCAGGCGCAGCTCGATGCCTGGCAGGGCTGGCACACCATCTCGCAGCCGATGCGCAAGGATTACGTGCGCTTCGCCGAACTGGTCAACGAAGGCGCGAAAGGCATGGGCTTCGCCGACACCGGCGAGATGTGGCGTTCCGGTTACGACATGAGCCCCGCCGAAATCGCCGCCGAAACCGACCGCCTCTGGGGCCAGGTCAAACCGCTGTACGAACAACTGCACTGCTACGCCCGCACCAAGCTGAAAGCCAAATACGGCGCAGACAAGGGCCAGGTCGCCGGCGGCATGCTGCCCGCGCATCTGATGGGCAATATGTGGCAGCAGGACTGGGGCAACCTCTGGGACGTGCTGGAACCATACAAGGGCGCCGGCAGCCTCGACATCAACAGCGCGCTACAGGCGCAGTACCAGCGCAATCTGTCCGCCGCGCGCGCGAAGATCGAAGGCGAAGCGACCGCAGAGAAAATCGTCGAATCCGACCGCGAAGCGCAGCTGGCGACCGCCAAACAGATGACCCAGCGCGCCGAGGATTTCTACGTCTCGCTGGGCATGCCCAAACTGCCGGAGAGCTACTGGCAGAACACCCAGTTCATCCAGCCGCGCGACCGCGACGTGGTCTGCCACGCCAGCGCCTGGGACATGACGATGGGCGGCGACGTGCGCACCAAGATGTGCATCAAGCCGAATGAAGAAGAGTTCACCACGATCTATCACGAACTCGGCCACGTCTATTACTACCTCGCCTACAACGACAAACCGCCGCTGTTCCAGACCGGCGCGCACGACGGCTTCCACGAAGCCATCGGCGACACCATCGTGCTCGGCATGACCCCGAAATATCTGGAATCGATCGGCCTGGTCAACGCGCAGGACCAGAGCAAGGAAGCGCTGATCAACGCGCAGATGCGCATGGCCCTGGCGAAAGTCTCGTTCATGCCCTTCGGCCTGATGATCGACCGCTGGCGCTGGGGCGTGTTCGACGGCTCGATCAAGCCCGACCACTACAACCAGGCATGGTGGGAACTCAAAGCCAAGTACCAGGGCGTCGGCCCGATCGCCCCGCGCGGCGAGGAATTCTTCGACGCCGGCGCGAAATACCACGTCCCCGGCAACACCCCCTACACCCGCTACTTCCTCTCCCACATCCTGCAGTTCCAGTTCTACAAATCGCTCTGCGACGCCGCCGGCCACAAAGGCCCGCTGTACGAGTGCAGCTTCTACGGCAACAAGGAAGCCGGCCAGAAATACTGGGCGATGCTCGGCAAAGGTGCCGGACAGCCGTGGCAGAAAACCATGAAGGAACTCACCGGCGGCGAAAAGATGGACGGCTCGGCCGTGCTGGAATACTTCTCGCCGCTGCAGGAATGGCTCAAGCAGCAGAACGAGGGGCAGAGTTGCGGGTGGCAGGCGGGGGCACCGTTCGCGGCGGCACCGGCGACAACGCCCCCGAAACAAGGCTAATCTGAGCCGAGCGTCCATCGGGGGACAGGGCGCCCAGCGATCTGGTCCGCGCGGCCGCTACATGGCCGCGCCTGACATCAAGATCTTGTAGTAATGGCATTGCCCCCCATAGTTCTACTGGGGGCATGGACATGCCGAATCGAACGAGCGACAGCGAAGGGTCGTCAAACTGGTATCGCGTCGGAGATGCGGTCGTCGAACCTGATCGCCTGCGCGTTCGGATAGACGGCATCGAAAGACGTCTTGAGCCGCGCGTGATGAGGCTGCTCAACTACCTAGCGGCTAGGACGCGTACCGTCAAAACTCACGAACTGTTGAAAGACGTCTGGGACAACAAGGACGTAGACGACAACGCGATCAGCTCCGCCGTCGGCAAGCTGCGGCGCGCGCTCGGCGACAGCGTGCGCAATCCACGCTACATCGAATCGGCCAGCGGCGAAGGATATCGCCTGATCGCGGACGTATCCGGCCCCGGTGCCCCCTCACTCATTCTGGAAGCCCGGCCGGGCATCTGGACGCGCAACCCGTATGTCGGTCTCAATGCATTCAACGGCACCCAAGCGGAGATCTTCTGGGGCCGGCATCAGACAACTTGCGATCTAATCGAAGTGCTACGGCGGCAACTCGAGAACCAACGTCGTTTCGTGCTCGTCCTCGGGCCAAGCGGATCGGGCAAGACATCGCTGTTGCAGGCCGGCGTCGTACCGGAATTATGCAAAAGCAGTGGCACGAATCATCCGCATGCCCTCTCAGTGGCGCGCTGCGACCTGTCTGCCTGTCGGGACGGCGCCGCGCAAGCATGCTTGGCCGAAGCGCTCGCGAGTTGGACGTTGGGCGGCCGCGAAGTCTTCGGACTTGAGTCGGCCAGCGAGCGCGCCTCGCGCCTGCTCGCGCGCGAAGAAGCAATCACCGCCAAGATCGACGATGCGTTCAAAAAGCATCTCTCCCGCAAGCTATCCGAACAGCCGCTTGCGCATCTACTGCTGATCGTGGATCACGCCGAGACGCTGGTGTCCTCACCATCTGTCTCGGACGATGAACGTCGCGGCTTCGCGCAGTTGCTGATGCGCCTGTGCGCGACGCCGCGCGTGGCGGTGCTGATGGTCGCGCGTAGCGACGATTACGCAAAACTCATGGCGATACCGGAAATTTCTGCCTTGGATGGCGGCGATGGCAGTTTCTACGTCGGCCCGCCAAAGCCCGAGGACATTGCTGACATCATCCAGAAACCCGCCGCGCAGGCGGGCGTGACGTTCGAGCGCGACGCGCGCAGCGGCCATACGCTGGACGAGGTGCTGCGCAATGCGACCGCCGGCCGGCCGGATACGTTGCCGCTGCTGCAATACACGCTGGAGGCCTTGTACGAAAAATGCGTGGAACGCGACAACAGGCACGCTCAGGGCCAGGACCGCGGCGAATCCGACGACCGCCGCAGCGAGGGCGGCAAGCGCCGGGAACTGCGCTTCGCCGACTACCGCGAAATGGGCGAGCTGGCCGGCTCGATCGGAAAGCGCGCCGAAGAAGTATACGAGTCGCTTCCGGACGAAATGCGCAAGAACATGGAAGCGGTTTTCTCGGCACTGATCGCGTTTCCAGTCGATGGTGACGTCCCCTACGGTCGGGCGGCCCCATACGCAGCACTGTCTTCTCCGCACACGCGGGACTTGGTGGATGCGTTCGTGAATGCGCGGCTGTTCGTCAGTCGTGATCGCGAAAGCGACCATGTGCCTGTCATCTCCCTTGCCCACGATGCGGTACTGCGCAACTGGGAACGCGCGATGGCTTGGGCAGTGCAGAATAAACCGCTCAAGCAGGCGGTCGAACTGCTGCGCGTCGATGCGGAACGATGGAAAAAGAGCGGCCGGCGCCCCGATCACCTCCTCAACCCCGGCGAACCCCTGCTCGTCGCCACGGCTGCAGCGGACCGGTTCCCCGACGACGTGGATGTCGTGCAGCGCGAATTCCTTCATGCCTCGCAGCGCTTGGCACATCGCAGCCGCCGGCTGCGCCACAGCGCCATCGTCGCGCTATGCACTTTCAGCCTGGTATCGGCCCTACTCGCGTTGTTCGCGCTGGACGCGCGGGATCGGGCCAAACAGGAGCGCAGCAAAGCGCAGGCACTGACCAGCTATATGCTGGTCGAAGTCGCCGAAGAACTGCGCCCAAGTGGAAGCATTAAACTGCTGGACGGAATCAGTAGCGAAGTTTTGAAATACATCCAAAAGCAACAACTCGCTGACATGGACCGCAACGACCTGATCGCTTATGCGCAGGCACTGCGGATTCGAGGAGAAATCCAGATGGCGAGTAATGAATCGCTCGCATCCGGCGCCCTCTTCGCGCGTGCGGACGATATCGCTCAACGCGCCAATCGTCTCGACCCGCATTCGATTGAGGCACTGGCTGAAACCGGACAGACGGCATACTGGCTTGGTTATTATTTTTTCAGTGAAAAACGACATGCGGAGACAGCGCATCACTGGGAACGCTACCTTAGCATTAGCAAGCAATTGCAATCTCTGCAAGAAAAGGAGCCTGCATGGACCATGGAAAGAGGGTTCGCGCTGAACAACTTCGGTGTGTTGGCATCTAGGCTTGATTTACCTCATGAGGCCACGCAATTGTTCCAGGCAGCATCCGTTTGGCAAGCGCGCGCCATCGCCGACGCCAAAGAGCGCGCTCCCGATTCATGGCGTTACGAGGCGATCGTCACGCTGTCCTGGATCACACGCAACAAAGTCGCCGATGGCCGTCTTAGGACGGCCGCAGAAGAATACGCCGGCCACATCAGGAAATTGGGTGAACTTCTTGACGTGCATACCAAGGCATTCGATTGGGAACATCAGCAATCCAGCTTCATGATTATGAAGGCCGATCTCGATTTGACGCTGGGATGCGCCGATGATGCCGAACATTCCATCGATGACGCCATCGCCATCCTCATGCGACTCACCCGATTAGAGCGAAAGAACGCTTTTTGGCGACGCGATTTAGCGAAAGCGAGCTTGGAAGCTACCGATATCGCCATGTCGCGCGAGCACATCGATGCGGCTAAGGCGCATATCGAGCGTGCTGCAGTGGCGATGAGGAGCTTCAACCATTCAACCAATCCGGATACCTTGCGCCTAAAGTCGGTCATACGACTGCGACGCGCACAACTTGGCCTGACCGGGCCGCAAGAAGCCGACAACGCCATCTTGGATATTCAGAAGCTGGCGAAAGCACATCCTTACGATGCGACTATCGTCGCCGCATTCGCTCAGGCGCTCATTTGGCGGGGGATGCAAGCGAAGCCCCAGGCCAGAAGCGATGCCCGCGCAGACTGGCTCCAGGCGGATGCGGCGCTGACGCCCGTGTTGGCGGTTTCTCGGGATGTCGATGCTGTCGCGGCACACGTGAAGGTGAGGACTTTGCTAGGCAAGGAATCGACCATCGCTACGGAACGCTCCTGGCTAGCGAAAAGCGGCTACCGCACTTCAGCGACAGACTGCGAAAATCGATATAAAACTGTCGATTCGCAGCAGAAATGATGGCCATTCTCTTCCTGAAAGAAACTTAGATTCGTACGGCAATGATACCGAACGGATACGATTCCATTCGTTTGGATCGTTTAGTGTTATTCGGCAAGATAAAGCTAAATACCCAAGCTCTGTTGCGCCGAACACGTCGCATCTGACGCGTTGCAGCAGCCACATGAAACCATCCGGATTTTATATCCAATTCTTATCCAAAGAGGCTATATGGAAGTGTATAGAAACAAGAATAGTCCGGTTTTTTTCTGGATGGATGTAGAAGGTGAAGAATCATCAGAGGAACAGAATTTTCTATTGCTGGCCCAAGGAGACTCCGATTCTACTTGGAAGAAAAGCATCACCGACAGTCTGCTCGCAAGGTTTTTAAGCGAAAGAAGAATCGATGTCGATGAGAACGTAAATGAATTTTCCGTGGTGCTCAAGGCTTATCAGGAAAACGGGACGCGCGACTATGAAAACCAGCACTATTGGCGCTATACGAAAATCGTTTTCCATACAGAACAATCGGAACAGACTCTCCAAATTGTCATGTATTCACCGCAAACAGACAATGGCGTATCGAGATTCCACTTGCACGATATCGATGAGGAAAGCCATAAACTCGACGTGATTGATGACATTATCGAGTACTCGCTCAACGACGATCCTGCTGGGCCTTGGCACAAGCAAAAGAAAGATGCAGAGTTCCCCCATCACACCAAACGGGTCAAGCTCAAGCTGCATCTGCCAGGCGACGAGGAACAATATTTCGCGTTGAAAATGCGAGCGAAAGACATCCGTGATGCCTTCCCTTTCAAGTGCGATCCCCAAGTCGGCAACGATCCACCCCAACCTGATATTTGACGCACCCTAGCCCGGGACGCGGCAGGAAGATCTCCCAGTCCATGGCCGTCAACTCCGGCTGCATAGCCTGAATGGTTGCGCAGTTCTGATGCACGCCATCGCTGCTGTCAGCCCGAACCCTACGGCCGAGCCGACCGGGCTTCCACGACATGGCTGGCTCCTTCGATCCGATCGAGAATGAACTTGGAGTGATGTACTTCATTCGTGAGGGTCCTCCTCCGCTCCGTAACTCTCCATTTTCCAACCAGCCTGAACAGAATATTTCTTTTTAATACATAGACTTGCACCGACACATTGCCGTCAGGACTTGTCGCGCGCGTTTGAGGGAGGGTGCATGCCGGCCTCATTGCCGGCACCATCCATATAGGGATGGCGTCGGAAGCGGAGGCCGCCCGGCCTCGTCCGAGACCGGGACATCCGTCCACGGAGTCCGTCATGACCATGCCTGCTTTTGGCGCCAACGCGGTGCCCGCCTATCCGTTCGAGTTCGATGCCTCTTCCGAAGATTTGCCAGCCCCGGCCGATGCCGCTGCCATGACCGTAGCAGACACGATCCCAGCACCGATCCCCGAGGCACCGACTACCGCTAGCACCGCTGCTCCCGCTCCGACGCCCTCGAAGTCCGCATCGCCACCGGCCTCTCGTTCACCTTCCATCATCGTCCTGCGCGGCCGCGTGCTGCTGGACGCCGATGTGCTGCGCACGCTGCGTGAAAGGCTCCTACTGAGCCAGAGCGCCCTGGCCGAACGGTGCTTCCAACAGCGCATCCAGGTGTCGATCGCCACGATCAAGCGCGCCGAGACTTGGCACCCGGTGCGTTACCGCATCGCGCACGACTTGGCACGAGTTTTCGCTGTTCCGGTCGACGATCTGCTGCACTGACAACGCCGCTACAGGGGCGTTTACTTTAGTCGCATTCAAGACGTTTGCATCGCTGTGAAGACTCTCTTTGACAAAACTGACGGTGTAGAGGCGGATCGCCCCCGGTATCTAAGATCGGTCATTACCGATTGCAGATCGCTCGCCTGAGTCTCGCCCCTTTTCAAACGACCCGACCAAGAATCCTCGACGCGATGACGATGGCCGGGATGATCGAATCCAGAGATCGACCGGGCTAGAAGTGATTCCACATAAGTACTGCGCAGATGCCACCGGCTGTACGCAGCCGGGCAAAAATCCATTATCGCTACGTTCCACTATTCAAATTTCGCTGAACCTGCATTTCGGAATTCTCGCATCGAACCGTTACCACCAGCGCACCTTCTACAGGAGACAGGTCATGGGCAGTTTCACTGTTTACATCGACGATAACGAAGTCAGTAGAAAAAAAATCGAAACTCCATTCAGCGATACCGCACTGGAAAATATCGCCGGATCGTTCTCCAGCCTGAGACTTAGCGACGTAATCGTTCCAGACGACTTCAATTTGCTAAAGACAACATTGAAGGTCCATGACGAGAACTCGCCGGGCCCAGCCCCAAACGGCTTAAATTCGTGTCCGATTCTTCCCGGCGCCCCCAAATGCGTCTGGCCGATACCCGAGTACGTGTTTATGACCGATATCGCCACGCAGACCTTGATCGTCGACCTTGAAGCTGACGGGTATTGCCTGCACAGCGTGAAAAGCGATGACCCCGGCCGCATTGCTGGCGTCAGGCCCAAGCTCGCGAACGGCATCCACGGACAGATGATTCCCTACAATACGCATTCGCCCCATGGACCGGAACTTCCGGGCAATCCGCTGTCCATCGCCATCATCTTCAAGATTCCGCGCAAGACCACGCACTTCAAATTCCACGTGTATGTCAGGAAGCTCAGTTCAGGCGAAATCCATGATGCAGATCCGCAGGTCGGCAACGATCCCCCTTAGAATTATGGGCACAGGTTGCACACATATGACGTAAGTTAGGACCGCTCCCAGCAATCTCTGAAGGTGAACTTGGGCGCAATCTTTCTGGCTTCACTGTGCTATTCATCTGCCAGTACGCATGGGGCGCACGCCTGCCTACCTACGGAATACCGTGGTGTCCTACGGCAGGCGACTTGTGGGATTGACTGGTTTCTATAGTGCTAGTGCTAACTATGTGATCGACGATTGGCCTTGACCTGTCGCTCCAGGAACTGATCGATTTGATACATATGCGTTGCAGCGAGGTCTATGCAGCGATTGGAGAGCCTGCGGCCTGTACTGGCAGCGCTCTGCCGCCTGCGCGATACTCGCCCAATGACCTCAACCGCCCACCCCACCCACCCCACCGACCTCACCCCCCAACCCCTAACCCACGCCACCGCCCTGCCCGCGCGCTTCTACGCAGACCCCACTACGGTGGCGCTCGACCGCAATCTGATCTTCGACCGCAGCTGGCAGCTGGTCGCCCACGTCTGCCAGCTGCGCAATGCCGGTGATCACGCCATCGCCGATCTGGGCGGGTTGCCGGTAATCGCGGTGCGGGGGGCGGATGGGGTGATCCGGGTGATGCACAACGTGTGCCGGCATCGGGCGGCGCCGTTGGCGCAGTGCGATGGGTTGGGGGCGAAGTCGCTGCGGTGCCGGTATCACGGGTGGACGTATGCGCTGGATGGGCAGTTGCGCACGGCGACGGAAATGGCAGATGCGGCGGATTTCGATGTGGGCGACATCCGGCTGCCGCAGCTTGCGGTGCGGGTGTGGCAGGGGCTGGTGTTCGCGGCGGTGGACGAGGCGCTGGCGCCGCCGTTCGAGGCCTTCGTGGCCGGGATCGATGCGCGGATCGGCGCGGAGCGCGATCTCGCGTCGTTCACACATCATCATCGCGTCGGTTACGACATCGCCTGCAACTGGAAGGTGTACGTCGACAATTATCTGGAGGGGTATCACGTGCCGCATGTGCATCCGGAACTCAACCGGATGCTCGATTACCGCAGCTATGTGACCGAAACCGCCGAGTGGTATTCGTTCCAGTTCAGTCCACTGGAAAGCGGCGAAGGGCTCTACGGCAGCGGCGATGCGCTGTATTACTGGCTGTGGCCGAACACGACCTTGAATATCCTGCCCGGGCGGATGCAGACCAACCGCATCATTCCCAAGGGTGTGGATCGCTGTCGGGTGGAATTCGATTTCTACTACGCGCACGACGATTCCGACGCCGGTCGCGCGCGGCGCGGCGCGGATCTCTCCTTCAGCGATGTGGTGCAGGACGAGGACATCGGCATCTGCGAGGACGTGCAGCGCGGGCTGTCGTCCGGTTCGTACGAGGCTGGACGTTTGAATCCGCTACGCGAGAATGCGGTGCATCATTTCCATGAGCTGCTGCGTCGCACGTATCGCGAAGCCGAATGATTTTGTGGGAGGGGCTTTAGCCCCGATTGAGCACCGAAAAAGATCGTCGGGGCTAAAGCCCCTCCCACATACCTCCAGGACCATCGCATGAATGCATCTCCGCGCGTGCTGGGCCTCTGGTCCGCGATCGCACTGGTCGCCGGCAACATGATCGGCAGCGGCGTGTTCCTGCTGCCCGCTTCGCTCGCGCCCTACGGTGCGATCAGTCTGATCGGTTGGGGCATCACCCTCGGCGGGGCGCTGCTGCTGGCGATGACATTCTCGCGGCTGGCCGCGCGCGGCGCGCAGGCGGGCGGCCCGTATGCGTATGCGCGCGAGGCCTTCGGCGACACCATCGGCTTCGTCATCGCTTGGAGTTACTGGATTTCGATCTGGTGTGCCAATGCGGCGATCGCGGTGGCGTTTGCCGGCAGTCTGGGCAGTCTGTTTCCGGCGCTGGTGGCCTCACCCGTGCGTGGCGCGGCGGTCGCGCTGGCGGCGCTGTGGCTGTGCGCGGCGATCAACCTCATCGGCGTGCGCGAGGCCGGGCGTCTGCAGATCGTCACCACGGTGCTGAAGCTGCTGCCGCTGCTGCTGTTCGGCGGGATCGCGATCTGGCTGATCGAGCCGCAATATCTGCAGCCCGCCGAGAACACGATCGCGGGCAACGCACCGCTGTCGATGGCATCCACCATCCACGCCACCGTCGCGCTGACGCTGTGGGCATTCCTCGGCCTGGAAGCCGCAACGATTCCTGCGGGCGCGATCCAGGACGCCGAGCGCACGATTCCACGCGCCACGCTGATCGGCACGCTGCTCGCCGGCATCGCAACGATCCTCGCCTGCACTGCGGTGCTGGGACTGCTGCCGCCTGATGTCGCGAAAACCTCAACCGCGCCGATGGCCGATGCCGCGAAAGCGCTGTGGGGGCCGGCTGCTGGCATGGGCATCGCGGTGGTCGCGGCGATCTCATGCATCGGCGCACTCAACGGTTGGGTGCTGCTGTCGGCGCAACTGCCGATGGCCGCCGCGCACGATGGCCTGTTTCCGCAGACGTTCGCGAAGCTTGATGCGCAGGGCACCCCGCGCATGGGCATCGTGGTCAGCACCCTGCTTGCGAGTCTGCTGGTGGTCGCCAACTACACCGACTCGCTGGTGAAGGTCTTTACGTTCTCGATCCTGCTCTCCACCGCCGCGACGCTGCTGCCCTATGTGTTCAGCAGCGCGGCGTGGCTGAAGCTCGGCAAGCGCGGCCGGATCGTCGCCGCGCTTGCGCTGCTGTACAGCGTCTATGCGCTGATCGGCACCGGTACGAGTGCGCTGGTCTGGGGCGCGGTGCTGGTGATCGCCGGCTTGCCGCTGCATCTGTGGTGGAAGCGTGGAAATGAAAATCGCAGCGGCTGAGCGATCGCCGGCCGACCCTACCATCACGATTCAGGCACCGGTTCTTTTCGCCTGCATGCACGCCTGGAGCGCGCGTTTCATTCGCGTGCGCTGTCTCTTCAGGTCGGCGATATTCAGTTTGGTGACTGGCCGCTGGCTGAGAGGCAATTCCGGCAATAGATCCGTGAGTTCGCGAATTTCGGTGTCGAGTTGTTCGATGAAGTCGCGAATGGGTTGGCAGGAATCTTGAGGCATGTCGGATCTCCTTGAACCGTAACCTGTCGAATGTACGGATTCGAACCGCTCCGTACCCTTTCCCCTGCTCAGGACAACGAAGCCGGGCCGCAAAGCAGGCCAACCACGAGCGATGAGCGGCGCATCCGAAACATGCTCGGACGAAGCATGCTCGGATCACAACGCCGGTGGCGCGGCAGCGACGGGTTCGGATTCCGGCGGCAGGCGCGTCTGCGAGATTTCCCACCACCAGAACAGGAAGCCGATCAGCGTGAACGACGCCGCGCCCATCGCTAGCCACATCGTGTGGTGGCTGAGCATCGGCGAGAACAGACCGGCCACCGCCGACTGCAGGATCAGACTGGTGAACGCCTGCAGCGACGAGGCCGCGCCGCGCTGGCGTGGATACATGTCGAGAATGGCGAGGGTGAGGATCGGGAACACCAGCGAGATGCCCATCGCGTTGATCGCCATCGGCACCACGGCCCATGGGATCGACGGCTGCGGCACCAGCAGGTTGTAGCCGATGTTCAGCACCGCCGCGAAGCCGCACAGCGCAAAACCAATCCCGGCCAGACGCGTGCCGCTGATCCGCCCCGCCGCTCGCCCGGACAGGAACGAGCCGAACACCATGCCGGCGATGGTCGGCACGAAGAACCAGCCGAACTGGTCCTGTCGAAGCTGCAGATGATCCAGCACGAAGGCGGGCGCCGACGAGATGTACAGGAACAGCGCCGCGAAATTGAATCCGCCGGCCGCCGCGAAGCGCTGGAAGCGACGGTTGAGGAAAATGTAGCCGTGATTGCGCAACAGCTGTTTCGGCGAGGGCCGGAAGCGCGCTTCGGGTGGATGCGTTTCCGGCAGGATCAGCCAGGTCGCGAGCAACAGCGTCGCGGCGAACAGCACCAGAAACCAGAAGATCGCCGGCCAGCGTTCCCAGCCGAGGATCCAGCCGCCGATGATCGGCGCCAGCGCGGGCGCGATGCCGAAGATCATCGACACCTGGCTCATCAGCTTCTGCGCGTACTGGCCCTGGAACACATCGCGGATCGCTGCACGACCAACGATCAGGCCCACGCCTGCGGACATGCCCTGCAGCGCGCGGAACGCCAGCAGCATCGGCAGGCTGGTCGACAGCGCGCAGCCGATCGAGGCCAGCGTGAAGATCGTCAATCCACCGAGGATCACCCGCTTGCGCCCGATGGCATCCGACAGCGGCCCATGCACCAGACTCATCAGCGCATACGCGAACAGATAGGCGCTGATCGTCTGCTGCAGTGCGACCTTGTCGGCCGCGAACTGTTCGCCGATCTGCGGAAAGGCCGGGAACATGGTGTCGATCGAGAACGGGCCGATCATGGCCAGACCACCCAGGATCAGGGCCAGACGGGCGCGGGACGGCGTGGCGGACTGGGCGGGCATCGCATCTGCGGCAGGCGGAACAGCCCCGCATGTTACGCGGCCGGGCGATGCGCATGCCGGAACCCAGCGTCCCACCACGAGGGTGTCGTGGCGCAGGTCCGAACGCGCCGGGTATACTCCGCCAGCACGGTGGGAGAAGCGGCCCCGGTCATCCGGGTCGCTGCCGAAGGCGCAATTCGCCCGGAATCGCTCAGGCCTGATACCGCCGCGTGTACACACTCTGGAGAGATCGGCCGCCCGTCGCAGATATGCGGGGCAGTGTCGGCGCCGAAGGGGCAAAACGCAGGGTTCCTCGTCCCGTCGCGTTCAAACTCTCAGGCAAAAGGACAGATGGGCGGACTTCCCTGCGGCCCCGGCCGCGCCAGACGATGCCCGCCCATGTCCCCGACTTCGAATAGCCGCACCACGCTGCATGCGTCCACGCTGCGCGAGCTTGAACACCATTCCGCTTTTCTCGAACGCCACATCGGCCCCAACGACGCCGAGATCGCGCACATGCTGCGCGCCATCGGCCACGACTCGCTGGACGGGATGACCGATGCGATCGTGCCGGCCAGCATCAAATCGCCCGCGCCGCTGGCGCTGCCCGATGCGATGACCGAAGTCGAGGCGCTGGCGAAGATCCACGCCATCGCCGACCAGAATCAGATCTTCCGCAGCTTCATCGGCCAGGGCTATTACGGCACGCACACGCCGAACGTCATCCTGCGCAACATCCTGGAGAACCCGGCCTGGTACACCGCGTACACGCCCTACCAGGCGGAAATCTCGCAGGGCCGCATGGAAGCGCTGATCAACTTCCAGACCATGGTCGCCGACCTCACCGGGATGGAGATCGCCAACGCCTCGCTGCTGGACGAAGCCACCGCCGCGGCGGAGGCGATGACCCTGGCCAAGCGTTCGGCGAAGTCGAAGTCGAACACTTTCCTGGTGTCCGGCGACACCCATCCGCAGACCATCGAAGTGCTGCGCACCCGCGCCGAACCGCTGGGCATCGCCATCGAACTGGCCAACTCGGACGACGAGTGGCAAGCCGCGCTCGCCAAGGGCGATTTCTTCGGCGTGCTGGTCCAGTACCCGGCCTCCAGCGGCTGGCTGCACGACTGGGGCAAGGATGCCGAGGCCATCCACGCCCGCGGTGCGCTCGTGGTGTTCGCCACCGACCTGCTGGCGCTGACCCTGCTCAAGCCGCCGGGCGAGATGGGCGCCGACATCGTGGTCGGCAATACCCAGCGCTTCGGCGTGCCGTTCGGGTTCGGCGGCCCGCACGCGGCGTTCATGGCCTGCCGCGACGCCTACAAGCGCTCCATGCCCGGCCGCCTGATCGGGGTTTCGATCGACGCCGACGGCAACCCCGCCTACCGCCTGACCCTGCAGACCCGCGAGCAGCACATCCGCCGCGAGAAGGCCACCTCCAACATCTGCACCGCGCAGGTGCTGCTGGCGGTGATGGCCAGCATGTACGCCGTCTACCACGGCCCTGACGGGCTGAAGCGCATCGCCGGCCGCGTCGCCCGCCTGACCGCCATCCTGGCCGAGGGCCTGCGCACGCTGGGCTACCCGGCCGTGCATGCCAGCGCGTTCGACACCCTGTGCATCGAACCGGGCGACGCCCGCGACGCGATCCTGGCCCGCGCCCAGGCCGCCCGCCTCAACCTGCGCGTGCGCGGCAACGGCTCGCTGTGCATCTCGCTGGACGAGACCACCACCCGCGCCGACATCGAAACGCTGTGGGGCGTGTTCGCCGGCGAAGGCGCGACGCTGCCGTCGGTCGATGCGCTGGACGCCAGCGCACCGTCGCTGATCCCGCAGGCCCTGCGCCGCACCAGCGACTTCATGACCCATCCGGTGTTCAACACGCACCACAGCGAACACGAACTGCTGCGCTACATGCGTGCGCTGGCCGACAAGGACCTGGCGATGGATCGCACCATGATCCCGCTGGGCAGCTGCACGATGAAGCTCAACGCCACCGCCGAGATGATCCCGGTGACGTGGCCGCAGTTCGGCAATCTGCATCCGCTGGCGCCGGCCTCGCAGGCCGCCGGCTACAGGCAGTTGATCGACGAACTCGAAGCGATGCTGGTCGAATGCACCGGCTACGATGCGGTGAGTCTGCAGCCGAACTCCGGCGCGCAGGGCGAATACGCCGGCCTGCTTGCGATCCGCGCGTATCACCATTCGCGCAATGAAGCGCATCGCGATATCTGCCTGATCCCGGAATCCGCGCACGGCACCAACCCGGCGTCGGCGCAGATGTGCGGCATGACCGTCGTCGTGACCAAATGCGACGGCAACGGCAACGTCGATGTCGACGACATCCGCCGCAACGCCGAGAAATATTCCGATCGCCTCGCCGCGCTGATGATCACCTACCCGTCCACGCACGGCGTGTTCGAGGAAGAGATCGTCGCGATCTGCGACACCATCCATGCGCACGGCGGTCAGGTCTACACCGACGGCGCCAACATGAATGCGCTGGTCGGCGTGGCCAAGCCCGGTAAATGGGGCTCGGACGTCTCGCATCTCAATCTGCACAAGACCTTCTGCATCCCGCACGGCGGCGGCGGCCCAGGCGTCGGTCCGTGCGCGGTCAAGGCGCATCTCGCCCCTTTCCTTCCGAAAACGCTCGACAGTCAAGGCACCGTCGGCATGGTCTCCGGCGCGTCGTTCGGTTCCGCATCGATCCTGCCGATCAGCTGGATGTACATCGCGATGATGGGCCGTGCCGGCCTGCGCCGCGCCACCCAGGTGGCGCTGCTCAACGCCAATTACATCGCCAAGCGCCTCGCGCCGCATTACGCCACGCTGTACACCGGCCGCAACGGGCTGGTCGCGCACGAATGCATCCTCGATCTGCGTCCGCTCAAGGACAGCACCGGCATCAGCGCCGAAGACGTGGCCAAGCGGCTGATCGATTTCGGCTTCCACGCGCCGACCCTCAGTTTCCCGGTCGCCGGCACGCTGATGGTGGAGCCGACCGAAAGCGAATCGCAGCACGAACTCGATCGCTTCATCGACGCGATGATCCAGATCCGCGACGAGATCCGCGCGGTCGAAGACGGTCGTCTCGATCGCGAGGACAATCCGCTGAAGCACGCGCCGCACACCGCCAACGTCATCGCCGCCAGCGAATGGACGCATGCTTATCCGCGCGAACTCGCCGCGTTCCCGCTCGCCAGCCTGCGCCAGCAGAAATACTGGCCGCCGGTCGCGCGCGTCGACAACGTGTACGGCGACAAGAACGTCATGTGCGCCTGCATTCCGGTGGATGCCTACAAGGAAGACGTCGAAGCCTAAGCGATGGCGGCGCAACCGAGTGCGGAGGCGCCGCCAGATGCCCCGGTCCTTCTACGGATTCTTCTTCGATGAAATCAGACGGCTCGACTGACTGACGGGAATCGTTGATTTTCTCGTCACTCCCGCGAACGTGGGAGCCCAGTGCCCTCAGCATCGTGCTGGCAGCTTCAAAAGTCGCTGTTTCCCCGCGTTCGCGGGGACGACGAAAGCTGTTCTGGGCGGGATGGTCTCAGGCGGGGGCCATTCTGGACGCTCTCGTCCCGGGGGCGTGCGAAGAAATCCGGGCATCCAAGGGCACCGACGATCCCCCGGATTTCCCTGCGCGGCCGGAAAAGACTAGATTACGTGACAGCGATCTTACACATCGGCCCGGGGGACGGGCCCGGTGCACCCGGTACCTGCCGGCAAGGGTCGCGTACCTACATCACAGACTCCCGGGGAGGGACCACAGCATGCCAGCACGCGTGAAGCCAAGCGCCAACCGTCTTTGTATCGCCCTGTTGGCAGCCATGGCGCTGCCGGCCGTCGCTCAGGACGCGCCTCCCGCCAGCGAAACCTCCGGCGGCGTGGAGACCCTGGACCGGATCTCGGTCACCGGCACGCGCATCAAACGCGCCCAGGTCGAAGAGGCCTTGCCGATCACGACCTTCAGCAAGGACCAGATCGACCAGCTCGGCATCACCTCGGCAGAACAACTGCTGATGACCCTCAATATTTCCGGCAACAGTTCGGACAACCTCGCCAGCAACGCCGGCATCGTCAACGAAGAACAGCGCGGCAACAACGGCGTTTCCGGCGCCAATCTGCGCGGCCAGGGCGCGGACGCCACGCTGGTGCTGCTCAACGGCCGACGCGTGGCGACCCATGGCCTGAAGGGGCGCGCGGTCGACCTGAACTCGATTCCGTTCGCCGCCATCGACCGGGTCGAAGTGCTGCGCGACGGCGCTTCCGCGATCTACGGCACCGACGCCATCGGCGGCGTGATCAACTTCATCACCAAGCGCGATTACAAGGGCGCGCAGGCATCGGCATTTCTGGATGTGACCGAAGCGGGCGGCGGCAACACCTACGTCAGCAGTCTGCTGTTCGGCGCTGGCGATCTGGACAGCGACGGGTGGAACGCGTTCGGCACGGTCAACCTCAAGCGCAACACCATCCTGCGCGGCAGCGATCGCGACTTCTCGAACGGCTTCCAGGCCGATCGCGGCCTGTCGCCGGACACCCGCGGCACGCCGTTCGCCACCGTCTTCAGCCTGGGCAGCACCGGCGTGGGCGCCACCAGCCTGCTGCGCAACGGCGTGCTGGATCCGGCCGGCGGCACCACCCGCATGACCGCCGTCAACATCTTCAATCTCCCGGGCGCGGATGGCTGCGAAGCGGCCGGCCCGAACATGGGGCCCTACGGCTACCGGCTGTGGAATTCCCCGGCATCGCGCTATGCGTGCGCTTGGGATTACCCGGGAGCCGCCGTCATCCAGCAGCCGCAGGACAGCGTGGACTTCATCGGCCGCGCGACCTACCGCATCGGTACCTCACACGAGGCCTACGTCGAGCTTGCCGCGTCCAAGGTCGATGTGGCCAAGACCTTCGAGCCGAACCAGATCTCGTCCAGCACCTCCACCGCCGCCACCTCGTTGGGGCCGACCACCTGGTATCCGCTCAATCCGCTGACCCAGACCACCTACGACACGGTGTACAACGAGCTGGCCGCCTATTTCGGCGCCGGACAGCTCAACTACGGCGCGCCCATCGCCTACCGCTGGCGCTGCATGGCCTGCGGCCCGCGCCAGATCGAAACCACCACCACCTCCTACCGGTTCGTCGCCGGCATTGGCGGCGTGATCAACGGCGGCCTGATCGACGACTGGAGCTACGACGTCGGCGTGATCCGCGCCAGCAGCAAGTCGGAGTCCACGCTCGGCAGCGGCTTCCATTACACCGATTCGCTCAAGCAGATCCTGGGCAGCGGCCTGATCAATCCGTTCCTCGCGCCGGGGCAAAGCCAGTCGGCCGAAGCCATGTCCGCGCTGGCGGCAGCCTCGGCCCAGGGCGTGACCCTGTACGGAGGCGAATCGATCATGACCTCGGTGGATGCCTCCATCACCGGCGAACTGGGTTTCTTCGCCCTGCCCGGCGGCAACATCGCGATGGCCACCGGCGTCGATCTGCGTCGTGAGGAATTCAGTTTCGACGGCGACCAGCGCACCAACCGGCGCGCCGTGTTCAACGCACCGTTCGACGACGCCAACGCACTGGGCAACGTCAGCCGCGACATCAAGGCCGCGTATGTGGAATTCCAGCTGCCGATCCTCAGCAATCTCGATCTCAACCTGGCGGGCCGCTACGACCATTACAGCGGCTTCGGCGGCACCGCCAACCCGAAGGTCTCGTTCAAGTACCGGCCGTTCGAGTCGCTGCTGTTCCGCGGCGCCTACAGCACCGGCTTCAAGGTGCCCAGCTTCAATCAGCTGTTCAACGGGGTCAGCGAAATCCAGTACACCGGCCAGGATCTGGCCGACCCGGCGACCTGCCCCGGCGGCATCGCCAAACCGAACGTGGTCGGCTGCGAAGTCATCCGTCCGGTCGAGATCTTCGGCGGCAAGACCGACCTGACGCCCGAAGAATCCACCCAGAAGAGCATCGGCTTCGTGTACTCGCCGATGAACCAGCTGAACTTCGCGGTGGACTGGTGGGAAATCGAACGCGAGAACACCATCCGTTCGGCGCCGCGCGACATCCTCATCCAGTATTACGATCTGTTCCAGGACAACTGGATCCGCGACGATGCGGGCGAAGTGGTGGCGATCGACCGTCGTTACATCAACTCCGGCGGCAGCCTGATGCGCGGCGTCGAACTGGACGCCAATCTCACTGGCGAGCTGGCAGGCGGCCGCTGGAGAGTCAATCTCAACGGCAGCTACATCGACCAGTTCCAGACCAAGGCGCTGGAGTCGCTGCCTTATTCGGCGAATCTGGTCGACCGCTACGTGCGCTACTTCAATCTGCCGATCACCTGGAAGCACACGCTCAACTTCGGCTACACCCGGGGCAACTGGTCGCACAGCCTCAGCCAGATCCATCGCGACGGCTATCTGGACGAACCGCCGGCGAGCGTGGCCAACGGCACCTACATCCCCGCCGGCTGGAAACCCCGCGTCGATGGCTACACCACGTACAGCTACAGCGTGACCTGGACCGGCATCAAGGATCTCAAGCTCGGGTTCGGCATCAAGAACCTGCTCGACCAGGATCCGCCGTTCACCGCGCACATGAACGACTTCGCTGCGGGCGCCGCCTGGGAACCGCGCATCGCCGATCCGCGCGGTCGCGCCTACACGCTGCTGGTCGAGTACAAGTTCTGGTGATCGGGCGACTGCGGCGCACATCGCGTCCGTCCCATCGCAGAGAACGCGCCGGAGCCTGACCCGCTCCGGCCCGTGGCTCAACCGGCGTCGGCCCGACCTGCGGGCTCCGCCGGGCCAATACATCGCGATTTGGCTTCCCGGAAACCCCGCTCAGGCGGGGTTTTCTTGTTTCCGGCTTGTGCACCGGAACCAGGCTTGGTATTACATCCGTTATAACCACATGCATGAGGCGCCGCCGTGAAACTCAAAATCACCGCCATCGGCAATTCCGCAGGCGTGATCCTGCCCAAGGAGCTCCTGGCCCGGCTGCGGCTGGAGAAAGGCGACGAGCTGTACGCGCTGGAAACGCCTGACGGCATCAAACTCACCGCTTACGACCCGCTGCTCGCCGCGCAGATGGAAGTCGCCGAGCGCGTCATGCGCGACCGGCGGACGCTGCTGCAGGAACTCGCCAAATAGCCGGCGATGATGATCATCTGGATCGAAAAGCCGCTGGCCCTCGCCATCCACGACCGTCAGCTCGCCGAGCATGGCGGTGGCAGCGGTGTCCGCGACGACACCCTGCTCGACTCCGCACTTACGCGTCCACAACAACGATTCGCGTATGGCGACCCGCCGCCCGACCTCGCGTCGCTCGCCGCCTGTCTGACGTTCGGCCTGGCGCGCAATCATCCGTTCGTCGACGGCAACAAGCGCACCGCCGCTGTTGCATGCGAAACCTTCATCCGCCTCAACGCCGGGAACCTGCAGGCGGACGACCTCGCCTTGTACCCGATGTACATCGGTCTGGCCGATGGCAGCCTCGACGAAGACGACTTCGCGGAATGGCTGCGCAAGCATCTGGTACTCGCCGCCGATGGCGGAATCAACGATACGCGCACCGTCTATTCGCGCTGAAGGCCCGGCATCGGCGCCATCCACTGCGGCGCGCACGCGAAAAAGGTCTGCCGCCTCCGCAGCAGACCTTCGTTTCGATCAATGCATTCCGGGATCACTGCACCGTGGCGGTGACTGTCGTCTGCACGAGGTTGAAGCCGGCCCAGTGCTGGCAGGTGCGGGTGTAGGTCGCGCCATTGGCGGGCACGGTCGTCGGCAACGTGAAGTAGTTGCCCTGCGGCGTCGTACCGGTCTGATAGAAACCACCGTTGCTGAAGCCGTATTCGACGATGTTGCCCTGTTGCGAACCCAACACGTGTTCGACTTCGTACTGCTCGATCATGGTGCCGTTGCGGAACGTCTGACAGCCCACGCCCAGGAACGGATGCTGCAGATTCTGACCGCTCGGATCGCCGTCGGTAATGGCGGTATTGTTCAATGTATAGCCGCCCGTGCCGTTGGGGATGAAACTGAGGCACTGCTGGCCCCACACTTGGCCGTTGGTCGTGGCCTGGGTGTCGCAGCGCACGATCGGCTGCAGCGCGATGCTGCCTGTGTACTGGAAGAACGCCTCGTACTGGCTGCTGGCGCCGCAATTGGTGGTCAGTGTGACCCGCACCTTGTAGATGCCCGTGGGATACGGATTGGGCGGGGTGATCAGGAAATACAGACTGCCCGATGCCACCGGCGATACCGAAATGCCGCCGCTGGTGTAGATCGGCACCGACGAGCCCTGCGGATACAGTCGTATCACCGCAGTCGCGGCGGTGGCGCCGAATGTCGTCCACTTGAATCCGACCCGGATATTCACGCTGGTCTGTTTGGCTTCGAAAATCGTGACGCTGGCGGAGCATTTCAGATCTTCGCGCACGACCGGGGACGTCACTTGCGCGGATGCCGGCATCGCCGCGAACGCGACGATGGCCATCAACATCCATCCCGCGATCCGGGCGAAGTGCCGGGTGGTGCGTTGCTGCCTGACGATTGGAGTATTGATGTTCATGATCTTCCTTTTCCGTTGAACGATCGCAGGTCTTCCTGAAGCCCAGTTGTCTCCGAATTCCATCGCCCGGCGCACCCGGTCTGCCGCCCACGACAACGACTGCGCAGATCGGTCGCGCCGTCCGCGGCGACCGGAACCCTCAGGCCTTCCCTGCGGGGATCAAGGACACGGCGGAGAATTCCACCGTGTCCGCTCTGCCGAACGGCTCCGCATGGGTACGCGGAGGATCGGTCCTTACATTTCCTTGTCCGGGTCGCTCGGCACCGGCTCCATCACGTTCGAGCACTTCTTGCACTGGAAGTACACGCCGCCCGCAATCGTGCCGTTCGTGGTGCCCGTGAGCGGATACGGCCCAGTGATCTGCGCCCATGCGGACGGACCATAAAGCGCCTTGCAACGCTCGTCGGACGCATGGAAGGCCACGTAGTAATGCTGGTTGGCGACGTTCCCGGGTGCGGGAACAAAGTGCGTGGCCCACCAGTTGGCGAGATAGGTGGGGCTGAGGTACTGGCCGGGGCCGACATTCACCACCGACCCGGGATAGCACGGCGGCGCGGCTTGTGCGGCCGACACAACGCCGAACGCAAGCAACAAAGACAGCAGGATACGTTTCATCGAGACACTCCTTTGGTTGACAGGTTGTACCTGGGAAAATCTGCCGGCATCCGATCCATCCCCACGAATACGGATGCCGCGCAGTCGATGGCCAGCCCACATGGCGCAGCGTTCATCCGATAAGGACGAAGCAGGCGATTGATGTTGCGCCAGCCGAATGGGTGGGCACCGCATACGGCGCCCATGACAGCGGCTTACTTGTCGTCGACCGGCGTCGGATCGACCGGCGGGAGCTCATTGCCCGGGATGCACTTGCCGCAGCGGAAGGTGGCGCCCTGGGAAATGTTGTAAGGGCTGGGACCCGGGGCCCACTCGGTGACGATGAACTCGCTGCCGTACCGGGCCTTGCAGTACTCGTGGGCTGCGTGGAAAGCCACATACCAGTGCGGACTGGCATTGTTGGCCGGAGGCGGGTTGTTGTTCCACCAGATCTGCAATTGCGTCGGGGTGAGCTGATTGAAGCCGGTTTGGAGGATCGTGCCCCTGTAGCAATAGGGCACGGCATGCGCGGTCGAGACCATGCCGAAAACCATGCACAGGGAAATGAGAAGTCGTTTCATCATCGGGTTGCTCCTTGACCATTCTGTTGGGTTGCAGCGCGTCCGGAGTAGCGAACGCAGGTCGGAGTCTAGGCGGGCCCATGGCCGAAAGAAGATCGTATCCCTTTGATTTCATAAAAAAATGACGAAAACAACCCGGAATCGTCCCAGGAATGTCAGGCATTCGCCCGCTGCGGAGCCGTGCGCAATGGTCGAAACCGCTTCGCCTGCCGCATCGCACACCCGCGTTGCGCGAATGCAGGGCAGACCGCACTTGCGCGCGCCGTCAGCCCCGCCGCCAGACCAGCATCCGATTGTTCGCCGGCATCGCGACATCCGCGATCGGACGCAAACCGATGCCCTCGGCCAACGCACGCACCGCCTCCACATCGCGGATGCCCGAACGCGGATCGCGGACCTTCAGCCACCCGTCGAACTCGCGGTTACTGTCGCTGGTGAAACCGTCGCCCTCATTGAACGGCCCGTAGACCGCCAGCACCGCATCGTCGGTCAGCGCCGTCGCCAGCCCGGCGAACAGCGCCTGCACATCCGGCCAGCCCATGATGTGCAACGTGTTCGCACTGAACACCGCGTCGTAACGCGAAGACAGCGGCGGCGCCAACCCAGGCTCCGGCGTCAGCACCGCCTGCAGCACGAACGGCGGCGGTGTATTCGCCAACCCCGCCTCGTCCAGCCACAGGCGGATACCTGGCAGTCCGCCTTCGTGATCGGAACACTGCCAGCGCAGCCACGGCATCGCCGCCGCGAAGTGCACCGCATGCTGTCCAGTACCGCTGCCGATCTCCAACACCTCGCGACGATCGGCGAAGTGCTCGCGCAGCACCGCGAGAATCGGATCCTGGTTGCGGTCGCAGCTGGGCGAATGCGGTTTGGCGGTCATGGCGATGTCGAATGCAGTGGGCCAAACATCATAGCCCCGGCCCGAAAGCCGCGTTCCATGCTGCGTTGCCGCCTGTAGGAGCGGCGCAAGCCGCGATGCCCTGCCCCTCTGCGCATCGCGCTGGGAGGGGGTGAGGTTGGCTGTTCGCAGGAGCGACGGAAGTCGTGAAGCCGACGATGGATCGGTTGCGGGGACGTTGGGGCTACAGCACGAGTCGGGCGAAGCGGCTCCTGGGAGGTTGGTCTCGACTCCCGTCGCCCTCCTACAAAGAGCAAGAGCATCGCGGCTCGCGCCGCTCCTACAGGGCCGGGCTGTACGTGCGCTTCAGCAGGCGTGCGCGGGTGTGCACAGGTCGAGTACCAGCGCGGCGTGGGCCGGTACGGTGAGGGTGTCGCCGAGCGCGACGGGGGCATCGGACAGGGCATTGCGCGCGAAATCGGCGCCTTTGAGGCCTTCCGCGAAGCGATCGAGCGGCAGTTCGACCGCTGCGTCGTTGCGGCTGAGCACGATCATCAATCGCTGCGCGTCGTCGTCGCGGAAATAGACGTAGACGCCATCGCGCGGGAGGTAATGCAGGAAGCGGCCGTGGTGCACGGCGGTGGCGGTCTTGCGCCAGTTCAACAATGTGCGCAGCCAGGTCTGCGCTTCGATCTGGCGCGGCGAGAGACCCGCGCCGGTGAAGGCGTTCACGCGGTCGCCGGGCCAGCCACCGGGGAAATCGCGGCGTGCGGCGGCGTCATCGCGGGTGGTCGGGCTGGTCATCAATACTTCGGTGCCGTAATACAGCTGCGGGATGCGCGGCGCGGTCGCCAGATACACCAGCGCGGTCTTGTAGCTGTCGAAGTTCTCGCCGAGCACGCTGTAAAGACGCGGCATGTCGTGGTTGCCCTCGAAGGCCACCAGCGTGGATGGCGCGGTGTACAGGCGATCGTTGACCATCGCCTCGTACAGCCGGCGCAGTCCGCCTGCGTAGTCGTTCTCGGGTTCGCTCAGCGCGGTGCGCAGGGTTTCGCTGAGCGGGAAATCCATCATGTTCGGCATGCCGGGTTTGCCGTCGACCCAGCCGTTCTGCCAGCGGGCGACGACCGATGCGTTCGCGCTCCATTCTTCGCCGACCATCGAGAATTTCGGGTATTCGCTGCGGATGCGATGCGTCCATTCCGCGAGGAAGGCGTTGTCCGAATAGCCGTAGGTGTCGACGCGTAGACCGGAGAGGCCGGCGTATTCGATCCACCAGATCGCGTTCTGGGTGAGATACGTGGCCAGCAGCGGCTGCTGCTGGTTGAGATCGGGCATGGTCGGCGCGAACCAGCCCCGTGTGAAATCGTCGCGATCGCTCTGCGCGGCATAGGGATCGGCGACGGCGGTGCGGCCGTGACGCGTGGGGTCGTAACGGCCGCCATAGCTGAGCCAATCGGCGGTCGGCGGGTCTTTCATCCAGACATGACCATCGCCGATGTGGTTCGGCACAACATCCTGGATCACGCCGACGCCCTTGGCGCGCGCGGCTGCAACGAACGCGCGGTATTCGGCATTGCTGCCGTAGCGCGGATCGATGCGGTACAGATCGGTGGCGGCGTAGCCGTGATACGAGTAGTCGGACTGTGCGTTCTCGATCAGCGGGGTCGGCCAGACCATGGTGTAGCCCATGCCGGCGATGTGATCGAGATGCTGGAGCATGCCGCGCAGGTCGCCGCCATGCCGCCCGCCCGGGTTGCTGCGATCGGCGGCATCGGCGTAACCGGCGACGCGGTCGTTGCGCGGATCGCCGTTGGCGAAGCGGTCGGGCATCAGATTGAGGATGACATCGCGCGTATCGAAACCGCGCCGGTCCGCAGAGCCTGGCGCGCGCGCCAGCAGCGAGTAGCGGATGACGACGTTGTCGGCGCCGCTGCGCGCGAAGCGGAAGACGAGATCGCCGGGTGTGGCGTCGGCGGCGATCTGCAGATCGATGAACAGATAGTTCGGACTGTCGCCGCGCGCGATCCTGACGATCTTCGCGCGCGGGTTGGCGTCGAGAGTCGCCTCGCTCGCGCCGATACCAGCCCCCTGCACCATCACCTGCAGCCGCGCATCGCGCATGCCGACCCACCAGTTCGGGGGATATGCCATGGGCGCTGCAGGCTTGCCGGCAGCCGATGCCGTCATCGCAGCCATGCACAGCATCGAGGCGAGCGCCGCAGCGGCCAGTGAGCGCCAGGTGCAAGGACGTTTCATCGCGGAGGCTCCTCGGCTCGGGTTCTCTGGCGATCTTGCCATGCGCGGCGTTCCGCTGCAGGACAGTTGTCCTTTCTGGGCGCCGACACGGATTTCGCACGGAACTGTGACCTGCGCACAGTGCAACCTAATGTTTCTGCGAGTGGTGGTCACGCTACCCCTTGGCTACGCTGGCTCGTTCGTTCAACAAGGATATTTTGAATGCGAGTCCAAGCCCGAATCCTGGCGGTCGCGATCTGCGTCGCGCTGAACATGCCCGCATATGCGCAGCAGACCAACGCAGCGCCGGAAGGCGCCGCGCCCGAAGCACAGCCCGCCGAGCTGGATACGATCGTGGTCACGTCCACCAAGCGCGAGGAGCTGATGCGCGACGTACCGGTCGCGATCAGCGTGGTGAGCGCCGAGGACATCGAAACCGCAGGTCTGGACAGCGCGGCCGATATCGCGCCGATGGTGCCAGGATTCGTGATGGTGCCGCTGTTCGGCTCGTCGGGTTACAACCCGGTGATCCGCGGCCTGTCGACCACGATCGGCGAGCCCAACGTCGGATTCTTCATCGACGGCGTGTACATGCCGTCGCGCGCGGGTCTGGATTTCATGCTCGGCGACAACATCCAGCGGGTGGAAGTGGCGCGCGGGCCGCAATACGCGCTGTACGGCCGCAACACCTTCGCCGGCGCGGTCAACTTCGTCACCCGCCCGCCCGGCAACGACCGGAAAGGATCGGCGCGCGTCGGCGTGGGTTCCGATGGCGGGCGGAAAGCCGAAGCGACGATCTCCGGTCCGATCATCGACAACAGTTTCTACTACCGTGCCGGCGTTTCGGCGCGCGACAGCGACGGCCAGTACGAGAACGAACTGACCGGAGGCCGGCTCGACTGGAGCCGCAGGCGCAGCGGGTTCCTGACCCTCAACGCCTATCCGACCGACCGCTTCGACGGCCAGCTCAGCCTGATCTACGAGCAGTTGCGCGACGGCGACGTGGCGCAGCGCTACATCTCCAACAACGCGGGCTTCGTGGCGCGCTTCAACGACCGCCAGCAGTTCTTCGGCAATGTGCCGATCCTCACCGAAGGCTTCGCGGTGACGCCGGGACATTTCGATCGCGACAATCTGATCGCGTCGCTGTCGCTGCACTACGACATGGAGTTCGCGAAGCTGACATCGATCAGCGCGTACAACCGGCTGAAACTCGATCAGCTGTACGACTCCGACTACAGCGCGGTGCGGATCGCGGAGGCCGGCACGAACGGCACGCAGAAGCAGTTCAGCCAGGAATTCAATCTCGCCTCGCAGGGCGAGCGTCGCATCGACTGGTTGGCCGGCGTGTACCACTACGATTTCGAGGACAGGCGCGACGACACCAGCCGGTTCATCGCCGCTGCGGCGCCGCTGGGCGGCGTGCTGAGCGACAACCGCGAACGCACCCGCAGCAGCGCGGTGTTCGGCCAGGCGACCTGGCATATCACCGACCGCTGGGGTCTGGGACTGGCGATGCGCTACACCACGGAAACCAAATCCGTGGACGTCACCCAGGTCAATCTTCCCAGCGCGACCGCCCCGGCGGGCTCGACCCAAAATATCCGCCTGTCGAGCAAGTTCGAGCCGTTCACGCCGGGCCTGTATCTCACCTACAAGGCGACGCCGAATGCGACGTTCTACGGCAACGCGGTGAGGGCGGTGAAGGTCGGCGGTTTCAATACCATCATCACCAACGGCGCGATCACGCCGGACGAGCGCAGCTACGACGCCGAGCGCAGCATGAATTACGAAATCGGCGGAAAGTTCAGTCTGCTCGATGGCCGCATGTTCCTCGACACCAGCGCGTACATGATCAAATGGAACGATCAGATCGTGCGCAGCATCGGCCTGCTCGGCGCGACGCTGAACGTCAATGCCGGCAAGACCACGTCCAAGGGCATCGAGACGAGTCTCGAATTCCATCCCACGCCGGAATGGACGCTGCGCGGCGGCGGCAGCTACAACAGCGCGGTCTACGATGAATACGTCTTCCCGCTGGTCGGCGCCATCGGCGGCAATCCCGACCTGTCCGGCAAACGCCTGCAGTACGGGCCTGCCTACACCGCCAATTTCAGCGCGCTGAACAAACGCACCCTGGATAACGGCTGGCAGTGGTTCACGCGCACCGACATGTTGTTCCGCACCAGCATGGTCGCGATCCAGACCGCCACGGCGCGCATTCCCGGATCGACGAAATTCAATCTGCACACGGGCCTGCGCAAGAACAACTTGGAATTCACGCTCTGGGTGAACAACCTGCTCAACGACAAGGCGCCGGCTTCGGCGGTGTTCATCAGCAGTCCCGCGACGATTTTCGAATTCGCGACCCGGCAGCGTCCCGGCCGTCAGCTGTTCCAGCCGCTGGTGTCGGCGCCGGAGCTGCGTTCGTTCGGCATCGACGTCAGTTACGACTTCTGATTGCGGCATAGAAAGGAACACGACGCTCAATGACTCCCGATGAGTATTACCAGCAGGCGACCAAACGCAATATCGGCATCGTCAGCCGCGACGAGCAGTCGCGGCTGCGCGACGCGCGCGTGGCGATCATCGGCATGGGCGGCGCGGGCGGCATTTATCTGACCACGCTGGTGCGCATGGGCATCGGACATTTCAACACCGCCGATTTCGACACGTTCAGCGTCGTCAACATCAACCGACAGGCGGGCGCGATGCGCAGCACCATCGACCGCCCGAAGACGCAGGTGATGGCGGAGATCGCGCGGGACATCCATCCCGGCGTGGAAATCAGGCAGTACGACGCAGGCGTCGGCGCGCACAACATGGAGGAATTCCTGCGCGATGCCGACGTGGTGCTGGATGCGATCGATGTCTTCGCGCAACCGGCGCGGCTGTTGATGTACCAGACCGCGCGGCGCCTGGGAAAACCGGTCATTTTCGGCGCGCCGCTGGGCCTGTCCGGCACGCTCGGAGTGTTCACGCCGGACGGCATGCGCTACGAGGATTATTTCGATATCCACGAGGGCATGCCGCCGTTCGAGATCATGATGCGCTTCATCGTGGGACTGGCGCCGGAAGGCAAGCACTGGACCTACATGGACGCCCGCAATGTCGAGCCCGAAGCACAGGCGGGTCCATCGTCGGCGGCGGCGATCAGCCTCATCACCGGCATGGTCTGCACCGAGGTGCTGGTGGCGCTGCTCAAGCGCCGACCGCTGATGGCCGCGCCGCAATACTCCCAGTTCGACGCATACCTCGGCCAATACCGGCGGGGCCGTCTGCGCTGGGGCAATCGCGGCCCGATCCAGCGCTTCAAACTGTGGCTCGCCAGAAAGAAATTCTTGGCCATGGCCAAGAATTTCAACGAAGCCGGCTTCCAGTTGCTTCCAACTGCGGACGACACCCCGCAATAAACGCACCGCGCATCGGAACGCAACGCGCCGAGGCCGAAAGCGTATGCATGCGCCGATCCGAAAGCCGTAGAGATCATCTTCGCTCCTCGAGAATTCCGAATGAATGTCCTGACCAGATTCCTGACTCGATTGCGGATCAAGGCCGTCGGCCGGGAAGTCGCGCGCGCCGAAAGCCTGCGCGACATCCAGCGCATCGCCCTGCAACGACACGCGGACAAACCCGCACTGACAACGCCGGCGATACGGCTGACGTATCGCGAGATCGAGGACCGTACCCTGCGTCTGGTCGCGGCGTGGCGCGCGGCCGGCATCCGCAAGGGGTCGCGCGTGGTCGTGCTGTTGCCGGACGAATGGCCGCAGCTGATCGTGCGTTTCGCCGCGACCGAATCCGGCGCGGTGCTGGTCGGTTTCAACCCTGCGCACTCGGCCGCGCTGATGTCGCGGGCCATGGACGATCTCGCACCCGATCTGCTGATGATCGATCTTGCGCTGATGCCCGAGGGTTTCGCCGCGCAGCATGCAGCGGCGGGCGGCGCGCCGATCTGGGACTGCAACCCGGGTGGCGATCTGGAAGCGAAGCTCGCGGCGGCCGATCCGATGCTCAGCGATGAAGCGATCGGCCCGGAAGACACGCTCGCGCTCGGATTCACCTCCGGCACCTCGGGCACACCGAAGATGCTGGCGCTGAAGCACGCACCGTATCTGCACAGCGTGCGGCTGCTGCTGCTCAATCTGACCGATCCACCGCGCGACCGCTCGCGGACCCTTGTCGGCATTCCGCTTTCCGGCGCCGGCAGCGGCCTGGTCCTGCCGACCATGCTCAGCGGCGGCCAGCTGATCCTGCCGCGTGCCTATACCGCCGACGCCCTGATCGAAACGCTGCGCGCCGAGCGTCCTTCGCACGTGTTCCTGACCCCGAGCCTGATGATCGATCTGCTCGACCATCCGGCACTGACGACGCAGGACATGGCCTGCCTGCAGCAGGTGATCTACGGCTCGGCGTCGATGCCGGTCGCGAAACTCAAGGAAGCCATCGCCCGGTTCGGACTGATCTTCCAGCAGGGCTACGGCATGTCCGAGGCGCTGCCGCCGATCTCGATGCTGCCGCCCGCCGAACATGTCGACGACGGCCTGCCGCCGGCATCCAGCGTGCTCTCGTCCTCGGGCCGGGTCGCGCGCGGCGTCGGGCTGCAGGTGCGGCGCGAGGACCACAGCGTGGCGGACGTCAGCGAAATCGGCCGTGTCTGGGTGCAGAGTCCGACCGTGTTCGAGGGTTATGTGAACCGGCCGGACCTCAACGACGAGGTGCTGCGCGACAATTGGTATTTCAGCGGCGATTACGGCTATTTCGACGCATCGCAGCGCATCCACGTGCTCGATCGTCAGCAGAACCTGATCGATCGCCCGGAAGGCCGCATCTATCCGCGGATGGTGGAGGAACGCGTCCACGAATGCAGACACATCAAGGAGGCCGCGCTGGTGCAGGCGCGCGGCCAGGTCTGGCTGTGCGTGTCGCTGCGCCGCGACAGTCGCGGCCTGGATCCTGCGTCCGTGGAACGCGAAGTGCGCGATCATCTGGCGTCGCTGCTGCCGGCGTGGCAATGTCCCGAACGTATGCTGATCCTCGACGAACTGCCGCGAAGCTTCCTGGCGAAACTGCTGCATCGCGAGGTGCGCGAGCGCATCGAAAGCGGTGAAATCGGCAGCACGGCGGCCGAAATCAGCGCGATCGGAAGCGGCGCGTGAGCGATCGCGCGAACAAGCACGGGATCCGCGTCCGCAACCTGATCGGTTACGGCAGCGGCAGCATGGTCATGGCCGCGTATTTCCTGATCAGCGGTTCGTTCCTGCTGTTCGCGACCGCGATCCTCGGCGTTCCGCCGGAAATCGCGGGGCTCATCATGGCGGTTTCGACGCTGTGGGATGCGGTGATCGACATTCCGCTGGGCTGGGTCTCCGACCATCTGGATTCGAAACGCTTCGGGCGTCGTCATCCGTTTCTCGCCATCGGCGGCATCGGCGTGGCGGTACTGACCATCGCGCTGTGGTCGATTCCGCAAGGCATCGGCATGCCGCTGACGGTCGTCTGGCTGGCGCTGTCCACCATCCTGCTGAAAACCGCGATCGCCGCATTCGTGGTGCCGCATACCGCGCTCGGCGGCGAGATCGTCGACGGCTATGACGCGCGCATGGTCGTGCAGGGTTATCGCGCGGCGTTCCAGGTCGTCGGCATGATGTTCGCGCTGGTCGGCAGCAGCGTTTATTTCTTCCGTCCGACCGACGACTACCCGCAGGGCCAGCTCAATCCGCAGGCTTACCTGCCGATGGGTCTGGCCTGCGGCGTGCTGGTCCTGCTGGCGACGCTCAGCACCCTGGCCGGAACGTGGCGATACATTCCGCGCCTGCGCGCTTCCGAACCCAGCGGCCACAGCCGGCGACAATTGATCGCCGCCCTGCTGCGCGATCGCGATCTGCGCGCGTTGACCCTGATGATCCTGGCGATCGAACTGACATTCCAGATCGGGATCACGCTCGGTGGTCACATCCAGACCTACACTTACGGCCTGTCCGGCCCGCAGATGGGCATCCTCGGACTGGCGCTGCTGACGTCGGCCGCGCTTTCGCAACCGGTCTGGATCCACCTGAGCAAACGCTTCGACAAGAAGCCGGCGCTGTTCGCCGCCACCCTCGTGGCCATGATCGGCTTCGTGGGCGCCCCGCTGAGCCATGTTGCGTGGCACTGGTTCCCGCTGGCGCCCACCGACAGCGTGGTGCTGACGCTGTTGCCATTCCAGATTCTTGCCGGCGCCGGCACCGGTGCGTTCTGGTCACTGCCCTATGCGATGGTGAGCGACTGCGCGCAGGCCCGCGAACGCGACACCGGCGTGTCGGTCTCTGGCAGCTACACCGGCATGTACATCTTCGCCTACAAGCTGGGCAGCAGCGTCAGCATCGCCGCCAGCGGGTGGTTGCTGCAGAGGGTCGGCTATGACCATGCACTCGCCGCGCAAAGCGAACACACCCGCTATTGGCTGGCAGTCGCGCCGGCGCTGCTGATCGTCGCGAGCGCACCGGTGGTGCTGCTGGCGCTGCGCAGCTATCGCCTGTCCCGATCAAGCTTCAACCCGCCTCCGGCTTCGACCTGAGATCGAACCGCCATCACGGTCGGCACTGATCGTGCCCTGTTAGCATCATCGCTGTCCGGCTTCGAGCCGGCAGCGCATCCACGGCGTAGGGGGGCCGACACCGGGGGAGAACGATCCATGCTGCGTACCGAAACCGCCTGCGCGACCGATGCCTTGTGTGCGTACGACCGCTCGCGGATGGCCGAGTATCGCCGGGAGCTGCAGCACATTTCCGAACGCGACGAGATCGCCTCCTGCCTCTCGGGCATCCGCGAATGGCTGGACATCGAGGAAGTCATGCTGTTCACCTCGACGCTTTCGTATGCCGACCATCAGATCGTCGGCGTCGGCCACGACCCGGCCTGGATGAATCTCTACATGCGCGAGGGATTCGCGCACGTCGATCCGATCATCAACGAAATCTTCCTGGGCAACCGCTTCTTCTCGCGCAGCGCGCTGATCAAACCCTTCGGCTCGCTGCTGCGTTCGCGATCGGTCGGCACGCTGTTCCGCAAGCTTGCCGAAGCGGCTCTGGATTTCGGCCGGCCTGCGCACGGTCATGTCGGCGGCATGATCGATGGCGGCCGCTTCATGCTGCTGTCGGCGCCCGCGTCGGAAAGCCCCAACAATGCGCGCGTGGGCGTGATCCTCGGCGCGCTGTTCCCGTCGATGATGGACGCGATGTCGCAGCTCAGCCTGCGCGCGCCGGACGGTCCGCAGCTGAGCCTGCGCGAAATCCATCTGTTGAAGCTGCTAGCCGACGGCCTGATCGATGCCGAGATCGCGACCGCCCTCGGCATCTCCACCGCGACCGTGCGCTTCCACATGCAGAACCTGTTCCAGAAACTGCAAGCGCGCAACCGCTGCCATGTGATCGCGCTGGCGTACCGCTACGGTTTTCTGTCCGCAGCGCGTCTGCACCACTGATTGCAGTAGCCGAAGCGCTCAGGCGCCGGCGATCGTGAGGCTGTAGACCTTCACATCGGCCCAATGCGCAAGGTGCCGCCTGCCGCCAACAGCGCATGCGGCACGGCGGTACGCGGCAGGTTGCGGCCATCTAGCGTCGCGCCGGACGGCCCGCCGCGTCGAATGCGCAATCGTTTTTCGCCGATCCACAGCGTCGCCCTGTCGACCAGCGGCACCCCCAGCACGTATTCGCCGCGCGCCGGTTGCACCGGGTAGAAACCGAGCGTGGCGAACACCAGCCATGCGCTCATCTGCCCGGCATCGTCGTTGCCGACGATGCCGTCGGGTGTGTCGCGATAGAAACGTCGAACGACTTCCTGCGTGCGGGCATGACCTTTCTGCGGAGCATCGGTGAACGCGTAAAGCCACGCGATGTGATGGCTGGGCTCGTTGCCGTGCGCGTACTGGCCGATCAACGCCTCCTGACCGAGATGCTTGTCGGGATCGGGCACCGCACGGGTGAAGAAATCATCGAGCCACACTTCCAGTCCTTTGGCGCCCCCAAGCACATCGCGGAATCCTTCGGCATCGTGCAGGGCTGGCGTAGCGGTGTACTGGTAGGCGTTGGCTTCGGTGTAATCGCCGGGGTTGTTCATCGGCGAGGTGGCGACCGTCGGATCGAACGGGGTGCGCCAGCGCCCCGCGCTGTCCTTGCCGCGCAGCGTGCGCGTGGCGGGATCGAACAACTGTTTCCAGCTTGCGGCGCGCTGTGAGAAACGCGTCGCGAGATCGTCGCGACCAAGCCGCTTCGCGACCTGCGCCAACGCGGCATCGCCATAGCCCAGCTCCGCAGTCACCGACACCGATTCGCCGTTCTGCACATCGAACGGCAGATAGCCGTAGCGGTCGAGCGTGTCCCAGTCGCGCTGAGCCCACGGCGGCGCATCCGGGCGCGGCCGGGTGCTGGTCGCCAGCATCGCCTGCAGCGCGGCATCGGCATCGATACCGGGCATGTCTTTGGCCAGCGCATCGGCGATCACCGGCATCGCCGGGTTGCCGATCATGGTGTGGGTCTCGCGGCCCCATGCGGTCCACAGCGGCAGGTAGCCCATCTGCTGCTGGTGCGCGATCATCGTGTTGACGAAGCCGGACACGCGTTCGGGCACGATCAGCGTGTACAGCGGATGCGAGGCGCGGAAGGTATCCCACAGGCTCAGGGTCGAGTAATACACACCGCCGGGGGCTTGCAGCACCGCGCCTTTCGGTCCACGCACGCGGCCATCGACATCTGCGATCTGGCTGGGGTGCAGCAAGGTGCGATACAACGCCGAATAGAAGATCCGCTTCGTGCGCGGGTCGGCTTCAATGCTGATACGTCCGAGCAATGCGTTCCACGCAGTATCGGCATCACGGCGCGTACGCGCGAAATCGCGATGGTCGTCGGAGGCGAGATTCTTCAAGGCGCCAGCTTCGTCCACGGTCGAAAGTGCGACCCGCGCTTCCAGGACCCTACCCTTGCCCAGATCGAAAGCGAGCACATAGCGCGGCGCTTTGTCGCCGTCGCGGGGCGGCAGCAGGATACGATCGGCAATCGGCGCGCTGAAGCGCAGCGCGAAGGAGGCCTGACGCTCGACCCAGTTTTTCGAGAACACCGTTCCCTGAACACTCTGCGCACTGACCGCGACATCCGCACGGATGACACGCGGTTCATCACCGAATACGAGGCCGTGCTGCAGATCCACCAGCACCTGCACGCGGCCGGGACGATCGAAGGTGTAACGCTGCAACGCGACACGGTCGCTCGCGGTGAGTTCAACCCTCACGCCGCGATCGCGCAGGGTCACGGCGTAGTAGCCTGGACGCGCGGTTTCGCTGCGCTTGTCGTAGCCGCTGGCGAAATCGACGGTCTGCGCATTCCATGCATCGCCCTGCGAAGGCTGCAGCAGCACATCGCCGAGTTCGGGAATGCCGGCGCCGCTGATATGGGTGTTCGAGAAGCCGAGAATCTTCGGCGCACGATACTGATAGCCGCTGCTGTAGCTCCAGCCGCGATCGGCGTTGTCCGGGCTGGGCTGGACCATGCCGAACGGCATCGACGCGCCGGGAAACGCATGGCCCGTGCCGTCGGTGCCGATGAAGGGATCGACATATCCGGTCAACCGCTGCGCAGATACGGATGGCGACAGCAGACACCACGCCAGTGCGAAGCAGACCGGGAACACGTTCACGCGTGTCTCCAGATCACAGGATTCTTCCGCGTGTCGATCGTCTGCCCCGGCTGCACGCCCGGGCACCACTGATCGCGGTCGTTGGTCTGCACCGGATTCAGGGCCTCTGCCAGCCGCATGTCGGCATCCATGTAGATAATGGTCATCACCGAGCGCGGCCGGTCGCTCAGATTCGCACCGGCTTTGTGGAAGGTCCAACCGAGATGGAAACTGATGTCGCCCGGATCGAAGCCGCCGCTCTCGAATGCGAAACCATGCGCATCCATGTTCGCGCTGATCTTTTCTTCGCTTTCGTCCGAGATGCCCAGATCGCGGCCGAACGCGACCGATTGGCTGCGCGCGTAGAAACCCAGCGGTCCCATCTCCGGCGGCACCGCCTGCAGCGGGATCCATGCGGTGACGGTGCGGTCGCTGGCGAGCGGCCAGTAGTATTGATCAGCATGCGCTGGCGTGATGCCGCCGCCGGGTTCTTTGTACAGCGATTGATCGTGGTACAGGCGAATGCCGCGCACTTGCAGCAGTTCGGCGGCGATGCGCGCCAATCGCTGCCCCATCACGAAACGTCCGACCAGCGGACTCTGCTCCCACAGATTCATCACCTGCAGAAAGGCGCGATCGTAGGTGCTGCGTTCTTCCAGCGGTCGGCGCTCGGTGTTGAGATCGATGGTGAGCCGGGTGATCTCGCGGCCATAGTGCGCCAGGGTGTCGGCATCGAAGACATCCTTGAGCTTGATGAAACCATCGCGTTTGAAGCGCGCGATCTGTTCGCTGCTGAGGACATAGGCGTTGTCGAGTGCGTTCATGTCGGGCTCGGATGGTCGACGGCGATCCACACGGCGCCGCCTGGCAGGTGCAGATGCAGGTCGTGAAGCAGCGCGCCGCCGAATTGCCAGACAGGCGTGTCGGGAAGCGGTTCGGGAAGGGACATCGTCTGGCCATGTGCCGACAGATTGAAGGCTGCCCACAGCGTTTCCGTCGGGCAGCGTCGGCACAGCAAGAGGGTGTCGCCAATCACATGCAGAATGTCCAGATCGCCGTCGCGCAGTGCGGGATGCTGGCGACGCAGTGCAATCAATCGCCGCGTGGAGTGCAACATCGATCGCGTATCCGCCTGCTGTCGATCCACGGCCAGCGGCACGTGCGCATGATCCATCGGCAGCCAAGGCGTGCCTGTGCTGAAACCGGCGTTGGGCGCCTCGGCCTGCCACGGCATCGGCGTGCGGCAACCGTCCCGACCGGGACTCAGCGGCCAGTTCGCGATGCCGAACGGGTCCTGCATCTGCTCGAACGGAATCTCGCTTTGCGGCAGACCCAATTCTTCGCCCTGATACAGGAAGATCGTGCCGCGCAGGCACAGCAGCAGCGCCATCCAGATCTCGGGCGGGAGCGCACCCGCCTCATTCGCGGAAAGCGACTGCGCACCGAAATCGAAACCGCGCGCGATGCCCGCGCCCCAACGCGAAACCACACGCGGTGCGTCGTGATTCGAGAACGCCCAGCTCGGCCAGCCGTCGCTGTCCTGCCACGGCAGCAGCTGCGCCGCCACCGCCACCGCGTCCGGCCGCGCGCCGAGAAAACCGAACGAATAGGCCGTGTGCAGACGTCGATCGCCGGAGGTGTAGTTCTGCATCGTACGCAGCCCATCGACGCCGCCGATCTCGCCCACCGCCATCCGCTCACCATGACCGTAAGCGTCCATCAAGGCACGCAGCCGCTCGAGAAACGCCAAGGTCTCCGGCTGATCGGCGTTGTGAAGATGGCGCTGCATCAACACCGGCGATTCGCCTGCGCGCTCCGGCGGCAGCGGCGGGTTGTCGCGGAGCAGACGGTCGTGGAAATAGAGATTCGCGGTATCGAGGCGAAAACCATCGACACCGCGATCGAGCCAGAAGCGTGCGATATCGAGGATCGCCTCCTGCACAGCGGGGCAGTGGAAATTCAGATCCGGCATCTGCGGCAGGAAGTTGTGCAGATGGTATTGACGGCGCCTCGGTTCCCAGCGCCAGGCCGGCCCACCCATCCAGCTCTGCCAATTGTTCGGCACGCTGCCGTCGGGCTTGGCGTCCCCCCAGACGTACCAGTCCGCCTTGGGGTTGTCGCGACTGCTGCGGCTTTCGACAAACCACGGGTGCTCGGCAGCGGTGTGGCTCCAGACCTGATCGATCAGCACTTTCAGGCCGAGCGCATGCGCGCGCGCCAGCAAAAAATCGAAATCCGACAACGTGCCGAATCGTGGATCGACGCCGCAGTGGTCGCTGACGTCGTAGCCGAAATCGCGCATCGGACTGGGGAAGAATGGGCTGATCCACAGCCCGTCGACGCCGAGATCGGAGATGTAGTCGAGCCGTGCGGTCAATCCACGCAGGTCGCCGATGCCATCGCCGTCGCTGTCGGCAAAGCTGCGTGGATACACTTGGTACAGCACGGCGCCGCGCCACCAGGGCGCTGGCGAATCGGTGGCGGCGGCGGATGACGGATGCGCGATCGACATGGAGGCAGTGTGCCCGCTCCCGGCCCGGCGTCAGAGGTGCCTCACAACCAATATCGATACTATTTCGACCACCAAATCAGGAAACATGAAAAATAAAAGCCGCCCGGGAGTCCATTCAAGGTGACCCCGATCCCTTCGGGACATGACTCATCGCACGCCTCGCGCTTCACTGCCATGCACGGACGCCCGCTCCGACACCGCGCACCAGAACGCGAAAGACACTGCAAGACTCAGGGCGAAGAGCAGGAACATCCAACGGTGTTGACCGAGCGCATCCGACAGCTTCAGCAATCCCGGCACCGCCAACGCCGGCAGCACGAGGCTGGAATTGAACACGCCCATGCTCGCGCCCATCTCGGTGGCGTCCACCGATTCGGAAAAGATCGCGAACACGATGGAAATCAGCGACGACCAGCCGATGCCGCACAGCAGCATGCCCAGGTAGTAGAAGACTTCGTTTTGCGCGCCGAGGGCGGTGAACAGATAGGCAGCCGCCATCACGCCCATCGCGCCGCGATGCACCGCCACCTTGCCCCACCTCGAGCAGAGCGGCTTCAGCACGAGGACCGGCAGGGCCGCACCCACCACATTCATCAACAGAAATCCCATCGACAGAATGCGGCCCGCCGTATCTGCGGCCGTTGATGCGGTGGTACTCGTCAGACCGTACAAAGCATCCGCCAGCACCGACCCGGCGGCATTGGGGACGACGAAGTCGCGGATGTAGAAGAACGTCATCACGAACATGCTCTGCACGCCCAGCCAGGCGAATCCGTGACCCAGCAGGATGATCCGCAGCCGGTTCTGGCCGGAGGGCCGCGTGCGTCCCTGCCGCACGGTATGGGCGCCCCACACGAGGGTCGCTGCGACGGCGGCAAGAAACAGAGGCACCGCCAGATCCACGAGTGCGTCATCCAGAACGAGCTTGTCGACCGCGATGAACACGCCGTAGAACGCGAAGCCGCTCATCGGCAACAGCGCCCGGAACGCAGCGATGCCCGACCGACCGGGACTGTCCGAGTGTTGAGCGCCTTCCGGCCGTTTGCCCGGCGCGCGTTCTTCGATGAACAACGTTGGCACGACCGTGAGGAAAAAAGTCACCGCCACGGTGGTCAACACCAGCACATGGTTGCCCAGGAAGATCGAGATCAGATACGCACTGATGCCGAGCACGCCGGACACCACCTGCATCCACGCATAGCCCCGGACGCGGTCCGGCCCCTCCGGAGTCAGGTCGGCGACCAGCGACCGCGCCGGATTGAAGGTGACGTTCGTGCTCAGGTCGCTGACCAGCACGACGAATACCGCCACGGCCAGCAGGTTGATGCCTGTGGCGGCTGCGATCGTGTCCAGTTGCAGCATCGCGAAAGTCGAGATCGCGCCGGCTACACCACCGGCGATCAGGAAAGGCCGGCGGCGACCGTTCAACCACCACGTGCGGTCGCTCAGCGCACCGACGACGGGCTGCACGAGCAAGCCCATCAGCGGGCCCATCAGCCAGATCAGCGCGATGTTGTCGAGATGCAGGCCATAACGGGTGCTCAACAACCAGGTCGTCGTGGCGACGGCAGACGACAGGCAGAAGCCGATCGCAGCCGTCGGCAGACTCAGCAGGATGAGAAATCCGGTCGACAGGTTTTTTTGCGCGTCGAGCATCGTGGTGACCTTTCAGACAGAGCCCATGGCCGGCACCGTACTGGCTGGACGGGTGTGCTTGAAACTCATGCGCTTGTCTCCCGGCGAGTACCGATGGCGTCCGCGACGAATATCCGGCAGTCGCGCACCAACGCTGCGGGTACCTCGCCGCCAGCCGCAGGGCGGCGAACCCGCCCACGCTCAGGCCGATCAGGGCCAGTGGGGAATGGAAGATCACCTGATGTCATTCGCGTCCCTTGCCCGAAGATATGTGGCATCGCCCGGTATCGAGGTCGATCGTGGGCCGGGTGATTCCCCGGTGTTGAGCCGCAGTGTGCCCGCCCTGGACCTTGCGCAAGGCATGCCACACAACCAATATCGATACTGTTTTGACCGCAGCAGCAGGAATCACGCCCCATGAAAGTCGCTTGGGAGTCCATCCAGGCCGGAACCCAGTCCGCCCGGCTGATGCGGCTGAGGCTGGCGGCTTTCGCCGGGGCGCTGCACGCCCATGAGGCGTTGGAGCTGACCTGGATCGAGCGCGGCGAAGGCGTGCGCATCGTGGGCAGCCGGGTGGAGCCGTTCGCGGCGGGCGATCTGGTGCTGATCGGCCCGGGGCTGCCGCATGTCTGGATGAGTCACGGCGAGCCGCCGGATGGCGCGCTGGCCACCGTGCTGCAATTGATGCCGTCAGCCTCGCTGGCGGCACTGCCGGAATGGCGCGGCATCGGCGCCCTGCTCCAGCGCGCGCAGCGCGGGTTGGCGGTGGAAGGCGCGATGCGCAGTCGCGTCGTCGATGCGCTTGGCCGCATGCCGGACAGCCCGGGATTGGGCTTGCTGGGCGAGGCGCTGTCGGCGCTCGCGCTGCTCGCCGATGACGATCGGGATCTGCGCCCACTGGATCCGCTGCCGCTGCCCGTCCTGCAGCGCGATCCCGGCCAGCAACGTCGGCTGGATGCGCTGCTGGTCTGGATCCGCGAGCATCTGCACGGCACCCTGAGCGTCGACGACGCTGCCGCGATCCTGCACGTCAGCCCCGGCGCCTTCAGCCGCAGCTTCCACCGCCTCGCTGGCAAACCCTTCACCGATTACGTCAACGATCTGCGCATCGCCGAAGCCTGCATGCTGCTGCGGCACAAGGACCGCAGCATCGCCGAGATCGCGGACCGCTGCGGCTTCGCGACGATGTCGCACTTCAACCGGCAATTCAGACTGCGGGTGCAACGCACGCCGCGGGAGTATCGACGGGAGCGGTGATCGCCGTCCTTATCCGGACGGCGACGCCATGCGCGATGACTTCAACCCGCGTTCTGCTGGAACACCACTTCCTCGTAAGGCTGCACCACCACCCAGCCTTCGCCTGCGAAGCGCAGTTGGATGCTTTCGCCCGAACCGCGGCCCATCAGGGTGCGCAGATTGATGTCGGTGACGATCTCCGGCGACAGGCCGCCCGACCAGGCGACGGTGGCGTTCGGATCGGTGAACACCGGACCGGTCGAGGCGTTGACCGGCAGCGTCAGCGGCTCGTAGTGCGCGGTGATCGCCACCAGTCCGTGGCCGCCAAGCTTCACGTTGAACAGGCCGCCGGCCATCATTCCGGCCATTTTGCGCATCATCGTGATGTCGTAGGAAATGGTGGATTCAAGCGCCAGCACATCGTTGCCGTTGACGAAGATGGACTCGCCGTTGAGACGCAGCAGGGTGATCTTCTTGCCGATGTCGGCCAGATACACGCGGCCCTGGCCTTCGATCTTCATCAGCGACATGCCCTCGCCAGTGAGGGTCTTTTTCAACAGACCGCCGAGTCCCTGGTCCAGCAGGCCCTGACGGGTGAATTTGATGTTGCCCTTGCGCGCGATCATGGAACCGGCCTTGGCCCAGATCGTGCCGTCGACGCGGGCTTCGAGCATGTGCGAGCTTTCGAGTTCGAAGGCGTCGCCGGAAAGATCTTTCTCCTTCGAAGCGGACAGGAATTCCTGCAGGGTCTTGACGGCCATACGCGGTGTTCTCCAGTGGAATGCGGCGGGAAAGCCGGCATTGTCGCCGCAGACGCGCTCCGGCACCATGCCGGGAAGTCACAGCCGGAAACCGCCATGCCGTCAATCGCGTCGATCCTGCCGATCCCCCATTCCACCGCCGAAGCGCCCCGCTCGCCGGTGGCCGTCGAACGGCTGGTCGCAGGCCAGCCGACCCAGGCCACGGCAAACGCCTACTCCAGCGCAGACCAGGCCTTCCATTGCGGCGTCTGGGAGGGCGATGTCGGCGCCTGGCGGGTGCGCTACACCGAGCACGAGCTGTGCCACATGCTCGCCGGCAAAGTCCGCATGACCGATGACGAGGGCCGCGAAACCGTGGTCGCCGCCGGCGACAGCTTCGTGATTCCAGCGGGTTTCTCGGGCATCTGGGAAGTGCTGGAACCCGCGCGCAAGCTCTACGCGGTGTACGAACCGGCCGGCTGAGTCGGAACTCCTCCCGTGGCGCGTTAGAATTCACCGGTTTGCCACGCCTCCGGAGTCCATCATGTCCAATCTCGCTTATCGCCGCGTCCTGCTCAAACTCTCCGGCGAGGCCCTGATGGGCGACGAGGATTACGGCATCGACCCCAAGGTCATCGGTCGCCTCGCTCGCGAAGTCATCGAAGTCCGCGAGGCCGGCGCGGAGATCGCGCTGGTCATCGGCGGCGGCAACATCTTCCGCGGCGCCGGTCTGGCCGCAGGCGGCATGGACCGGGTCACCGGCGACCAGATGGGCATGCTCGCCACCGTCATCAACGCGTTGGCGATGCAGGATTCGCTGGAAAAGCTCGGCGCGCGCTGCCGGGTGATGAGCGCAATCAAGATCAACGACGTCTGCGAGGACTACATCCGCCGCCGCGCCGTGCGCCACCTCGAAAAAGGCCGGATCACCATCTTCGCCGCCGGCACCGGCAACCCGTTCTTCACCACCGACTCCGGCGCCGCCCTGCGCGCGATCGAGATCGGCGCCGACCTGCTGCTGAAGGCGA
>CAZGBA010000008.1:0-9349 GCA_964523435.1 uncultured Xanthomonas sp.
GCAAGGGGAGGAGGAATTTTGCAAACGCGACGAGGCTTAACTGACTGGCATTAGCCTCTGCCCGGCCCTGAGAGCCGACCAAGCCAGCGGGGGTTCACGCGGGGTCGGGCAGTTTGCCGGGGCCTTCCCGGCCGATTTCCGGCCCGCAGAGAACACCCATGCGCTTCACGACCATCGCCTGCCTGTCGCTGTTCCTGTCCTCCGTCGCGGTTCACGCCGCCCAGCTCCCCCACACTCAATCCCCCGAGATCCAGCGCGAGCCCTTCCCGGCGCAGGCCCCGGGCAAGGTGCACACCATCCGGATCATTCCCGAGGTCTGCGCCTATCTGCAGGGCAGTTTCGCCGCCGATGCCGCCACGCCGTACCGCTACGGCGCCGTGCGCACCGGCAAGCGCTGCCAGCCGCGCGCTCGGCTGGTCGACCCGGCCAAGGCGAACCCGTCCGCCGAGGCGGGCTGGATCCTCAATGACCTCATCCGCATTCCCAACGCCGGCTGCCCGGCGCAGCAGGCGGTGATCCGGATCTGGCGCAAGCCCACGAACAACGCCCCGCAGCTCGACGGCGAAGGCCGGCCGAGAATCTATCTGCAAGATGCCAAGCGCCAGGCGGCGGCCGGGAAGATTCCGGCACTGCCACAGTACGCGGCGGTGCTGACGGTGGAAGGCCGCGCTTGCCCTTGATGGTGTGAAGCGCGGATGCCTTGAGCGTGCCTCAGCCCTGCAGCGGCACGCCGACACCGCGCAGGAAGGTTTCGACCTCACGGGTGTAATCGTTGTCTTCACCCAGATCGCGGTTGATCTCCTTGTGCGACATCGGTTTCGCGAGCAACTGCGTCCGCGTGCCGAGGCGCGCTGCCTTGTCGAGGAACAGCCGATTGGCAGCGCAGGAATCGCGACGTCCGCTGGCGCACACCGCAAGCACCGGCGCGGTTCTGGCGTTCAACTGCGCGAGCGGCGATGCGGCGCGCCAATACGCGGGGTCCTTGCCGAAGGCCTCACCGAACAGCGGCAGATTGCGGCCCTGCATCGTCGCTTCGGTATCGATCGCGCCGCCGTCCAGCAGCACGCTGGCGCGCCACGGCTTCACGCCGGCCTGGCGGATCATTGCGGGCGATGCCGCGAGCAGTCCGATCAGATGCGCGCCTGCGGAATGCCCCATCAACACGAAGCCGTCCGGATCGCCGCCGAGCGCGGTGACGGTGTCCTGCGCCTTCGCGACCGCGCGTGCGATGTCGCGCGCCTGTTCGATCGGATCGGTGTCCGGCAGCATCCGGTAATTGGCCGAGATCACGATCGCGCCCGCTGCGGTCCAGCGCTTCTGTTTGGCTTCGATCAGGCCGCGCATCGCCTTGTCGCCGCGCCGCCAACCGCCGCCGTGCACGTAGAAAATGGTCGGTGTGCCGTTCATCCCGGCCTGCAGAGGCATATTCGGCAAATACACATCGAAACGCTGCGCCGGATCCGGCCCGTAGGCGATTTCGCGCGTCGCCGGAGCGATGGCGGCGGTCGTCCGTGCGGCCGCAGGCGCCGGCTGGCGGAACACCGCACCCAAGGCCAGCAGCAGGACGAACGCCAAACCCGGCCACGGTCGACGGCGCATCGTGGTCATCGGGTCTGGTCCTGGTTGCGGTCTTGATTGCGGTCCTGATTGCGCCGATGCGCGCGAAACCACTCGCGACGCTGTTCCTTCGGCATTGCTTTGAGCTGGTCGCGCAGAGCGGCGCGCTGCTCGGGCGGAAGGTCGCGGCGCTGCTCGAATTTCGCCCGCGCGCGTTTGCGCTGTTCGGGCGACATCTGTTTCCAGCGGCGCTCGCCCGCCTTCGCGCGCTGCCGCTGCTCCGGCGTCATCCGCTGCCAGCGTTCCGCGTGCTGCAGCATCTGCGTGCGCTGTCCGGGGTTGGCGTTCCAGCGTTCGCGCACCACGGTCATGATCGCATCGCGCTGCGCCGGAGTCAGATGTTCCCATTCCGGCGCCTGCGCTGTGCGCTGCGCCGATGGTGGGGCTGCTGCGGGCGTTTGCGCGAACGCCATGCCCGACAGGGCGAGCAGCGTCGCGCAGACCAGGATGAAAAGACGGTTCGAGCGGTTCATAGCGACTCCGTGACATCGGCCTGCGACTCTTCCGAGCCCAGCCACAGATAGAAATCGGGGCTTTCCTGCAGTGCGTCGAAGCCCATGGTCTCGTCAGCGGTATCGAATTCCGCAGCGAGCAGTTCCTCGGGCAGCGCATCGTCCCCGATGAGGATGCTGTCGATGGATGCGCTGTCGATGGAGGTGTCGTCGGCGGTGATGTCATCGACGGCGACATCCGGCGTATCGGCACTGGCGATGATCGGCGCGGGTGTCGTTCCGGTGTCGACCGCAGGCACGTTCGTTTCGGCGGCCGCTTCGATGTCCGGGGTAGCGGCGATCGTTCCCGCCGGTTTCGGTGAGTCGCCATCGCCGTTGCCGCGCACCACGAACAGCCCGACCGCGAGTGTCAGCGCGGCGGCGCTGCCCAGCGCGAGCATCGGCCAGACGCGCACGGGTGCCGGACCCGTGGCCTGCTTCATCGCCGCGCGGCGGCGCTGCGCAAGCTGCGCATGCACCCGTGGCGAGAGACGGTCGAGCGACGCGGCATGCGCGCGGCGCGCGGCCTCGTCGAGCGCTGCGTGTGAATCCTGGCGTGGGTGTTCCGAAGTCATCGGAAATCCTCCAACTGTCGTTGCAAAGTGTCGCGGGCCCGCGAGAGATGGGTTTTCACCGACCCTTCGCTGCAGCCCATGATCCGCGCGGTGGTGGCGACATCGCAGTCTTCCAGCACGCGCAGGGTGAAGGCCTCGCGCTGGCGCGCGGGCAGTGCGCGCAGTGCGGTGGCCACGGAGCGATAGGTCTCGCGGTTGTCGTGCGTCCGCGCGGGATCGGGCGCATCGTCCGGCGCCTGATCGATCCAGTCGATCGCGTCGTCGTCCGCCGTTTTTGCGCTCGGCGACACCAGCCAGCGCATCCGGAACAGACTGCGTCGCTGCAGATCCACGATCCGGCTGCGCAGGATGCTCCAGAACAGCGGTGTCCACTCCGCCGACGGCCGCTCGCGATAGCCCATCATCCGGATCATCGCGTCCTGCACCACATCCAGCGCGTCCTCGCGATGCCGCAGCCCGAGTTCGGCGAAGCGGAACGCGCGCGCCGAAATGCCCTCAAGGAATGCGTCGAGGGAAAAGTCCTCGACCGCCCCCGGGGAGGAGGCGGCCGAGGAAACACGCGTGGAGGTGTCATCGGAGCTCACGCGTGCAAGCTTAAGGCCACGAAGGTCATCGGCGGCGCGACCGTCTGCCATCGGAGCGGAGACTCAATGCCTGTGGTCCCAGCGCTGGTCGAAGCGCTCGCCGCGACGGTCCAGGCGGTTGTCGGCCACGTCACCCTTGTGGTCGAGGCGGTTTTCGATGCGGTCGCCCTTGTTGTCGAAATGGGCGGCGCGGCGTTCGTGACCACGGTTCTCGGCGACTTCGGCCCGGCGATCCAGGCGCTCGTCGATGCGGTCGCCCTTGCGGTCCAGGCGGTTGTCGATATGGTCGCCCCGGTTGTCGAAGCGGCGCTCGACGCGGTCGCCCCGGTCGGCGGCCTGGGCGGAACCTGCGGCCAGTGCCGCGAGCAGAAGGGAAACGGTGGTCAGTGACTTCATCAGCGACTTCATGGGCTGTCCTTCGGGAATGGGGAGGCGGGGAATGTCTGCAGGCCTGCAGGAAGGGAAACGCCCCCGGCCCGCATCGGTTGACAGCCCATCGATCGGAATCTCAGCTCTGCGGCCTGTCTCCTTCCACGCTTGCCGTGCCTGTCTCCTTCCCCCGCCTGCGGGGGAAGGCAGGGATGGGGGCAAGTCGAAGGGCGCAAGCCGGAACGCGCGCGCGCCTCCCGCTGGCATGTCCCGACGCGGCGGTTATGATGCGGACAGACCCTGGGGAGAACGACAATGGCGGATGGTTTCGTGGCGCTCTACATTTTCATGCTCGCGGCGATCGCCGGGCACGTGATCATTTCGCGGGTCCCCGTGATCCTGCATACCCCGCTGATGTCCGGCAGCAACTTCATCCACGGCATCGTCCTGATCGGCGCCATGGTGGTGCTGGGCCACGCCGACACCACGCTGGAGAAGGCCATTGGCTTCATCGCCGTGCTGCTGGGCGCCGGCAACGCCGCAGGCGGTTACGTGGTGACCGAGCGCATGCTCGACATGTTCAAGTCTTCCAAGAAGCCGGGAGATAAAGCATGAGCACGCCCGAACTGCTGTCGCTGCTGGTCAAGGCCAGCTACCTCATCGCCGCCACCCTGTTCCTGCTCGGCCTGCAGCGCATGGCCTCGCCCAAGACCGCGCGCAGCGGCATCCAGTGGGCCGGCGTGGGCATGCTGATCGCCACGATCGCCACGTTCTTCCTGCCGGGCCTGCACAACATCGGCCTGATGGTCGCGGCCATCGTGATCGGCGTGGGCCTGAACTGGGTGTGGGGCAAGAAGGTCGCCATCACCGACATGCCGCAGATGGTCGCGCTGTTCAACGGCATGGGCGGCGGTTCCGCCGCCGCCATCGGTGCGGTCGAACTGTTCAAGTATTCCGCCGCAGGCCACGCGCCCAACGTCTGGACGCTGGCGCTGGCGGTGATCGGCGCGCTGATCGGCGCGGTCTCGCTCACCGGCTCCATCATCGCCTGGGCCAAGCTCGACGGCCGCATGGACAAGCGCTACACCTTTCCCGGCCAGCAGGTCGTCAATGCCCTGGTCGGCATTGCCGCGATCGTGCTCGGCGCAATGGCGGTGCACACGCTGGAAGTGCCTTACATCATCGCGTTCTTCATCGCCGCGCTGGCGCTGGGCGTGCTGATGACCCTGCCCATCGGCGGCGCCGACATGCCGGTGGTCATCTCGCTGTACAACGCCTTCACCGGCCTCGCGGTCGCGTTCGAAGGCTACGTGCTGGGCAACGAAGCCCTGATCATCGCCGGCATGATGGTCGGCGCCGCCGGCATCCTGCTCACGCGACTGATGGCCAAGGCGATGAACCGCTCGATCAACTCGGTGCTGTTCTCCAACTTCGGCGCCACCGGCGAAGCAGCCGCCATCGAAGGCAGCCAGAAACCCATCGACGCCAGCGACGTCGCCGCAATGATGGCCTTCGCCGAACGCGTGGTCATCGTCCCCGGCTACGGCCTCGCGGTCGCGCAGGCGCAGCACAAGATCTGGGAACTCAGCCAGCGGTTGATCGAACGCGGGGTGAAGGTGAAGTTCGCGATTCACCCGGTTGCCGGTCGTATGCCCGGGCATATGAATGTGTTGCTGGCCGAGGCTGGTGTGCCGTACGACCTGATCGTGGATATGGACGACATCAATCCCGAGTTCGCGAATACCGATGTGTCGCTGGTGATCGGTGCGAATGATGTGGTGAATCCGGTTGCGAAGACCGATCCGGCCTCACCGATTTATGGGATGCCGATTCTGGATGTGGTGAATTCGAAGAACACGATCGTGATCAAGCGCGGCAAGGGGACAGGGTTCGCGGGGATCGAGAATGCGCTGTTTTATGCGGATAACACGCGGATGTTGTATGGGGATGGGGCGGAGATGGCGAGTGCGTTGGTCAGCGAACTTAAAGCGTTGGATGGGGGGCATTGATTTTGCAGGCTGGGTCATTGGCCCAGCTGTTTCATGTGTTGCGAAGCTGGGCAGTGATCCAGTTCGCGGGCCGAATGTCGTGGTTGATAAGTTTCGAGCAGTCCGCGATCTAGCAAATATTTGATCTTGCAAGGAGCGCTAGATGTTAAAGAAGCAACTCGCAGAAGTTTTTAAAACTGTAGGTCTGCCGCCGTATACATACGTAAAGCCACCATACTACGGTGAAGTCAGGGCTGACATTTCACAGCCAGGGAAGCATCTCCTTATTGAAGGACCTTCTGGTGTTGGAAAGACTTGCGTTGTTTTTAAAGCGTTTGAAGAGTTGGGATATGTGGATGGAAGGGATTTCATATACATCAGCGGTCGTGATCTGGGTTCTGAGACAGAGATCGATAGTTTTTTGTCGGATGCAGTGGCTGGGACGGAAACAAAAGTTCCGTTGCTGGTCGTGGATGACTTCCACCTCTTGCCCGTACAGCGGCGCAGTCAGGTTGGTTCGGTTCTAAAGAGGCTTAGTGATCAGGCGTTTCAGTCAAATAGTCCTCCTAAAGCAGTTCTGATTGGCATACCTACAACAGGTGTTTCGTTGCTGTCGGACGCATATGACCTTGGGCCACGTTTGGGGACATATGTCCTCAATCGAGTTGCGGACATTGAAATTGATAAATTAATCAGTGAGGGAGAGGCGGCGCTAAATATTCTTTTTGAGGATAGAGAAATTCTGCTTAGCGAGGCTGCTGGAAATTTTTGGTTAGCGCAATACGTTTGCAATAAAGTCTGTGCTTCTCAGGAGATTTTTGAGGGTGAGGCTGAAGTAAAGATTTTATCTTTTGACATTCTTGGAATACGCGGGCGGCTAATGACTGAACTTTCTCAGCGCTATATGCCCATAGTAAAAACATTTGCAAAAGGAAAGAAGTGGAGGCCCGGAGGGAATAAACCTTATCTAGAAGTTTTGCTTGCGATATGCAAAATTCCGGAATCCGTTATTACGTTTGATAAATTGCTGTATGTTTTGCCTGAAAAAAGAAGGCCAGGAATCAAGGCTGTTCGGACTCGTATTTCTGAAGTAATTCTTGATATCGCAAAGAGCGTTGATCTGAGAAAGCAGATCGCCTTCGATCAGGATTCTGGGTTCTCAATAGAAGATCCGTTATTCAGATACTTCCTGACTAATGTCGACCCCAAGAGACTGTTTCAAGAGCTTGGTGTTGAGGAGGCTGCTATCGAGCGAGCCAATATTTATTCCTATGATGTTGGGTTCTCTTTTGCAGGAGAAGTAAGAGGTTTGGTTGAGATAGTAAATGCCGAACTCAAGCGTGAAGATGTTGTAACTTTTTATGATTTCGATCAACAGGCTTTTCTGCTGGCAATGGATTTAGAAAAAACCTTTGAGAAAATATACGGCGAGTCATGCCGCTACTATCTTGTCTTTCTAGATGAAAATTACAAAGAAAAAGTCTGGACAAAATATGAAAGAGATGTGATGACCCGGCCGGGAAGAAAAGATCACATAATTCCTGTTATTGTTGACGATCGTGGTGCGGATGGTGTGGTCGGCTTATCTAAAACGCTTGGAAGAATTGATCTTCGTGATACTTGGTCAAAAATGAAAGATGGAGAGCAGTTTAAGCAAGACGTCGTAAATTTAATCAGGAATAGGTGCGTGGCTCCTTTGCTCGAAAAACTTGATGGCGCTGAATAACTCGTAAGACGAAACGTCAGGGGACACCCACAATTTTAGACGCTGAAATGCGTGAGGCGATTCGCCCTTCCGAATTGCTTCGATCTGCGACGTAGAACGTCTGAAACTGAGGCGTCCATATTTTGAGCAAGTAGGGTGGGATCTTGGCCCGCCGCCGCCCGCGCAACCGAACGGTCGCGATGGTGAGCCATAGACCCATTTTGCAAAAAGCTGCGGAGGCCAGTAATCGCATGAAAAATCGTCTGCAAGGGACCGATGGTGAGCCGATCGATAAGCGACTGCCAGTCATGCCGATCTCGGCATCGGCTGGCTCGGATGGCGGTGATGGGAAGGGGCTGGAAGACTGGGACACCCACAATAGAAACGCTGAAATGCGCGACGCGATTCGATCTCCCAAATCGCTTCGATCTTCGACGTAGCAAGTAGGGTGGGCTCATGGCCCACCGATCAATTCTGTAAGTCGGGCCCCGGCCCGACGCTTTTAACCGATTGCGACGGAGCCCATGTCAGGTTAGGGCTCGACCTATGGAGCTAAAAAATAAGGACACCACTGCATGAATAAATTATTTTTCTGGATATTGTTGCTGTGCTGCAACGGCGTGATTCCAACGGGACATGCTGCAGAAAGATCTTGCCCGATGGTGTCTGGACATTATCGCGTGGCAGGATACGCGCCTGTGCTGGGTGATGCCCTGAAGATGTGGGGTGCTGAAATTGCCGGCTCCATGGGCAGCGAAGTGAAAATCACCGGTGATGCGAATCAGGGCCTGTCTTTGTTTTTGAAAATCGGAAACACTGGCGTAATGTCAGCGCAGGCCGTGCGGTCGTGGCGTTTGAATCAGGACTATCGCTGCGAAAGCGGCTGGGTCGTTTTTAATGGCGCCGTTCCTTCACGCAGACAAGGCGATCAGGGGTGGCTTGAAGGTAAAACGGAGCTGAGGATTGCACGCGATTCGACCGGGGGCTTGGCGGTTGTCACATGGTTTTCTGGTCGCCAGCGGACTACCCTGTTCTCGTATGATGCTGCCCGAATCAGTATTCCGAAATTAGGAACCGGCCAAACCATTGCCGATTCCATTCGACTTCCGAATATTTCCGAACCGCCACCTGCCAGTTTAATCGTAATCGAGAAGCCTGAGCCTAAATCAGTGACGACGGTACGCCAGATGCTGACAAGCAGCATATTGGGCCATGTGATGGTTGGCTGGATGGAAGCAGAGGGCGACGCAGTGGTAGTGACATTAAAGGCCTTTGATAGCGAAGAGCCGGCACTGTTCGAAGACCGCTTACGTGCGGCCTTGATTCCGTATGAAATGAAGAGAGACCCGGTCTGGTCGAATAACAGTTATAGCTTTGTGATGCAGATGCAAAGCACGCGTGCGGAAAGCCAGAAAAGCATTAAATTGAGCGCAAATCGGGTGTTGCATGAAATGCAAACCATCAACCACCCCATGGTGTATGCAGCTAAAGTGATTGAACAAGATGGCGCGTATGTGGCAACGCTGGAGGTGCTTGAGGGTGTCAGTGCCAAGGAAATAATTGCGCGTATAAAAAGAAATTCAAATCTGGTAGCGGACGCGCAGTTGGTACGCGAGTTTACGGACTCGCAAAGGCCAAAATTACGAATCGTGGAGTTAAAAGTCCGCCTTCGCTGACTGTCTGATGTAGGAAAAGACTGGCGGAAAGACTGGGACACCCACAATCTACCAGTGAAATGGGAAAGACTGGGACGCTCGCAGTCTGAACCTCTGAAATGCCCCGGAACAGAGACTGGGACACCCACAATCTTAAATGCTGAAATGCCCGTAGCGACTCGTTCTCCCGAATCGCTTCAATCTTTGAAGTAGAAAAGCGCACCGAAATTCTATCGCCCACAATAGATTCTCCCCGACGGGCGATAATTCCCCCCGCAGCGACTCACCCCAACTTGGCCGCCAAGCGAACACCCTTGAGCCAGCGTTGACCGAGGCGTTCGGCGAGTGCGATCAGGTGTTGTGCA
>CAZGBA010000008.1:9449-66164 GCA_964523435.1 uncultured Xanthomonas sp.
TCGTTCTCCCGAATCGCTTCAATCTTCAAAGTAGAAAAGCGCACCGAAATTCTATCGCCCACAATAAAAGACTGGGACACCCACAATCTGAAGCTCTGAAATGCCCGTAGCGATTCGTTCTCCCGAATCGCTTCAATCTTCAAAGTAGAAAAGCGCACCGAAATTCTATCGCCCACAATAGATTCTCCCGGACGGGCGATAATTCCCCCGCAGCGACTCACCCCAACTTGGCCGCCAAGCGAACACCCTTGAGCCAGCGTTGACCGAGGCGTTCGGCGAGTGCGATCAGGTGTTGTGCAGAACCCGCCGCGCGCGCCCAACCGTTGCCGTAAGCGGCGACACGGGTCGTCCAATACGCCGGGTTGCGATCGATGATCGATACGATGGCGGGCGCGTCCTGCGCGATCCGTCCACGTTTGCCCGGCACCAGCGTGCGGCCGGTCCAATCCAGGAGTTGCAGATAGTCCGCCGTGGACAAGTTCATGTCGGGAGACAGGTTGCCCGCGATCGGTTTCAGCGGCCGGGTAAGCATCTCCGGACTCGACTGCGCGATCGCGATACGCGTAGCCACGCTGGTGTGTGTAGATGCTTCAAGACGATCCGCGATTCCGGCGCGGATCGGGTTGAGATCGACGTATGCCATGGCGGCGAGCACCGAGCGCTCGTCGCACAGTGCCTGGCACTTGTAGCGGCCTTCCCAGAATCGTCCCTTGCAACCGTCCTCGCGATTCGCGCGACGTGCGATGGGTTCGACCAGACAACGCATCAGCCAGGAAAGGCTTCCGAGCCGCTTGCGGATCAGGTCGAGTCGGGTCGGATCGGCGAGCAGACGCATGTGCTTGTGTTCGATGGCTGCTTCGGTGTCTTCGCGCGGAGGGAAAAGCCGCACCCAGCGGGTTGCCACTTCTTCGTCGCCCCATGCAGCGGCATCGGCGGGATCGATCCTGAGCACCAGATGCAGATGATTGCTCATGACCGCATAGGCATGGATGGCGACTGCGTAACAGTCGGCCACCAGATGGATGCGCGCCTCAACCCAGTCCTTGCGATGTTCAAACGAACGCCCGGAGTAGTGATCGACCCCGCACAGAAAGGCACGGCGCACGCATCGCTGGACGCAGTGATAGGTGCCGGCGATATCGGGCGGGGCGATGTGGGAACGTGGTCGAGTCATGCGGCCATCGTGCCCCGGTGCGATGTGGCGGGATGTCGGTGATTGCGGTAAGTTCGTGTCGGGAAAGTCTGAGTTGTGGGTGTCCCTATTCTGTCCCTAGGAAGCCACCTTGTTCCGGACCGAAAAATGTCGTATAAAAAAACGACAACAAGGAACGGGGGAAACAAAATATGTCTGGGAATATGGTTGTCAATCAAAACGATCTTCGCGAAGAGGTCTATAGACAGCTAGCCATTGTTGCTGCAAACCCCCATGAGATGCGTCATAACGAATCTCTCTTCTCTACGATCGACGGAGTTAAAGACCCCACTATCCGAGGCGAAATCCTAAAGCAGTACCTTGCAATCATTGAGCGTCACCAACAAACCAAGGACACCGTCAATCTTGAAGAAGTTAGATCCAGAATCAAGATAGAGCAACAAAGGCTCGATTACTTCATTGAGTGTGGACGAAAGAACTCAGAACTCTTCAGTAACCGCCCACTCCTTTTGTTTCTCTGGTGCTTTCCTGTGCTCGCAGGGTTTTTATCCATAAAGTTTCTTGAATCCTATACCTTTGCTTTTTTCATTGTGATCGTCCTTTATGGCGTACTCATCGCACTTTGGTTTTCCAAACCGGATGGCCTTGCGAGCACATGGAACGCATTCAACCGGAGGGATCCCTAGCCGGATACTCGGCATCGGGATCTCCATAGTCGCGGCATTCATTGCGATCAATTGGATCGAACAACGATACATTCGATGGCATGCAATGCATGTCAGCGCACTGATGGATGTGAGACTTCGCCAGTGTCCATCGCCACAAGAGTCTCAATGCCAAACCATCGCAATCATCCCAATGGGCAGTGAGATTTCCGCATCAAGAAGCACCTCTTACTGGATGCAGAACGACGGAAAGAGATCAACTTGGAGAAAAGTTCGCTATAACGACCAGGAAGGGTGGGTTAACGAGACCTTGCTCAACAACGGGGAGGACAAATAAGCAAGTCCGTCAATTTGCCCCTTGAACTGTGTTGATTTCCACACAAAACATAGGACAAGGACACCCACAATCGGAAGACCAAAAACAGGGGTCAGGAAAAACATGGGTCAGATATAGATATCCCGCGCCGTGTTCCAAAAGCACACTCTGCCCCCCGTTTGACTCAGGACAATTGATGAGCGATGCCTCGCGCCTACCACCCGAACCTGCCGGCCTGACCCGCGCGGTAGGCCGCTGGCAGATCCTGGGGCTGTCGATCAACAGTGTGGTCGGCAGCGGTGTGTACCTGTTGCCGGCGACGGCCTTCGCGCTGCTCGGCTCCTTCAGCGTGTGGGGTGTGCTGGCTGCGGGGCTGACCGTGAGCCTGCTGGTGCTGTGCTACGCCAAGGCGGCCAGCCATTTCGAACAGCAGGGCGGCAGCGCGCTGTATGCGCAAGAAGCCTTCGGGCCGTTCGCCGGGTTCCAGATCGGCTGGACCATCTGGTTGACCCGCGTCGCCACGGCTGCATCGCTGAGCAACGGATTGGCCGATGCGGTGGCGCGCTTCTGGCCGGCCGCCGGCATCGGCGTCGGTCGCACCACGATCATCGCAGGGTCGCTGCTGCTGCTCGGCGCGATCAATATCGTGGGCGTGCGCCAGGCCGCACAGCTGTCGCTGGCGCTGGTGTTCGGCAAGCTGCTGCCGCTGTTGCTGTTCGTATGCATCGGCGTGTTCCACGTCGACTGGGCACTCGCCTTGGGCGGTCCTGCTACCGGCGCAGTCGATCTGCGCAGCACCAGCGAAGCCGCCCTGCTGCTGCTGTTCGCCTATGCGGGATTCGAGAACCTGTCGGTCGCCGCTGGCGAATACCAGAACCCGCGTCGCAACGTGCCGTTCGCGCTGGTGGCGATGATCGTGCTGGTCACCATCATCTATGCGGCGGTGCAGTTGGTGGCGCAGGGCACGCTGCCGGACCTGGCAGCATCGTCTACGCCGCTGGCCGATGCAGCCGCCCGCTTCGGTGGCGAAGGTCTGGCGCTGCTGCTGACGGTCGGCGCGGCGCTGTCCATTCTAGGCACCAGCAACGCCACCCTGTTGCTGGGCCCGCGCTTCCTGCACACGCTGGCGATGGGCGGTTACGGTCCGCGCGTGCTGGCCCGCGTGCACCCGCGTTTCCACACGCCGGATATCGCCATCGCCGTGCAATGCGTCGTGGCGATGGCGCTGGCGCTGAGCGGTTCGTTCGTCCAGTTGGCGCTGCTGTCGATGGTCACGCGCCTGTTGGCCTACATCACCACTTCGGCCAGCGTGCTGGTGCTGCGGAGGCGCCACGGCGATCCGCCGGGCACGCTTCAGCTGCCGGGCGGCCCCCTGATCCCGCTCGCCGCCTTGGCGCTGTCGCTGACCTTGCTGCTGAGCGCCCGCCCAGCGCATCTGGTGGCGGTAAGCATTGCGGTGCTGATCGGCAGCGTCGTCTACCGATTCCCGCGGCGCGCGGGCTGAGTGAGGGCTTTGGAATACGGTGGTGGGTGTCCCCGCCCTACAATGGCCGCAATCGCAATAACGAGGGCTGCCATGATGTCGCCGATTCAAACGTATACATCTGATCGCGTGAAGGGTCGGGGCGTGATCCGGCGCGCTGCGTGCGCGCTCGCTGTACTGACGATCGCCACGTTCGGCTTCAGGGTGCAGGCCGCAGACGACTTTGCGTCCACGAAGCCGACACAGCGCGTGGAGTACTGGCAGAAGCGTGAGGCGGATATCGCTGTGCAACTGCGCGATACCGAGGCGCTGTCGAAAGTGAAGCTGGTGTTTCTCGGCGATTCGATCACCGATTTCTGGCAGCTCGGCGACAACCCATGGGTGACCGGCCAGCTGTTCGGCAAGCAGTCGTGGGACGAATCCTTCACGGGCGCGGCGGCCGAGAATCTGGCGCTGAATCTCGGCATTTCCGGCGACCGCACCGAGCACGTGCTGTATCGGATCCTGCCTGCATCGGCGGGCGGATTGGGGCAACTGGATGCGCCGGAACTGCAGCCGGATGTCATCTTCGTCCTCATCGGCGTCAACAACACCTGGGCGGAAGAAACGCCGGTCGTGGACAGCGTTGTGGCAGGTATCGTCCAGGTAGTGAACGCCGTTCACGCGCGCAAGCCAGATGCCCGCATCGTGCTGCAATCACTCATCCCGACGAACGATCCTGTGAAGAATCGCGATGCGTTATTGCCGATCAATCGCCGGATCGCGGATCTGGCTGCGAGTCCACAATTCTCGGGGTTCGTGTCCTATCTCGACCTCTATCCATTGTTTACGGATGCTGCAGGCCAGCAGATCAGCGGCTATTTCGTCAGCGATGGCGTGCACCCCAATCAGAGTGGTTACCGCGTCTGGCGTGACCTCCTGGTGCCGTATCTGCGTGAGCTCCGCACGCGCCAGCCTTGAATGTGAAAAGGATGGTGGGGTTCGCGGCGCTCACCGCCACCCTGCGGGGCGTTCCGCAGCCCGCGATTGATATGCGAAGATCGCCATTCGTCTTGGACAGGGGAGGGGGTGTCATGAGCAAGTGGCTGCTGACGATGCTGCTGTCGGTGTTGGCGTGCGGTCAGGCGTGGGCGCAGGAATGCGGAAGCGGACGGACGATGCGATTGGATGCCTTCATGCAGTGGGAATTTCCGATCGATGTCCCTTTGAATGTATTCGTGCCTGATGTGTATGAGCACGTGAAGGTGAAAGGGCAGGGCGCCACCTTTTCGTACTGGATGCGGCCCGGGGCGGAGAAACAGGCCGAGGAAACCAATCATTTGCCGGTCGAGACGGGTTATCTGTACGGGAAAATGTCGACCTCGATCGGTTACGACATTCCGAGCAACACTTTTATCGGGATGGAGGACGTCGAAGGGCAAGCCAAGGCGATGGGGCTCTCGAAAGTCAATATCGAGCGGGTGAACAGCCACGGCCACACACTGCTGTTCCTCGAAGGTTTCCAGGGAGACGCGAAGCATTGGCTGTATTCGGTGTACATCGCGATGAATGTCGACACCGTCGTTTTCTTCGTGAGCTATACCGCGCCCAACAACGACCCGGTCGTGGGCGATTGCGTCTGGGGCAAAATGAAGGCTGCGCTCAAAGGCGAATAGCGCTCGTCTCACACTGCAATCAAGGCTGTAGCGCCGACAGGAACACTGCGATGTTCATCTCCAGAATGTGGTCCGACGAAGTCGAACGTATCGGCAAGCACCGCTGCACGCCGGTCGGCTATGCCCTGCATGGGGCGGGGCAACTCTTCGGCTTTTTCGCACTGTTCCTGCTGCTGGTGGTGATCGTGTATGTGCCGTATCGGGCTGTGATCGGCGAGTTCAACCGCTCGCTGCTCTGGCTGCTGTTGGCGCCGTTCGTCATCGGTCTTTTCGGCAAGGGCATCCTGGCGGTGTCGTGGCAGCTTGCGCGCAGGAAGCAGTTCCACTACGACTACGAGCGCCGCGTGTCACGCTGGGTCGAGGACGGAGTGGAACGGACCTACACCTATGCCGATTGGGAAGCGGAGCACGGCCGCAAGCCGTAGCTGCGGGGCGGTAGGGACTTGGAGGGCTCGTCCCGGCATGCGGATTGCGGCGTGGTCGGATGATCGTGCATTTCCTTCAGCGTTGCGGGCCGCATCGGTATCGGGTATGAAGGGCCGACCGGTATGCCTGCAGCGCACGCGGGCGACCGGGAAGGAGGTCATATGCCGACGACTGCTGCGGGAAGAGAATCCACCGAGAGGCGATTGATCGGAATCGTCGCGGATGTGCTCGGTTGCGACGCATCGGCGGTGCTCCCCGATGCATCGTTCGAAAGCATGGGCATCGATTCCATCTCCGTCATCATGCTGACGGTCGAAGTCGAAAAGGCGTTCGGGGTCAAACTCCCAATGACCATTTTCTACGAATGCAAATGCGTCGGTGATTTTATCGAGTGGATCGTTGCGGAGCAGACACCATGATCGACGCATCGATGCTCATTCCGATCGCAAGTCTTGTGCTTGGCGCTCTGCTCGGCATTCTGACCAGCGTTGTTTCGAGTTCTGTGCAGCAGAAAAACAATGTCGCGCTCAAATTCATCGACACGTATCTTGAGGTCAGGCGCGAGCTGGTCGACGTTATTTCTCCGCTGACCAATATCCCGCTGGAACGCGAAATCGACGCCGCCGAGCGTACGAAGAAGCGCGATGAAGTGGTTTCCCTGTTTTATCGGCATTTCGATTTTCTGCCCGGCCCCGTGCTGGATGCCATGGTCTGTCTTGAGGCTTGCCTCGACAGGCCTGAAATCGGTCTGTTCGAGTTGAAGGACGGCATGTTGCTCAAGATGAATCCTTCCCGGGTGCCGGCATTCGTGGAATCGTGCTCGCTTCTGCTCAATTCCAGGCTGTATGTGCCCATCGCGCTGAACAGCGGGAATCCTGTCGTCAGGATGAACCAATCCATCAGGTTGCATGCGAGAAACGTCTTGATGGTGCTCAATGCATACGCTTCGATCGACGACATGATGCGCATGATCGAGCAGCTCAAGAAGGGCCGTAAAGCATGAGGTCCGCAGAAATGGAGGAATCATGATTGCGGGATTCGACATGTGTGCCACCATCCTGCGGATAGCAGAGATGCGTGTTGATCGACATCACGCGAGAGGGCGAGCGCAATGCAAGTGAAACACATCACACCGATCCTCAATGTTTCGGATATGGCGCAGAGCTTCGCCTGGTTCGAAAAGCTCGGCTGGAAGAAGGGTTGGGAGTGGGGCGAGCCGCCCAGCTTCGGCGGCGTGCACTCGGGGCACTTCGAGATTTTCCTCTGCCGGGACGGGCAGGGCGGCCGCGGCCACAGCGGTTACGCAGCGACTTTCGGGCCGGAGTCCGACGAGGCGGCGGAAAAAGGCGTGTGGATGTCGGTCTGGGTCGACGATGTGGATGCGGTGCTCCGCGAATGTCTCGAACACGGCATTGACGTGACCTGGCCGCCGACCGACATGCCGTGGAACGTCCGCGAAATGCATATCCGTCATCCGGATGGGCACGTGTTCCGGGTCGGCTGCAGGATCGTGTGCGCCGCCGTTTGAGCGGCAGCCTTCGTTCACCGCCATCTCCCGTCTTGATCCGATCGCATTCGACCATTTGCGGTGTTGCATTCGCCTTGTTGCCTTCAGGGCGGGCGGGTCATGCGCGATAGAATGCGCAGATGGCGGGGCCCGTCCCGTTGGAATGCCCGCGATCGGTTTTCGACAGTCACGTTTCTGGAGGTTTCTGGATGATGGTTTTGCGGCGTACCCGCTTTTTTTCGTGCCTTGCAGCAGCAGTGCTGCTGTGCGGCTTCGCGGCAAGTCCCGTGCTGTTGGCGGGGAATGTCCTTCGCGATGTCGACCGCCAGGCGGAAGTCGCACAGCCGCTCGTGTATCGGCCCGAGACGCCCTTCGACCCGCAGCAGGCGGCCCAGGCGATGGCGCCCGGCACCGCGACGATCCGTGGCGTGGTGTTCCATCGGCTCGACCGGTTCGGCAACTACACCCTGCTTCCGCCGAATCCGGTCAGGACGATGGAAGGGATCGATGTCTTTCTGTATCCCGCCACGCCGCACATGGTCGAATTCATGAAGCTGCTGGACAAGCATGTCTATCGCAAGCTGAGGATGCCGATCGTTCCGCAGAACCGCAGGCCGAAGCAGGTGTTGTTCGACGATGCGGCGCTGGACTATCGGAAAGTCGTCAAGAGCGACCAGTACGGACGCTATACCTTCACCGATCTGAAGCCTGGCCGGTACATCGTGTACTCCGCCGCCTACGTCACCAGCAATTTCAACGTATCGGTGCCGGTGGGCAGTTCGGAGATCAGCTACGGTATCTACGGTACGGACAACGTGACGCATTACGGACTGGAAGAACGCACCCGGCGGACCGACATCGAGTATCGCAACTACATCGATATCAAATCGGATGGACAGGTTGTCGAAGTGGAATCCTTGTTCAAACCGGTGTACTGATCGGCGCGAACGCTCGACGATGATCCGCAGCGCGCGCATCTGCGCTATGGTGCGGTTCAAATCGATCCCGGCATCGCCTCGATGCCAGAAGCGTGGAGCCCCTCATGCGTGGTCTCGATTTCAGTTCCTGGCAGGCGGTGCTTACGACCCTGTTCGGGTTGGTGGTGATCACGCTGATCGGCGTGGGCGTCCGCTTGATCGTGATGCAGACCATCCAGCAGCGGCGCGAGCGCGAGAACCGGCAGATCAATGAGCGGTTGCGCACGCTGATCGCGGCATACAAGACGCTCGGCGGTTCGTTTTCGGGCGACTTGTCGGTCGACCCCACCCATCTGCGCGACCTGCGCCGTCGTAGCGAATCTTCTACCGGTTCTGGCCTTGGCGCGGATCCCGGCGACACCGACGTCGCGTCGGCTTTGCTCGCAGACAGCAGCTCCGACCGCTCACGGCGTATCCGCGATGCGGTGGAAGCGGCCCTGTCCGACATTCTGCTGCTGGGCACCGACGAACAGGTGCGTCTGGCGGCGCGGGCGGCTGGCGAGATGGCCGCAGGCCGGCCGGTGCACACGGCGGAGCTGGTGGTATCGCTGCGCGATTTCATCCGGCGCGTGCTGGATCTGGAGCCGGTCCCGGCGGATCTGTCGATTCCGCAGCAGGGACCGACCCGCCCGTCCGGCGCGAAAGGCAAAGGCGATGGCGGAGGCGGGCGCGACGGCAAGGGCGAAGGCGGCGGTCGGGGTGGTGGCGGTGGCGGCGCTGCAGGTGCGGGCATGGGACTCGGCGTGCTGATGGCAGGTGACAGCGAACAGGATTCGTCGCGTTGAAATCTGCCGATGCTGTCCGTGTAGGGACCAGCAACCAGCGACTGCTTCGTCATGTCATTGACTGCGAGGATGTGGGCGAGGTCTGTAGCGGGCACTGCTGGCAGTGCGTCTTGGCCTTGCCGCGATGTGGGGCGCTCGGGACAGCGTCCTGCTGCGCTTGATTGCCGCAGCAGTGGACGCGATGATGTCGGCTTTATGTGATCAACATCACGGCGACGGAATGCCGCCACCGACGAGAGCTTATGGCCATTTCCGATCCCGCCGAACTGTTGCAGCGCATTCCCGAACTCGAACCCCTTGCCGCAGACCCTGCGATCCGCAAAGCAATCGCGACCGGCGACGCATTCAAGGTGTATCGCGCCCTGTTCTGGGCGAAATGGCTTCGGCGGTTGCCGCAGCAGCAATCCACGCTCGATCATTTGTTGGGTCAGCGACGTCTGTTTGCAAAGCCGCTGAAGGGCTCGCCCGCGCTGGGTAGCCTGAATTCGATCGGCTTCGGTTTCGTCGGCGAATCGGAACGCGACAGCGAAGGCACATATGTCGCGCTGCATGCCTTCGTGGCGCTGTTCGTATTGCCGCTGCTGCCGCTGGGCAGCTATCTGGTGCAGAAAGTGGGCAGCGGCGGTCTCTCCAGCCAATGGCAGATCTTTGCGCGCGTGCCGATGGGCGGCGCACTGTGGCTCTACACCCGTGGCCTTGCGCTTGCGGCCCTGGGTCTGATCGGCTTCGGTGCATACAGCGCGATCCACTCTTCCGATCATCAGGAAGTCCTTGTCGTCAACGGTTTCGACAAACCGCTGAAGATCACCCTGGGTGGGCAGAGTCAAACCGTGGAACCGCAGCAGCGGCTCGCGATCGACGTGGAGACCGGAAAGGTGAAGGGTCTGGCGCAATTGGCGGACGGCACCGAAATCGAGCGCTTCGAGCAGGATGTGCACGCCGACGCGGATCACGCGATCTGGAATGTCGCCGGCGTGGCGCCGGTATTCGAAGGGACCGTTGTCTACTTTCCGGAAGGTCAGACGCCGCCGTCGGCGGACCAACAGCCCGAGGGCAGCCTGCACTGCGGAGACTCGTATTTCGAATTGGGCAGGATCGACTACGCCTTCGAGGAGCCGCCCGCTTCCATCAGCATGGGGCGCGGCGAACAGCGCGCCGAACGGACCCAACTGGGGCTGCTCGAACCCCAAGCGGGGATGAAGCCCGTGGATATGTGCGCGAACTATGCGATGGGTCAGAACTCGATGGGCAAGTTCGGCGGGATGTTCACGGCGCTGGCCACTGCGAATGGCTGGGATCCGATGATGACGTCGCTGGCGATGGTGTCGCTGCGGGACAGCGCGCCGGAAAAGGCGCTGGTCCTGGCGCGGAAACTGCGCGACAAGCAGCCCGACGATGTCGACATACAGCGCATGTATCTCGCGGTCATGGATACGAGCGGACGGTCCGAGGAATCGCGCGCGGAAATCCGCGCGCGGTTGCAGCGCGAGCCCGACTCAGTGCTGGTGCGCTATCTCGATGCGGTGCTGACCGATGGTCTGGACGGAAAGCGCAAGCTGCTCGCGCTTGCGGCGACCGCGAAGGAACCCTATGTGCTGCGCAGCGCCCTCTGGCGCGAATGGGTGCATGGCGAGCACGCGGCGGCGGCGCGCGATTGGGATACGTTGCTGCAGCGCTCGGCGGTCGATGCATACCGCGTGCTTGATGCCAAAGTCGGCGCCGAGCTGGCGCTGGGGCGGCCGGAGCGTGCACTCGAAGGGCTCGAAGCGCTTGCGGCGACCGACGCGGGCAAGAACGATCCTTCGGTGGCTTCCTACTATGCGCTGGTCGCGGCCCAGTCGAACGCCGATCCACGCACGCTGTTCCAGCGACTGGATGCGGCAACGTTGTCGCCGACGCTGTTGAGCTACCAGATCGAACGCGCGAAGCAGGCATCGATGACATTGGCGGATGGCAGCGACGACGACATGCCCAGTCTCGCCCGGGCGCTGCGCCTTTCGCCGGATAGCGCCCTGTCGCGGTTGAAGGGATTGAGCCGTGCGGAGCTGTATTCGCTGGAACCCGAACATTGGGCGCTGCTCTACGCCGAGGCGGCGCGGCGCGGCGACGAGACCGCACTGACGTTGCTGCGGCCGGCCAGTTCCTACAACCGCGACGAACTGCAGAGGATGGCCGACTATGCCAGCGGCAAGCAGGTCGGACTGGAGGGATTCGATATCGATCCGCAGGCCCGTGCAGCGCTGCATTTCATCCGCTCCCGCGTCAGCGGACTGGCCGCAGCGGATCGCGAGCGTCTGCGCAACGAAGCGCTTGCGGGCGATAAGTTGCACACGGCTATCAGCATCGCGGTTGCCGCGTGGCGGCAGTGAGCGACGCATGAGCACCTCCTTTCCGGCGCGCGCGCCGCGCGCGCTGGGCGTCGCGCGACGTGCGGCGCTGGTGTTCGCGGCTTGGTCGGGATTCTGGCTGTTGTCCGCAGGGATCATCGCCTTGCTGCTTTACGTGCCGTACGCGCAGATGCGCTACGGAGAACTGGGCATCGGCGGCATGCTTGCGGTGCTCGCAGCGGTCAGCCTGATGGTGGCGCTGTTCCGCCCGCGCGGAACGGAACGCGGAGCGAGCGGACAGGCGCTGGCGCGCGAGCGCGTACCGGCGCTTTACGCACAGGTGGAAACCATCGGCGCGCGCGCCGGCGTGCATGCGCCGGTGGCGATCCATCTCGGCGCCGGCATCAACGCCAGCGTCGGCGCCGAACGCCACTGGTACGGCCGGGTGCGCCGGCTCGATGTGACGCTCGGCCATGGCCTGCTGTGCGTCCTCGACGAGCACCAGCTCGGTGCGGTGATCGCACACGAATTCGGGCATATGGCCAAGGGCGATCTCGGTTTGACGCCGTGGGTCTATAGAACCCGCGTCGCGCTCGGCGGGACACTGTCCTCGCTGGAGAGCTCGCTGTTCCTGCTCGACGCGCCATTCCGTCTGTACGCGCACGGTTTCCTGCGCCAGAGCGCTTCGATCTCGCGTGCCCAGGAATACGCTGCGGATGCACTGGGTGCGGAGATGTTCGGTGCCGATGCGATGGCGGGTGCGCTGCGCCGGGTGCATGCGTTCGATGCCGCCTGGACCGTGTATTTCAACGAGGCCTTGCTGCCGGCGATCAATCGTGGTGCCCGACTGCCGGTTCTGGATGGCTTCCGTCGATTCGACGCTAGCGCGGACAAGCGTCCGTCGGTCCTGCAGGCGCTTGCGCGTGCCGATGCTCAGGCCCCGCATCCATTCGACAGTCATCCGTCGCTGGACGAGCGCTTGATGGCATTGGGAGCGCGCGCGGGGTCGGAGTTGTCGACGTCGGAGCGACGGGCTTCGGGCGACGCATTGCATCTGCTGGGCGGTGAAACGGAAGCGGAACGACTCTGGTACGAATGTTTCACCCGGGGCGCGCTGTGCGACACGGATTGGGATGCATTCGGCGAAGCGGTGCTGGCGCCTGCGATCCTGGCCCGTTTCAATGGCACGTTTCTGTCGCCCGATGCGGTCCCGCTGCGCAGGTTGCCCGAACTCGTTGCCGATACCGAAACGCTCTGGCAGCGCACCAAACCCGACGGTTTGAGCCTGCTTTCGGCGCAGGGGCGTACCCGTCACGTGTTGGGCGTGCTGGAAGAATTCGTCATCGCGTCGTTGGTGCGCAGCGGCTGGCGTCTGCACGCCCGGCCCGCTGAGCCGCTGCGTCTGCAGCGGGGTGCAGAACGCATCGTTCCCGAGCGGCTGATCGAGGAAGTTCGCGAAGGGGGCGTCGGTGTCGATATGCTGACGCGGTATGAAATGCCCATGGCCCCAGCCTGCGATCAACTTCAGGCGGATGCGGGTCGCGAGACAACCGGATAGGGAGGTCGCGGAGAATGCCGACATTGCTTGATCGTTTCCTGAAAATCCGCGACCACCTCACCGACGATTTTCTCGGCGGCCCCAAGATCCTCACGCTGGCGTTTGCGATCAATCTACAGAAAGGCGGCACGCTGATATTCGTATTGGTGTTGATGGCCATCTACGACGTGTGGACGCCGACGGCGTGGACCTATCTCGGCCTGCACGGCAGCTATGGTCTGATCTGGCTGTTGAAGGAAGCGGTGTTCCCCGATCCGGCCTGGCAGAAGAAGATCACCATCGTCGGCGCGCTCAATGCATGGCTGTTCGTGCTGGGCCCGTACTGGATCGCGCCGTGGTTGATCGTCACGCAGCGCATCGAACAGCCGCCGATGGTGTTGGGTGCGGTCATCGTGCTGTATGCGTTGGGCGTGGCGCTGATGGTCGGCGCGGACGCGCAGAAGTACTTCGTGCTGCGCGCGCGGCGCGGGCTGATCACCGATGGTTTCTTCGCGCGGACGCGCAATCCGAACTATCTCGGCGAGATGATGATCTATACGGCTTTCGCCATCGTCGCCGGGCATTGGCTGCCCTGGGTGGTGCTGGCGTGGGTGTGGTTGTTCCTGTTCGTTCCGAACATGCTGCGCAAGGACGACAGCCTGTCGCGCTATCCACAGTGGGCGGCGTACAGGGCGCGCACCGGATTGTTGTTGCCGCGCATCGGGGCGGCTGGTTTTGAAGGCTGATTTCCCGGACGGAGTCAGCGCCCCAGCCACAGCGCGATGATCAGTGCGATCGCGTACCACGCCAGTTCCGCAGGATGATTGGCCAGGCCGAACAGGGTCTGCGCGTAGTCGGTGCCGAGGCGCTGCACCGAGTCGACCAGTCCAAGTCCCATCGCGCCGCCGATCTGGGTCGCAGCGATGACCCAGTTGGCGAGCAGGATCGTCGTCAATGTGGCGACGACGGCGATGGCCGCGCGCGACAGCCCGGGAGCAGCGCGCACGAGCCGCAGCAGCAGCGCGATGTCGGCGGCGGTCAATGCGGCGACCCACGCGCACTGGCGGTCGACGATCAGCGCCAGCATCGTCCAGATCGCGGTCATGCCGCAGATACCGAGGAGCGTGATCAGCAAGGGTGCGACCACGCGCGTGCGCGGTGCGGTGTGGGGCGTGGAGAGCGTGGTCATCGCGACAGGGTAGCGGAGTGCGCGGAGCGAGGCGATGGGCGACGTACGCCTGCGATCAGGTGCGGGGCGATGCCCGGCGCAGCCGCGGGGCGATCAGTCGGCTGCCCGCGATGCCTGCGAAGAACGCGATGACCCAGGTCCGCGCCTGCGTATCCAGCGGCAACAGATCCGCCAGCCACAGCGGTAATACGATCGTCGCCGCGCTGAGCAGCATCGCGAACACTGTGCCGGCCAGCAGCAGTGCGGCCTGGCGTCCGCCGCTCGCATTCGTGCGCCTGGCGAACAGCGCGAAACAGGCCCCGTAGACGGGCAGGAATGTGGCGCCGGAGATCAGGCCGCAGGCGAGGGTGGGGATCATGCGGGTCTATTCATGGTGCGGTTCTGCGATGCATCGTGCGTTCGATGGCTGCGGGACCCGTTACGGGCCCCGCAGCGATGCGCATCGATCAGAACTTCGCGCGGAGGTTCACGCCGAAGCTGCGATCCGGTCCCGCGATCACGGTGGGGATGCCGAACAGCAGACCGGTGTTGCCGGCGTCGGTCAGATATTCCTCGTCGGCGAGGTTGTTGCCCCAGATGCCGACTTCCCACTTCTCGTTGAAGCGCCAGCCGGCGCGCAGGTTGAGCAGGCCGTAACCGTCCTGTTCGATGCCCGGCTGGTTCTCGTCCTCGAAATAGACCTGCGAGCGCCAGCTGTAGCTCGGACGCAGATACAGGCTGTCGCCGCTGGCCAGCGGAATCGTCCAGTCGACACCGATCGAGACGGACTGCTTCGGCGTCATCCTGAAGCGATTGCCGGCGAGCGCCTGATACGTGCCATCGTCGTCGAAGGCATTGAAACCGCCGTCGATATGCGCGTAGTTGAACCAGCCGTTGAGGTTGTCGCTGAAACGTCCGAACAGTGAGGCTTCGAAGCCCAGCGCATGCGCCTTGCCGGCGTTCTTGGTCACGAAGAACGGCGGCGGCGTATCGTTCACCACCGAGGCCTGGAAGTCGTTGTAGTCGTAGTAGAACAGCGACAGGTCGTAGACGAAGCGGCCTTCTGCGGCGTTGCCTTTCATGCCGAGCTCGTAGCTCCACACGATTTCGGCATCGACTTCCTCGCTGCCGAGGTCGCTGACGTTGATCATGTTCGGACGACGGCCGCGCGACACGCTGGCGTAGGTGTTGATCTCGGGGCTGAGTGCGTAGCCGAGTACGGCGCGGCCCGCCCAAGACGTGTACGTGTTGCTGTCGCTGAGCCGACCGGCCGTCGCCGGGAACAGCAGGTTGTTGCAGGGCGGTGCGCCGCAGGCGGGCGTGCCGCGGCCCGAGAGCAGGAAGCCGAGGCTCGATGCGTTGCCCTGATCCGAGAAATAGCCGTATTCGACCGACTCGCGCGAGCCGCGCAGGCCCATGGTCAGCGACCACTGGTCGTTGAACCGCCAGGTGCCGTCGGCGAAGAGTTCGAACGCGCGGATGTCGACATCGTTGCCGAAGGTTTCGCGATGATCGGGATTGAGCGGCACCTGCAGGAAACCCGCCGGGTTGGTCGGCGTGGGCGTCACGAGGCCGGGGATCGGCAGCCAGGTCGACGTGCGCGAGGTGTTCGGCGTCGCGTTGGCGTTCAGCAGCGGAACGATCGGGAAATAGTAATTCGCCAGCGCGGAACCGAGCAGGCCTGCCGTATTGGTGTTGATCTGCGGCGACAGCAGGGCATACAGCTGGCGTTCGTCGGCCTGGTAGTGGAGGTCGCGGTTCGCGGCTTCGTCGAAATACGAGCCGCCGACGAAACCGGTGAACTTGCCGCCGTTGTCGAAGTTGAAGCGCACTTCCTGGCTGAACTGGTTGCCCCAGGCGTCTTCGGTGAATTCGATCAGATCGGCCTGCGAGCCGTCGGAGTCGAACTTGTCGAGACCGTCGTAGCGGCGCCAGCCGGTGATGGTGGACAGCGACCAGTTGTCGTTGATCGCGAAGTCGCCGAGCACGGTGGCGCCGTAGACGTCGCGGTCTGTGCCCAGATCGTTGCCGCGCTGCGAGTTGGCGGTGTACGGGTCGAGACTGCCCTGCAGGTTCGGAATGACCTGGCTGCGGAAGGCGGTGCCCGGCGGCGAGTCCTTCTGGTAGTTGAGGATCACGTCGATGCCGCTGCTTTCGCCGATGTTCACGTGCAGCGAGCCGCGCAATGCGCGGGTGTCCTTGCCCTGCAGCGTGCCGCCATCGAGGTTCTCGACGTAGCCGTCACGGGTTTCGTAGAACGCCGCGATGCGGCCCTGCACGTTCTCGCCCAGTTCGGTGTTGTAGGCGCCGGTGAACTTGCGCTGGTCGTGGCTGCCGACGCCCAGCTCGAAGTTGCCGAAGGTGCCGGTGCGGGCCTTGTTCTGGATGAAATGGATGGCGCCGATCTCGGCGGCGCGGCCGAACAGCGTGCCCTGCGGGCCGCGCAGCACTTCCACGCGCGCCATATCGAACATTTCCACCGACGAACCGCGCGAGCGGCTGATCGACACGCCGTCCTGGAACAGCGAAATGCGCGGTTCCTGGGTCGGGTCGTCGAGATCGGCGGTGATGCCGCGGATCGAGACGCTGGGATTGCTCACGCTCTGGGTCTGGACTTCCAGGCCGGGCACCAGATTGCCGAGGTCGCCGTAGTCGCTGATGCCCTGCTCCTGCAGGAACTCGCCGGAATAGGCGCTGATCGACAGCGGCACGTCCTCGATCTGCTGCTCGCGTTTCTGCGCGGTGACGATGATGCGGTCCAGCTCGTCGGCGCCGCCCGGAGCGGCGTCCTGGGCGTGGGCGGGCAGGGCGACAGTCCCGGCAAGGGCGATCGCGAGTGCGGTGCACAGGCCGTTCCGGCGCAGTGCGTAGGTCGTTTGGAACATGTGATGGTCTCTCCTTGAGGAGTCGAAAGATGCGACGCCGGACCTCCCCCGATCCGGCGCCGCCGGGCCAACCCGGCGAACCCGGCCTTTATAGCGCACAGACATGTCCACAAGTCAGTCCGGTAGAATATGCGCACCCCAAGCGCCTGAATCCGCGACTTTTTCGCCGCGCCCCGAACCCACGTGTATTCCCGCAGCAGTGAACCCGTCCGTTTCGAACGCGATTGCGCCGCCGTGCTGGTCCCGGCAGGCGATGTCGTGACCCTGCCCGCCGGCAGCGTCGGCTACATCACCCAGGCGCTGGGCGGCAGCTGGACGGTCTTCGTCGAAGGCAATCTGATGCGGATCGCCGGGCAGGACGCCGACGCCATCGGCAAGGAGCCGCCCCCGCCGATCGAGCTGCCCGAGGGCGCCAGCGACGAGGAAGTCGAGAAACTGGTCTGGACCCAGCTGCGCACCTGCTTCGACCCGGAAATTCCGATCAACATCGTCGATCTCGGCCTGGTCTACGACGCCACCGTGACTCGGGGCGACGACGGCCAGCGTCGGATCGAGGTGCGGATGACCCTGACCGCACCGGCTTGCGGCATGGGTGAGATCCTTGTCGAGGATGTGCGCGGCAAGCTCGAAATGATTCCGACCGTGACCGAGGCCGATGTCGAGCTGGTCTTCGATCCACCGTGGAGCCGCAGCATGATGTCCGAAGTCGCGCGGCTCGAAACCGGTATGTTCTGACGTCCGCATCCGGATCTTCCTCATCCTCCATATCCTCCATGTCCGCTTCGGGCGGCTGCGGGAGTCGCTTCGACATGCGACGCAATTTCCTGACGCGCCGCAGCAGAAGTCGTATGCAGCCGTTGTTCGCGGTTGCGATAGTGCGAATTCCGTCTCGACTTGCGGTGATCGGTTGCCATTGATTCGGCACCCGGTCACGCGCACGACTGCCAGTGCGCGCAGTTTCCGGTTCTGCTGTTGACGCAAACCGTGAATTCCGATTAGGGTCGGCCTCGCCATCCGATATGGAGCAGTTCGGATGGCTCTCGACGTATCGACTCATGCGCCCAGCCCGCACTTTGCGGTGCGGAGGGCATGTGTCCGTGCGTCTGTAGAGCGGGGGCAACCGCAGTCATCAACATTCCCATCACACTGTGTCAAGGAGAGAAACTGTGAATCGATATCAGCATTTGAACGTACTGGCCGTCGCGACCGCGCTGGCCTTGGTATCCACCGGGGCTTCAGCCGCTGGCCGTGCCGACCTGTATCGTGAGGACGTGGCCAAGATCAACCAGATCAATGTCGCCATCGCCAAAGCCGGCGTTGCGGACATGGTCCACACCCGTCACGAACAAGCGCTCGGCCTGGACGCTGATTCGCGCCTGTTCCTGCTCGATCGCAAGACCGATCTGGGCGTGCGCAACCACCGCTACCAGCAGACCTTCCGCGGGCTGCCGATCTTCGGCGAGCACGTCGTCGTCAACGAAGATGAAAGCGGCAACATCAGCACCCTGTTCGGCCAGAAAGTGACCGGCCTCGCCAGCGAAATTCCGGCCGGCAAGCCGCGCCTGAGCAGCAACAGCGCGCTTCTCATCGCCAAGAGCGCCGGCCTGGGCAATCGCGTCGGCTTCATGCGCACCAGCGCCGAGACATCGGACCTGATGATCCACATCGACGACAACGGCCGCGCCCGCAAGGCGTATGTGGTGTCGTATTTCGCCGACACCCGCAACGGCGGCGCGGCGATGCGTCCGACCGTGATCGTCGACGCCAACACCGGCCGCGTCCTGCAGAAGTTCGAGAACCTGCAGCACGCCCTCGTCGGCACCGGCCCCGGCGGCAACGCCAAGACCGGCCAGTACGAATATGGAACGAACTACGGCAAGATGGACGTGACCCAGTCGGGCACCACGTGCACGATGAACAACACCAACGTGAAGACCGTGAACCTCAATCACGGCACTTCCGGAACGACGGCGTTCTCGTACACCTGCCCGCGCAACACGGTGAAGACGATCAACGGCGCGTACTCGCCGCTGAACGACGCGCACTACTTCGGCAACGTCATCTTCAACATGTACAACGCGTACATCGGCAAGCCGCCGCTGACGTTCCAGCTGGTGATGAAAGTGCACTACAGCAACAGCTACGAAAACGCGTTCTGGGACGGCTCGGCGATGACCTTCGGCGACGGCGCCAGCACGTTCTATCCGCTGGTCAGTCTGGACGTGGCCTCGCACGAAGTCTCGCACGGCTTCACGTCGCAGAATTCGAACCTGACCTACTCGGGCCAGTCCGGCGGCATCAATGAAGCGTATTCGGACATCGCCGGTGAAGCGGCCGAGTACTACATGAAGGGCACGAACGACTTCCTGGTCGGCGCGCAGATCTTCAAGGCCGCCGGTGCGTTGCGTTACATGGCCAACCCGCCGCAGGACGGCCGTTCGATCGGTCACACCTCGAACTACACCGCCGGCATGGACGTGCATTATTCGTCGGGCGTGTACAACAAGGCGTTCTACCTGCTGGCGACCAAGCCGGGTTGGAACACGCAGAAGGCCTTCCAGGTGTTCGCGCGCGCGAACGATCTGTACTGGACCGCCAGCACCGACTTCAACCAGGGCGTGTGCGGCGTGCAGACGGCGGCCACCAACCTCGGTTACACCGTGGCTGACGTGACCTCCGCCTTCACGGCGGTCGGCGCGACCTGCGGCGGTGGCGGCGGTACCGGCACGGTCGTGCTGAACGTCAATCTGCCGGCGGTTGCGACCGGCGGCGTGTCGTCGAACTACACCGTGAGCATTCCGGCCGGCACCACCAAGCTGGTGGTTGCGACGTCCGGCGGTACCGGCGATGCGGACCTGTATGTCCGTCTCGGCGCGGCGCCGACCACGACGCTCTACACCTGCCGTCCGTACCTTGGCGGCAACGCGGAAACCTGCACCATCAACAACCCGACCGCAGGCAGCGTGTACTACATCAACGTGCGCGCATACACGGCCTATTCGGGCGTCAACCTGAAAGCCACGCGGACGCCGTAAGGCCCGCACCGGCTGCCGCTTCTGGCGGTAGCCGGGTGGTGTATTCGAAACGCGGTTGTTTTTATCTGAGAGTCCCGGCCTGGCCGGGACTCTTTTTTTGTTTGACGGATCCAGGCGGCAGGGCAATGCAAGGCGGGCATGCGGCTGGCGTACGCACACGACGCGTGTTTTTCGACGCTCGGTTCGGGAGTTGTCGAGCCTCGAACCGTCGAACCCCTCTGCACGGCGTCCTCCCCTAGCGAGGACATCCATACCGCGCAACCCTCGCCGTGAATCGGCGCAAGCGCATGTTGCAGCGCAATAGAAATCGTATGCAGTGGATTGCGAATGCCTGTAGAGCGTGAAACCCGTCTCAGGTTCGGGGGTGGTAATCGCGATTTCTTTGACAGTCTGTCGCCTTCCACACGACGGCGTACGGGGCATGAGGGTCAACAGTTGACGCAGCACGTCAGTTCCGCTTAGGGTCGGTTCAGTCACCCATCAGTGCGACGTCGGGCGACACCGTTTGACATGCCTCGGCTCCGAGAGACACCCATCAGGTGCGTTGGAGCGGGGGTTCGTGTGTCAGCGGATGCGGGGGCAAACCGCAGGAGCAATACTTCCATCCATCACATGCTTCAGGGAGAGAGTGAGTGAATCGATACCGCAATCTGAATGTTCTGGCCGCCGCGACCGCGCTGGCCCTGTTCGCCAACGGCGCTTCGGCCGCCGGCCGCGCCGATCTTCATCGTGAGGACCTGGCCCGGGTCAAGCAGAGCAACGCCGCCATCGCCAAAGCCGGCGTTGCGGACATGGTCCACACCCGCCACGAACAAGCGCTCGGCCTGGACGCCGATTCGCGTCTGTTCCTGATCGATCGCAAGACCAGCCTGGGCGTGCGCAACCATCGCTACCAGCAAACCTTCCGCGGCCTGCCGATCTTCGGCGAGCACGTCGTCGTCAACGAAGACGAAAGCGGCAATGTCCGCACCCTGTTCGGCCGCAAAGTCACCGGTCTGGCCAGTGAGATCCCGGCCGGCAAGCCGCGCCTGAGCAGCAGCAGCGCGCTCGCCATCGGCAAGGCCGCAGGTTTGGGCAACCGCATCGGCTTCATGCGCACCGCGGCTGAGAAATCGCAGCTGATGATCCATATCGACGACAACGGCCGCGCCCGCAAGGCCTACGTCGTGTCGTACTTCGCCGACACCGCCCGCGGCGGTGCGCCGACCCGTCCGACCGTGGTCGTCGATGCCGAGAACGGCCAGATCCTGCGGAAGTTCGAGAACCTGCAGCACGCGCTCGTCGGCACCGGCCCCGGCGGCAACGCCAAGACCGGCCAGTACGAATACGGCACCAACTTCGGCTTCATGGACGTGACCCAGTCGGGCACCACGTGCACCATGAACAACGCCAACGTGAAGACGGTGAACCTCAACGGCGCCACCTCCGGCACGACCGCGTTCTCGTACACCTGCCCTCGCAACACGGTGAAAGTCATCAACGGCGCGTACTCGCCGCTGAACGACGCACACTTTTTCGGCGGCGTGATCTTCAACATGTACCAGGCGTACATGGGCCAGGCGCCGCTGACCTTCCAGCTGACCATGCGCGTGCACTACAGCACGAACTATGAGAATGCGTTCTGGGACGGCTCGGCGATGACCTTCGGCGACGGTGCGACCACGTTCTATCCTCTGGTCAGCCTCGATGTGGGCGCGCACGAAGTCTCGCACGGTTACACAGAGCAGAATTCGGGGCTGATCTATTCCGGCCAGTCGGGCGGCATCAACGAAGCGTTCTCGGATATCGCCGGCGAAGCGGCCGAGTACTACAACAATGGCACGAACGACTTCCTGGTCGGCGCGCAGATCTTCAAGGGAACCGGCGCGCTGCGTTACATGGCCAACCCGCCGCAGGACGGTTCGTCCATCGGCAACGCGGCCGATTATTACTCCGGCATCGACGTGCATTACTCGTCGGGCGTGTACAACAAGGCGTTCTACACGCTGGCCACCACGGCCGGTTGGAACACGCAGAAAGCGTTCCAGGTGTTCGCGCGCGCGAACGATCTGTACTGGACCGCCAGCACCGACTTCAACCAGGGCGCCTGCGGCGTCGAAACCGCTGCCCTCGACCTGGGCTACACCAAGGCTGATGTCACCTCCGCGTTCACGGCGGTCGGTGTCGCCTGCGGCGCCGCGCCGCCGCCGCCGCCGCCGCCGGTCGCACTGACCAATGGCGTGCCGGTGACCGGTATTTCCGCTGCGACCGGTGCCTACCGGAACTACACGCTGGTGGTGCCCGCGGGCGCGACCAACCTGTCGTTCACCACCTCCGGCGGCACCGGCGATTCCGACATGTACGTGAAGTTCGGCGCCGCGCCGACCGACACGGTGTACGACTGCCGTCCGTACGCGTCTGGCAATGCCGAAACCTGCACCTTCGCAGCGCCGTCGGCCGGGACGTACTACGTCGCACTGAAGGGCTATTCGGCGTTCTCCGGCGTGACCCTGGTCGGCAGTTACACCGGAGCGGGCAGCAATACCGCACCGACGGCGAACTTCACGTTCACCACCAACGGCCTGACCGCGACCTTCACCGACACCTCGACGGATGCCGAAAACAACATCGCCAGCCGCAGCTGGAACTTCGGTGACGGCACGACTTCGACCGCAACCAGCCCGACCAAGACCTACACGGCCGCCGGCACCTACACGGTGACGGAGACGGTGACGGACGCGGGCGGCCTGAGCAGCACCAAGTCCGCTTCGGTCACGGTGACCAGCACGAACTGCGGTGGTCTGGTGCTCTGCAACGGCGTGGCGGTGGCGCTGCCGTCGGTGGCCAAGAATGCCTGGTCGTCGACGTACACCATCGTCGTCCCGGCCGGCAAGACCAGTGCGGTGTTCACCATTTCCGGCGGTACCGGCGATGCGGACATGTACGTGCGGATCGGCGCTGCGCCGACCACCAGCACCTACAACTGCCGCCCGTACTCCGGTGGCAACACCGAGACCTGCACCTTCAATGCGCCGGCTGCAGGCACGTACTACGTGCGTGTCCGTGGCTATGCGGCATTCACGGGCGTCAGCCTGAAGGCGACGATCTCGCCGTAACGGACCGGCGCCCCCGGTTCGCCGGGGGCGCCGTTGTTTCCTCGATACACGGCCTGTTCGACACGAGCGATACGTTGAACGGCACGCATGGATGCGATCACGCGACCCTTTCCCGTCATCAGGCGGGGAGGGGTTCGCTTTTGCGGGATTTCGCGTTTCGAGATGCATGGCCGGATGGATTCCGGTTGGTGTCCGGAACGATTCAACCTGGATTTGTTCGCTTTTTTTGATCTCGGGGATTCATCGAGCAATGCGTAAAAGTGTCTTCCTTCCGGCAGTGTTTGCCGTGCTGTTTCTTGCCATCGGCGAAGCCCTCGCGGCCGAGTCTGTCGGCGAAACCAGAGAGCGTTGCCGCGAAGGCGACGTGGTCTGTCTCGATACGGTGCAGGTCACCGCGACCAAACGCCCGGAATCCACGCTGCACATTCCTGCCGCTACGACCATCGTCGGCGGTCGGCGTCTGCGCGAAACCGCACCGCAGACGCCGATGGATGCGCTGCATGGCGAAGTCGGTACGTTCGTGCAGCAGACCACGCCCGGGCAGGGCGTGGTGATCGTGCGTGGCCTCAAAGGTTCGGAAGTGCTGCATCTCGTGGATGGCTTCCGTCTCAACAATTCGATTTTCCGCAACGCGCCGAACCAGTACATCGCTCTGGTCGACGGCCAGAGCCTCGATCGCATCGAAGTGGTGCGCGGCCCGTCCAGCACGCTTTACGGCGGCGACGCGATGGGCGGCGTGGTGCAGATGCTCACCCCCGAATTGAAATTCGATGGCGATGCATGGCAGTGGGACGGACGGCTGCGCGCGATCGCCGCGAGCGCCGACGATTCGCTGATCGGTCGCGCCGAAGTGAAGGGCGGCCATGCGGGCATGGCGTTCTCGCTGGGCCTGACCTCGCAGGAAGTGAACGACATGCGCAGCGGTGACGGCAAAACCCGGCCGTTCACAGGATTCACCCAGCGCAGCGCCGATTTCAAATGGCAGGCCGACATCGCGCCGGGCCATGAGCTGATGTTGAGCCTGCAGTATTCCGAACAGCCGCGCACGCCGCGTCACGACGCGCTGGTGCCGGGCTTCGGTCAGACCGCGCCCGACAACGCGCTGTTCTTCTTCAAACCGCAGCAGCGCCAGTTCGCGCAGCTGCGCTGGCGCATCGACAACCCCAATGCGCTGTTCGACAACGGCGAGCTGCATCTGGGCCGTCAGAAGATGGTCGACGACCGGCTCACTCTTGCCACCGGCACCCCGAATCTGGAAACCGAGCTCAACCGCGACACGACCACCGGTGTGTCCGGCCAGTTCGGCAAGGACATCGGCAGCGCGCATCACCTGAGCTACGGCTTCGAGTACTACCGCGACGAGGTGGATTCGTCGAAGACCCGCGTCAACATCAATACCGGCGCCTTTAGCGTGCGCGCACCGCGCTTTCCCGACGGTTCGCGGATGGACGGCTGGGCCATCTATGCAGGCGACGACTGGCGTCACGGTCGTTTCGATCTGAACTACGGCGCGCGCTACAGCCGTTTCGATATTTCGATTCCGGCCCTCGGCACCACCCCCGGCGTTTCGCTGACCCCGGACGACTTCACCGGCAACGTCGGCCTGGCGTTCGAGCTGTCGGACGATGTGCGCTTGGTCGCCAACCTCGGACGAGGTTTCCGCGCGCCGAACATCTTCGATCTCGGCGTGTTCGGGCCGCGCCCAGGCAATCGCTACAGCACGCCGAATCCCGACCTCAGCCCCGAGTACGTGACCAGCGTCGATGCCGGCGTGAAGTTCGGCACCGAAACCTTCAGCGGCGAATTTATCGCGTTCCGCTCGCAGTACCGCGACAAGATCACCAGCGTGCTCACCGGCAACGTCATCGATGGCGCGCTGGAAGTGCAGAACCAGAACGTCGCGCGATTGGATCTGTGGGGCATCGAGGCCGGCGCGCGCTATCGCATACCGTCGCCGGATCTGGAGCTCTACGCCACCGCCACCTACACACGCGGCGACGAGGACACCGACACCGGCACCATGCCGGCCGATCGCATCCCGCCGCTGTTCGGCAAACTCGGCGCGCGTTGGCAGGTGCGCGACACGCTGGGTCTGGAAGCCTATGCGTTCTACGCCTCGGGCCAGAATCGCCTCAGCGAGCGCGATCTGATCGATCCGCGCATCAATCCCGCCGGCACCGCCGGCTGGGCGACCTTGAATGCGCGCGTCTCCTGGCGGGTCAGCTCCGCGTTCGAGCTGTCGCTGCGCGCCGAGAATCTCGCCGACAGGCATTACCGCGAACACGGCTCGGGTCTGGATGAGCCGGGACGCAACTTCATCGTGACCGTCGATTACCGTTTCTGAGTTTCTTTGACTCCATTCCGAATCATGTCCAATAGATCTGCATCAATGAGAGATCAGCATCAATGAAATTCCGTTCGCTTCTGTCCATTTCGATCGCCGCCTGCAGTGTCTTCGCCGGTATGGCGGCATCTCCGTTGGCTCTCGCTGCGGAAGGCCCGCAGGAAGAGACCATGACCATGGCCGAACCGCTGCGCCGCGACGACAGTTTCAAGTTGCCCGCAGGCCAGCCGATCCAGGTCGACAATGCCTACGGCAGCGTCTACCTGCGCTTTGGCGGTTACGAAGACCAGCTCGATATCCGCTCGACCGTGCAGCAGCCCGACGGCGCCGCGGCGATCGACTTCCAGCCTGCGACGCGCGACGGTCGTTTCGAGGTCGCGCCGCGTTTGCCGAGCGGCGTTGCGCTCGCCCAGGGCCAGCGCATCGATCTGGTGCTCTATGTTCCGAAGGGCCATCCGCTGACCGTGCGCACGGGGTTCGGCGTGATCGAGAGTCGCGGCGTGAAGAGCGATATCGATCTGCTTGCCGACACCGGCGACATCGCGGTGCGCGGCACCGACGGCACCGTGCAGGCGCGCACCAGCGAAGGCAAGATCGAGGTCACCTTCGAGGGCACCGCGCGGCCGGGTTCGGTGCAGCGGCTGAGCAGCCGGACCGGCAATATCGCGGTCATCGTCAGTGACGCATTGAACGCCGAAGTGCGGTTGTCGACGTCGCAGCAGTTCGCGACCGATTACTCGCTCGACGTCGAACATCTCGATGGCAAGGAACCGAACAAGATCGCGACCGCCGTGGTCGGTACGCCGAAATCCGGAAAGGACAAGGCGCAGGTCGTGCTGGAAACTCTGGTGAGCGAAATCCGCCTGCAGCGCAGGGGTGTTTTCGTGGATCCCGAATAAGCGTCATCCGATTCCGCACGGCGTTGCTCCACGACCGCCGACGGAACGAGATGCCGCATGTGGTCGTGTCTGCGTCAAAAGCATTCGCCCAGGAATCATCGACAACGGGCGATTCCGTAAAATCACATTCATGTGTTGAGGATTCAGCAATGAAACGAACGACATTCAAGGGCGCTCTGAAAGCGGCAGCGATCATGCTGTTGCTGCCGTGCGCCGTCATGGCCGCACCGCCCACGGGCGGCAAGGCCAACACCACGCGTCCGCAGGTCGGACAGCCGGTGACCCCGCAGAGCATGAACACCGATCTGCGCAATCTGCCGAAAGCAGCGCCGTGGAGCCCGGGCATGGGCATCCGCGAAGCGCATCGCCGCGTCTACCGCCCGATCGGCAGCGTGCTGCCGCACGCGCCGGCGAGCAAGGCGACCGCTGCCGACCGTCTGCCTGAACTGCAGAAACTGTGGGACGAGTCGCCGCGCGCGGCCCGTGCCAAAGCGGCAGTCGCCAGCCGCGTCAGCATCAACAATCCGAACACCGGCGTGAGCCCGGGCGATCCGGTCGTCGAAGTCGGCGCGAATCACGTGATCTATGCGGTCAACGGTTCGTCGACCACGTTCAAGGTCTACAACAAGGCCGGCACGCTGCTGTCCGGTCCGACCTCGTTCGGTTCGCTGGCGACTGCGGGTAGCGCCTGCGCCGCCGATGGTGGCGACCCGATCGTGCTGTGGGACCGTCAGGCCAGCCGCTGGTTCATGCTGGTGCTGGACAGCTCCAACCTCTGCGCCTACGTCTCGAAAACCTCCGACCCGGTCACGGGCGGCTGGTGGGCGTACAACTACTCGACGCCGTCGTTGCCCGACTACCCGCATTGCGGCGTGTGGGCCGACTCCTACGTCTGCGGCGACAACGAAGGCGGCGCGCAGCAGAGCGTGTACGCGTTCGACCGCGCGAACATGCTGAACGGGGCCACCGCGCGTCCGGCGCAGCGCTTCGCCAGCGTTCCGAAGCTTGCGGGTTATGGCTTCCAGATCCTCACCCCGGTGACGTTCTATGGCAGCACTGCTGCGCCTGCGGGCCGCAAGCAGATCCTCGCCCGTCACAACGACGACGAAGCGCATGCTGGCGCCTCCGCGAACGGCACTCAGGATTTCATCGATCTGTATGAGCTGACCGTCGACTGGACCACCCCGGCGAACAGCGGCATCGCCACGCTGCCGCGCATTCCGATCACCGAGTTCAACAGCTGGTTCCGCAACTACTCGACGTTCGCGACCGTGCCGCAGCCGGGTTCCACCTCGCTGCTCGATCCGATCCGCGAAGTGCTGCTCAACCAGCTCACCTACCGCAACTTCGGCACCCACGAATCGATCGCCGGCACGTTCGCCACCAACCAGAACGCAGCCCGCACCGGCACCGTGGTCGACTCCGGCGTGCGCTGGTTTGAACTGCGCCGTGTCGGCGCCGGCAACTGGACGCTGTTCCAGGAAGGCACGTTCAGCCCGGGCGACACCAGCACCCATCACCTGATGGGTTCGATCGCGATGGACAAGTTCGGCAACATGGGCATGGCCTACAACGTCACCAAGACGACGACGCCGACCAAGTTCGCCACGCTGGGCTACACCGGTCGCGCGGTCTCCGATGCGGCTGGCGTGATGTCGCTGGGCGAGAACGAAATCGCCGTCGGCGCCGCCGCTGAAACCTCCGGCCGCTGGGGCGACTACTACCAGATGACGGTGGACCCGGTCGACGACTGCACCTTCTGGTTCGTCGGCATGTACCGTCCGACCGGCAGCTGGCAGACCCGCATCCAGGACTTCAAATTCCCGGCCTGCGGCGGCGTGACCACGTACACGATCTCCGGCACCATCACCACCTCCGCCGGTGCGGGTATCAACGGCGTCAACGTCAGCAACGGCAGCAGCAGCACCACCACCAGCAGCACCGGTGCCTACACCCTGTCGGGCGTGGCCAACGGTACCTACACGCTGACCCCGTCGCTGAGCGGCTACACCTTCACGCCGGCGACCCGCAGCGTGACCGTGAGCGGCGCCAACGTCACCGCGCAGAACTTCACCGGCGCAGCGGTGGTCGACACCACGCCGCCGAGCACGGTGGCCAGCCTGACCGCGACTGCGGCTGGCAGCAGCCAGATCAATCTGAACTGGGCGGCGGCGACCGACACCGGCGGTTCCGGCCTGGCCGGTTACAGGATTTACCGCTGCACGGGTGCGAGCTGCACTGTCTTCGCGCAGATCGCCACCGCCACCGCCCCGCCGTACAGCAACACGGGTCTCACCGCGTCCACGACGTATCGCTACTACGTCCAGGCCTATGACAACGCCGGCAACGTGGGCGGGTCTTCACCCATCGCGGTCGCGTCCACGTCCTCGGCTGGCGGCACCGTGCTGACCAAGGGCGTTCCGGTCACCGGTCTTGGTGCGGCTACCGGCGCTTCGCTGAACTACACGATGGTGGTGCCTGCGGGCTCGACCAACCTGACGTTCACGACCTCCGGCGGTACCGGTGACGTCGACATGTACGTGAAGCTCGGCGCTGCGCCGACCGACACCGTGTACGACTGCCGTCCGTATGCCAGCGGCAATGCCGAGACCTGCACGTTCGCTGCGCCGTCGGCCGGTACCTACTACGTCCGTCTGAAGGCCTATGCGACCTTCGCCGGCGTCAGCCTGGTCGGCAACTACACCACCGGCGGTGGCGGCGGTACGACGACCTACAGCAACACCACCCCGTTCGCCATCGGCGACAACACCACGATCAACAGCCCGATCACGGTGTCCGGTCGTACCGGCAATGCCGGTACTGCGGTGCCGGTCGCGGTGAACATCACGCACACCTACAAGGGCGACCTGAAGGTGGATCTGGTGGCTCCGGACGGCAGCATCTACGTGCTGCACAACCGCACCGGCGGCAGCACCGACAACATCATCCAGACCTTCAGCGTCAATCTGTCGACCGAACCGTTGAACGGCACGTGGAATCTCCGCGTGAACGACAACGCGTCCGGCGATACCGGCACGCTCAACAGCTGGAGCATCACGTTCTGATCCTCGCGATCCGAATCTGATGTTGCGAAACGAAGCCCCGGCACTGCCGGGGCTTCTTTTTTGGGCTTCGATACCGCGTGCGCCGCGAGCGTTCGCGCATGCCGATGCTGCATGTGCGTCTTGTCGCGCGCTGTCCTTCGGAGCGCGGCGCCGGAGCTGCCGCCGATATGTTGAAAATACTGTTCGGGCGAATGTCGTCGTTGCGTTCGCCCGATGCGATAGACGCGGCGGAAAACGTTTTCCGCGATGGCTCGCGCACCGATGGCGCGGTGCGCCGTTCAAGATCATGCACATCACGCGGACATCCGATGCGATGTGAAAATGCGTTGTTTCCTGATGTTTTTCGCATTTTGCAATGTCGCTTGCCCGGCCGATGAAACTCGCATAGGGTGCGGGCGCGGGTCGGGGGTGTCGCTATCGTCGCGACGCCGAACGGGGGCAACGCAAACGGCGAACGGGCTCGTATCCGTTCCGCTCTGTTGCCGTGCGATCCGTGTTCCATGCGCCGGGTCTTTCGCCCGGCGCATCATCCGAAGTTCTCTCACGACCAACGTCAAGGAGCTATCGTGAACCGTCGAATGTCACTGCTGTCCGCCGCGATCGGCGTCACCCTCATCGCCATCGGTACGCCGATGTCCGCGTTTTCCGCCGACTTCCGCACCGTCCGCAATCCCGTGCCCGACGAATACATCGTCGTGCTCAAGGAGCAGTCCGCCAGCCTCGCCACGGAGTCCGCGAGCCGCGCACGCGTGCCATCGGTCGCCAACCAGATCGCCACGACCCATCGCGCCCAGGTCGTCAGAAGCTTCAGCCATGTATTGCGCGGTTTCGTGGCGAAAGCCGACGATGCCGCGCTCGCGCGGCTGCTCGCCGATCCGCGCGTCGCCTACATCGAAGAGAACGGCATCATCACCATCGACGCGACCCAGAGCCCCGCGACCTGGGGCATCGACCGCGTCGACCAGCGCAATCTGCCGCTGAGCAACAGCTACACCTACGACACCACCGCATCCGGCGTGCACGCCTACATCATCGATACGGGCGTGCTGCTGACCCACAACGAGTTCAGCGGCCGCATGGGCAATGGTTTCGACGCGGTCACCACGGGCGGCAACGCCAACGACTGCCACGGCCATGGCACGCACGTCGCCGGCACCGTCGGCGGTACGACCTACGGCGTGGCCAAGGGCGTGACCATCCATCCGGTCCGAGTGCTCGGCTGCACCGGCTCGGGCACCAACGCCGGTGTGATCGCCGGTATGGACTGGGTCGCCGCCAACCGCGTGCTTCCGGCGGTGGCCAACATGAGCCTGGGCGGCGGTGCGGCTCAGACCGTCGACGATGCGGTCGCGCGCATGACCGCCGCGAACGTCACTGTCGTGGTCGCTGCAGGCAACGACAACGGCAGCGACGCATGCACCAAATCGCCCGCGCGCGCGCCGTCGGCGATCACCGTCGGTTCGACCACGAACACGGATGCACGTTCGTCGTTCTCCAACATCGGCACCTGCGTGGACATCTTCGCGCCGGGTTCGTCGATCACCTCGTCGTGGTACACCAGCAACACCGCCACCAACACCATCAGCGGTACGTCGATGGCGTCTCCGCATGTGGCCGGCGGCGCAGCGCTGTATCTGGCGAGCAATCCGTCAGCGACGCCGACGCAAGTCACGAATGCCCTGAATACGTCGGCCACTGCGGGTGTCGTCGGCAATCCGGGTACCGGTTCGCCGAACCGCCTGCTCTACACCCTGGGCGGTACGGCGCCGGTCGACACCACGCCGCCGAGCACGGTCAGCGGTCTGAGTGCCACCGCATCGGGCAGCGCGCAGATCAACCTGAGCTGGTCGGCCGCCACCGACACCGGCGGCTCCGGTCTGGCCGGCTACAAGATCGAGCGCTGCACGGGCGCGGGCTGCACCAGCTTCGCGCAGATCGCCACCAGCACGACGGCCTCGTACGCCAACACCGGTCTGGCCGCGTCCACCAGCTACAGCTATCGCGTGCGCGCCTACGACGGCGCCGGCAACAACGGCGGCTACTCGGCCACCGCGTCGGCCACGACGACCGCAGGCGGCGGTGGCGGCACCACGCTGACCAACGGCGTGCCGGTCACCGGCTTGACTGCGACCACGGGCAACTCGCTGAACTACACGATGGTGGTGCCTGCAGGCGCGACCAACCTGACGTTCACCACGTCTGGCGGCACCGGCGATGCAGACATGTACGTGAAGTTCGGCGCTGCGCCGACCGACACGGTCTACGATTGCCGTCCCTACACCGGCGGCAACGCCGAGACCTGCACGTTCCCGGCGCCGTCGGCGGGCACGTATCACGTCCGTCTGAAGGCCTACTCGACCTTCTCCGGTGTGAGCCTGGTCGGCAACTACACGACCGGCGGCGGTGGCGGTACGCAGACCTACACCAACACCACGGACTACACGATCAGCGACAACACCACGGTGAACAGCCCGATCACGGTGTCCGGCCGTACCGGCAACGGTCTGGCCAGCACGCCGGTGGCGGTGAGCATCGTGCATACGTATATCGGCGATCTGGTGGTGAGTCTCATCGCGCCGGATGGTTCGGCGTATGTGCTGCACAACCGTTCGGGCGGCAGCGCGGACAACATCAACACGACCTACAACGTGAATCTTTCGAGCGAAGCGTTGAACGGTACCTGGAACCTGCGCGTGCAGGATGCGGCCGGCGGCGACGTGGGCTACATCAACAGCTGGAGCGTGACGTTCTGACTCCCCGGGCGTGATTTGAACGACCGACAGAAGCCCCGGCACCCGCCGGGGCTTCTCGTCTCAGCGGTGCTCGGCAGCGACGTCCCGATTTTTTTTGCAGGGTTTCACCGAAGTTTTAACGATTCGGCGCCCGGTTGGCGGTACAGTCAGCGGGCGTTTAGCTTCAAAAAAGCACTTGGCAAAAACACCTTGCCGTCTACATCCATGGATTGAGGGCGCAACAATGAAAACATCGATATTCACAGGGGCATTGAAAACGGCGGCCTTGCTGCTGCTGTTACCTTGCGCCGCCATGGCGGCACCGCCCGCCGGCGGCAAAGCCACCACCACCCGTCCGCAGGTCGGACAGCCGGTCACCCCGCAGAGCATGAACACCGATCTGCGCAATCTGCCTAAGGCGACGCAGTGGAACCCGGGTATGGGTATCCGCGAGGCGCACCGCCGCGTCTACCGCCCGATCGGCAGCGTTCTGCCGCACGCGCCGGCAAGCAAGGCAACCGCTCCGGACCGTCTGCCCGAGTTGCAGAAACTCTGGGACGAAAGCGATGCCGGCAACCGCGCACGTTCGCGCGCGAAAGCCACAGCCGGCAGCCGCGTCAACATCAATAATCCGAACACTGGCGTCAGCCCCGGCGACCCGGTGGTCGAAGTCGGCGCCAACCACGTGATCTACGCCGTCAACAGCGGCGGTTCGGGCACCTATTTCAATGTCTACAACAAGGCCGGCGCCCTGGTGGCTGGCCCGATCACCTTCGGTTCGCTCGCTCCGGCCGGCAGTGCCTGCGCCAGCGATGGCGGCGATCCGATCGTGCTTTACGATCGTCAGGCCGGCCGCTGGTTCATGCTGGCGCTGGACAACTCCAACCTCTGCACCTACGTGTCGAAGACTTCCGACCCGGTGACCGGTGGCTGGTGGGCGTACAACTACTCGACCCCGTCGCTGCCCGATTACCCGCATTGCGGCGTATGGAACGACGCCTACGTCTGCGGCGACAACGAAGGCGGCGCGCAGGAAAGCGTTTACGCGTTCGATCGCGCCAACATGCTCAACGGCGCCACCGCGCGTCCGGCGCAGCGCTTCGCGAGCATTCCGAAGATGGCGGGTTACGGTTTCCAGATGGTCACGCCGTCCACGTTCTACGGCACCAACGCCGCACCGGCGGGCCGCAAGCAGATCGTCGCCCGTCATCGCGACGACGAAGCCCACGACGGCGCAGCCGCCAACGGCACCCAGGATTTCATCGAGCTGTACGAGATGAACATCGACTGGAACACGCCCGCGAACAGCAGCATCACCACGCTGCCGCGCATCGCGATCACCGAGTTCAACAGCTGGTTCCGCAACTACTCGACATTCGCCACCGTGCCGCAGCCGGGCTCCACCTCCCGTCTCGACCCGATCCGCGAAGTGCTGCTCAACCAGCTCGTCTATCGCAACATGGGCACCCATGAAGTGCTGGTCGGCACGCTGGCCACCAACCAGGATCCGGCCCGCACCGGCACCGTGGTCGACTCGGCGGTGCGCTGGTTCGAACTGCGCAAGACCGGCACCGGCGCCTGGACCCTGTTCCAGGAAGGCACCTTCAGCCCGGGCGACAACCTGACCCATCATCTGATGGGCACGATCGCCATGGACAAGTTCGGCAACATGGCGATGGGCTACAACGTCACCAAGGAATCGACGCCGACCAAGTTCGCGACCCTGGGCTACACCGGCCGCACGGCGTCCGATGCCGCTGGCGTGATGTCGCTGGGCGAGAATGAAATCGCCATCGGCGCCGCCGTCGAAACCTCCGGCCGCTGGGGCGACTACTACCAGATGACCGTCGACCCGGTCGACGACTGCACCTTCTGGTTCGTCGGCATGTACCGTCCGACCGGTGGCTGGCAGACGCGCATCCAGGACTTCAAGTTCCCGGCCTGCAGCGGCGTGACCACGTACACCGTCTCCGGCGCAGTCACCACCGCCGCCGGCGCGGGCATCAGCGGCGTCTCCGTCAGCACCGGCAGCAACAGCACCACCACCGATGCCAGCGGCGCCTACACGCTGTCGGGCGTGACCAACGGCACCTACACGCTGACCCCGTCGCGCAGCGGCTTCACGTTCTCGCCGGCGAGCCGCAGCGTGACCGTCAACGACGCCAACGTCACCGGCCAGAACTTCACCGGCACGCCGCCGGCCAACGTTCCGCCGGTCGCGAACTTCACGTTCACCACCAGCGCGTTGACCGCCAACTTCACCGACACCTCCACCGACAGCGACGGCACCATCGTCTCGCGTAGCTGGAGCTTCGGCGATGGCACTACTTCGACCGCAACCAATCCGAGCAAGACCTACGCCGCTGGCGGCACCTACACGGTGACGCTCACGGTGACCGACAACGTCGGCGCCAGCAGCAGCAAGTCGAGCGCGGTGACCGTAGTGGTTCCCAACGTTCCGCCGGTCGCGAACTTCACGTCGTCCGTGAGTGATCTGACGGTGAACTTCACCGATACCTCCACCGACAGCGACGGCACCATCGCGTCGCGCAGCTGGAACTTCGGCGACGGCACCAACTCGACGGTCGCCAACCCGATCAAGACCTACAGCGTGTCCGGTACCTACACCGTCACTCTGACCGTGACCGACAACAGCGGCGCCACCAACGCCAAGTCGGCGACGGTGACGGTCAACGCGGTGGGTACGCAGACCTACATCAACAACAGCGATTACCCGATCAACGACAACGCAACCGTCAACAGCACGATCCGGGTCACCGGTCGCAGCGGCAACGCTCCGATCAACACGCCGGTGGCGGTCAATATCGTCCACACCTACATCGGCGACCTGAAGGTGAGCCTGATCGCGCCGGACGGTACTGCTTACGTCCTGCACAACCGCACCGGCAACAGCGCGGACAACATCAATCAGACCTACATCGTGAATCTGTCGACGGAAACGCTCAACGGTAACTGGAAGCTGCGCGTCAATGACAATTCCAATGCCGATACCGGTCGTATCGACAGCTGGAGCATCACGTTCTGATGGTGATGTCCTGATCGACCACTCCCATGCGGAGTCCTGGAACCCCGGCGCAAGCCGGGGTTCTTTTTTGGGCCGTCGACGCGCTTGATGGTCCGCTTGCGATGGCTTACGGTGCGGAGCGGCAACAGGTCGGTCGACGAAAGGCTGGTGCGCCAATCGAACATCGGCCGGGTGCGTTTCCGTTCCAAGTACGAGGAGCATGTTTCAGGGGCAACAACGACAGCCGTCATCGCGGATCGTCCGCGAAAACGGCGAACGACACGATTCGCCAAGGAAACGAGGCGACCACACAGGAGAGAGAGAATGAAATTCGGAAGCAGTCTGTTCGCGGTCTTCGTCGGTGCCTGCATATCCGCAGCGCCGGTTTTCGCGCAATCCGGCGACAGTCGGCATGCGCAGCAACACGCCGATGCGCACGCCGAAGCGGCGTTGGCATCGTTGCGCCTGGAACACGATCCGTTCGCACCGGTCCACGTCGTGATGGCCAGAACCAGTTACGATGCGATGCCCGACCTGGTCGGCAGCGGCGTGGCCCGTGCCGACAGCGCAGGGACGGCGCTGGTCGTTTCGGAAATCAAGGCGTTCAAGCTCAGCGAGATTTCCGAGCGCATCCATCAGCGCGAAAACCGCTGCGGCGGATTCTTCGCATTCGCGACCCGCGAAGAGGCCGAAGCGTTCGTCCGTTCCGACCGCTCCGCGCAGGCGATCAACAGCCGCGCGCTGCTCGCCACGTACACCATCGACAATCAGGCCACGGTCAATCCATGGCTGTCGCAGGTGGTCAGCACCAATATCCAGAGCACCATCACCACCCTGTCGGCCTATCAGAACCGCTACTACACCAGCACCACCGGCAAGACCTCGGCGGAGTGGATCCGAACGAAGTGGCAGAGCCTGGCCGGCAGCCGCACCGACGTGAGCAGTGTCCTGTCCACGTGCAGCACGTGTTCAACGCAGCCATCGGTGATCCTGACCATCCAGGGCAACGAGCTGCCGAACGAGATCGTGGTGCTCGGCGCGCATCTGGATTCGATCAACGGCAGTGGCGGCGGAAGCACGACCCAGGTCGCGCCCGGCGCGGACGATGATGCCTCGGGCATCGCGACGCTCACCGAAACCCTGCGCATCGCGATGGCCAGCGGCTGGAAGCCCAAGCGCACCGTGAAGTTCATGGGCTATGCCGCCGAAGAAGTCGGTCTGCGCGGTTCCAATGCGATCGCCCAGGCGCACGTGGCGGCAGGCGCGAATGTGGTCGCGGTGTTGCAGTTGGACATGACCAACTATCGGACGGGTACGGCGGCCGACATGCGTCTGGTCTCCGATTACTCCAACGTCGACATGAAGACCTTCCTGACCAATCTGTTCGACACCTATCTGGCGCCGCTCGGTCTGACCCGCGGCACCTACACCTGCGGCTACGGCTGTTCCGATCACGCCTCGTGGACCAGTGCCGGCTATCCCTCGGCGATGTTCTTCGAGGCCGGCACCGGCGGCACGTCGGGCTCGTCGTACAACCCGTACATCCACACCGCCAACGACACGCTGGCCAATATGGGCAACTCCGCAGTGAACAGTGCGAAGTTCGCGCGGCTCGGCCTGGCGTTTCTGGGCGAGGCCGCCAAGACCTCGGGTGGCGTTGGCAATCCGGCGCCGGTCGCCAATTTCACCTCCAGCGTCAGTGGCCTGACCGCCAGCTTCACCGACAACTCGACCGACAGCAACGGCACCATCGCCAGCCGCAGCTGGAATTTCGGTGACGGCAGCACGTCCACGCTCGCCAATCCCACGCGCACCTATGCGGCATCGGGTAGCTACACGGTGACGTTGACCGTGACCGACAACGGAGGCGCCAGCAGTTCGATCAGCAAGACGGTGACGGTCGGCAGCAGCGGCGCGCAGACCTACACCAACCTCACCGATGTCCCGATCAGCGACAACGCCACCGTCAACAGCCCGATCGTCGTCTCCGGCCGTACCGGCAATGCGCCGACGGCCACGCCGGTCGCGGTGAACATCGTCCATACCTACAAGGGCGATCTGAAAGTCGATCTGGTCGCGCCGGACGGCAGCGTGTACGTGCTGCACAACCGCACCGGCGGCAGCGCCGACAACATCGTCCAGACCTTCAGCGTGAACCTCTCGACCGAAGCGCTGAACGGCACGTGGAATCTGCGCGTGAACGACAATGCCGGCGGCGACGTGGGTTACATCAACAGCTGGAGCATCACGTTCTGATCCAGTGCTGAAGCGGTCCTCATCGACGGCTTCGACGCGACGCCTCCCGGGTCATCGGGAGGCGTTGTTGTTTCCGGCATCGCGACCGGACCGTGACACGCCAGCATGCGGACGCACATCATGTCTGCGCAAAACCATGCTGCATGGCGGCATCGATGTCGTACCGTGGTCGAAAACCCGATGACACGATCGAAAGCCGTCAACGAATCGTGCGCTGCGGAAAGGACACGTGTGCATCGATATTCCACGTAAAAGATTCATGAAAGCGTGATTTTCTTCACGTGGAGCAAGTGCTCTGCGTTCGAATACGACGCGGCCGATGACGTCAACGAAGGCGATTGGCGTACGTCGCCTAGGTCGAGAGATGCTGTCGATGAAGATCGCTGATGCAGGCGGTGCCATGCACCGCTGCGCTGCAGCTTGTGTTTGTCATGAGGTGCCGAATAGCGTGCGCCCGCGGATCGAAGGCTTCGATGTTCCAAAGTCCGTCGGCCCAGGGGCGGGGTTGTCGCGAACAGTTCCTGTTTGGGAATCGTGCGCGATCCGCAGATCGCGTGCCGACGACCGTCGGCACGCTGCCATAGAGATGTTTCATCGACACTTCAACATAAGGAATGATTGAAAAATGAAAATGCATATCTCTCTGCTGTCCGGTGCGATTGCCGCATCGTTGCTTCTCGCTGCGATGCCTTCGGCCGCCGCCGATTTCCGCACCAACAGCAAACCGATCGACGGGCAATACATCGTCGTACTGAAAAAACAGTCCGCAAGTCTCGCCAGCGAAATCGGCCCGACCCTGCGCGTGTCCTCCGTAGCGCAGGACATGGGCAGGACCTATGGCGCCAAAGTGACGCGCACGTACGAGAACGCCCTGCGCGGATTCGTCGTCAGCGCCGACGATGCGGCGCTCGCCAGATTGCTGGCCGATCCCCGCGTCGAATATGTCGAGGAAGACGGCATCGTCGCGATGAACCCCGCTTATCAGCAGCCGGCGAGCTGGGGCCTGGATCGCGTCGATCAGCGCTCGTTGCCGCTGGATACCTGGTACACCTTCTTCTTCATCGCCAACGGCGTTCACGCCTACGTCGTGGACACCGGCATCCGCCCCACGCATACGCAGTTCAACTGGTGGACCGGCGCGCCGCCGTCGCGGGTCAGCACGGGTTTCACCTCGATCGCGGACGGCAACGGCATCAATGATTGCCACGGTCACGGCACGCATGTAGCGGGCACCATGGCCGGTGGTTTCCACGGTATCGCCCGCGCGGCGACCGTGCATCCGGTGCGCGTGCTCGATTGCAGCGGCTTCGGCACATGGTCCGGCGTCATCGCCGGCCTCGACTGGGTGCGTACCAATCACATCAAGCCGGCCGTGGCCAACATGAGCCTGGGTGGCGGTATCAATACAGCGGTGGATGCCGCCGTCGCCAATCTGACCGCCGCCGGCGTGACGGTGGTCATTGCGGCAGGCAACAACGCCAGCGATGCCTGCAACTTCTCGCCGGCGCGCGCGCCCTCGGCGATCACGGTCGCTTCGACCGATATCAACGATGCGCGTTCGTCGTATTCGAACTTCGGCGCCTGCGTCGATATCTTCGCGCCGGGCCGCAATATCGTGTCCTCGTGGAATACCAGCGACACCGCGACCAATACGATCAGCGGCACGTCGATGGCGTCGCCGCACGTGGCCGGCATGGCGGCGTTGATCCTCGGCAGGTATCCGACCGCGACGCCTGCGGAGGTGACGGCGCGTCTGCTCACCAATTCGACGCCGAACAAGGTCATCGGCCCCGGCACGGGATCGCCCAACAAGCTGCTCTACGTGCTGCCGACGGGCGGCGAGTACGGGACGTATACGGCGCCGATCAAGGCGCCGGCGATCAGGTAACGCGCTGCGGATCGACAGGAATGTGTTGTGGAAATCCCGACTTCGGTCGGGATTTCTCTTGGTTGGGATGAATGTCTGGAGGTGCGCTGCGCTTGTGTCAGCCCGCCGCTTCGAACCGGTTCGCCGCGACGTTCTTCCGCACTTTCAGCGGATCCCAGATCCGGCCGTTCATCGCGATGTAAACGCCCGGCGGCAGCGACTGCACTGCGCCGACGGCGGTGCCGATGTTGAACTCGGCGTCCGAACCGCGGAAGCGCGCGGGATTCAGCGCGCCGGTGAGCACGATGGTCTTGTCGGCGATCGTGCTCAGCACTTTCGCGGTTTCGACCATGGTGTCGGTGCCGTGGGTCACCAGCACGTGGCGCGCGGCCTGCGCGGCGATGGTCGCGCGCAGCAGGTCGCGATCTTCGGCGGTGATGTGCAGCGAGTCCTTGCGGATGATCGGGATCACGCTGAAGCGGAAGGCGACGCCGAGTTCTTCGAGGATGCGCCCGATCTGCGGATCGCCGATCTGATAGTCGGACTTGTCGTCGAAGTAGATCTTGTCGATGGTGCCGCCGGTGGTGACGATGAGAAGCTGGTCCATGGACAGGCCGGTGGTTGGAGTTGCGAAATTATAGGCCGGGCAGCGGGGTCATGCTTTTTTGCCGAACTTCGCGCGCAGGCCGGGCGCGTTCGAACTGAAGACGATCGTCAGCGACAGTGCGATCTCGATCAGCGCGAAGACGCGCTCGTCGGCATGCGCCCACGCGACCATCACGCCGTGCGAAAACCAGCACAGCGCGAAGACACCGGCCCAGAACCGTGCGGTCGCGCGGCGGACCAGCACGCCGATGCCGAGCAGCAGCGGCGGCAGCGCGAACACCAGCAGTGCGGCGATGCGGTCCTTGTCGGCGTGGTACCACAGCGCGTACAGCGCGGCGAGGCCCAGCAGCGCGGATACCAGGACGATGCGATCGGTCCGCGTACCGCGATCGGTGACGTTCATGCTGGTGTCCTCATGCCAATTTGACTGCGAGTGCGGCGATCCGGCGGCCCAGCGCGCGCGCCAGAACGGCTTCCTCATCCGTGAGCTGCGGGTCGTCCTTCGCTCCCGCGACATGGCTGGCGCCGTAGGGCGTGCCACCGCTGCGGGTGCTGCTGAGCAGCGGTTCGGTGAACGGGATGCCGGCGATCACGCAGCCGTGGTGCAACAGCGGCACCAGCATCGACAGCAGGGTCGACTCCTGACCGCCGTGCATGCTCGCGGTGGAGGTGAACACCGCTGCGGGTTTGCCGGCCAGCGTGCCGCTGGCCCATTCCGCGCCCAGGGTGTCGATGAAGTGTTTCATCGGCGCGGCCATGTTGCCGAACCGGGTCGGGCTGCCGAGGATCAATCCGGCGCATTCCGACAGATCGCTTTTCTCGACATAGGGCGCGCCGTCCTCGGGTTCCGGCGGTGCCGCTTCCACGGTGACCGGCGCGACCGGCGGGACCGTGCGCAGGCGGGCGGATACACCGTCGATCTCGCCGATGCCGCGCGCGATCTGTCTGGCGAGGCGGGCCACGGAGCCGCCTCGGCTGTAATAGAGGACCAGCACTTCGGTCATGGGGATATCCGGACGAACGATACGGAAAGGGTACGGCAAGCGCTCGGGGCTGTCGCGACCCGACACGTGCACGGCCTCGACGACGGGCCGCGCCTGTTAACCTTGGCGGATGGCGCCACAGAAAACCCTCGAACGCTGGTTCGACCGCTTGCGCTCCCTGACGTGGGACCGCGCGCGCGCCGGCACCTTTTCCCGCTTCCTGTGGAAGCGTTTCCTCGACGACCGCCTGTTCCAGGCAGCCGGCGCACTCGCGTTCACCACCGCATTCGCGATCGTGCCGCTGAGCATGGTCGTGTTCGGCGTGCTCTCGGCGTTCCCGGTCTACGAGGAATGGAGCGCGCAGCTCAGCGCCTACATCTTCTCCAACTTCGTGCCGTCCTCGGCGCGTGCGGTCGAGACGCACCTGCTCGAATTCTCGAAGAACGCCGGCAAACTCACTGCGGTCGGCGTGATCGTGCTGGTGGTGTCGCTGCTGATCACGCTGACCAGCATCGAGGCCACGTTCAACAAGATCTGGCGCGTGCCCACCTCGCGACCCACGTTCGGCCGGCTGATGGTGTACTGGACGGTGATGACCTTCGGCGCGCTGCTCGCCGCCGCCAGCCTCGCCATTTCGGCGCGTTTCTTCGCGCTTGCGATCTTCGAGACGCAGCCCGGGCAGTGGCTCGAACACTGGCTGCTGCAGTTCACGCCCATCCTGATCGAATATGTCTCGCTGGTGGTGATCTACCGGGTGGTGCCGCATCGCACGATCCAGTGGCGCTACGCCGCGCTGGGCGCGTTCTTCGCGGTAATCATGATCGAAATCGTCAAGATAGCGGCGGGCTCGTATTTGGGCAGTTTCGGAACCTACGAAAAAATCTATGGCACGCTCGCATTGATTCCGATCTTTCTCGGCTGGGTCTATTTCAGCTGGGTTGCGGTGCTGCTCGGCGCATCGCTGGCGTCGTCGCTGTCGGCGTTCCGCTATCAGCCTGCCTCGCAACGACTGCCGTGGGGCTACGAGTTCTACGGTCTGCTGCGTCTGCTCGGGCGCTTCGACGAATATCGCAAGCGCGGCAAGGGCCTGCATCTCGAAGACATCCGTCAGCTCGAACCGATGCTCACCGATGCGGTGGTGCAGCAGATGCTGCAGCAGCTCAGCGCGATCGGTTTGCTCAGTCGCGCCGAGTCCGGCGAATGGCTGCTGGCGCGCGATCTGGACGATCTGAGCCTCGGTGAACTCTACGAAGCCTGCCAACTGCGCATCCCCACTGCAGAAGCCTGGCTGCCCGCGCGCGACGACGCGCTCGGCGATGCCGCCATCGCCGCGCTCGATGAACTGCGCCTTCCGCTGCGCGACCTGCTGCGCAAGCCGGTCGCATCGATCTACCGCAAGGATCACGAATGAATTTCAAATTCAGCCTGCTGTCGTGCGTATTGCTCGCGTTGACGGCATGCAAACCTGAAGCGCCGGTCGAGGCGCCGGCCGCGCCGAAGACGGAAACCGCAGCCGAAATGACGGCGCCGGCCGCAGCCGGATCCGAAGCGCGCGCGACCGATATGCCTTCGCTGAAGATCGCCACGCTGGATGGCGCGCAGTACGACCTCGCCGCGAAGCGCGGCGGCTGGGTGGTGGTGAATTTCTGGGCGACCTGGTGCGCGCCATGCATCAAGGAAATGCCTGAACTCGACGCCTTCGACGCCGAGCGCAAGGATGTCGAAGTGATCGGTCTGGCCTACGAGGAAATCGCTGTCGACGAGATGCGCGCATTTCTCAAGCAGCGCCCGGTGAAGTATCCGATCGCGCTCATCGACACCTACGATCCGCCCGCCGATTTCCCGACCCCGCGCGGTCTGCCGATGACCTACATCATCGCGCCCGACGGCAGGATCGCGAAGGAATTCATGGGCCCGGTGTCGAAAGCCGATCTCGCCGCCATCGTCGACGGCAAGGCTGCGGGTTGATCGCGATGGCAGCCGCACGTTTCCTCGTCAGCGGGCGCGTGCAGGGCGTCGCGTTCCGTGCATACACGCGCGTGCAGGCGAATGCGCTGGACCTGCGCGGCCATGCCCGCAATCTGTCCGATGGCCGCGTCGAAGTGCTGGCGGTCGGCGATGCCGCTGCCATCGAACGACTCGCCGAATGGCTGCAGCACGGCCCGCCGCAGGCGCGGGTGGATGCGGTGGTGCGTGAAGCGGTTGACCCGGTTCCCGAATTGCAGGGGTTCGCGGTCGGCTGAAGCGCTGGTCGGGTCGGCTATGACCTCATGACGGCCTGGCATTAGACCTGGCGATACGGGCGTGGCAACAATCCCTACACGTTGAGTAGGGATTGCCGGCCGCACATGCTGACCATGAAAGCCAAGTACGCATTGCGCGCGATGAGCGAGCTCGCCCGCTCGGGTGAGCAGCGCCTGCAGGCGCATGAGCTGGCCGTCCGCTGCCGTGCGCCGGGCAAGTTCCTGGAAACGATCCTGGTCGATCTGCGCACTGCGGGCTTCGTCGAAAGCCGGCGTGGGCAGCGCGGCGGCCACATGCTGGCGCTTCCGGCGGAAGACATCATGATCGGCGACCTTATCCGCGCGATCGACGGGCCGCTGGCGCCCGTGCGCTGCGCCAGCGTCACCGACTACAAGCCGTGTCGCGACTGTCCCGACCCCGATGTCTGTGCTCTGCGTTCACTGATGCGCGAATCGCGCGATGCGCTGTCTCAGGTGCTGGACGCCCGCAGTCTTCGCGATTTCGCCATCGCCGACGCCCCACCCGCCGTTCCCCACTGATGGAGGTTTTCGATGAAGGAAGAAGACGCGCCGCCGCAGACGGAGAACATCGCCGGCTTTCCGCCGGTGAATGCTCCCTTGAGCGAGCACGAACGCGCGGTGATCGCCGCACTCCGCGATATCGCCTACGGTGAAATCGAGGTGGTCGTCCACAACACCCGCATCGTGCAGATCACCCGCAGCCAGAAATTCAGATTCAACGAACGCTGACCGCGTTCTTCCATTGGTTTCTTCCAGCGCAGACCGGACTACCGGACGCGCGTCAACCCTCACGGAGTCGACGATGCCCCGATATCCATCGCGTGCCGCTGCAAGCATCCTGCCACTGGCCATTGCACTGACATTGGCCTCACCGTTCGCGCATGCCGAACAACCCCTCAGCGTTGAAGATCTGACAGCGCGACTGAAGGCGCTGGAAGCGCGTCTAGGCGTGGCCGGCGACGATTCGGCGGACACTGGCGGTCTGAACGATCTCGATCAGCGTCTGCGCGTGATCGAACGCAAGCTCGAACTGCAGGCCGAGGACGCCGCAGCGAAAGCCGCGAAAGACCCGGTCGTGTCGCTGACGCCCGCAAAGGGATTGTCGGTGAAATCGCCGGATGGCCTCGAGCTCAAGGTGCGCGGCCTGGTACAGGCAGACAGCCGGGTCTTCATCGGCGACGATCTTGTGCCGCAGAACGACACCTTCCTGTTCCGCCGCATCCGCCCGACGCTCGAAGGCACTTGGGGCCCGTTGGTCGGGTTCCGCCTCACTCCGGAATTCGCAGGCGACAGCGCCACCATCGTCGACGCGTATGTGGATCTGAAATTCGATCCGCGTGCGACGGTGCGTATCGGCAAGGTCAAGGGTCCGGTCGGTCTGGAGCGACTGCAGTCCGGCGGCGCGATCGCGCTGGTGGAGCGCGGGTTTCCGACCGAACTGGCGCCGAATCGCGATCTCGGCGTGCAGCTGCAGGGCGAACTGTTCAGCAGTCGACTCAACTACGTCGTCGGCATCTACAACGGCGCACCCGACGGACGCGATGCGGCGACCACCAATCCCGACAACGAATTCGATTACGCCGGCCGCGTGTTCTGGGAACCGTTCAAGAATTCGGCGAACGCGCTGTCCGGATTGGGCATTGGTGTCGCCGCCAGTGTCGGCGAGAGCTTCGGCGCCGGCAACAATTTCCTGCCGCGTTATCGCACGCCGGCGCAGACCCAGTTCTTCGCCTACAACACCAATGTCACTACCGATGGCCTGCATCGCCGGTTCTCGCCGCAGGGCTATTTCTATCGCGGGCGCTACGGTGTGCTGGGCGAATACATCACGTCGGAACATGAAGTCCGGGTGACCAGCGGCGCCAACAGCGGCCGTCGCGATCATCTGCAAAGCGACGCGTATCAGGTCACCGCCAGCGTCGTGCTGACCGGCGAGGATGCCAGCTATCGCGGCGTCGCCAAGCCCAACCATCCGTTTACGTCCGGTGGCGCAGGCTGGGGCGCGTTCGAGCTGGTCGGTCGGATCGGCGAACTGAACATCGACGACGATGCGTTCCCGCGCTTCGCCAACATCGCCACGTCGGCGCGTTCCGCCAATGCCTGGACCGTCGGTCTGAACTGGTACCTCAACAGCAATCTCAAACTGGTGACCAACTACACGCACACCACGTTCGAAGGCGGCGCTGCCGCCGGTGCCGATCGCGAGGACGAGAAGTCGATCTTCACCCGCGCCCAATTCTCTTTCTGACGTTTCGTGAGGATGCATTCATGATCATGTCCATCAATACACGCACCATCAAGACGCTCTCCCTCAAGGCGATGCTGCTCGGTGTGGCGCTGTCCGGCGCCGCGCTGCTGCCGACGACCGCGAAGAGCGCCGACACCGAGTTCCTCAACGTGTCCTACGACCCGACCCGCGAATTCTATGCGGACGTCAACGAACGCTTCGCCGCGCAGTGGAAACAGCAGACCGGCGAAACCCTGAAGATACGCGCATCGCACGGCGGCTCCGGCAAGCAGGCGCGTTCGGTGGTCGACGGTCTGGAGGCCGATGTGGTGACGCTCGCCGTCGCCGTCGATATCGACGCCATCGCGCAGAACGCGAAGCTGCTGCCGCCGAACTGGCAAACGCGACTGCCGCACAACAGCTCGCCCTACACCTCGACCATCGTCTTTCTGGTGCGCAAAGGCAATCCGAAGAAGATCCGCGACTGGGGCGATCTCGCCAAGCCGGGCGTCTCGGTCATCACCCCAAATCCGAAAACCTCCGGCGGTGCGCGCTGGAATTATCTGGCCGCTTGGGTCTGGGCGTCGAAGGAATACCGCGACGGCGACAAGGTCGTGGGCTTCATGTCCCGCCTGTTCAAGAACGTGCCGGTGCTCGATACCGGCGCACGCGGCGCCACCACGACATTCGTCGAACGCGGCATCGGCGATGTGCTGATCGCGTGGGAAAACGAAGCGCTGCTGACGCTCAATCAGGGTGACACGCGCAGCAAGTTCGAGATCGTCGCGCCCAGCATCAGCATCAAGGCCGAGCCGCCGGTCGCCTGGGTCGACAAGAACGTCGCCAAACACGGCACGCGCAAACAGGCGGAAGCGTATCTGCGTTTTCTCTACAGCGAGGAAGGCCAGCGTCTGGCCGCGAAGCACTTCTATCGGCCTTCCGAGCCCGGCAAAGTGCCGGCTGCCGATCTTGCGCGCTTCCCCGATGTGCCGCTGGTGACGATCGATAGCGCATTCGGCGGCTGGAAGAAAGCGCAGGCGGAACATTTCGCCGACGGCGGCTTCTTCGATCGCATCTATCAGCCCGGCAAGTGAGCACAGTCGTCGCCGACAGCGCACGCGTTCCGCGCATGCGCCATCCGTTGCCGGGGTTCGGTCTGAGCCTCGGCCTCGGCCTGTCGTGGCTGAGCCTGGTGGTGATGCTGCCGCTGTTGGCGCTGAGCCTTCGGGCAGTCGGATTGGGCGCCGACGGCTGGCTGCGCGCGCTGCGCGACCCGCGCGTGCAGGCGGCGCTGGAGCTGAGCTTCGGTGCGGCGCTGGCGGCGGCGATCGTCGCTTCGGTCGTCGGCGTGCTGGTGGCGTGGGTGCTCGTGCGCTATCGCTTCCCGGGGCGCCGTCTGCTTGATGCGCTGGTCGATCTGCCGTTCGCGCTGCCGACCGCAGTGGCCGGTATCGCGCTCACCGCGATCTACTCCAGCCACGGTTGGATCGGGCGTTGGATCGAACCGCTCGGACTGAAGATCGCCTATACCCCGATCGGCATCGTGCTGGCATTGATCTTCATCGGTCTGCCGTTCGCCGTGCGCACCGTGCAGCCGCTGCTGGAAAGCCTGGGGCGCGAACAGGAAGAAGCTGCCGCTTCGCTCGGCGCGTCGCGACTCACCGCGCTGCGTCGGGTGATTTTTCCGGAGCTGCTGCCGGGCCTGCTGACCGGGTTCTCGCTGGCGTTCGCGCGCGGGCTGGGCGAGTACGGCTCGGTGATCTTCATCGCCGGCAATCTGCCGTACAGGACCGAGATCGCGCCGCTGCTGATCACGATCCGCCTGGAGGAAAACGACTACAACGCCGCAGTCGTGCTGGCCGCGCTGCTGCTGGCTGCGTCGTTCCTGTGTCTGCTGGCGATCAATGCGATTCCGCTGCTGTTCGCGCACGAGCGCAGAAAGGGGAGGCGCCATGAACGATGATCCGATCCGCGAGCCGCTGCTGGTGCGCTGGGCGCTGATCCTGCTGGCGGTCGGCGCGATGGCGCTGCTGGTGCTGCTGCCGCTGTTGATGGTGCTGTCCGCGGCGTTCGGCGATGGTTTCCGTGCGTGGTGGGAGGCGTTGCGTGAACCCGATGCGCTTTCGGCGCTGTCGCTGACGCTGTTCACAGTCGCCATCGTGCTGCCGATCAATGCGATCTTCGGGACGTTTACTGCGTGGGCGCTTGCGCGCTTCGAGTTCCGGGGCAAGCGTGTCCTGTTGTCGCTGATCGACGTGCCGTTCGCGGTGTCTCCGGTGGTCGCGGGCCTGTGCCTGGTGCTGCTGTTCGGATCGCACGGCTGGTTCGCCTCGCTGCTGGAAACGCTCGACATCAAGATCCTGTTCGCGCGACCGGGTATCGTGCTGGCGACGCTGTTCATCACGTTTCCATTCGTCGTGCGCGAACTCATCCCGCTGATGGAGCAACAGGGACCGGACGAAGAACTGGCCGCACGGTCGCTGGGCGCGGGCGCATGGACGCTGTTTTCGCGGGTGACGCTGCCGAACATCAAATGGGGTCTGGTGTACGGCGTGCTGCTGTGCAGCGCGCGGGCGATGGGCGAGTTCGGCGCGGTGTCGGTGGTCTCCGGGCATATCCGTGGACTGACCAATACGCTGCCGCTGCATATCGAAAGTCTCTACAACGAATTCGACACTACTGCCGCGTTCGCTGCGGCGTCGCTGTTGTCCGGGCTGGCGTTGATCACGCTGGTGGTGAAGTTCTGGTTGGAAGCACGCCACGGCGACGCGCTTGCCGCATCGCGCAGGAAACACTGACATGAACCGCACGTCTCTCCAGCGTTTCCCGCCCGGTGCGCCGGTGGAAGGTTTCGATGGCTTCATCGTGGACGCGGCGCGGTTGGAAGCACGCCACGGCGACGCGCTTGCCGCATCGCACAGGAAACATTGATATGGAGCTTACGATCCGTGGTCTCGAAAAGCGCTATGCCGGCGTCTCCGCGCTGGACTCGGTCGATCTCGACATCGCATCCGGCGAACTGATCGCGCTGCTCGGCCCATCGGGCTCGGGCAAGACCACGCTGCTGCGCGTCATTGCCGGCCTGCTGGCGCCGGATCGCGGCCGCGTGCTGTTCGGCGAGCGCGACGCCACGCGCCTGAGTCTGCGCGAACGCAACGTCGGTTTCGTGTTCCAGCACTACGCGCTGTTCAAGCACATGACTGTGGCGGATAACATCGCCTTCGGCCTGCGCAGCCGCCCGCGCGCACGTCGACCCGACAAGGCCACGATTACGCGCCGCGTCGATGAACTGCTGGGGCTGATCCAATTGCCGGAGCTCGGTGGTCGCTATCCCGAGCAGCTGTCGGGCGGACAGAAGCAGCGCGTGGCGCTCGCCCGCGCGCTGGCGATCGATCCGAGTGTGTTGCTGCTGGACGAACCTTTCGGCGCGCTCGACGCCAAGGTGCGCGTCGAACTGAGGCGCTGGCTGCGGAAACTGCACGAGCAGACCGGCCAGACCACGCTGTTCGTGACCCACGACCAGGAAGAAGCGCTGGAACTCGCCGACCGCGTGGTGCTGCTGCGAGACGGCAGGATCGAACAGGTGGGCACGCCCGAGCAGATCTATCAGGCGCCGGCTTCTGCATACGTGTTCGATTTCATCGGCCGCAGCAATGCGTTCGCTGGCACGGTGCAGGCATCGACGTTCGCCAGCGACGATGGCGCCGTGCGTTTCGCCGCACCCGGCATCGCCGACGGCCCGGTCGTTGCGCAACTGCGGCCGCATGATCTCGTGCGAAGCGAAGATCATGCCGGCATCCGCGCGCGCGTGCTCGCCGCGCATCGCCGTGCCGACAGAATCACCATCGAACTTGCGGTCGGCGACCGTGCCAAGGCCTTCGAGTGGGACATGATCGATTCGAAGGATGCGACGCCGCCAACGGTCGGCGATGATGTAGTGCTGCGTCCGACGCGCGCGATGTTCTATCCGCGCGAGCGGTGATGCGGGTGGGGCTGTAGAGTGCATACGCGAAGCGTCATGTACCCTCCTTCATCAATGCGGCGCGCATGGCGATACGACTCCAGCAAGGCCCGTTGCCGGCGCGGGTTTTGTACCCGGCTGAGGCGCATCGGAGTGTTCAGACCCTGTGCTCCGGTCGATGTGGATCGTCGCGGAACGCGAGTTCCAGGGCGCAGCACGTCCTGAACGCTTGCATGAGCGCATTCGCGATCGCCACCAGATCGCCCCGGTTGATCTTGAATGTCGTCGAGTGCTCGGCCAGCACCGCGTGAGGAGCGGCCGTTTCCGTGATCCGTCCCTTGTAGGCGATTTCATAATCGCCTTCCGGATCCGCCTCGACCAGTTCGCGATACTCGAGGATCTGCGTGCCGATGGTGTCGCCGTAGGTCAGCGACTCTTCCCAGGCGCCGCGCGGGCGATAGTCGGCGCTGGTGCGGTCGGCAACGAGGCCGCTCAGGAATGCCAGAAATCCCCGGGCATTGTCGCATTGCACTTCAGTGCGATGCTCTGTGCGGACGCCGTCGACGAAGTGCTGCGGGTCGCCGAGGATCAGCACTCGGATTTGCAGATGTGGATGAGCGCACAATGTCTGCACTCGGAAGGAAGGGGTTTTGAAGCGGGTGGTCCAGTCGGCCATGTGCGCAGTCTCCATCGCGACGCGACACGCTCAAGCACGCGTCCACGATGGTGCGCATGCGAGCGAGGCAGGGCCCGTTTCTCTCCGAGCCTGTCCCATCCAACGGCGCTACCGCCGCGCCAAGGCCACCGCCTGACGATCCGGCGGCAAGCGCGAACGCAACGCGCTAGCCCGGTCCCGGTACCGCCATCGATCGGCCATGGCGCCATTCGCGTTCGTGTGTCGCGATGTCGCTGCGCCGCAGCCAGTCGAGAATCGAGCGCACGGTGACCACCGGATAATCGCTGCCCAGACGCGTCGCGACGGAGTGATCGGTGAAGACCAGATTCGCGGCGAACAGTCCGCCCACGATCCGCTTCGTGTAGGGGATATGGATGCGGCCCGGTTGGAAGCCGTGGCCCAATGCGAGTTGATAGGCCTGTATCCGTGTACGCACGTTTCCTTTCGTTGGAATCGCGGCGGCGATGTGTTCGAGCACCCATGAGGTCGAATTCTGATAGCGCGTGCTGTCCGGTCGCGCGATCAGGTTGTAGTGCGGCGTGTACAGCGCGTCGCCGGGCAGTGCGAGCAATTGTTGCGACAGACGTTCGGCGATCTCGGGCTGCAGCCAGGTGATGCGCGCGTCCTGGCTCAGCAGATCGTCGGCGAAGAAATTCACCAGCCCCTGCGTGTAGAGACCGGAGCCGTCGCTGCTGCAATCGTTGAGCAGATGTACCACGGTCCAGCGGCCGTCGGGATGGTCGCGTACCGCAAAACCCGAGTGGCTGTAGTGCAGGCCGTGTTTCGACAGATCGGTGCCGGCGCGCGAGACCAGCGCTACGGGCGCATTGGTTTCGTCCAGCGCGGCAGCGACGATCAGCGCTGTCGCTGCGGAATCGGCGATGCGCTCGGGAGGCATGGTCTGCGGCGTGCAGTCGGTGCCCGCGTGCGCGGGGCGCGCAACGCCCAGCAACAGTGCGGTCAACGCTGCGATCATCAATGCCAGCAGGATGCCCGCGATCCGCGTGCTGCGTCTGCGCTCGCAGTGGGCCGGCGATGCGCAGTGCGCGGGCCTCGTCTTTGACATGTTGCGATTCACCACGACAGGTGTCGCGAGTGGATGTGCGGACGGGAGGCTTCATCGGCGATGAAACACAGCGCCTCGCCCGAAGCCATCAACAGCCAGCCGCCGCTCACTACGACGACTTCGAGGGTTTTGCCGGTGGCGATCGCCAACGACTTCACCGCTTCTGCGCTGAGATGGACCACGAACGAGGCGCCGAGCCCCACCACGGAGACGGTCACCGCCACCGCCGAGCCGCTGGCCGCGACCCCGGTGACCACGAATTTGCCGCCCTGCGCCAGCGCGCCGACGATGGCGACCGGCACTTCCACCGATGCCATCAGGCTCGCTTCCGACTGCCGCATGGATGCGTTGGATTGCGCATCGGCCGGTGGCACCAGCAGACAGCCCAGCACCACCACGCACGCTGCCAGGCGGAACATCGGACGGGTCGGCGCGGGAGCGGAAGCAGGCGAGGAAGCGGGCATGGGATGAACTCATCGGGCGATGGGTCGAAGAGACACCGCCAGCCGCAAACGTTGCAATCGCCGTCGACCGAGTGTAGATAACGGGGCTGACCAGTATCGAAAAACTAGACCCATGGCCGTTTCCGTCGAATTGATCGATGCCCTCAAGCGTCTGCTCCGTGGCCATGGCCTGACCTATCGCGAACTGGCCACGCGCATGAAGATGAGCGAGGCGGCGGTGAAGCGCATGTTCTCGCTGCGCGCGATGAGCCTGCAGCGGCTGGAGCAGATCTGCGACGTGCTGGATGTCGGGCTGTCGGAGCTTGCCGCCGAATCCGCGCGCGGCCGCGAAACCATGGCCGAGCTGAGCGAAGCGCAGGAGAAAGCGCTGGTCACCGAACCGGCGCTGCTGCTGGCGCTGTTCCTCAGCCTCAACCGCTGGCGCCAGCAGGACGTGCTGGCGCAGTTCTCGTTCACCGAACCGCAGTGGACCTCGCTGCTGATCAAGCTCGACCGCCTCGGCATCATTGAACTGATGCCCGGCAACCGCGCCCGCGCACTCACCGCGCGCAACTTCCGCTGGCGACGCGGCGGACCGATGGAGCGCTATTTCCGCGAACACCTGCTCGCCGATTATTTCGCCGACGCCTTCGACGGCGAACAGGACGGCCTGTTCCTGCTCAGCGGCAGCCTCAGCGTCGACGGCGTCCGCCAGATGCGTCAACGCCTGGAGGAAGTGGTTCGCGAATTCGACGCGCTGTTGGTCCGCGACGCTACGCTGACTGCGAAGGAACGGATTGGTGTGAGTCTGGTGCTGGCGCAGAAGCCTTGGCTGCTGCAGTTGTTCCAGCAGTATCGACGGTCGTTGTGAATGCACGCTCGAATCAATGGGGAAAAACAATGTTCAATCGCACTTCGATCGCAATTCTCTGTGCCGCGTTGATCATGCCTTGCGGGCAGACCTACGCCGCTGACGAAGAAGGTCGGGTGAACGGCGGGGCCGCCGCTTACTCGATCCCGATCGAGGCTCCGATCGATTCGCAGCTTTTCAGGCCGGATGTTTCGCTGAGCTATTCAAGCCGGTCAGGCAATGGGCGGATGGGGATGGGATGGAGCTTATGGAGCCGCAATTCTTCGGTCCATCGTTGTCCGGCGACAATCGCGATGGACGAATTCGATCAGGAAGTGAATTACACCTCGACAGACAGGCTGTGTATCGATGGTCAAAGGATGCTGCCCGTGCGCGGGAAGTATGGAAAAGACGGCTCCGCTTATCGGACCGAAACCGATTACGGTGTTCTTGTGCTTCTCCACGGAGACGTGAACGATGCCGATGCATGGTTCGAGGTATACGACGATGATGGCGGCAAAAGATTGTATCGGGAGCGCAGCATTCCGGAGGGCGCCCCGGCCGCACTCTACTGGTACGAGACGGAACGGATGAACGCGCAGGGAAACGGGATCGAGTATGCATACGCACCGAGCGCGGCGGGCGGCAAGCTGCTCGAAACGATTCGCTACGGAGGAAATCCGTCCGCCGGATCGGGTGAAAGCGAAGAATATTTCATCCGATTCGAATACGGCGATCGCGATGATGTGAGCACTGAACTGCTGTCGGGAGGTGAAGACCGCCAGACGCGTTTTTTGCGGCGCATCGTTTCGGGACAAATCGGCCGGCACGGTGATGAACCGTTCAACGAGTATCGCTTGGCTTACCGGAAGAGTCTTTCCACCGGGCGCTTGCTCCTGGTGGAAGTGCTGAAGTGTTCCCGCGTCAAAGCGAACGAACGTTGCGGAAAGCCCACGAAGATCGAATGGCTGGACAAGGCGATCGCTTTTTCCAGGCCGAGGCGCATCGAAGGGCCGATAGCGCCGGCGGCGGGATCGCTCGCTGCCGCCTGGTATCCCGGAAATCCTCGCCCGCGTCTCGGCGGCTTCTTCGACAGCAGCGATTTCAATGTGGACGGTCGTACCGAGATCCTCGAACGCAGGGCCGACGGTACCGCGAACGTCTGGTTCATGGATATGGATGGAAAAAGTGCGGAGGCCGTCGAGATTCGAGCGGATCGGGACTTCTTCGGGGAATCGCCTGATGCTTATACCGGTCGGGATTTGAGGCATATGGGGGGCGCGGATCTTTTCGGACGCGACGGCGATGCCATGTCGATCATGAGCTGGCGCGGACAGGCGTTCACGAAGCCGGTATCCATCGGTGTCCCTTCGTCGAATGACATCGTCGTGCTGGATGTTGACAACGACGGTCGGGACGATTTGCTTGAAGGACGCAAGACCGGGTCCATGTATCGCGTGTTTCTACGCCGCAATCTCATCGCGAATGATCGTGATATCCGCTATGGCGATGCGGAGCTGGTCGCTGAAATACCCAGCGATGCTAGTCCGAGACTGAAGATCGGCTATGGCACGCACGGCATGGGCCGCGCCGTGGTCTTGATGGACGGAAAGAAGCCCCTGCGCTTCCTGATGTTCGGATCCAGGGAGAATGGCAGCCTGAATCCCTCCCTGATCGACCCCATCGCCTATGGCATGCACCCGGATGCCATGGATGCGGAGCATCTGTTTGCGGACATCAACGGCGATGGCATGGCGGAGATTGTCTATGCGTCGCGCAGCGGGCAATTGATGGTGCAGTTGAACAATGGTGCGGGCTTCTCCTCGCCGCTCGACACCGGCGTCGAGGATCCCCGCGTCACCGGAACCGCAGTCGCGGCATCGCTCGTGGCTGATTACAACAACGACGGAAAAGACGACATTCTTTTCCCTTCCAAACGACTGGTGGACTTCTGCATTCGCAGTGCGGACCTGCGCTTGATGTGTGGCGAAGAGCTGTCCGAAAAGTACCCGGACATGGATTTTGGGATATACGAATATGACGCGGTGAGCTTCAAGCTCGACGATGAGGGGCGATATCGTCCGGAGCGTATCACCGGAATGGGCCTTGTCGGGCAAGCCAATCGCGTTGTTGCGGACAATCTGTATGGCGATTCGGCGGAAGACTATTTTTCGCCATTCGACCGGGGCCTGGAAAATGGATGGTTCGCTGACGAGAAGGGTGAGCTCACCGAATGTCCATCAGGCTACAAGTGCGGTCTGCACGCGGTTTCCGCGAGTTTTGCGCAAGGCCGGGATCGACGCGACACGGTGCTTGATACCGTCTCTTCGATTGCCGCCAGCAACGGCAGCAAGTTCCGCTGGCGCTATTACCCGTTGTCGAGCACCCGGAAAAACCTGTATTCCGTTCCCGGTATCGAATCGCCGGATCGTTATATCGCGAACGATCGTTTCTATTTTCGTTCGTCGATGTATGTCGTTGGGGAATTCGAGGCGAGAAACGGAGGTTTTCGGTCCGCAACAAGATACGAGTATGGCGGTGCCGCCTACAACTCGCAGGGGCGGGGCTTCACCGGGTTCCAATGGATCTCCGTCGATCAGGGTTTCGGTCAGAAATATACGGCCTGGTTCCGTCAGGAGTTCCCCTATTGGGGGATACAGGAGCACGAATGGACCGAACAGAGCTCCGACAACGAAAACGACTACGTCAATGCTTCTCCCGGCAAGTATTTCGTTTCCAAGGCTGACCAGCGACTCACATGCTATGGCCCGAAGGGGAATCCTGTGACGATCCGCTTCGGATGCTCGGTGCATGATGCGCCGGGATTCATCGTGAATTCGACGTCTGCAGCGCCGTCGAAATGAGCTGTGTCGACGGCTGTCGGGTGGAAAATGCCCGTGGGCATTGTTGAGGTTTGCAGGCCGCTACGCTGCTGCTTCGGCTACGGGGCTATGCCTCGAATGCATCCAACGGCTTCACCACCGAAAACTTCTCCTTCTGCAGCTTCCCTTCCAGCGCCGGAAACTCAAGCGGCTCGGTCTTGGTGTCGGTATCCGGCAAACGATCCAGCAGATCGCGGATCAAGGTCAGCCTGCCGATCTTCTGATCGTTGAAATCCACCAGCGTCCACGGTGCGTGTTTGGTGTGCGTGGCCTTGAGCATCGCCTCGCGCGCTTTGGTGTACTCACCGTATTTCGTGCGTGCTTCGAGATCGATCGGTGAGAGCTTCCAGCCCTTGAGCGGGTCTTCGCGGCGTTCGGCGAAACGTTTTTCCTGTTCTTCCTGATCGCAGCACAGCCAGTACTTGAACAGCAGGATGCCGTCGTCGACCAGCATCTGTTCGAAGATTGGCGCCTGCTTGAGGAAGGCTTTCACCTGTTTGTCGTCGGCGAAGCCCATGACCTTTTCGACGCCGGCGCGGTTGTACCAGCTGCGGTCGAACAGCACGAGTTCGCCGGCGGCGGGCAGATGCGACATGTAGCGTTGGAAATACCACTGGGTGCGTTCGCGGTCGTTCGGCTTGGGCAGCGCGACGATCCGGCTCTGGCGCGGGTTGATGTGCGCGCTGATCGCGTCGATCACGCCGCCTTTGCCGGCGGTGTCGCGGCCTTCGATGATGACGAGGATGCGCTGCCCGCTGTGCGTTGCCCAGCGGGCCATCTGCGCGAGCTCGCGCTGCATCGGTTCCAGCAGTTCCTCGTATTCCTTGCGTTTGAGCTTGCTCATGCGGTCACCTTGCGGCTGCGTTTTGCGGGTGCGCGTTTGCGCGCAGGGCGTGTGGGTGCATCGTCTTCGTCGCGTGCGCCAGCGGCCATGCTGCGCGCCACTTCCAGCAGTGCGCCCTGTTGCTTGCTGTTGAGCGCACGGTACGACGCCAGCAGTTCATGCTCGCCCTTGGTGCGCGCGGGGTCGAAGGTGCTGGCGAGTTCCGACAGCAGCGCGCCAGCGGGCACGCCGAAGGTGCGGGCGAGCGCATCGATCTGATCGCGGCCGGGCAGCTTCTCGTCCTTCAGCCATGCGCTGACGGTGTTGACGCCCGCACGCGGGATGGCGGTGGCGAGATCGGTCACGGTCAGGCCGGTGGCCTTGGTGAGCAATCGCAAAGTGGTGCCGATGGACATGTTCATCACTCCTTGAGCCGCGGACGCAGCGTGGCGAGATTGCAGGGCTTGGTGCGCGCGTCGAGCTGGGCACGCACGATCTTCTCCCAGGCGGTGCGGCAGGCCGAGGTGGAGCCGGGGAGGGCGAAGAGGAAGGTAGCGTTGGCGAGGCCGGCGAACGCGCGCGACTGCAGCGTCGAGGTGCCGATCTCCTCGAAGCTCAGTGCGCGGAATAGTTCGCCGAAGCCGGGCATCTGCTTGTCCAGCAGCGGCAGCAGCGCCTCGGGCGTGGAATCGCGGCCGGTGAAGCCGGTGCCGCCGGTGACGAGGATGCCGT
>CAZGBA010000009.1:0-66021 GCA_964523435.1 uncultured Xanthomonas sp.
GGAAGTGGTCCGCGACAAGGCGGACAACTGCATCATCGTCTGCTCGATCGAGAACTTCGACCCGATGGGCGTGCACACCGGCGACAGCATCACCGTCGCGCCGGCACAGACGCTCACCGACAAGGAATACCAGCGCCTGCGCGATGCCAGCATCGCAGTGCTGCGCAAGATCGGCGTCGATACCGGCGGCTCCAACGTGCAGTTCGGCGTCAATGCGCAGACCGGCCGCGTGGTGGTGATCGAAATGAACCCGCGCGTCTCGCGCTCGTCTGCGCTGGCCTCGAAGGCCACCGGCTTTCCGATCGCCAAGGTCGCGGCCAAGCTTGCGATCGGTTACACGCTCGACGAATTGAAGAACGAAATCACCGGTGGTCTTACGCCGGCCTCGTTCGAGCCGAGCATCGATTATGTGGTCACCAAGATTCCGCGCTTCGCGTTCGAGAAATTCCCGGCGGCCGATGCGCGTTTGACCACGCAGATGAAATCGGTGGGCGAGGTGATGGCGATCGGCCGCACGTTCCAGGAATCGCTGCAGAAAGCACTGCGCGGCCTCGAAACCGGCAAGGTCGGTCTCGATCCCACCGATCTGGACCTGCGCACCGATGAAGGCATGGCGCGGATGCGCCGCGAAGTGAAGGAAGCCGGCCCGGAGCGCATGTTCTATCTCGCCGATGCCTTCCGCGCCGGGCTGTCGGTGGAGGAGGTGCATGCGCTGTCGTTCGTGGATCCGTGGTTCCTCGATCAGATCGAAGAGTTGATCGCCTGCGAACGCGAAGTCGCCACAGCCGGCCTAGAAGGCCTCGATGCAAAACGTCTGCGCGCGCTCAAGCGCAAAGGATTTTCCGACGCGCGTCTTGCGCAGCTTGCCGGCACCAACGAAACCGCCGTGCGCGCGCTGCGCAAGGCCTTCGGTGTGCGTCCGGTGTACAAGCGCGTGGATTCCTGCGCCGCCGAGTTTTCGACCAACACCGCGTATCTGTATTCGACCTACGAGGACGAATGCGAAGCCGCACCGACCTCGCGCGACAAGATCATGGTGCTGGGCGGCGGCCCGAACCGGATCGGGCAGGGCATCGAATTCGATTACTGCTGTGTCCACGCAGCGCTGGCGCTGCGCGAAGACGGGTACGAGACCATCATGGTCAACTGCAACCCGGAAACCGTGTCCACCGACTACGACACCTCCGACCGCCTGTACTTCGAGCCGCTGACGCTGGAAGACGTGCTGGAGATCGTCGAACTGGAGCAGCCGAAGGGCGTGATCGTGCAGTACGGCGGACAGACGCCGCTGAAACTCGCGCAGGCGCTGGAAGCCAACGGCGTGCCGGTGATCGGCACCTCGCCGGATTCGATCGATCTGGCCGAGGACCGCGAACGTTTCCAGAAACTGGTCGAACGGCTCGGCCTGCTGCAGCCCGCGAACCGCACCGCGCGCAACGCCGACGAGGCGCTGGCGCTGGCGCGCGAGATCGGCTACCCGCTGGTGGTGCGTCCCAGTTACGTGCTCGGCGGCCGTGCGATGGAAGTGGTGTATTCCGACGCAGACCTGTCGCGCTACATCCGCGACGCGGTGAAGGTTTCGAACGATTCGCCGGTGCTGCTCGATCGTTTTCTCGATCACGCGGTCGAGGTCGACATCGACGTGATCGCCGACAAGGACGGCCACGTGCTGATCGGCGGCGTGATGGAACACATCGAGGAAGCCGGCGTGCACTCGGGCGACTCGTCGTGCTCGCTGCCGCCGTATTCGCTGTCGGCGCACACGCAGGGCAGGCTTCGCGAACAGGTCGTCGCGCTGGCCAAGGCGCTGAACGTGGTCGGGCTGATGAACACCCAGTTCGCGATCCAGCAGGAAGCCGACGGCACCGATGTCATCTTCCTGCTCGAAGTGAATCCGCGCGCTTCGCGCACCGTGCCCTTCGTGTCCAAGGCCACCGGCATGCCGCTGGCGAAGATCGCGGCCCGCTGCATGGCCGGCATGACCCTGGCGGAGCAGGGCGCGCTGAAGGAAATCGTGCCGCACTACTATTCGGTGAAGGAAGCGATCTTCCCGTTCGCGAAATTCCAGAACGTCGATCCCATCCTGGGTCCGGAAATGCGTTCGACCGGCGAAGTCATGGGCGTCGGCCGCAATTTCGGAGCCGCGTTCGCGCGCGCGCAGGAAGCCGCCGGCATCAAGGCGCCGCCGGTCGGCAAGGCCTTCATCTCGGTGCGCGACCCCGACAAGCAGCGGGTGCTGGCGGTGGCGGAGGAACTGATCCGTCGCGGCTTCGGCCTGGTCGCGACGCGTGGCACCGCTGCCTGGCTCGGCGCGCAGGGTGTCGCGTGCGACGTGATCAACAAGGTCGTCGAAGGCCGCCCGCATATCGTCGACCTGATCAAGAACGGCGAGATCACCTATATCGTCAACACCACCGAAGGCAAGCAGGCGATCGCCGACTCGTTCTCGATCCGGCGTGAGGCGCTCCAGCATCGCGTCACCTATTCGACCACGATTGCAGGCGCGAAGGCCTTGCTGCATTCTCTCGATTTCCGCGACAGTGGCCCAGTCTGGGCGCTGCAGGAATTGCACAAGGAACTGGATCCATCATGAGTCGAGCCCCCCTGACCCTGAAAGGCGCGCAGCGCCTGCGCGCCGAACTGGAACAACTCAAGAGCGTGCAGCGCCCGGCGGTGATCAATGCGATCGCCGAAGCCCGCGCCCACGGCGACCTGAAGGAAAACGCCGAGTACCACGCCGCGCGCGAGCAGCAGGGCTTCATCGAGGGCCGCATCAAGCAGCTCGAAGCCGAGCTGTCGCATGCGCAGGTCATCGATATCTCCACGCTCAACGCCGGCAGCCGCGTGGTGTTCGGCGCGACCGTGACCCTGGCCGACGTGGAGACCGAGGACGAGAAGCGCTACCAGATCGTCGGCGACCTGGAAGCCGACATCAAACTCGGACTGATCGCGATTTCCTCGCCGATCGCGCGCGCGCTGATCGGCAAGCACGAAGGCGATGTGGTCGAGATCGACGCACCCGCCGGCCGGCGCGAGTACGAACTGGTCCAGGTCGCGTACGAAGGCTGACGGGGCCGCGACGATGGCGCGCGCCATCTTCCTGCTGCCTGCGTGGTCGAGCTTCGGTCGTCAGGGTCTTTCGCCCGAGCTTGCGAAAGCGTTCGGGCGTGCCGATGCAACGGCACCCGGAGACAGCGGCGGCGATGCGCAGCTGATCCGCCATTTCACCGCCACGCCCGCACGCTGGGCGCCGGCCGCGATCACGCGTCAGATCGATGCCGGCGATGCCGCTGGCGCGGCGTGGCTGCGCGCCGATCCCGCGCACGTGCGCCCGGAAATGACCGGCGCGCGTCTGCTGGGCATCGGCGAGCGCTTGTCGCTGTCGCAGGACGATGTCGATGCGCTGCTGCCGGCGTTGAGGCCGGTCTTCGGCGACAGCGGCTTCGCGCTGGACGCACCGACGCCGGCGCGCTGGTATCTGCGCCTGCAGCGCGAAGCGAAATTTCCGCAATTCAGCGCGCCCGACGAAGCGTTGGGCGAGGATCTGCTCGAGCATCAGCCCGATGGCCCGGAAGGTCGTCGCTGGCGCGCATTGCTCAACGAAGTGCAGATCGTGCTGCACAACCATCCCTGGAACGCGCGGCGCGCCGAACGCGGGCTGGTGCCGATCAACGCACTGTGGGTCTGGGGCGGCGGTCTTCTGCCGGATCGTATCGCCGCCGATGCCCGCAGCGTGCACAGCGACGACGATCTGCTGCAGGCGTTGATCAGGCTCGCGGGCGGCACGGCGCAGCCTTTGCCGCAGGATTTCGGCAGCGCGTCGTCGAATCGCAGCGGGATCGCGCTTCATGACCTGCGCCGATTCCGCGATTTCGCAGCGCTGCAGCGCGACTGGCTGCTGCCTGCGATGCGCGAGGTTCGTGCCGGCAAACTCGAATCGCTGATGCTCGACACGGCGGATGGATCGCAGCTCCGGCTCGCGCCGAGACAACGCTGGCGTTTCTGGCGCGGTGCGTGGGCGATGCCGGCGACGTCGTCGTCGCACGATCAAAACCAGGCATGACCCGCACGATCCGGCGCCGCGACGCTGCGGATGCACCCGACGCGCAGGGCGACTGGCCGCCGCAGCTGTCGCCGCTGCTGCGTCGCGTCTACGCCGCGCGCGGCGCGCACAGCTATGCGCTCGCACAGCCGCGCCTGAGTCAATTGCTGCCGCCGGATGCGCTGCTCGGCATTGATGCCGCATCGCGTCTGCTGGCCGACGCGATGGCGGCCGGGCGACACATTGTGGTGGTCGGCGATTTCGACTGCGATGGCGCCACCGCCTGCGCGGTCGCGGTGCGTGGATTGCGCATGCTCGGCGCGCAGCAGGTGTCGTACGCGGTCCCCAACCGCATGGTCCATGGCTACGGGCTGTCGCCGGCGCTGGTCGAAGACCTCGTCGGCATGCGTCCCGATGTGCTGGTGACGGTCGATCACGGAATCGCCTGCCACGCCGGCATCGCGGCGGCGAAAGCGCACGGCTGGCAGGTGTTGGTCACTGACCACCATCTTCCGGGCGAGCAGCTTCCGTCGGCCGATGTCATCGTCGATCCGAATCTCATGGACGACACATTTCCCAGCAAGGCGCTGGCCGGTGTCGGGGTGATGTTCTACGTGCTGCTGGCGCTGCGCCGGCATCTTCGCGACATCGGGCACTTCGATGGCGACCCGCCCGACTTGTCCGTGCTGCTGGATCTGGTCGCCGTCGGCACCGTCGCCGATCTGGTGTCGCTCGATGCGAACAACCGCACGCTGGTCGCGGCCGGTCTGCGTCGGCTGCGCGCCGGTCGCGGCTGCGCCGGTCTGCATGCGCTGATCGAAGTGTCGCGCAAACAGGCGTCGACGCTGACCGCCAGCGATATCGGTTTTTCGATGGCGCCGCGCATCAACGCCGCCGGCCGTCTGGAAGACATGGCGCTCGGCATCGAATGCCTGCTCTGCGACGACCCGCGCCGCGCGCGCGAACTCGCCGAAGTGCTGGATGGCATCAACGCCGAGCGTCGCGGCGTGCAGCAGCAGATGGTCGGCGACGCCGAAGCCGCGCTGGCCGGACTCTCGTTCGACATCGACTCCGGCCGCGCCACCGTCTGTCTGTATCGCGAAGACTGGCATCCCGGCGTCGTCGGTCTGGTCGCATCCAAGATCAAGGAGCGCGTGCATCGCCCTGCGATCGCGTTCGCGCCCAGCGACGCCGGCAGCGATCAGTTGCGCGGCTCGGCACGTTCGATCGCCGGTTTCCATATCCGCGATGCGCTCGCGGCGGTCGACGCGCAGCATCCGGGCCTGATCGAAAAATTCGGCGGACACGCGATGGCCGCCGGACTCAGCCTGCGTCTGGCCGATCTGCCGCGTTTCCAGACCGCGTTCGAGCGCTGCGCCGCAACGATGCTGTCGCCGGAACTGCTGCAGGACGTGATCCTCAGCGACGGCGCGATGCCACCCGAGGCCTGCGACATCGGCACTGCGCTCGCACTGCGCGATGGCGGGCCGTGGGGGCAGGGCTTCGCGGAGCCGCTGTTCGACGATGTGTTCGAGGTCGTCGGCTGGAAGATCCTGGGCGAGCAGCATCTGAAGCTCGAACTGGTCTGGCCGGGCATCGCGATGAAGCGCTTGAACGCGATCCACTTCGGCGGCTGGACCGGCGAACCGCCGGCATCGCGTTCGCGCATCGCCTACCGGCTGCAGCCCGATGATTGGCGCGGCGGCGATGCGGTGCAGCTGGTGGTCGTGCATCGCGAGGCGGCGACCGCTGCGTAAAAACTGCGGCTTCGATCGTTGGTTCGATGCTGTCATCCCGAACGAGGGCGAAGCCCGAGGAGGGACCTGCTTGTGGCGCGTGCAGCCACAACAGCAGGTCCCTCGGCCCGTTGCACGGGCGCTCGGGATGACAACGACCTGGTCCATCTACGGCCGAGGAAGATTTGAACAGTCGGCTATGTTTTTTTGTTCAGATCGTTGCTATTCCTCTTCGTGCCTCGGCTTGTAGGCATCGACCAGTCGACTCTGCACTTGCACAGGCACCGGTTCGTAGTGGCTGAAGTCGAGCGAATACCGCCCGCGACCCGCAGTGATCGATTTCAGCTCCGCCGCATAGCCTTCCAGCTCCGACAGCGGCACCTGCGCCTTGACGAGAATTTCGCCGCCGCGCACCGAGTCGGTGCCGTTGATGCGCGCGCGCTTCGACGACAAGCCACCGCTGATATCGCCCATATGCGATTCCGGCGCGGCGACTTCCAGATCGACGATCGGTTCCAGTACCTGCGGACGCGCTTTCGCGATCGCGTCGAGAAAGGCTTTCTTGCCTGCGGCGACGAACGCGACTTCCTTGCTGTCCACCGGATGATGCTTGCCGTCGTAGACGATCACGCGCACGTCCTGCATCGGATAGCCGGCGACCGCGCCGCTGCCCAGCACCTGGCGCACGCCTTTCTCGACCGCCGGCATGAATTGCCCGGGAATCGTGCCGCCTTTGACTTCATCCAGGAACTCGAAGCCGGCGCCGCGCGGCAGCGGTTCGATGCGCAGGAAGACTTCGCCGAACTGGCCCGCGCCGCCGGTCTGCTTCTTGTGGCGATGATGGCCATCGGCGTTCGCAGCGACGGTTTCGCGATAGGCGATGCGCGGCGGGCGGCTGGTCACTTCCACGCCGTACCGGTCCTTCAATCGCTGCAGATTGATGCGCAGATGCAGGTCGGAGAGGCCACGGACCACGGTTTCGTTGGTTTCGATCTCATGCTCGACGTGGAAGCACGGATCTTCCTCGGCCAGCTTGTGCAGCGCGATCGACAGCTTCTGCTCGTGGCCCTTGCTTGCGGCGACTACCGCAAGGCCGAACATCGGTTTCGGGAAATCCAGCGGCGCGAGATGGATCTGGTCCTCGTCGTGACTGTCGTGCAGCACCGCATCGAAATGCAGCTCGTCGATCTTGGCCACGGCGGCGATGTCGCCGGGAATCGCCTGCGCGATTTCGACGTGCTCCTTGCCTTTCATCTTGAACAGATGCGCGACCTTGAACGGCTTCTTGCCGTCGTCGACGAACAACTGCGTGTCCTTCTTCACCGTGCCCTGGTAGACCCGGAAGATGCCGAGCTTGCCGACGAAGGGATCGTTGACGATCTTGAACACGTCGGCGATGACATGCGCGGCAGCATCGGGCGTCGAGACGATCGGCGCTGCGGTATCGCCCACGCCCTTCACGAACGGTGGCGGATTGGCTTCACCGGGATGCGGGAACAGTTTCTCGGCGACATCGAGCAGTTCCTTGACGCCAACGCCGCTGCGCGCGGACACGAAGCAGACCGGGACGAGATGACCTTCGCGCAGGCACTGCTCGAAGGCATCGTGCAGTTCCTGACCGCTCAGGCCTTCCTCTCCGACTTCGAGGAAATGATCCATCACGCCTTCGTTGATTTCGACCACCTGGTCGATGATCTTCTGGTGCCAGTCGCCGACCGGGCCCAGATCGCTGTCGCCGCTGCGATTGCCGAAGCAGTCGATGATCGCCTTGCCGCCGTCGGTGGGCAGATTCAGCGGCAGGACTTCATTGCCGAACGTCTCGCGCAGCTCGTCGAGCAGTGCGCCGAGCTTGCCGGGATCGTGATCGATCTTGTTGACGACGATCACCCGGCAGAGTTTGCGCGCCTGGGCGTATTCCATCATCCGACGCGTGCCGTAGCCGATGCCGGCGTCGGCATCCACCACGACCGCCAGCGTTTCCACCGCCGCCAGCGCCGATAGCGTGGGGCCGCGGAAATCCGGATAGCCGGGCGTGTCGATCAGATTGACGTGGATCAGCGGTTGACCGGGCGCGGTGTGGTCGATGCTGGCGATGGCGGCGTCGATGGAATGTCCGCGTTCCTTTTCGATGGCGTCGAAATCGGACACCGTGCTGCCGCGTTCGATGGTGCCTGCCGTCTGGACTGCGCCGCCGGCATGCAGCAGGGCTTCGAACAAGGTAGTTTTGCCGGCGCCGGGGTGACCTGCGAGGGCCACGTTGCGGATGTGTTCTGTGGAGTACGACATGAGCGACTCTCCTTTCGCGAAAGGCGTTGGGGTGAGCCGTCATGGCTGTCCGCGTTCGGGAAGCCTGCCGTCCGAGCAGGCGCTCGGCGGGCGGTCATGGCGGTGCGTCCTGAGGACGCCCGCCAAGGATCGGAATTTCGGCTGCGCGGGTCAAGACGCATTGCGGTACGGCAATTCAGCGATTTGACTTGGGTCAACCGCAGCGCTGCATCCGACAATGCGGTTGCGTGCGCAGGCACATTTCCAGACGGCGGCGAACGCGTAGACTCGGCCGCTCATCACTCGAAAGGGAGTCGCCATCATGGCGTTGAAGCGTATCGCGACCGCACGTTGGGAAGGCGACATCCAGACCGGCAAGGGTGGCATGAGCACGCCGCAGAGCGGGCTGTTCGCCGATCAGAACTATTCGTTCAAGACCCGCTTCGGCGACGAGAAAGGCACGAATCCGGAAGAGCTGCTCGCTGCCGCGCATGCAGGTTGTTTCAGCATGGCGCTGTCGGCTGTACTGGGCCGTGCCGGCTTCACGCCGACCCGCATCGATACCCGCGCCGAAGCGACGATGGAGCCGGGCATGGACCCGGGCCCGACCGTGACCGGCGTGCATCTGATCGTCAGCGCCACGGTGCCGGGCATCACCGCCGAACAGTTCGCCGAGATCGCCAATGCCGCGAAGGCCGGCTGCGTGATCTCGCGCGCACTCGCGGTGCCGGTGACGATCGAAGCCACGCTGCTTTGATCGATGCCGTGCATCAAGGCCGCATCCGGCGTCTTGCCGGACCGGCCGGGCAGGCTGTCGGGGCGCTGCCATCGAGCGATCTGCATGGCACTGGAACGATGCGGATTCGCAGAAGCGCCGGTTTGTAAATTAATTGTTAAAACCGGACGATATTGCCGACGGTCGGATGCCTGATGGATGCTCATGCGCAATCGCCCGAGTGCATGCGGGTGCCTGCCACGGGCCGCCACTTCCCTCCGACCTCCGGAGTTGCTAGCCTGCGGTCGAAAGCGGTCCAGAGTGCGGTCCTTGTGGCCGCCCGCCAGTAACAGGATGGAGTCGGGGAACCAGATGGGGCATGCATCGCCATCGATGTCGAAAGCAGCGCCGGCCGGCCGGGTATCCGCCATGGCCTTCGCTGCTGCGCCCGATGCCGTCGAGCCCCCGTTCCCGCATGCCTATCGCCACATATCGATCGAGGAGCCGACCCGTTTCCGCGAACCGCGATCCAACCTCTACTTCCCTTGCCACCCACCTGTCACGGAACACCGATGTCGTAAGGCATAGCCACCGCTGAGCGACACTCGTTGAATATCCATTTGGAGCAGCTTGATGGCTGATATTCGACAACAGGCAGTGGCCACTGCCGATGAATACCAACAAGGGAATATCGCGACATTGGACGACGCGATGACCCGCAGGCTGATCGCCTCGACCGTGATGAGCGAAAGTCACGGCGGCGATCTTGCCGCGACGAATCGTCTCGGATTCGTCGGACGTTACAAGGCCGGCGCGGAATTCCTCGCCGAAGCCGGTTACGTCGACAGGGACAAACTCGGCCAGGCGATGGCCGGGCAGAAGTCCGAATGGGCGTGGGCGAAATCCGGCGGCATGGCCGCATTCCTCGAAGACGCTTCCAACTGGAGCAACGGGCTCAGCCTCGACGTCTACAAGCGCTCGCCGGAGCTGCAGGACAACGCCTTCAAGCTCAACGCCGAGAAGCATCATCAGCGCGCGCGGGAGCAGGGCTTTCTGAGCGAAGAGGAAGCCCCCGGACGCGTCGCCGGCTTCCTCAAGGCCGCGCATATCGTGGGTTTCAACAGCGCCCGCGAAGCCATGACCGGCGGCCGCGCCTATCGCGACGCCAACGGCGTCAGCAATTACGACCGCATCCACGACATCAGCCGCAATGGCGATGGCTTGAACAAGCTCATGACCGCCATGCGGCCCGACGCGTCGGAGCCGTCGGCTGGCAAGCCGGTCGACGCCACGTCGGTCGCGCATGCGGATCATCCCGAACATGCGCGGTATCGCGAAATCTATGCGGCGCTGGCGGTCGTGCCCGGGCTGTCCAACGACCAGGAACGGCAGCAGGCGGCGGCCTCGATCATGGTCGCGGCCAAAGCCTCCGAGATCTTGCGCGTCGATCACGTCGTTGCCGGTCCTGGCGGCGCGGTGTTCGCGGTACAGGGCGACCTGCGCGACGCTTCGCACAAGGTGCTGCCGCTCAATCTCGCGCAGCTCGCTTCTCAGCCGATCGAAGTATCGACGGCGCAACTCGGCGCGCTGTCGCCGCAAACCGATCCGCACGTCGATGGTTCGCGCCAGGAGCGTGCGCGTGCCGTCTGATATCCACCACGCCGTTACGCCGCCACACCGATTCGTGGCGTTCGATTTTTCTTTTTTCCGAAACGAGGAAGCACGTATGCGTTATCGAAGTGCATCGATCCTGACAGTGATGTTGTTGGCAGCCGCCTGCAAACCAACCGCGCCAGCGGCCGAACCGGCAGCTGCGGCTCCGCCCGCCGCCGTCGCAGAGCACGCCGTCGCAGAGCCCGCAACCGCGCCGGCACCTGCGGTGGATGCCGCATTCACCAAGGAAATGCCGTATGCGGATCTGCGCAAACGCCTGACCGATGCCGGATGGTTGCCTTTGCGGGATCCGATGTGCCGGGAAAACGTCGGCGGCGCAGCACTCGTCTGCGGCGAACTGCCGGAAGTCGAAAGCTGCAGCGGCGACGGCCACTGCATCATGCATTTCGCCAATGCCGGCGAAGGCAAGCGCATCCGCGTGGCGGCCTACGGGCCTTCGGAGCGCTGGAATGTGCCTGGCGAAGAAGCCTCTTTCGCGGTGACATCGTGGGAAGTTTCCGCGCTCGACCCTGTCGCGAAGTCGATGGACGGCGCCGCGCCTGCCTGTCCATCGCAGGACTTCGACGCATTTCTCAAAGCGTTCGCCTCCGACGATCGCGTCGAACGCGCGTTCACCGCGCCTGCGGTCAAGGTGGCGGAACTTCAATCCGATGACGAAGGCGATCGTGCGCGGATGGTCTATGTCGTCGGCGCGGCCTACGATGATTTCAACGTGAACTACGCCGCAGATGCATTCCACTTCGTCGATTCCGTGAAAAGCGTCGATAAAAAACCGCTGCGTCTCGAGATTCAGTCGAAGGGCGACGACCAGCGTTCTGTTCGTTATATGTACGGTGTTTCCGAGGGGAATTCTTATACGTTCAAGAAGTCCTCCGATTGCTGGTATCTCATCGAAGATCCCGAAGCTCCCAGCCCGTGAACATGGCTTTCGAGCCGACCATCGATTCAGATTCAAAATTCAATTCCTAAGGAGAGAAAGTCATGTCGAGATATACGCTTTTGGAACCTCGCGAAGACATCGGCCGCAATGTTCCGGTGACCAGCTATGAAGATCTCGCGATTCACCATCCCAATACGAATCGCGAGGCGGTGCGTACGGGAAATGCCGGGCGGGTGGATTCCGATGCTGCCGTCGTCAACGGCGAGCTTGAAGCGGTGCGTCGCGCGGATGGCAACGTACTCGTCAAGAAAGACCTGATTTTTCAGGACGCCAGCGGTAGCGCCAACGTTGCCGTGCCCGCTCCGATTGAAGGTTATGCCCACTATCTCAATCCGAACGACTACGGCGGTGTGCGGATTTACAGCAAACCATTCGGCACGCCCGGCGCCGAACTGGTCGGTCAGGTATTGCATATGGACGATCGGACCTTCACCAAGGCGGAGGGGGAGCGTATCCAGTACGGCGAGTCTCTCGGTATCCAATCGGGCACCGGGCCAAAGGGGCGCGGTACGTACGGAGTCCATGCCCATGTCGAGGTGGAGCCGGCACAGTTCGAGCGCTATATCAACGACGTTCTGCAAGGGCGTATCCAGTCCAATGGCGCGGCCGTATCCAGCCCCAATCTCGATCCGATGTCCGACGGCGTTCTGAAGCACGGCGAGCGTGGCGATGCGGTCAAGTCGCTGCAGGAAGCGCTGAACAAGGCGGGCGTCCGCGATGCGCAGGGCCAGCCGTTGCCGACTACCGGTTATTTCGGCGACCAGACCGAAGCGGCGGTGCGCAAATACCAGGAACAGAAAAGTCTCGAAGTCGACGGCAAGGCCGGCAACGACACGCTGACAGCGCTCGGTTTGAAACCGGGCCAACAGCAAACGCCGACCCAACCGACGCCGCCCCAGCAGACGCCTACAGAGACAAAGCCTGCGGAAAACACCTCGCCGCAGCAGCCGGCAGGCAACAAGGTGTCGGGTGGCCCCAACGACTTCGGTTCGACCAATCCGCTCGGCACGCTGATTTCGAGCGGTGAGGGCGGTTACGGTTCCTACAATCGTGGCCGTGCCGGCGACGCCAATGGCGCCCAGATCGACTTCTCGCAGATGACCGTCGGTGAAGTGATGCGTCGTCAGGATCTGGCGAAAGGCGATCCGGATCGTCTGTTCGCGGTCGGCAAGTACCAGATGATCCCGGGCACCTTCGAGGAAGCGGTGAATTCGCTGGGCATCGATCGCAACGCCAAGCTCACGCCGCAGTTGCAGGAGCGGATGTTCGCCGATTACCTGGTCGACGAAAAACGTCCGCAGGTGAAGGCGTACATCACCGGCGAGACCAACGGTGCGGCGGGCCTGCAGGGCGCGCAGCTCGCGCTGGCCCGCGAATTCGCCAGCGTCGCCGACCCGCGCACCGGACGCAGCGTCTACGACGGCGACTCGGCCGGCAACAGCGCTTCGATCACCGCCGCCCAGGTTGGCACCACGCTCGATCAGATGCGTGGTCAGTATCAGCAGAACGTCAAGAGTGGCATGAGCCCTGACGAAGCCTATCGCGCGCTCAGCGGCGATCCCACTCAGACCCAGACGCAGGGCGGTCAGACGCCGGGGCAGCCACGCGGCCAAAGCGGCAGCACCAGCGACACGCTGCTGCTCAAGGAAGAACGCGGCGAAGGCGTGAAGGGCCTGCAAGAAGCGCTGAACAAGGCGGGCATCCGCGATGCGCAGGGCCAGCCGCTGCCGACCACCGGTTATTTCGGCGACCAGACCGAAGCGGCGGTGCGCAAGTATCAGGAACAGAAGGGTCTGGAAGTCGACGGCAAGGCGGGCAAGGACACGCTGACTGCGCTGGGCATTTATCCCGGTCAACAACAGACGGCGCCAACCGACAAGCCGCAGACGCCTGCCGCGAACACCGACAAACCGCAGACACCTGCCGCGAATGCCGATAAACCGCAGGTTCCGGCCGCTACGACAACGGACAACCCGCCGCCGGTGCCGGCCGGCAGCAACGACAAGCTGCAGCCGCCGACCCAGAACGACAAGCCGCTGATGTCCAACACCAACCACCCCGACAACAAGCTGTATCAGCAGGCCTTGTCGAATCTGGAGCAGTTGGGCCCGAGCGGTGGCTTCAAGTCGCGCGAAGACATGGAGAAAGCGGCGGCAGCCGTCGCAGCGGACGCCAAGGCGACCGGCCTGCAGAGCATCGACCATGTCAGCAAGACCACCGCGCCGAACGGCCAGAACTTCCTGGTCGCAGTGCAGGGCGATCCGACCAGCGCGGCGTCGAAGAACTCCTACATCGACTACAACCAGGCGGTGAACCAGGGCGTCGATCAGAGCACCAAGATGGCCGAAGCGACCAAGCCTGCAGTGCAACTGGCGCAGCAGGGCGATCAGAACCAGCAGCAGGACCCGAACAAGCAGGATCAGAACAAGGTGGCCATGGGCGCTCGTTGATCGAACCCGACAACGCGATGAGGAACACCGGCGGGCCATCGAAAGATGGCCCGCTTTTTTTGTGCGCTTCAAGCGCCATCGTCGTGGATATCAAATTCCAAGGCTGACGCCGATAGCGGTTGCTTTTTTGTAGGAGCGGCGCAAGCCGCGAAGCCCGCAGCCCATCCCCCCCGGCAACTTTCGCAATCAGGGCACAGCCCCGCAATCCATCACAGCATTCAGCCGATTAGTGCTAACAGCAAGCAGTACAGCGTCGAACACAATTCACGACTTACTGCTCTGCGCGGGAAGGGCGATCCACCGGAGCCGCTGGAGTGTCAGCTCAGTGTCGAATGGCACTTACTTAAGCACGGCATCCAGATTTTCGTCATTCCCGCGTAGGCGGGAATCCAGTGACTTCAGGCTTTCTTGACCAAGCAAAGGCGCTGGATCCCCGCTTTCGCGGGGATGACGGGGCTTAAGTAAGCGCCATTCAGCTCAGTGTCCCTTTCTTTTTGGTAATGCGGCGTTATAGGCTGTGTCGATTCCGCGCGTGGTGCATATGGACAAAGATCCTGGATTCTCTGAATGGTTAGCTGAAACCATGCGGCTTCGAGGTCTTGGTGATCAATTGCCATCTCGTATGTATAAATTTTTGTCGCCGGAGTCGAAATTTTTTTCTTCAACGATGCAAGAAGTAATGCTCAATAGCCGTGTGCGGCTTTCGTGCCGAAGCGAGTTCAACGATCCGTTCGACACAAGCTTCGGCCTAGAAGAGCCAGATCCAAGGATTATTTCTTCGTTCCTGCAGGGGATATCTACTCGACAAGGCAATCTTTCTGCTTTGCCTGATGAGTATATTCAAGGCGCCGCGAGCAACCCATCTGCATTCAAGGCCAAGGCGCACGCAAGCATCTCCGAATCTCTTGATCGCTTTGGCATTTTCTCGATGACAGAGAGCATCGCCCAGCCATTGATGTGGGCCCACTACGGCTGTTCTCATAGGGGAATTGCCTTGGTGTTTCGCCACGCGCTTTCGGAAAACAGCCTTGGAGGTTTTCCGATTCGCTACCAGGACGAGTACCCTCGCTCCACCTTGGCGCCCGAAGGGGTCGAGATCATCCACGTGTTCGTCAAGGGCCGAGCGTGGGAATATGAAAAAGAATGGCGTCTCGTGTATGGCAATCGGGCTCGAGAATGGTTGGACATTCCGCCGGCGTCGCTTGTGGGGGTGGTGTTCGGCATTCACACAGAGCAATCGACCTATGACTGTGTCTTTGAATTGGCCAAGCAACGGCGGGAACTGAACTTGCCACCGATATGTCTTTTCCACGCGTTCGCTGGGGAGTCCTACGACCTCTCTTTTGCGCAGTTCGTCGGAAATAACCAGTGGAAGCCCGCCGACCTTCCCTGAGCTAACAACTACTCTCGACAGCAAAAATGAATTTCAGTACGACGGACAGTACAACGAAAAAGGCCATCCGTTTCCGAATGGCCTTTCGCTAAAAAACCCCTATAAATCAGAGGCTTGTTTGGTGGGCGGTGCAGGGTTCGAACCTGCGACCCTTGCCGTGTGAAGGCAATGCTCTACCGCTGAGCTAACCGCCCGGAGATCGGGTTGGTGATTGTACGGAGTGGGCGAAACCGAGGCAAGCCGCCCGCGGGGGCGGCGAGAGAGGCTTACTCCAGTTCGGATTTGGCGTAGGCGGCGTCCAGGGCTTCCATCGCATCCAGCGGTTTGCAGCTGGCGGCTTTCTCGTAGGCGGCTGCGGCTTCGTCTTCCTTCTTGTCGCCGTGCAGCAGCATCAGCAGGTTGCCGTGCTCGATGTTGGCGATGGGCGAGGCCGGGGTGAGCTTCAGCGCTTCCTTGATGTGCTTCTCGGCTTCGGACGCCTTGGCGCCGTAGGTCAGGCCGCCGATCATCGCGCCGATCTTGTTGATGATCTCGCCGTGGTAGATCGCCAGCGCGGTGTGCGCTTCGGCGTGTTTGGGCGCCAGCGACAGCGCGGTGTCCAGCGAGGCGCGGACCTTGCCGGCGATGCCGTCCTTCAATGCCTTGGCGATCGACAGCCCCTGGCTGTAGCGGCCGAGCGCGAAGGCGTGGCGGTAGTGGCTGTTGGCTTCATCGGGAAGCGCCTTGATGGCGGCTTCGGCCAATTTCGCCGCCTGCTCGAAACGCTTGAGCTTTTCCGCGTCGTTGTCGACCAGATAAGTGGCGTGGATGCCGATCGCCTTGGCGGCGACCGAAGCGCCGACCGGGCCGAGCGCTTCGCCGGCTTCAAATGCGGCCTTGAAGTCGCCGGCATGGAAGCTGCGCCACGCATCCTGCAGCGCATCGGCCAGCGCATTGGCGTCCAACCCCTTGGGTGCGGCCTTGCCGGCGGCTTTGATCAGCGCTGCGGTGTGTTTCGCATCCGGGAAGGGTTCGCAATCGCCGGCATGCAGCTTGGGCCAGGCTTTCTTGAGCGCATCGCCGGCATAGGCGAAGGCTTTGGCGTCGTGGGGGAAGGCGGCCCAACTGGATTTGGCCATGTTTCGAGTCCTCGCAATGGAAGCCGCCAGCATCCCGCGAGTCGCGATGTGTGGCAAGCCCCGGAGGCGGTGTTGCCTAGTGTGTTTGCTCTGCGGTGCGGGACCATGCTGGCCGTGTCCAAAGCCGGGTTCCCCGGCATCCCCGCAACGGAGATCACTCATGGCACGCAAGAAAATCACCGGCAAGACCCGTATTTCCACTCCCACCGCGACGCCGCGCCACCTGTGGCTCGCCGGTCTGGGCTTGGCCTCGATCGCACGCAAGCAGAGCTTCGCTGCGGTCGGTGACGCCGCCGACCGTGTTGTCGAAGCGCGCCGTCAGGCGACCGCCGCCGTCGGTCAGGTGCAGTCCAATCTCACCGCCGCTGCCTGCGAACTGCGCACCCGTATCGAAACCGGTGCCGCCCAGTTGGGCAATACGCTCGAAACCACGCTGTCGCCGCTGGTCGCCCGGTTCAAGCCGGTGAAGGCCAAGCGCACCGCCCGTCGCGGTCGCAAGCCGGGCAGCAAGAATGTCCGTCGCACCACCGCGAAGAAGACCGTCAAAGCCGTGAAGCGCGCACGCAAGGCCTGATTTTTCGGGCTGCAATCGATACTGCAAAAAACAAGGGCGCCAATGGCGCCCTTGTTCGTTTCCATGTTGCGATGGACTCACGGAATGGGGCCGCATCCCTTCCGGGCCATGCACAGTTCAAACCGAAATTGGCAGATGTCCGGATTGGTGCCGTTGGCGATGCACCGCACCAAGGCATCGTTGCACTCCCGGAACGCATATGGTGGGCACGCAGCGTCGGCGATGCCGATCACACAGGTCAAAGCAGCAGCGAGCATGATTTTGCTGAAACGTTTCATGGGTTGACTTCCTGTTGTCGAATATCCCCTGCGAGCCAAACATACCTCAGCGTTCCGCTTTTCGAATACCGCTGGTCCGATTTTTTGCGCGCAGTACGCTATTGCTCCATCGCTCTCCAGGTCTACGTGATGCAGGCATGGTCGATGGCACTACCCTGGACCGTGGATCGCGAACGGGTTCCGGTGGCTGTCGTGGTGAAATCTGCGAAATGGCTGCGTCATTCCGCAGCACGACCGCTAAAATGCCGCATGACACAGCCGACGCCCGCCATCGCCGACATCGATGCCCTGCGCCATCGCCATGCCGAGGCGAGCGAGCGGCCGACCCGCATCCACGTCGATCTGGATGCGCTTTCGCACAATCTCCGTGCGCTGCGTGCGCATGCCGGCGTGCCGGTGATGGGCATCGTCAAGGCCAACGCCTACGGGCATGGGTTGGTGCCGGTAGCCCTGCATCTGCAGGCGCAGGGCGTCGAACATCTGGGCGTGGCCTTCCTCGAGGAAGGCATCGCGCTGCGACAGGCCGGCGTGCGCGTCCCGATCCTTGTGCTGGGCGGCATTTTCGGGCCACAGGTGGCCGGGTTCATCGCCCATGATCTGGAAATCACGGTGTCGTCGCTGGACAAGCTGCGGCAGGTCGAACGCGCGGCCGAAGCGCTGGGTCGCAAGGCCACGATCCATCTGAAGATCGACACCGGGATGGAGCGCATCGGCGTGCACAGCTACCGCGCAGGCGCCTTCGTCGAAGCGGCGGTCGCGTCGCCGTGGTGTGTGGTGAAAGGAATCTATTCGCATCTGGCCTGCGCGGACGATCCCGCATCGCCGATGACCGCGCAGCAACTTGAACGCTTTCTTGAAGCCTGCGCGCATTTCGACCGCATCGGCGCGCCGATGCCGCTGCGCCATCTGGCCAATTCCGGCGGGGTGCTGCATTTTCCCGAGACCCACCTGGACATGGTCCGTCCCGGCATCGCGCTGTATGGCGTGTTGCCCGATCCCGCGTCGCAGCCCACCGTGGATCTCAAGCCCGCGCTGTCGCTGGTGTCGCAGGTCGCCTATTTCAAAGTGGTCGAGGCCGGACACCCGGTCAGCTACGGCGCGACCTGGGCACCGCAGTGCGACACGCGCGTGGTCACCATTCCGATCGGTTACGGCGATGGTTATCCGCGTTCGCTGTCGTCGCGCGGCGAAGTGTTGATCCGTGGTCATCGCCATCCCATCGTCGGTCGGATCTGCATGGACCAGTTCATGGTCGATCTCGGGCCGCAGGGCACCGCTTACAACGAAGACGACGTGGTGTTGATCGGTCGACAGGGCGATGCGGAGATCCGCTGCGAGGCGGTCGCGCAGGCGGCCGGGACCATTCCCTACGAGATTCTGGTCGGCCTGAACGACCGCATTCCGCGCGAGTATCAGAGCGTCGATACGGCGTATGCCTGATGCGCACCGCATGACACCCGGCGTGCGGGTCCGCAATCTGATCGTGGTGCTCGGCGATCAGCTCGACGCGGAATCGGCCGCGTTCGCCGATTTCGATCCCGCCTGCGACGTGGTGTGGATGGCCGAAGTCGTGCATGAGGCCACCCAGGTCTGGAGCACCAAGGCGCGGATCGCGATGTTCCTCGCAGCGATGCGCCATTTTCGCGATGCGCTGATCGCGCGCGGTTGGCGGGTCGAGTACCACGCGCTGGACACGCATGCGTTCGCGACCCTCGAAGCCGCGCTGGCGGCGGATCTCGCAGCGCTCAAACCCGAGCGAGTGGTCGCGGTGCAGCCCGGCGAATGGCGGCTGGCGCAGTCGCTGCCGCAGGTCTGCCGCGATGCCGGTGTGGACTGGGCCGAGCGTCCCGATCTGCATTTCTACGCAACGCCGGACGAGTTCGCCGACTGGGCAAAGGGCCGCAAGGAACTGCGGCTGGAATATTTCTACCGCTGGCTGCGCAAACGCGAAGACGTGCTGATCGAAGACGGCGAGCCGGTGGGCGGGCAGTGGAATTTCGATGCCGACAATCGCGGCACTTTCGGCAAGCAGGGCCCGGGCATGCTGCCGGCGCCGCGCGCGTTTTTGGCCGATGCGATCACCCGCGAAGTCATCGAGCTGATCACTGCGCAATTCGCCGATCACCCCGGAACGCTCGACCGCTTCGACTGGCCGCTGACCACAGCGCAGGCGCAGCAGGCCCTGGACGATTTCATCGCACACCGGCTGCCGCTGTTCGGTCGCTATCAGGATGCGATCTGGTCCGGCGAGCCGTGGCTGTACCACTCGCGGCTGTCCGCTGCGATGAATCTGAAGCTGCTGTCGCCGCGTCGTGCGGTGGATGCGGCGGTGGCGGCGTGGCGCGCGGACAGGGCGCCGATCGAAGCGGTGGAAGGTTTCGTCCGACAGATCCTGGGCTGGCGCGAATTCGTGCGCGGCGTGTACTGGCTGCGCATGCCGGAGTTTCTCGACGACAACGCGCTGAACGCCGATCAGCCCTTGCCCGCGCTGTTCTGGACCGGCGATACGCAGATGGCCTGCATGCGTGACGCGCTGCGGCAGACGCTCGACCTGGGTTATTCGCACCACATCCAGCGGCTGATGGTGACCGGGCTGTTCGCGCTGTTGCTGGGCGTGCGGCCGCGCGAGATTCACGCGTGGTATCTCGCGGTCTATGTCGATGCGGTGGAATGGGTGGAGCTGCCGAATGTGCTGGGCATGAGCCAATACGCCGACGGCGGCAGGATGGTGTCGAAGCCTTACGCCGCATCGGGCCAGTACATCAAGCGCATGTCGAATCACTGCGCCGGCTGCCGCTTCGATCCTGCGGAAGCGCTGGGTCCGAAGGCCTGTCCGTTCACCACGCTGTACTGGGATTTCCTCGACCGCCACGCCGCGCGTTTCCGCGACCACCCGCGCGCCGGCATGCAATGGCGCAACCTGGACCGGCTGGCGCCCGAGCGCATCCAGGCGATCCGCGAGCGGGCGGCGAGCCTGCGTGCAGCCCTGGCCGCCACTGCGGCGCCTGCTTCCGACATGCCGCAGGGTCCGGTTTCCCCCGCCGCGCAGACTCCGCGATGAGCCCATCCCGCCGGATCTGCCCGGGCACAGGCGCAAGATTCGTCTCCAGCGATCTGGCGCGCAGCGCGGTTTCCGCGCAGTATCCTCTTGGACGCCACGGAGAGGCCACCGATGCCGCCGAACTTGCGGCGTTCCCGATGTCACAATGTGCAGCTTCGCAGCGTGCCGCATGGATCAGCGGGCAGATCATCGCCGTGGACGGTGGCTTCCTTGGCGTAAGACCCACAGTGAAGGTGAGTTGATGGCGAATGCGATCGTCTGGTTTCGCAACGATTTGCGTCTGGCGGACAATCCCGCGCTGCAGGCCGCGCTGGACGCCGGCTATGCGCCGATCCCCGTCTATATCCACGCGCCGGACGAAGAGGGCGATTGGGTGCCCGGCGCTGCTGCCGAAGCGTGGCGGCACCGCTCGCTGGCGGCGCTCGACGCCGCGCTGCGCAAACGCGGCTCGCGGCTGCGTTTTTTCCATTCGCCCACACTGCAAACCCTGCAGACGCTTGCTGCCGCGTGCAATGCCGAAGCGGTGTTCTGGAATCGCCGCTACGAACCTGCGATCGAGAAGCGCGACACTGCGATCAAGGCGGCGCTGAAGCATCAGGGATTGCGCGCGGAGAGTCACAACAGCGCGCTGCTGTTCGAGCCCTGGCAGGTCGCGACCAAACAGGGCGGCCCCTACAAGGTCTTCACTCCGTTCTGGCGCGCGGGCTGCGCGGTGCTGCATCTGCCCATGCTTCACGACGCGCCTGCGACGCTGCCGAAGGTCGACGACGGCCCGCATGGCCTGCCTCTGGATGCGCTGAAACTGTCGCCGGCGTTGGCTTGGGACGTGGAATTCTGGACGCAGTGGCAGCCCGGCGAGTGCGGCGCGCGCGCTGTGCTGGATGTGTTCGCCGAAGGTGCGCTGCGCGATTACCGCAAAGAGCGCGATCGCCCCGACCATGTCGGCACCTCGCTGCTCTCGCCGCATCTGCATTTCGGCGAGATCGCGCCGTGGCGGATCGCAACGGTGCTGCTGGCCATGCGCACGCCGCGATTGGCCGAAGAGATCGACGGCTATCTCCGGCAACTGGGCTGGCGCGAGTTCGCCTACCATCTCCTGCATCATTTTCCGCAGACGACCGAACAGAACCTCAACCCGCGCTTCGCCGATTTTCCGTGGGCGAAGGTCAGCCCGGTCATGCGCGATGCCTGGCATCGCGGGCGTACCGGCGTGCCGATCGTCGATGCCGGCATGCGCCAGCTGTGGCAGACCGGCTGGATGCACAACCGGGTGCGGATGATCGTCGGCAGCTATCTGTGCAAGCACATGCGCTATCACTGGCGCGAAGGCGCGCGCTGGTTCTGGGACACGCTGGTCGACGCCGACCTGGCCAACAACACCCTCGGCTGGCAGTGGATCGGCGGGACCGGCGCGGATGCCGCGCCGTACTTCCGTATTTTCAACCCGGTGACCCAGGCCGAGAAGTTCGATCCCGACGGTGCGTACATCACCCGCTGGTTGCCCGAGCTGTCGCCATTGCCGCCTGCGCTGCGCTACGCGCCCTGGACCGATCCGCGCACGCTGGCCCGGCACGCTCCCGATTATCCGAGACAGCCCATCGTCGATCTCGCCCGCGGCCGTCTCGCGGCCCTGGACGCATACCGCAGGATCGGTGGCGACAGCGGTTGAGTCGGCCCGGCTCGCGTTGACCGCAGCGGTCGCGCGTGATTCACTCGCCGGCACGACGGGGAGAGACGCATGACCGAAGAAAAGTCCGCAGACACACCGGCGTTCAAGCGTCCGCGCCGCGAATCCATGTCGCGGGTCGACACCGCATGGCTGCGGATGGAACGGCCGACCAATCCGATGATGATCACCGGCGTGCTCATGTTCGACGAGCCCATCTCGCTGGCGAAGCTGAAGAAGGTCATCGAAAAACGCTTCCTCGATTATTCCCGGTTCCGGATGAAACCGGTCGAGACCCCGGCCGGCATGGCGTGGCAGACCGACGATGATTTCGATCTGGACTGGCATGTGCGGCTTTCGGCGCTGCCGGGCCGCGCCGACCAGAAAGCGCTGGAACGCTTCGTCAGCGCGCTCGCATCCAGTCCGCTGGACAAGACCAAGCCGCTCTGGCAATTCCATCTGGTCGAGAAATATCACGGTGGTTCGGCGCTGGTCTCGCGCATCCACCACAGCTATGCCGACGGCATCGCGCTGGTCCAGGTGCTGCTGTCGCTGACCGACACCGCGCGCGAACCCGGCAAGGGCGCCGATCTCGGCAAGGCCTGGCTGAAGCAGGACGGCGCCAAGGTCGCGCGCCGTGTCGGCGCGGTCGAGCGTTACACCAAGCTCGGCACGAAGATGCTCGAAAAGGGCATGGACATGTACCGCGACCCGACCCTGGCCGGCGTGTTGGCGAAGGAGGGTGGCGATATCGCCCGAGAACTCGTGCAGGCGCTTGCGCTGCCCGACGATCCGCCGTCGCTGCTGCGCGGCAAACTCGGCGTCAGCAAGCGCGTCGCCTGGGCGCCGCCGCTGGATCTGGAAGAAGTGAAGGCGGTCGGCCGCGCCTGCGGCTGCACCGTCAATGATGTCCTGATGGCCACCGCCGCAGGTTCGCTGCGCGATTACATGATCGAACGCGGCGAGCACGTCGACGGCATGACCCTGCGCGCCACCGTGCCGGTCAACCTGCGTCCGCTGGAACACGCGCGCAAACTCGGCAACCATTTCGGTCTGGTGTTTCTCGACTTGCCGGTGGGCATCAGCAACCCGATCCGGCGGCTCGAACACGTCGCCGAATGCATGCACCAGTTGAAGAATTCGCGGCAGGCGATCGTCGCGTACGGGCTCTTGGCCGCGCTCGGCATGGCGCCGGCGCCGGTGCAGGAGCTGGCGCTGGAGATGTTCAGCCGCAAGGCGACCACGGTCGCGACCAACGTTCCGGGCCCGCAGCAGCCGCTGTATCTGGCCGGCGGCAAGATCCGCGAAATGATGTTCTGGGTGCCGCAGACCGGCTCCATCGGCATCGGCATGTCGATCCTCAGCTACAACGGCAAGGTCCACTTCGGGCTGATCGCCGACGCCAAGCTCGTCCCCGATCCGGATGCGGTGATCCGCCGTTTCGGCGCCGAGTTCGAAAAGCTGCTCTACCTCACCCTGATGGGCAGTTGGGAGCAGACCATGGACTCGGTGGCTGCCGAGGCTCTGCTGAGCTGAGATGCGTTCGCGGGCTGTGCTCGCTGCCGTCGTCGGCGCCACGCTGTTGCTGGGAGGCGCAGGCGTGGTTGCTGTGCTGCTGGGCTCGCTCCGGCCGACTGCCCGGGCCGATGAGGCCGACGAAGTGGATCTGCCGATCGCGCAACTGGCGGCAGGCCGGATCGTCCGCCTTTCGGTACGCGGGCGACCGATCCTGATTCTCCGGCCCACGTCAGAACAGAGACGGGCGTTGCTCCGATTGGACGCGCACGTCTGGGATCCCTCGCTGGCATCGTTCAAGCCCGAGATCGACGCTTTCGTTTACGACGGCCTCGATACGCGATTGGGTTGCGAGTTGGTCTACGTCGGACCCGGCGAATCGACGCTCGTGAAATACCCGGAGCCCGGTCGCGACGCCGCATGGGTCGGAGGCTATGTCGACCGCTGCCATTTCGCGGCGAGCTACGATCTCGCCGGGCGCGCGATCCGTAGCCGTTCGATGACCTACAGCGGTTTCGACGCGAAACTGCCCAACCTGGCCACTTACGACGTCCGCATCTCGGGCGGTCGTTACTTGATCCGCATGCATCCTGTCCGCAGGCGGGGTGATTGAAGGGCGGGTCGGCATTCCGCACGGCATGCCGCGCAAATCACACAGACAGGTGGCTGTCAGCGTGCCCGGCCTATGGTGACTCCGCCCACCGGCGCCCCCATGCCGGTCTACAGGAGTCCACGATGCACAAGCCTTCCTTTGCTCCGATCGCCTTCGCGATCGCCGCCAGCCTGCTGCTGAGCAGCTGCGCCACCTACACCGGTCAGACCGACGCCCCCGATGACCCCAACCGGACCCGCAACAATGCGCTGATCGGCGCGGCCATCGGCGCCGTTGCCGGCATCCTCAGCGGCGACGATGCGCTGGAACGCCGCCAGCGCGCGCTGGTCGGCGCCGGTGTCGGCGCAGTCGCCGGCGGCGCGGTCGGCGTCTATCAGGATCGCCAGGAAGCCGAGCTTCGCCGTCGCACCGCCGGCACCGGCATCGAAGTCACCCGCGACGGCGACGTGATCAAGCTCAATCTGCCCGACGGCGTGACCTTCGATTTCAATCGCGCCGATCTCAAATCGCAGTTCTACCCCGCGCTCGATCAGGTCGCGTCGACCATGGCCGAATACAACCAGACCGTCGTCGAAGTCAGCGGTCACACCGACAGCGTCGGCAGCGACGACTACAACCAGCGTCTTTCCGAACAACGCGCCAATGCCGTCGCCAACTATCTTTCCGGTCGCGGCCTGATGCGCGAACGCTTTGAAGTGGTCGGCATGGGCGAGCGCTATCCGGTCGCCGACAACAACAGCGATTACGGCCGCGCCAAGAACCGCCGCGTCGAAATCCGCGTGGTGCCGCTGACCCAGGGCGGCTGAATTTCAACCGCCGGGTTTCATTTGTTGCATGCGAACAGCGGGCCGCCTCAGGGCGGCCCGTTTTCGTTCCCGCTTCTGGCTCGTCCGTTGTTGTCCAGCCAGCGACTCTTCAAGCGACCGTCCGGCTGAATCGGCTCCGCAGCGGCATGGCGATCGCTTGATCGCTTCACCTCGGTCATCGTCGCTCCCGCGTTCGCGCTGATGACGTGCAGGAAAGGTGTCGGGCCGACGCGGGTAAAATAGAGGCGGTACCGGTCGATGCGACAAGAGGATAGCGTGATTGCTGCGCACTCGACCGCATGGATACGGATCGACGAAGAATGGCGGCCGGAATGGTTCCGGGCGGCAGACGGTTGGTATGGATCATCAAATGGAGAACAAGCATGTTTGAACGAGATGGGATATCACGATGGTGTTCGCTGCGGCCCATGCGGGCAGCGGGCAGACTGTCGGGGTTGTTGCTCGCGGTGCTGGCGATGTGTTCCAGCCTGCTGTTCGCGACCGAAGCGCAGGCGCAGACCTGGACGCTGAGCAAGACGCAACGGCAGAACTATCTGCAGTATTACGCGCCGCTGATTATGCACCGCGCCGACGAGGACAACGGCAAGATCGGGCGCGACTGGATGAGCAATTTCGATTTCGACCGCGACGCCAATTTTTCGACCAATCGCTACAACTGGCTGCAGACGCCGCAGTACATCGCCGCCGGCGGCAATCCCGCCAGCCCCTACGCCAATTGGCGGATCAGACCCACGGTCTACACGGCGCTGATCGAATACATGGAAGGCGGCAGCAAGTCGGTTTCGCTGCTGTACCACATCTACTACGCCAGCGATAAGGCGGGCACGGCCATCCACGACTGGGAGCGCGTCGAGATCCATGTCCGCAATGTCGCCGGTACGCCAGGAACGTTCGGCGAATACGTCAATGCCACCATCATCACCGACCACAAGGAACACATCATCCGTCAGTCCACGGACATCAACCTGGACATGAATTTCATGCAGACCGCGACCGGCAAGCACCTGATGGTGTGGCAGGCCGACGAGAACGGCGGTGCTCCAGGAAAACGCGAGCGCGAACTGCATTACGTGCAGAATCCGTACAATTGGATCGCCGGCCGTTTTGCCTACGGCAGCAACCGCGCCGAGGTCGACATCACCGACGACGGCGACAAGGCGAACGTGCATTACGTCTTCGTCCCGGAGACATCGTCGGCAGCCGTGGCCGCATGGAACGCGAAACCGCTGGCCTATGCGACGGCGTCGTCGCAATACAGCGGTCGCGACAACGCCACCAATGCGCCGTGGTACGCGGTGCCACGCATCACCTACGAGCTGCAGGATCTGGCGGATCTGCATCTGAGCAGTTGGCAGTTCTCGAACTGGCAGACGCACTGGACCAGCGACAATGTCCGCGATGTGCTGCTGGAAAGCCCGATCGTGAACGAAGCCGGCGCGACCGAAGTGCCGGCGGGGCTGCAGCGCTTCTATCTGGGCTCGCGCGATCTGTATCAGTACGAAGGTCGCGAAGGTTTCCTGTGGAAGAAATGGATGTGGGGCGACTATTCGGCCGAGCGCGACCCCGATGCATTCAGCAACACCGATGAGTTCGGCGGCTACGCCGGTACCGGTCTGGACAGCTTGGGCTGGAATCGCAGTGCGGTCAGCGGTTACTACTACTCGCTCAACAATTACTGGTGGCAGCACGATTATTTCGTGCACACAGGCGGCGTGAATACGCAGGCCAGCCGCGAAGTGGGCTTCTGGCTCGCGGGCCAGTGGTATCGGCCCGAATACGGCGGTTTCGACGGCCGTTGGGTCGCATTGTTCGATGATCGCCCCAACGACAACCCCGTCGCACCGCTGAGTCTGAGCGTGAGTCTGCCCGGCGATCTGTGCACGTCCGAGACGTGGGCGACCGCATACGCCACAGGCGGCCAGCCGCCGTACAACTTCTCGTGGACGGATGCATCGCCGTACTCCGCAGCCAGCGATTCCCCCAACTATGCCTATGTGCTGGGCGACACCTACGCGACCGTGACCGTGACCAGTGCGGATGGCCAGAACCGCACCCAGGGCGTCTGGTTCACGCCGTATTGCGATTGGGGCGGCAACTACCCGTAGCGCGATGAATGAACGGAAATTCCGTTATACGCACATGAGGATCGCAAAGGCTCCCGACCTCGCAGGTCGGGAGCTGTCGCTCGATGCGGAGCCATCGGATGGATGCGAAGGATGCGATACCGCCATCGCGGGGATCGGTCGCGGGTACGCTTGTATCTGAAAAATGGCTGTCCTAAGATCGCCTGCTGGCAAAGGAACAGGGAATGGTGTTATGCCAAAGTTCGATGCTCATCATCATGCCGTCGGCTGGATCGCCCGACAGCGCATGCATTGCGCCCAAGGCTGCGCAAAATACTTCAATCGAAACGCGCACCGTCTCAAGTCGGACGGCGTAGCCTGCTTCCGTGACGCTGGTTGGTCCGAAGCCCGCTTCTCATAAGTCTGTCTCTCCAGGTCTGTTCTTCCGATCGACGTCATGAAGCCGTTCCGGCGAACCTCATTCGTCGGATGGATCGATCGGTGATCGCCCGAGACGCCTCCGCGAAACGCGGAGGCGCGGGCGTCGGACCTTGACCGGAAGGCGACACCGCAGATGGAGCGGGCGTCCGGCGATTTTTCCGAAAGACAGGCCGCTGCGCGGAGTGGATTGCGTTCATGGTGTGTCTGTCGAGTATGTAGCGGTGCGATGCCTTCGCGCCGGACATGACGATCACAATATCCGGGGGGGTACGATGGAAGCGTATTCGCGGTTCAACTTGATAGGCTCATCCGAGCAGTTCCAGAAAGTCCTCTCGCAGATCAACAAGTTGGCGGCGCTCGATGCCACCGTGTTGCTCTCCGGAGAAACCGGGACCGGCAAAGAGCTTGTGGCGCGTGCGATCCACTATCGCAGCGCCAGGTCTGACAAGCCGTTCGTGCCGGTGAACTGCGGCGCGTTGGCCGAATCGCTGATCGAAAGCGAACTGTTCGGGCATGAGCGCGGCGCGTTCACCGATGCGAAAAGCGCCTCCAACGGATTGATCGGCGAGGCTGCGGGCGGCACGCTGTTCCTGGACGAAGTGGACACCCTGAGCGTCAAGGCGCAGGCGGCGCTGCTGCGTTTCCTGCAGGACCGCACCTATCGGCGGGTCGGCGGCGGCACGCTGCGGCAAGTGGACGTGCGTGTGCTGGTCGCCAGCAACGCGGACCTGTCCGAACTCGTGCAGAAACGTCAATTCCGCCAGGATCTGCTGTATCGCCTGAACGTGTTGTCCCTGCATCTGCCCGCGCTGCGCGACCGCGAGGGCGATGCCGGCGTGCTCGCGCGCGCCGTGCTGCAGCGTCTGAGCCATCAGTACCGTCTGCCCTTGAAACAGCTGCATGCCGAGGGTCTGGCGTTCATCCAGCGCTATCGCTGGCCGGGCAATGTCCGCGAGCTGGAGAACATCATCCATCGCGAATTCCTGATGAGCGACGATACCGAACTGCGCTTGCGCGAATCGTGCGAAGCATTGATGGGCACGGTCGTGCTGCAGGCCGACAGCGACGGCACCGAGGCGCCTTTCCGCGATGCCAAGGCCAATGCGGTGGCCGAATTCGAGCGCAGTTACGTGCGCGCGATGCTGGCGCGCACCGGCGGCAATATTTCGCAGGCGGCGCGTCTGTCGAAGCAGGAACGCAGCGCCTTCGGCAAGCTGGTGCGCAAGTACAAGCTGGGTGGTTTCGAGGGCCAGGTGGCCTAGCCCGCGCACAGCCCTCGCTCGAAATGCGCGCATCGCGCGCGGAATTCCCGGATCGGCGTGTGCCGGCGAAGCCCGGAGCTGAAGTGCGCAAGCAGGCGGACCCGGCACGTGCAATTTTGAGTGAAATCACCCCGAATTCGTTGGGCGGCACGGTATTCTTGGCCTACGATCCGGTGACAATTCAATTACAAACCCCATCTATGGATGAGCAACTCGTTGTATTCGCTGAGAATGCGATCCGCGCCTACCTGGCCAGCCGCCCGGACAGCGCGGATACGCTCGATGGCATCCATCGCTGGTGGATTCTCTGGCCCGGTTTGACCGAGTCGCCGGTGGTCACCCAGATCGCGCTCGAACGGCTCGAAACCACGGGCGAAGTGGAGCCGGTCAGCGTCGGCAACCACATTCTCTGGCGACGCCCGCGCGCATAACATCTCCGGGTTGTTTCCGCGTCGCGTATTCCGCGTCATGCATGCCGCCGCCATTGGCGGCTTTTTTGTCCTTGGACGTTTTGGCGATCCTCCCGCCGTGGATGGGGCCGGCCGTGCGGTGAGGTGAAAATCCACCCACCGGGTCAAAAACCACTCGATCCGATCGTATCTGTTCCGATGTCGGCAAGTCAGGCGCGATCCGCGGATTTCCCGGACGATCGCTTCTGCATGCACTGTCGATCGCGCATGTGGGATGCATCGGGATGAGGTCGAAAATCACCTCATCCACTTTTCCGGATGTGCAGCGGGTAACGCAAACAATTGTTTTTGCTGCTGCTTGCCGCGAGCTCTTGCGTATGGCGCGGAAATTGCTGTGCTTCGATGCGGGTTGCGCGATCAGTCCACGATGCACGCGGCGGTGGCTACGTGTTGCAGTGAACGCGCAGAGCGACTTTCCTGTGCGCAGCGCCCGGGCAAGTGCATGCGGTTCGTGGTACATACCGAAGAGGGGGGGCAATGAACTGGTTCGGCGGCGGTGGAAGCAAACCCAAGCCCAGCGGCGGGCAATGGATCGAGATGCAGACGTACGTGCATAGACGGCCCAGCGTGGACGGTCAGCGCGGCGAGATCGACAACCCGCAGGGCAGTACGACCTACGATCGCAATCCCAACGATCTGACCGTGCACGGGATCGTGTCCGAGCAATCGGGCGGCGGCACGTTCCTGATGCACCAGATCGCCCTGGACGCGCAGCAGATGGGCAAGCCCTTCGTGCGCACGACGATGACCGCGCCCAGCGCGTTCGGTTTCTATCACCGCATGGGCATGTTGCCGTCGCAGCACAGCAAGACCATGGGCGAACGGTCGATGGCGAATACCCACCCCGACGGCGTGAGCTTTCCCGTCGGTCAAGTGGGCCGTCCGGGACGCTTGAACCAGCAGTCGCTGGATGCGTTGGATCTGCGCATCAAGACTTCGCGGATGCAGTGGGAAGCGCCGACCGAGACGGTGGTGCGCAAGTCGTCCGGAAGATGATCGCAATGCGCGAAACCGGTCCGGTTCGACCCCACGGTCCTCACCGGAATCAACACACAGGGGAAGACCATGGATGACGGAAGCGACAGGCGGCGTTACGCCAGCGGCGAGCACCAAGGTGCGATGGAGTTCCTGAGTGCCGAGAACAAAGGGCGGAGCAGACGCAATTCGCTGCAGCAGGCGGACTTGATTCATACGGTTGCGTTGGCACAGGACCCGTTGATGCCGCCCAGAGCCTTTGGCCGGGACAGCTTTGAAGCGCTGACTGACCCGCGTGGAAGTATCGATGCGCGCGCACTGCTGAGCCAGATGCACCCGACCCAGGAGTTGCGATGGAACCCCAATCTGGGAGGCGGGCGGCGTCAGATCCGGACAGGCCGGAATTTCAGGGTTCCCGACAGGGACGACCCCAATCGCCATTTCAACGTGCGTATCCACACCAACGACAACCATCGTGAGAATCCCGATGAGAATGCGTTCGGTCACGCCATCGTCCGCGTCGAACATGTCGAGAGAGTGATGAACGCTGCGGGCGTTGAAGTGCATCACGTCAGGGGTGCGCTGATGGGGTTGCCGCCCGTGGGCCATGTCGGCGCTCCGTGGGTCGCGCATCCGAACGATGCGCAGGCCAATGCTGCGCATATCCCGGCGAGATTCGGTCGTCGTCTTCCATGATGCGATCATCGAAGATGAGATCGTCGAACAGTCAATCGTCGAAGCGGATGTTCCGATGATCGGTCGCGACCGGACCAGGGGCCGTGCGTGCATGCCGTAGCGCAGATGGACGATGCGGCGCAGCCCGCACCCGCACCCCAGTCCTCATCGGCCGAAGGCGATTGGTCCGCAGGCCCGTCGCTGCCGATGTTGTGGGATGCACTGGAAGCCGCGCAGTGGTCGCTGCGCGCGCAGCAGCGCTTGCTGCCAGAGGTATTGGCCCATGCGCAGACGCTGGCGCCTTCATCGCGTATCGCATGGTTGATCCGGCTGCGCGAAGCGTCGCACCACGCATGGGCAGCGCCGATCTGCATTCGCGAAACGCTGATTCGACTGGCCTGGTCCTGGTCCGACTGGCAGCTGCTGCTGGCGATCTGCGAACGCATGGAGAGCGCGGAGGAATTGCCCGAATGGGCGGACGCGCTGATGGCGACGGCGCAGCTGCGGCTGGGCGCCGCGCAGACCGCGCTGGTGCGCGCGAGAATGCTGGCGTTGCTTCACCCCCAGGATCGCTGGGCCGCCGAGATGCACGACGCGTTGCATCGATGGATCGCGTTCGCCGAGCGCACCGCGCCGGCGATCGTCGGCGACGTGCTGCGGCTGGAGCCGTTGGGACATCATCACGTCGAAGATTTCGCTTGGCAGTATTTCGATCCCGCGATCGCCGAACGCTGCTGTCTGCCGACCTTCGCCGATGGCGCGCACTGGCATCGATGGCTGGACCGGTGCTGGAGCTACGGCGATCAGCGTCTGTACGCGGTCATCCATGCCGAGTGGGGCTTCGTCGGCAGCGTGAGTCTGATTCTGCACGACGGCATCGGCCTGTTCTACTACTGGATCGGCCGAGATTTCCAGGGGCATGGCATCGGTCCGGCGGCGGCCCGGCTGCTGCTGGAGGACGCGCGCGCGACGGGTCGCATGCGCATCTGCTATGCCAAAGTGTTTGAAGACAACGCGCCTTCGCGCCGTGCATTGGAGAAACTCGGCTTCGATGCGCTGGATTTCCGTCCGGCGCCGCCGAATGCGGAAGAGATGCTGTACCGGCTTGGCCCGGCGCAGGCGCGGTGCGGCAGCGTCGAAGAATTGCGCGCTCTGTTCGTGCGCATGGGTTCGGAGACGCGGATCGCAGTGCCGTTGTCGGAATCGCTATCGACGGGCCCGATGCGTTTCGATCGAAGGTCGTTGCCCTGAGGATGCCGGTCACGTGCCTTGCGGGCGATGACGCTTGGGGTCGAGTTCCAGCTCCGCCCCGCTGCCGGTGCGCGAAACGCGTTTCGACCTGAGCAGCGGAGCGGCGTCTTCGTCGTCCGAACTTGCCGACGATGACACGCTGTCGCTTCTCGGCCGCGGGCTGGCTTCGGCCTGCGCAGGCGCGGCGCCGACTCCCGCCGCAGCGCCGGCCGGTGCAACCAGCGTGCCGCGCACCGCATTCGTTTCGGTATGCAGACGGTACCGGTGGACCGCTTCGCCGTGCGAAAGGCCTGCGACTTCCTCATCGTCGGAACTGTCCGACATGTGGCCAACGACGTTCCTCAGTGCGGCCGTGACCGGCGACGCGCCGGACATCACATCGCGGTGGTATTGCATTCCGCCGGGTTTCGATTGCGGGAATCCCGGAGCGTCTCCGGTATAGACCTCTGCGGGCGAATCACCGCTGGCGATCGCATCCAACGCGCCCCTGGCGAGTTTGCCGCTGCCGTTGCGCTGTGTTTCGGAAACTTTGGCGAGCGCCATCGCCGTGGTTGCGGCGCGCCGCGCCGACACGCTCTCTTCGGCGCTCAGCGGTGTCTTGCCCAGTACGGCCGAGGCGGCCGTGGGCGTGATCTGGCTAGCGATATCCGCGTATTTTTTCGGTTCGACGCTGCCGGGGTAGGCATCGGGATCCGTTCTGACGTAGTCCACTTTCTGCCCCTGCGTGTTTCTCTCGAAGAGCTTGTGCGTGGTGGCGTCGCCGGTCGGCGTGTGCACCGCGCCGCCGGCAGGGTATTCGCGCTTGAATTGGCGCAGCCCCGCTCTGGCGATGCGCGCCAGAACCGCTTCGTCGCTCAGCGGCGCTGGCGCGGCCGGCGGGAGCGGGGCAGGGGCAGCGAGTTCTTCCGCGACGGATTGTGCCGCGAGCGAAGAGGCGAGCATCGCGCCGGGCTTCGGCGGCGGACTGGGCACGCCACCGCCGCCACCGGCCGCTTTCTGCGCAGCGCTGATCGCACCCGGACCGAATCTTCCATTTCCGTCGGCACTGCTCATCGCGCGTCATCGATCGTTGCGTTCCCGCATCGAACATAGCAGCGGCGTCGTGCGCTGTCGATGCGCCGCTGTCGATGCAGCGCCGTCGATGATAGGGGCACGATGGTTTTTTTGGATCGCGCAACGCGCGATGGGTGGAATTCCACTCGCGTGAGGAAATTATCGCCCACCCGCATTGCGGTCGTCCGGATGGTCGCGAGGATGCCGATCTGCATTGATCCGGCAGGATTTGCAGCGCCGCACCGCATGTGGGTATCTGCTCCGCTACCGAGTCGATAAAGACCCGGTCTGTCGCAGGCGGTGCTGCGGAAATGCCTGTAAACGCAGCGATATCAACGGCTTCATCGATTTCCGAAAGTTGGCACGCAACTTGTTATCGATACCCATGAAACAGCTGCGGCCGTCATCGCCATCGCCATCGCGATCGCGAAGGATCGGACCGATGTTGTTGAAGGTTGCATGAAGTCCGGCAGCCGCCACGGGTCCGCAAGTCGGACGCATCGAATATCAACACAACCCAGGGTTGGGGCAAGCGAATGAGCGAAAGCATTCAGAAGAAGCTGTTGCGAGTGCGTCCACCACGTGTACGCATCACCTACGACGTGCATACCAATGGAGCCATCGAGAAGCGGGAACTCCCGTTCGTGGTCGGCATTTTCGCCGACCTGTCGGGCGACCGGGATCCGAACCCGGCAGACCCGAAGGCGGCACTGCCGGAGTACAAGGATCGCAAGATCGTCGACATCGACCGCGACAATTTCAACGAGGTGCTCAAGCAGAGCGCCCCACGCGTCGAAATGAAGACCGTGAACAATGTGCTGCCGGGCGGCGATGGCAGTCCGTTGAAAGGCGCGGTGGTGTTCGAGTCGATGGACGATTTCGAGCCGATCAATGTCGTTCGCAAAGTGCCGGTGCTCGAAAAAATCTACCAGCAGCGCAAGCTGTTGCGCGATGCCCAGGCGCGTGCGGAGGTCAAGGATACGGCGGCCAAGGCGCTCGACGATGCGGTTGCGGCGATGGAAAGCACCGGCGCGCATTGGGCGTCCACGGGCAGGTCCGCGCTGACGGCGCTGACGGATACGGTGAAGGCGATTGCCGATGCCAAACCTGCGACCGCGAGCACCGCGCAGATCCATGCGGCGAGCGATGCCCTGAAGAACAAGGCCGCGCCCGCGTTGCGTAAAGCGGCCGATTATCTGAAGACGGAAGACGACCAGCAGAGCAGGATCGCAGCGGCCAGCGGTGCGACCACCGGCAGCGATGCGGCACGGACCGCGCTGAAGGCGGCGGTCGCGCCGTTCGAGGCCGCAGCCGTGGCAGCCGAAGGTGCAGTCAAGGAGTTGGCAGCACTGGCCGATCCGAACAACGCCAAAGTCTCCGATGCCACCGCAACGGCGCTGGAGACCAACAGCACGACCACGCTGCCACCCCTGGTCACCGCGATCGAAGCCGCGACGCCGTACAGCGCGGTCGAAGCCCAGGTATCCGCGATGCTGACGGCGGCGTTCCCGGCGCCTGCCGACTTTGCGACCGGCGTGTCCGCCGCGCTGCGCGATCATGTGTCTCCGGTCGTGAGCGCCAGCGGCGGCAGCGGTGTCGGCCGTGGCTCTGCACTGTCCATCGATTTCGCGGTGGCGGCGATCGATGCTGCGCTCAGCAAGCAGCTGTCGGCGATCATGCACAGCGCGAAGTTCAAGGAGATGGAAGCCACTTGGCGCGGGCTGTTCCATCTCGTGTCGCGCACTGAAACCGGCACGCGGCTGAAATTGCGCATCCTCAACGCCACGCTCAAGGAGCTGCAGGACGACATGTCCAAGGCGGTCGAGTTCGACCAGAGCAAACTGTTCAAGCTGATCTACGAAGCCGAGTACGGCACGTTCGGCGGCTCGCCCTACAGCATGCTGCTGGGCGGCTATGAAATCGGACCCGGTGCGGCGGACATGACTTTCATCAACGCGATGTCCAGCGTGGCCTCGGCGGCGCATGCGCCGTTCCTGGCGGCGACGGCGCCGGCGATGTTCGGCCTGCCGGACTTCGGCGATCTTGCCAAGCCGCGCGATCTGGCCAAGATCTTCGAAGGCGCCGATCTGACCGCATGGTCGGAGTTCCGCAGCACCGAGGATTCGCGCTACGTATCGTTGGTGCTGCCACATGTCATGCTGCGTCTGCCCTACGGCGAGAACACGCTGCGGGCCGACGGTTTCCGCTTCGAGGAATCCGTGCTGACCGAAGACGGCGTGCCGGACAACCGGAACTTCCTGTGGGGCAATGCCGCGTACTTCCTGGCCGAGCGCATCACCAATGCGTTTTCGCTGTACAGCTGGACGGCGGCGATCCGCGGCGTCGAAGGCGGCGGCCTGGTCGAAGGTCTGCCGATCTACACCTTCAGCAGCGGCGGCGACGACGGCATCAAGGAAATCCTGTGCCCGACCGAAGTGGCCATCACCGACCGGCGCGAGAAGGAGATCAACGATCTGGGCTTCATCGCGCTGTGCCACAGCAAGGGCAGCGGCAAGGCGGCGTTCTTCGGCGGGCAGACCACCAACCGGCCGAAGAAATACATCAATGCCGATGCCAACGCCAACGCCGCGCTGTCGTCGCGTCTGCCGTACATCATGGCCGCTTCGCGTTTCGCCCATTACATCAAGGTGATCGTGCGCGACAAGGTGGGCGGGTTCCTCACCCGCGGCAACGTCGAGACGTTCCTGAATACCTGGATCTCGCAGTACGTGCTGCTCGACGACAACGCATCGCAGGACGTGAAGTCCGCGTTCCCGCTGCGCGAGGCGTCGATCGTCGTGGTCGATGTGCCGGGCGAGCCCGGGGCCTACAAGGCGACCGTGTTCCTCAAGCCGCATTTCCAGCTGGAAGAGCTGACCACATCGATCCGACTCGTGGCCGATCTGCCGAAGTGAACCTTCCCATGGTCGTCCGGCGGAACATCGCACAATACATTCAATTCGAGGAACGAAAGCAATGGACCTGATTCTTTTGCGGCCCGGAAAAAAAGACGTCGTCGGCGAGGACAGCTCGACCTATATCGACGATATCAAAGACAAATCGTGGCTGCGCGATCCGATTTTCAAGTTCGACATGTGTCTTGAACTGGTGTCGATCCACCAGGGCATGAAACAGCAGATCACCACCGACGTCAGCAACAAGGCCCGCACCTCGGGCCGTCCGGTGATCACCGAGTTCACCTGCGTGAAATACGTCGACCAGACATCGGTCAAGCTTTACGACTATTGCCTGCGCGCCGAGACGCTGGGGTCGGGCAAGGACGAGCCGACGATGCTGTACATCGCCCGCAACTCCGGCGACAGGACCGGCAACATCATGACCTTCGCGTTGCGAGACGCGATCATCAGCGAGATCCAGTTCCAGTCGCACCCGAATGACATGCCGACCGAGCAGTTCAAGCTCAATTTCACCGAAATCCTCTGGACGTACACCATCCAGGACGTCGACATGTCGACCAAGGGCAGCATCCACAAGGGCTGGAGCGTGATGCACAACCGACCGATCGGCAGTTTCACCTGAGTCGAGTCGCGTCCGGACCGCCGATGCGTCGCGTCGGCGGTCCGCCTGCCAGTGCATTGCCCAGTGCGGGGTCTCCATGCAGTTCCTGTTCGAACGTCTGAGTGTTCTTCCCCGCAACCTGGATGGCCGATCCGAGCCATTCGACCAGGTCGCGGCGGTCATCGCACAGATCCAGCGCATCGCATCGACTGCGCGCAGCGTCGGCGATTCGGTCGCCGTGGTGCCGTGGGGGATGCGCTCGGTGCCGACCATGGGCGCGAGCGCGACGCTTCAGATCGAGGCGTATGCAAAGACGCTCGGCGACGCCATCGCGCGCTACGAGCCGCGTTTGAAATCGGTGCAGGTCAGCGTCGAGCGGAACGACGATCCGCTGAGTCCGTACGGGCTGCTGGTCAGCGCGATCTTTCCCGATGAAGACCAGCCGCGCAACGTGCGCGTCGCTGCGCCGTTCTGAGCGCGGACTGGAGCACGCGCATGCATTCCCCGGCGGATCGCCTCAAGGACTTCTATCAGCAGGAGCTGACCGCCCTGTGCGAGGAAGCCAGCGAGTTCGCCAATGATTTTCCCGAGCAGGCGAATATGCTCGGACTGCAGCGCGGCCGCTCCTCCGATCCGCAGGTCGATCTGATGATGCAGTCCTTCGCCTATCTGACCGGGCGACTGCGCTATCAATTGGAGATCGATCAGGCCGACCTGCCCAATGCATTGCTGGGCGATCTGTATCCGCATCTGGAAGCGCCGCTGCCGTCGATGCTGATTGCCGAGATCGGCGTGCAGCCCGACGGCGTCGCGGTGATCGAGCGCGGCCGCAGCGTGATGGCGACCGTGCCGGTCAAGGGCGGCGGCAGCGCGGTCTGCAGGTTCCGCACATGCTGCGAGACCGTGCTGCATCCGCTGACGGTCACCGAGTTGGGCATCGTGTCTCCCGGCGACTATCCGCTGCTCGAGCCCGGTCCCGATGTGCGCGGCATCCTGCGGGTGCGTCTGCGCAAGCAGGGCCGCGCGTCGCTGGCGCAGCTGCAGCCGCAGAAGCTGCGTCTGCACCTCAACGCCGAAGCCGGCAGCGCCGCGTATGCGCTGCATCATCTGTTGACGGCGAATCTGCGTGGCATCGCTGTCGTCGAGAATCCCGGCAATGGCGAGACGCGCGGACCGGCGCCGCATCTGCTGCCGGCCGACAGCCTGCGCTGGCTCGGCTTCGAGGACGCGGAGGCGGCCTTGCCATCGCATCCGCAGGCGCATCCGGCGTTCCGGATCCTGCAGGAATACTTCGCTTTCCCGGAGAAATTCCTGTTCTTCGATATCGCGTCGCTGGATCTGAAAACCGCCAGCGATACGGTCGATCTGCTGTTCCTGCTCGATGTGCCGCCGAATCCGGCGTTGCGTCTGACGCCCGCGATGCTGGCGACCAACTGCGTGCCGCTGGTGAATCTGTACCCGCAACGCATCGATCCGCTGAATCTGGACCACTCGCGCTACGAGTACCGGCTCACCGGAGACGCTTCGCAGCACGACAACTGCGAGATCTACCGGATCGACCGTCTGGATGCGGTGCGCGCGGGCGCCAAGCCGCGGGTGGTGGTGCCGTATTTCACGATGGACGACTTCCAGCACGTCGAGGGACAGGATTATTTCTACATCACCCGGCGCGAAGCGAGCCAGCGCCCGCGCATCGGCGGCACCGAGCTGTACGTGTCGTTTCTCGATGCGACCTTCCTGCTGACCGATCCGGCCGAGGACGTGATCAGTGGCAGTGCGCTGTGCACCAACCGGCGTATGCCGGAGCGTCTGCGGGTCGGCGACTTCCTGCAGGTCGAAGGCGCCGCGCCGATCACCGAGATGCGCGTGCTGGGCAAGCCGACCGCGCACCAGACCCCGCCGATGACCGGCGAAAGACCGTGGCTGCTGGTATCGCAGCTCGCCTTGAATCACCTGTCGCTGGCGAACGGCCCGCATGCGCTGGCTGCGCTCAAGGACATCCTGCGCCAGCACGTCGGTCCGAGCAGCACGCTGGGGCATCGCGTGATCGACGGCATTCTCGAGATCAAGAGCCGTTCGCTGGTGCGTTGGCAGGGCCGGCCCGGCGGTTACGCGCAGGGTTTCGAGGTCGATCTCACGCTTGATCATTCCCGCTTCGAGGAGACCAGCGCAGTCCTGTTCTGCGCCGTGCTGCGCCAATTCTTCGCCCTGTACGCCGCCGTCAACACGGTGGTGCAGGTGCGCCTGTTCATGCCCAACAACAAAGGAGTCGTCAAGGAATGGCCACCATTGGCGGGCAATCAGCTGCTGCTTTGAACGGCGCAGGCATGCACGGCGCTGCTTTCGACCGGGTTTCGCTGAACCAGGCGATCATCGGGCAGTACGCGCGCTTCAACGTATTCCAACTGGTGCGTCTGCTGCAGCAGAAGCAGGGCACGGACGCGCACGACGCATGGCCGGTCGGGCTGCGCCTGCGCTTCCGCGCCGACCTGCGCGCGAACTTCACCGGGCACGAAGTCACGCGATTGATGCGGGCCAAGCCCATGCCTGCGTTCCGTCACGAAGTGCGAGGCGGACGGAAGATGCCCGCGCGCATCGAACTGCGCACGCCGAATTACTGCGTCGCCAGCGAGTTGGGGCCGCTGCCGGAACCGTTCCTGGAATGGGTGCGCGATCAGGAGCGCGTCGGCGCGCATGCCATGGCGGCATTCCTGGATGTGTTCAACCAGCGCGTGCATGTGCTGCGACACGAACTGAAGCGGCGCTCGCTGCGCGCGCTCGATCCCGCGCAGCCCGACCGGACCCGCTATGCCCTGCAATTGCGCGCGCTGATGGGCGTGGCCCTGCCTGCGCAGCAGGTGCAGATTCCGCTGCCGATGCGCGCCTGGCTGGGCCTGGCGGGCGTATTGGTCAATACCCGCAGAAGCGCGGCGGTGGTGGCCCAGGTGCTCACGGCCTACCTGGGCGTGACATGCCGGCTGCAGACGATGGTGGGGCGTTGGCGCGATATCGAACCGAGCGACTGCATCGCATTGGGACGCAAACGCCATGCGCTGGGACAGCAGAGCCTGCTGGGAAGCCACACTTGGGACGCGCACGCATCGGTGCGCCTGCATGTCGCGCGCATGCCTTTCGATGCCGCCTGCGCGCTGTTGCCGCTGCGCCGTGCGTACCCCGGCGATGTGCAGCCGGCGGCCGCGCATGAAGGTCTGGCCTCGCTGGTCCGGATGCTGCTGGACCGCCGCTTCGATTGCGAAGTGGAATTGACGCTGGACTCCGCCACCGTGCCGCCATCGCGCCTGCAGTCGCCCCGGCGCGGCGGCGGTCTCGGCCTGCGGCTCGGGCAGACCGCCTGGCTCGGGCGGCACGGCGGGTGCCCCGTGCGCTTCACGATCGATGCGTTCGACGCCTCCGACATGGGAGCCGCCGCATGAATCTGCCTCTGGATCCGATCGACGGCACCGCAGTGCAACTGGTCGAGCAGCCGCAACTGTTCCAGGGTTGTCGCATCGAGATGCCGGGCGGCAACGTGCTGGGCGACAGCGCGCTGCGCCTGGTCCAGTTCCAGGGCCAGGAAAGCGTTTCCGATCTGTTCGAATACCAACTGGAACTGCACGGCGACACCACTGCAGCGGGTTCGGGCGAATCGCTGGTGTTTTCGCAGATCATCGGCCGGCCGATCACGGTTGGCATCGGCAACGCCGCGTTCGATGACCGGAGCAGTGGTCAGCAGGCGCTGTCGTCGGCGCTGGGCGGCGGCGACGTGGGCGAGTTCTCGCTGTTCAACGGCATCGTCGCGTCCTTCGCGATCGAGATTCCCGGCGTCTACCGGGTGACGATGCGGCCGGCCGCATGGCGGATGGGGCTCACCAACCGCTATCGCATTTTCGGCCAGAAGAGCGTGCGCGAAGTGCTGGAGCAGCTGTGCCGCGAGCATCGCGTGGAAGCGTCTTTCGACGGTCTGAGCGGCAGCGCCAACATCGCCTCCACGCGCGTGCAGGACTGGTTGCAGGCGGGCGAGACCGATCTGGAATTCATGCGCCGGCTGATGACCAAGGCGCACGTGTTCTATTACTTCATCCACAGTGCGGGCCGGCACGTGATGGTGTTCGACAATCAGCCGGCGTATCCGCCCGCGCTGAGCGGCGACAGGGCGCTGCGCTACACCAGCACCGGCATGGACGAGCTGGGCATGCACCAGTGGGACACGGTGTCGCAGTACAGCTATCAGCAGTCGATGGGCATCACCGGCGTGGATGGCGTGTTCACGCTGCAGAGCGAAGCCTGGGACGTGACCCAGCCGGGCGATCCGCTGGCCAACTTCACCAGCTTCCGCGCCAACAGCCGCCCCGATACCGGCGACCTGCCGTTCAAGCAGTACAAGATCGTGCAGTACGGTTTCAGCGACAACCAGGTGCGCGATTTCGCGCAGTCCACCGAGTTGGCGATGCATACCGCGAACGTGCAGTTCAGCGGCGCCAGCCGCTGCGCCGCGTTCCGGGTCGGGCATCGCTTCCGCATGCAGCCCACGCCATCGGACTACACCGGGTCCGAGGTGCGTCCCGAACTGAAGGATGTCGAGTTCGTGCTGACCCACGTGCAGCACAGTTCGAGTCTGGATGGCGATTACAGCAACCAGTTTTCGGCCACGCTGGCCGATGGACTGGTGTCGATGGTCGGCATCCAGGACACCCAGCAGGGCATGGTGCTGGCGCATGTCACCACGCCCGCAGGCAGCGAGGCGATACAGGATTGGCCGTACTACGTGCCGGACGATTTCAGTCTCGGCCGCCAGTTGCTGCAGGACAGTCAGGGCGTGCACCGCAAGCTCAACGCGAAGGGCGTGTACGTGCGCTTCTCCTGCGATGGTCCGGATGCGAAGCCGGTATGGGTGAAGCTGGCTTCGCACATGCAGACCATTCCCGAAGTGGGCTGCAGCGTATGGGTCTCGCGCGCCAACGACGAATCTGAACTGCCCGAGGTCCAGAACATGGTCCAGGCCGACGGCAGCAAGACCATCACCGATTCGACCTGGACCGCGCATACCCAGGTCGGCAACAGCTATTCCACCAGCTTCGGCGACAGCCGCAGCATCCGCTTCGGGCAGCCTTGGAGTCGCGGCGATGTCAGCAAGGCGGTGACCCTGGTCGAGAATGCCTATGCGACCGGAACATTCCGCGACGCTTCGTATTCGCGCGGCGGCAACTACGGTTATTCGACCACCGAGAAAAACGAAAAAGGCGTGTTGAACGAGTCCTGGTCGTTCGGTTCCAGCTACAGCTATTCGTGGAGCCTGGAACAGAAGAGCTTCAGCGCCGCCGGCAGCAGCCACCATCAATCGGTGGTCGGCAAGAGCGATCCCGCGCAGGTGCAGCCCGAGGCGCCCGATGCCGACACGCTTGCGGCGGTGCAGTCCTCGCGCTCGGTGGTGTGGGGCAACACCTATTCCAAGAGCGACAGCCACGGCGACACCAAATCCGTCGCGACCTATACCGGCAATGTCGAGAACGACAGCACCCACACCGGCGATGTGCTCTCCAACACCACCATCAGCGGCACGTCGACCAACAACAGCACCCATCACGGCAAGGTCAGCGGCAAGAGCGACATTTTCGCGGATTCGGAAAACGTCTCCACCATCACCGGCACCAGCACCAACCGCAGCACCCACAACATCGTCCACAACTTCACCACGGTCGCTGCGCAGAGCAGCTCCAGCGCGATCGGCGCGACCAACAGCAACGATGTGGTCGGCGTGAGCAATTCCAATTCGGCGACTCTCGCCAGCAACCGCAATTCGCTGATCGGCGCGAACATCGATCTGAGTCTGCAGGGCACCGGCAACGCGGTGTCGATCACCGGCATGGAAAACCGCGTGTCCATGACGGGGATGAACAACACGATGAGCGTGACCGGCGAATCCAATACGCTCAGCGTCACCGGCTCCAGCACGACGATCGAAGTCGCCGGGCCGGGCGTGCACGTGTCGGCGAAGTCGGACCAGGCCAGCATCGACCTCAACGGGCCGGTGATGCAGATCCCCGTGATCATCCTGGTGCTGTGACGATGAGGCTCACCCGATGAAAATCATCAAACCACTCACGCTCGGCGTTCTGCATCAGCCCTATCGTTTCCAGGGCCGGCACCGGCTGTCGATTGCGGCGCTGGGATTCTTCGCACTGGGCCGCAGCGACGAGCGCTTCCTGGTCGACAACCTGCAGTGGCCGAAGGTGCTGCCGCAGTTGCCGGCAGGCCTGCCGCTGGATCACGTGCTGCCCAAAGCGCATGCCGAAGTCATGCTGTGCGGCGCGGCGCATGCGCCGAAGCCGGTCGAATCGATGCAGGTGAGGCTGCAGTGCGGGCCGGTGGACAAGCGACTGCGGGTGATCGGCGACCGGCGCTGGGACCGCACGTGGACGCGATCGATCTGCGTGCATGTGCCCGCACCGTTCACGACCATGCCGCTCACGCTGGATCGCGCCTACGGCGGCGCCGATCACGACAATCCGTTGGGCTGCGGCCATCTGCCGCCGCTGTCGTGGCTGCAGGTGCAGGCCGGCAGGATGCCCAATATCGAATACGCCGACCGGCCGGTGACGCCGGGCCGCAGCGATCAGCCGTATGCGGGGTTCTCGCCGCAGTCGCTGGTGCACGCCGAGCGCAAGCGGATCGCCAGCGGCACCTACGACCAGCGCTGGCTGAGCGAGGATTTTCCCGGGCTGCCGCGCGATTTCGATTTCTCGCTGTACAACCTGTCGCCGATCGATCAGCAGTTCCACGGCCGTTTTGCCGGCGGCGAAGCGTATCGGCTGGAAGGCCTGCATCCCACCGAAGCGGTGCTGTCCGGCAGCCTGCCGGCGATGCAGGCGCGCGCGTTCGTGCTCATGCAGGGGCAGGGCGCGGACGCTGCGCAGGACATCGCGCTGCAGTGCGACACCGTGTGGTTCTTCCCGGAAGTGGCGGTGGGCCTGATGGTGTATCGCGGCGAAGCGCCGATCACCGACAGCGATGCGCTCGACGTCGACACGCTGATGGTGGCCTACGATCCGGCGGCCCGTCCGCGCAGCGCCACGCATTATCGCGAAGTCATGGCCCTGCGCCGCGACCCGAAGACCGCAGCGATGCATGCCTTCAACGAATCCCAGCTGGCGCCAGAACGCAGTCCGCAGCGGCAGGCCGAACGCGATGCGATGCGCGCGCGGCAGGCGCAGGCGGCGCAGGCGCATCGTCAGGCGCTGCTGGACGAAACGATGGACGAGTTCTGGCAGCGCAGCGGCATGGACAAGCCGAAGGACTACCAGCCTCCGCAGGTGCCTGCACCGTTGTTGCCGGCGGTGTCGGCGCATGCGATCGAAGAGGGCGATTTCGATCTGGCCGAGCTCTTCGCCCGTGCGCAGGTGCTGGCCGATGACGCGCGTCGCGATGGCGAAGCGAAGCTCGCCGCACTGTCCGCGCAATTGCCCGTCGCGCCGCCGACGAAGGAAAGCACCATTGCGGAGCAGACCGATGCGGCATTGGCCCGCGCGGCCACACCCGCGTACGACCTGCTGACGCCCGCGCAGCAGGCGCCCTTGCCGCCGGAATTGGCGCATGCGCTGACGCTCGCCGAACAGGCCGCGCCCGGCGCGGTAGATCCGGCACGGTTGGCAGAAGCGCGCGCTGCGTGGAGTGACCTGCCGCCGCTGCAGCGTGCGGCGCGCACGGCGGCGCCGCAGCCCACGACCCTGCAGAAACCGCTACCCGATCCCGTTGCGCAGGCGCTCGGCGCGCAGCTGCTGGCGATGCACCGCGCGGGCGAATCGCTGGCCGGGCGCGATTTCGCTGGCGCCTGGCTGCGCGACGCCGATCTGCGCGGCGCCGATCTGCGCGAGGTGCAGTTGGAGCGCGCGGATCTGAGCGGCGCCTGCCTGGCCGATGCGTATCTGTCGGCGGCCGCGCTGACGGCGGCCTGCCTGGACCATGCCGATCTGTCCGGCTGTCGTCTGCAGGGCGCCAATCTCTGCGGCAGTTCCGCGCGCGGCGCTTCGTTCGCGCGCGCCAACCTCACCGGCGCACGCGCCTTCGATGCGTGTTGGCCTGGAGCCGATCTGCGCGGCGCACAGCTCGACGACGCGCTGCTGATGCGCATCGATCTGAGCGATGCGCAGCTCGACGACACCCATCTGACGCGCACGGTGCTCATGCACGCCAATGCGCCGCGCAGCCGCTGGGTGGGCACGCGCTGGAGCATGTGCGTCGCGCCTTCCGCGGATTTCGGTCGCGCCTGTTTCGATGGCGCCATGCTCAGCCGCAGCGTGTTGATGGATGCGTCGATGGCCGGCAGTTCGTGGCAGGGCGCGACACTCGATACGGTCTATGCCGGCGGAAAATCCGACTGGCGCGACAGCCGCCTGTCGCTGCTGCGCGCCAACAAATGCGGCTGGCGCGACAGCGCCTTGAACGGCTCGTGTCTCGATGGTGCGGTGCTCGCCAGCTGCGATTTCGGCGGGGCCGATCTCAGCGACGCCAGCCTGCGCGGCGCGCAGTTGCATCGCTCGCTGTTCATGCGCACGACCCTGCGCGGGATCGACGCAGCCAACGCCAGCTTCTTCCAGGCGCTGTGCCGCAAGGCCGATTTCCGCGACGCCGGGTTGGAAGGCGCGGTGCTGGTGCAGGCCGACATGAGCGAAGCCGCGATGCAGGGCGCGCGCATGGCCGGCGCGCGTGTGGATCAACCGGCGAGGCTGTCATGAGTACTGCCACCGTGAAGCCTGCGCCGACCTGGGACGACATCGCGCGCCTGCTGCGACTGTCGCGGCCGGTGAGCGGTCTGTCGCTGCAGGCGCTGCCGCTGCGCGATCGCGCGCTGGCCGGCGGCGTGTTCGAGACATGCGTATTGGCCGGTGCGGATTTCGCGGGCAGCGATCTCGCCAACGCCTGCTTCATCGACTGCGACATGCAGGGCGTCGATCTGCGTGCGGCGGCCCTGGCCAACACCACCTTCGTGCGTTGCCGGATGGCGGATGCGCGCATGCCGATCGGCGCGCCCGCGCAGCTCGTGCTGGTCGACTGCACCCTGACCGGGTCCGACTGGCAGGGCGCGCACCTGGCGCGCAGTGCGGCCAGCGGCTGCGATTTCACGGCGTCCGCGATGCGCGGCGTGCGTCTGGAGCGCAGCGTGCTGTGGAAGGCCGGATTGCAGGGCGCGGACATGCGCGACGCGGTGTTCGATCAGGCGGCGCTGTGCGACACCGACCTGCGCACGACCGCGCTGTCCGGTCTGCAGGCCAGCCTCAGCGCGTTGATGAAGAACGACCTGCGCGGACAGCAGTTGGTCGGCGCAAGGATCCAGCGCTGCCAACTGCTGGGCAGCGATCTGCGCGATGCCGATCTGCGCGGCGCCGACCTCGGCGAGTCCGGCTGCATCCAGGTGAATTTCGAAGGCGCGAATCTGGACGGACTGCGCGCGCAGCGCGGCATGTTCCTGTCCGCGCGGCTGGCGCACTGCAGCGTGCGCGACGCCGATCTGCACGGCGCGCTGTTCCATGCCGCCGTGGTCGATGGCGTCCGCTTTGAACGCTGCGCCATGCGCGAAAGCAGCTGGGAGAAGAGCCGGATGCACGATGTCCGCTTCGCCGACTGCGACCTGCGCGATACCCGCTTCGATCACGCCGGCATCAGCGGCGGCGAATTCGTCCGCGTGCAGCTGCAGAACAGCGGCTTCCACAACACCCGTCAGACCGATGTCCGCATGCATCGCGTGCAGCGCAAAGGCATGCGCGGCACCAACGCCGCGCTGCTGGACGTCGAAGCCCCCACACTGGAACTGGAGAACCTCCCGTGCGCACCTTGAATGCAGATCCGATCGCGTCGACCGCGCCGGTCGCCCCGGCCGCGCCCGTGGCGCTCGCGGACACGCGCATCACCGTTCTTTTCGACGACGGCAGTTGTCTGCTCGGCAACGGCATGCGCGCGCTGCGCGCGGTGAGCTGTCTGGTCGAGCCGCAGATCGGCGACCGCGTCCTCGCCAGCACATCGACCGATGGCCCGTGCCATGTGCTGCACATCCTCGCCCGGAATGAGGGCACCCGCAGCGAGAGCGACAGCGCGCGTCTCAGCGTGCCCGGCGTCACCGGCCTGTCGCTGTGCCAGGCGCGCATCGCCGTACATGCCGTCGAGAGTCTGCACATGGGCAGCGCCGGTGAAGCCTCGCTGAGCGCGGCCGGCGGCACGCTGTCGTTGAACGGGCGGAATCTGTTCGTGACCGTGACCGATTCGATCGTCGAACAGGCCAATCACTACGTCGGCAAGATCGGGCAGTACCTGCTCGACGTGCGCGCGCTGCTGCGCCTGCACGGCAACGACGCCCTCTTCACCGCGGCGCACGACATCAAGGTCGACGCCGAACGCATCAGCATGGGCTGAGCCATGTTCGCCAACAACAATCTCGGCGTGATGAGCCTCGGATTCCCGGATGTCTGCATCGTCGGCATCATCCCGGTGCCGGAGGCGAACATCGATTTCTCGATCACCAATATTCCGACCGTCTTCAACGTGCTGTACGGCGGCGGTCTGGTCGAGAACCTGATCACGATCAGCACCCTGAGCACGGCGGATGTCGGCGTCGGCGTGGTATCGGGCATGTGCATGGGGCCGAAGCGCTCGATCCTCGGCAGTTTCAAGCTGCTGGTCGGCGCGATCTTCGTGTCGCGGCTGACGTCCATCAACGGCCAGAACGGCTTGTTGCCCAACACCGTCGGCATCTGTCTGCTGCCGACCCAGTTCCGCGTGTTGGTGCTGTCGTGACCGGCGCGCGCCATCTTCCTCTACTGCTGCTGCTCGCGCTGTGCGCGCTGGCCGGCTGCGGGTCGATCAAGAGCAAGCTCGGGATCGGCCCGCCGCATGCGTCGCTGCGCAGCCTGAGCGTTGCTGCGGACCCCGGCGCGAACAGCGGCAACGGCACGCAGTTGGACATCGTGGTGGTCTACAGCAGCAGCGCCATCGCCGCATTGCCCAAGACCGGGCCGGACTGGTTCCGTCAGCGCGACGGGCTGAGCAAGTCGTTGGGCAAGGACATCGAAGTGGTGTCGGTGGAAAGCGCTTCGCCCGACGAAGTTTTCGCGGTGGAACTGCCGCGCAAGACCCGCAGGAAAGGGCTGGCGGTCTATGCGTTCGCCAATTACGTGGATCCCGGGGGTTGGCCGCCGATCGCATTGACGGCATACAAAAAGGCCGCGCTGCACCTGCAGGCGAAGTCGATCGAGGTTTCAGAGCAATGAGGAGCGTCGCATGACCGACAATGAATTCCTGCCCGATGCGGTCCAGTGGTCCGAGGGCATGCTGCTGTCGCCGCAGCATTTCCAGCAGAACGACATCCATGCGCAGGCGATGATGCAGCAGCGTCTGGCGAGTCTCACGCCGCACGTCTGGGGCGTGCGTCACCTGAAGCTGGACGCGACGCGGCTGGCCGATGGCATCGTCAAGGTTGCCGAGTGCGATGCTGTGATGCCGGACGGTCTGCCGCTGGTGTTCCGTTCCGATCATTCGGGCCGCGATCTGACTCTCAAGGTGGAACCCAGAAACGGTGCCGATGGAAGGCCAGCGCCGGTACGCGTGTTCCTCGCGATTCCTCCGCGCGCCGGTGCGAAATCGGGAGTCGCCACAGGCAGTCGCACCGCTCATCGCCGCTACGAAACTCTGGCGGGCGACGAAACGCTGGACGAGGTGACCGGCATCGGCGATGTGGTGGTGGAGCGGCAGCGCGCCTGTCTCGAACTGTTCGCGGACAAGGCGCCCGACGGCTACACGGCGCTGCCGCTGCTGGAAATCGTCCGCGACTCCTACGGCATGATGTCCTTGACCCGCTATCACCCGCCGATGTTCCGCATCGGCGCATCGGCTTTTCTTGGCGCGAACGGATTGCAGTCGAGGTTCGTCGTTCTGCGCGAACAGATGTGGAACAAGCTGCATGAACTGATCGGTACTGGCGATGACGATGGGCCGGAAAGCGTTGCCGTGCTGAGCGACGTGGAGAGGATGCGGCTGCGCATCGCTCGCGAGATCGCGGCCTGTCTGCCGCTGATCGACACGCTTCTGTACGACCCGCTGTCCTCGCCCCAGCAGGCGTGGTGGGCGATGGCGCAGATCGTCGGACGGATGGCGGCGCTGGGCGGCAACCCGTATCCCTTGAAGATGGATCCTTATCGTCATGAGGATTGCGAACCGCAGTTCCTGGATGCGCATGCGTTCGTTGAGCGCAAGCTGGCGACGGTCAAGACCGATTGGGACAGCCCGGAGTTCACCCACCTCGGCGAAGGTCTGTACACGCGGCTGTTGCCCAAGGACAGCCCGCAGACGGTCTATCTTGAATTGCGCAAACGCGAAGGGCAGAGCGCAAGTGAATTGAACGCCTGGCTGAGTCAGGCGTGGATCGCCACTGGCGATCTGTTGCCTGTACTGCGTCAGCGGCGTTTGACCGGTGCCTCGGTGCGCATGCTCAACCCGAGTGAAGTCACCAGTCTGGGTTTGCGCGCCGATACCCTGATCTTCATGGTGAGCAGCGAACGCGTGGAGATGCCGCAGGGCCTGGTCGACAGTTTCCGTGCCGGTCAGGCGATGATGGTGCATGGCGATGCGCAGCATGCACCTGCGGCGATCATTCTTCACCACCGCAAAAAGGCGAGCAGCGCAACGGCGGTACTTTCGCCAGCGGGGTCCGGACATGCCTGAGCGCATCGGCGCCCCGCTGTTCCTGCTGGCCAGATTCGCCGAATTCTTCGATTCGGTGGTGGACGCCAAGCGGGCGATCGCCGAAGGTCGCCTGAGCGCGGTGCTGTCGGTCGGCGACGAACTGTCGCCGACCAGTCCGGGCGATCTCGCCGCACGTCTGAGCGCCAGGTTCGCGGCGGTGCTGCGGCTGCAGGAAAAGGACGTGTCGCGCAACGGCAAGCCGACCGAAATCGAAGCCTATGCCAAGGCCATGTACGTGATGGCGGCGGTGACCGACGAAATCTTCATTCTCGAAGTCGAATGGGCCGGGCGCGATGCCTGGGTCGACTCATTGCTGGAGCGCCAGCTTTTCCAGTCGCACAAGGCAGGCATCCGATTTTTCGAGATGGCCGACGAACTGCTGGCGGTGCAGATTCCCGACCCGCTGCAGGTGGATCTGGCGGCGGTGTTGCTGATGGCGCTGCAGTTGGGCTTCAAGGGCCGCTTTCGCGGCACGCGCAGCGATGCCGAACTGGATGCGCTGCGCAACCGTCTGTACCGGCTGGTCGAGCGCGAGCACGGTGCGCTGGCGACCGAACTGGCGTTTCCGCAGACCATGGACGAATTGAAGGTGGGCGGTACGCCGGAACGTCTCGCGCCGCTGTCGCCGTGGTATGCGGCGGCGACGATGGTGTTGATCGTTTTCCTGGTGATTTCCAGCGTGATGTGGCTGTGGCTGCTCGAACCTTTCCGTCGCGCTGTCGGGGCGGGTGAATGAGCTCGACCCCCGCCACCGCAGCTTCGACCCCGGGCGCACCGGCCGTGGCGGCTACAACCGTGTCTGCCCCAACCGTGGCAGCCCCAACCGCGACCGCACCGGCTGCGGCTGCCCCGACGGTGCCCGCCACCGCTGCAGCCGCGCCGAACACTGCGGCTCAGGGCACGGCCACGCAAGGTGCCGCCGAACAGAGCCTCTTCGACCTCGATGCACTGGGACTGGGTTCCTTCGATCTGTCCAAGGTCGATGCGCTGAAAACATCGCTGGCGGGTTCCGGTGCGCTGATCGCGATACTGCTTGCCTTTCTCGTCGTGCGACGCCTGCGCAAGCCCGCGATCGTCACCCTGGGCAATGCCGAGGGCAGCTGCGGCATCTGCGCGCGGGTGCGTGCGTGGTTGCAGCGGATGCTTGCCGCGATCGACTACCTGTCGACCCGGCGCGAGTGGCGCTATGCGCAGCCCTGGCTGCTGGTGCTGGGCGAACACGGCGCCGGCAAAAGCAGTTTCATCGCATCGGTCTCGGAAACGTGGCGTCATCACCCGCCCAAGCATGCCGACCAACTGCACGCCGAGGGCATGCACTGGTCGTATTTCCGCTACGGCGTGCTGATCGATGGCGAAGGCGCGCTGTTGGCGGCTGACGAAGGCACGCCCGAGGCCAAGCAGTGGAACCGTGGTCTGAAGGCGCTGAACGACCTGCGTCCGGAACGGCCGCTGGATGGCATCGTGCTGTGCGTGTCGGCGCGCTCGTTGTGCAATATGAAACTGTCGCAGCGCATCGCGCTTGCAGAGAACGTCAATCGCCAGCTCAGCCAGTTGCAGTCCAGCGTCGAATTCATGCTGCCCGCCTACGTGGTGGTGACCCACTGCGACGATATCCCGGGATTCGCAGCGTTCTGGCAAAGCCAGGCGCCGGAGCGACTTGGTCAGATGGTCGGTTACTCCGCCATCGCCCAGGACCAGACCCGGCCGCCTTCCGACTGGGTCGACAGTGCGTTCGATCGGGTCGGCGTGCGCATGCGCGAGATGCAGGCGGACGTCGCCGCACTCAGCGAAACGATCGACGATGCCGACGCGTTTTTCCTGCACCCCACCCGATTCGGAACATTGCGCGACCCCTTGGCGCTGTGGATGGAAACCGTGTTCCGAACCACCGCATGGCAGAGTGGTTATCTGTTCCGCGGTCTGTATTTCACCGGTTCGGTCGAGGCCGATGGCACCGTCGCCGAAGGTGTGCGTGGCGATGTCGACTTCGTCGACGCCCTGGTGTCGGAGAAGGCGCTGCGCGAGCCGGCGCTGGCCAAACCGACGCGGCAGGGCATCTGGTCGCGCAATCGCCTGATTCACCAATTGCAGGTCGCCGCAGTCGCCGCTGCGGTGGGTCTGTTCGTCGCGCTGGCCATCGCCGGCTACAAGGAATCGAAACAGGTGGCGGCGGTGGTATCGGCGATCGAGTCGCTGGACAAGGTCGCACCGCGCGTTCCGGCCGCCGAAAGCGGCGAATGTCTCGCCCGCGAAGATGTGTTTCCGCTGCTGGCGCAGGTGTCGCGCATCGAGACCGGCTCGCGTTATCTGGTGATTCCGCTGTCGTGGGTGGATACCCGCCTGACCAGCGGCAGCGCGAAGCTCATCGGCCGGTCCACGGTGCAGAAGGTGCTGTTGCCGACCCTGTCCTGCCTGCTGGAGCAGCGCTCGCGCGATCTGTTGATGTCCACGCGCATGCCCGCCGCCGCCACCGGGAACGTGCTGTCGCGCGAGCGCGCCGATTTCCGGCAACTGGTGGTCGATGCGCGCGATTTCGAGGACAACCTCGTCCGCTTCCGCACGCTGTCGAAGCAGAACGACGCGCTGAGCGAGCGTGAATTGATCGCGATGTTGGACGCGCTCTCGACCTACGCATTCGACGAAGCCCTGCCGAAGGAGGTATGGCGCAAGGATGGCGTGCTGGATGACGCTTTCCGCAAGGTCGAGGATGTACGTGAACCGGTCATGCCCAATGGCCTGCACGCGCGGCTGGCCGCAGCGATGGAAACCCGCAGCACGAGTCTGCGCGCCGCGCTGAGCCGCGAAGTGGCGGTGGGCGACGATCTGCTCGCGCTGTTGAACGAAGGGCAGCCGCCGATCCTCGACAACACGCGGCGCATGGGCATCTGGTTGTCGTGGGTGCAGGCGTCGTGGCTGGGATCCTCGGTCGAACGCAATCCCTGTCAGGACATCGTCAACGCCAACAAGGCCGATGTCGAAGCGCTGATCGCCTATTACGGCAATCTCCCCGGCATGGCCGGCATGCTGCAGCGCTTCGGCGCGAAACAGTGCCACCAGCCGGAGATGCAGACGCTGACGACGATGACGATGGCGCCGTACGGCCCGATGTTCATCGCCGGCAAGGGCGGATTGACCCTGGCGCCCGAGCTGCAGGACGAATTGTCCGGGCTGCCGTCGCTGATCGAACTGCCCTACATGCAGCTCGATTCGACCCGACCGTTCACGTGCGTCGGCGCGGCGGCGGACTGGCGCGCCAACGAGCTTGCGGAAGCTGCGGGCTATCTCCGTCAATACGAAGCCTTCGCTGCGTCGCGAAAGCTGCCGCCGCTGGAAGAGGGCGGGCGGCCGCTCTACGACCATCTGGCCCGGCAGTCCCTGGCCCACGCGCTGGACGACACCCTGCGTCGCGCCCAACGCGTGCCGGGCGGTTCGCAGGCCGAGCTGGAAGCGGCCAACCGCACCGATGCGCAGCTCACCCGCGTCGGCGACGAGCTTGCGCAGGGCATGGACGCGCTGAAAGCGGTGCTCAACGCCTACGCAAGTTATGGCTTTTCCGACGGCGGCACCGAAGTGCGCCAGTGCGCGCGCGGTTTCGCTGCGGACAATCTGGGCGGCGTGGATGCGCTGGCGGATGTCAGCCGCCTGTACGCGCCGCCGGTCGCGGTGGGCACCGATGCGATGTTCACGCTTGGCGGATTGCCGGTGACCAGGGATTTCCTCGCCCGCCAGGTGGCGCGCGCGCAGGTGCTGGCCGGGTATGCCGATCCGTTCCTGACCGTGCTCAGCGACACGCCCGGCGTCGACGACGCATGGCGCGATACGCCGCAGACCGCCGCGTTCTGGCGCAATACGCGGGATGAGATCGACCGTTACACCAACGGCAAGGAACCTGCGGGCCAGGTCGCCAATCTGGATGCGTATTTCATCACCCAGCTGACCGGCATGACCTACGCCAACTGCGCCAGCCTGTTGGCGGCGTATACCTCGCCCGAGTATGGCAACGACCTGTTCTCGGACCGACGCCGCAAACTGGAGCGGCAGGTGCAACTGCGCTGTCGCGATCAGCGTCAGGCGCAGGCGGAGTCGGTGTACGACACGCTCGCAACCCGCTTCAACCGCGATCTCGCCGGACGCTATCCCTTCGGCGAACCCGGTGCGCGCGATGCCGGTCTGCCGGCGGTGCGGGCGTTCTTCCTCGACTACGCCGATCAGCGCGAAAGCATCGTCGCTGCGCTCAACGCGATGGACGGCAATCGCTGGCGCGCCGCGAAGGGCTTCGTCGCCGAACTCGATGCGGTGGCCGCGTTCTTCGCGGGCAATGTCGGCGCGCCGGGCGAGATGGACGTGGTGGGGCTGAGCACCGTATTCCCGGCGGAGCCCGCCAGAGCGATCGGTGGCGATCAGTTGCTGACCTGGCGGTTGAAGGTGGAGGACGCCGAGTCCGCATTCCCGAACGGTCTGAAGCCTCTGCAGTGGTTGCCCGGCGACCGGTTGGCGCTGCATCTGCGCTGGGCGGCGCGTTCGCCGTGGCGTCCGTTGACCGATCCCGCCCAGCCCGGACTCGACGCCCAGGACGCGACCGCGACCTTCAGCGAGGAAGGCCCGTGGGCGCTGCTGCGCTTCATCGACACCCATCGCATGCCCAACAGCCGGTCGACGGTTCCCGGTCAGACCCTGCTGGGCTTCCGTGTGCCGCTGCAAAGCGTGGCGGTGGGCGAAGACGGCAAACCGGCGCACAGCGAAGCCAGCGTGTTCATGACCTGGGTCCTGACCACGGTCGACCCGAAGACGCAGACGGAGAAAACCATCGTGCTGCCCGGGGCCTTCCCGCGCAGCGCACCGGTGGAGTAGCGCGTGGAGGCTGTCGATGCGGCAGCCGGATGCGGTGATGCGCAAAGACGACCAGGCAAGACGATCAAGCAAGACTAGCCAGCAAAAAAAAAGTAGCGATATCGGAGATCAGCGATGACCGGAAATGCACAAGGCAATGTCGAAGCAGCGGACCGCTACTTCCGCACCACATTGGGCTGCGGCTGGGAGGAACTGCTCGCACCGGTGTCCGCCGACGCGCCCGCAGGCGTTCCGGCCGCGCAGGACGAGGCCTACCGCCGCATCCGCCACGAGCGCGAGGAAGAAGACGCCACTCTGCCCATGGGCGCCTGGGAGCGTGAGCTGAAACGCGCCAACTGGGTGGCGGCCAGCGAACTGGCGGCGTCGGCGCTGGCTGGCCGCAGCAAGGATCTGCAGCTGGCGGCGTGGCTGTTCGAGGCGCTGATCGCGCGCAGCGGCTTCCAGTCGCTGGGGCCGTGTCTGCGCCTGATCGATGCGCTGCTGCTGCAGTACGGCGAACGCCTGCATCCGCAGGACAGCGAGCATCGCATCAATCTGTTGCTGTGGATCGGCCAGAAGCTGCTGCCGCCGCTGCGTCGGGTGATGATCACCGCCACCGGCAGCGGACACGAATACGCCTGGAACGATTGGGAGCAGGCGCAGCGCAACGAGCAACTGCGCGCCAGTCTGGGCAAACAGCGCGAGGGCGAGATCGAAGGCGCCACGCTCGCCGATGTCGGCGCGGCGCTGGCCTGCACGCCCGACGCGCGCATCGTGTTCCTGCGCGACTGCCTGCGCGATGGCATCGTGGCGCTGCAGTCGCTGGAACGCACGCTGGATGCACGGTTCGGTGACGATGCGCCCGGCTTGAGCGTCATGCGCAATCTGCTGGAACGGATCGAAGTGGTGGTAGTGGCCGAAGCGCGCCGCCGTGGCGTGGCGACGCCGGTCCGAAGCGACGAAGACTCAACTCCAATGCCGGACGATAGCGGGCAGGGTGGCGATTCGGCGGTGGGATCGCCGAGTGGAACGCTGGACCGGCGCGAGGTGTATGCCGCTCTGGCCGAAATCGCGCACGCGCTCGAAACGATCGAGCCGCACAGTCCGGTGCCGTATCTGATCCGGCGCGCGGTGGCATGGGGCGGTTTGAACACCGCGCAACTCTACAGCGAGGTGTTCGTGCGCTGCGGAGGCCAGATCAACATCTTCGAGCTGCTGGGACTGGGCGACCCGGCGGCTGGGCACGAGAGTCGGGCCGCCTGAGTATTTTTTTCGCGCATCCGGACACTTGCGCCGCAGAGAAGTCATCGCATGAGCACATCATCCCCGAATGGACCTGTCGCAAGACCCATTGCGCTGGTGATCGCAGCGCAAGTACGTCTGTCGATGCCGAAGACGGCGCAGCCGCATCGTCAGGCGCCCGTGAACGTGAAGCATGCCCTGAAGAACGCAGCCAATTCATCGCCGGCCGCGAGAGCGGCCTTCAAGCGCGCCGCGCCGTCGGTCAAGGCGGCGACCCCGCACCTCAAGGCGCTGGCGCAGCCCGGCAAGGGACTGTTGTCCTCGCTGCGTCACGGCGCTTCAGCGATGCATTCGCTGCGCCAGGTGACACGCGAAATGCGCAAGGAAAGCACCGACCCCAAAGCGACCGTCGCCTCGGCATTCAAGGCGGCGTCCACGGCATCGCCTGCAGCCGCCGCCGCGTTCCAGCGCGCCGCGCCTGCGGCCGCCAAGGCGCAGCATCATGTTGAAGCGCTGAGCCGGCTGCAGCAGGGGCCGAAATCCGGTCTGCTGTCCACGCTGGGTCATGGGTTCCAGGCGATGCGCTCGCTGCGCCAGGTGACCAAGGCGATGCCGCGCGGGTCCGGGTTCGCACCGATAGAATCCGCGCCGATAGAATCCGCACATGGCGCTTCGCATGCGCCGCAGATTTCCGGAAGTCCACACAATTCGCAGGGAAAGCCGATCGATCACCGCGAGTTGCTGGCGCAACTGCGGCAGCACATCGCTTCCGCGCAGACGATCCACGCACAAGGCAGCCAGACACAAGGCAGTGTTGCCCCGCCGTCCGCACAGTTCGCGGCGCTGTTGATCGTGCGCAGGAATGCCAGCGCGCTGTCCGCCTTCACGGGCCGCAGGTAAGCAGGCATGCGCGTCCGGACAAGGCCATCGCATGCGAAAGGAGGCCGCCGTGGTGGACGGCGGTGCGCGACATGTTGATCGAACCCGATGCCATGCGCGTCCACGACCAGATTCAGTGGCGACCCTTTGCGGGCGCCTCGCGCCAGGCATGGTTGTGCGGGCGCGTGCGCGCACTGCGCGAAGCCGAGGACGATGCGCAGGCAGTGCTGGCGTTCCTGTCGACGGGCCTCGCCACGCATTCGATCGATCCGGCGGAGGTCGTATGGATCATCGATCTTGCTCCGGCTGAAGGCGAGCGCGCGTGGCGGGTCTTGCGCGTGCTCGCCGGTCGCGCGCCGCGTGGCCCGCCGATCCGCTATCTGGCGCGTTGCGCTGATGTCGAACACCATGCGCGGCTCTCGGCCCATGCGCTGCTGAAGCCGTTCGTCGCCGGTGGCGATCTGTTTCTCGATCGCGAAGGACAGGGCATCCCCTCGCAGACCATCCGCAATCCGATCGTCGTGCTGGCGCACGAGGGCGTGTCTTCGCAATCGCAGGGCCTGTACGCAGCGCGTTCCGGTCAACTGCTGGAAGCCTGGAGCGACGGCGAGGGCGGCATGGATTGGCGGCCCATCGCGCAGCGCGACGGCGTGATGCGCCTGCTCTCGGTTTACCGGGAATCGCTGGATGGTGCGACCTTCACCTTGCCGCGCGGGGCGATGGACGCACTGTCCGGATTGCTGCGCGCCAGCGGTGGACGGATGCTGCTGCGCGCCTCCGATCACGGCGCGATGGAGTCCGCGCAGATCTGCAGGGGTGCGCTGGGCGTGAGGGATGGCGGCAAGCCCGGGTGCGATGCGCCACAGGCGCTGCGCGTGAATTTCGAGGCGTTGGCGCGCTGGCATCGCGCCAACGGCGCCCATGTCCATCAATCCCAGCGCGACGACGATGGCCGCGTACTCCACATCGCCTTGCACGATGTCGCGGGCGGGCGACTGCGGGAATGCCTTCCCGAAGTGCTGGGCCTGCCGCATCCGGACGATCACGTGCAGCTGCTGCAGGCGCTGCAGGCATTCCCCGCAGTTTCACCTCCGCAGTGTCTCGCCATGCTGCATGCGCATGGCGGCGACCCGCGCGCGCTGATGGCCTTGTCCAGGCACGTGCTGCAGGTCGCCGCAGGCATCGATGGTGTCGCGCATGGCCAGTGGCGCGCCATGCTGGCGTATTGCCACGCCCAGCACTATCCGGTGTTCGACGCCGACAGCGAACGCGACGAGTGGCCTGCTCTGTTCGCCGGTATCGCCGGTGCGTTGGCGGCATCGTCACAACGCCAGGATTACAGGTGTTGCAGTGGGATCGATGTCCCAGCGCCTCCGATATGAAGACGGCCCGAGAGCCCTGGAGATGAAGATTCTTGCGATTGCTGCAAGCGATGCCCTGCGCGACATCCAGATCAGGGCCTGCGGAAAACCGGAATTCGACCATACATCAATGGAGTCAGTGCATGTCCGACGATAGTGGAAACAGAGTGCATCCAACGCTGAGACGGCGCAGTGCGTCAGGGGTGTTCAAGCCTGTGCCGATGAACGATATTCCCGCGCACCTGCGTCTGCACACCGTGAGCGTGATGACAGCGGCGCCGAATGCGCCGGCACCGGACGAGCCGGAGCCCCAGGTCGCGGCGCCGACGTTGCGGCAGCGCGCCCACAGCATGGTCATGAACGAACTTACGCCGCATTCGATCGTCGGCCGGGTCAGTACGGGGCTGTCGATGCTGCCCGGCCCCACGCACGGCTGGGATGGCGAGCATGCACGGCACCAGGCGAGCATCGCGCACGAGGAAGCGCGCAGTGCGTTATCGGCGCTGACGAGCGGAAATATGCAGGGGGCGGTGACCATGGGCTTGAGCGCGATGGCGAGCACTGCGCGCGCGCTCACCGGCGTTGCGCCGGTGGCCGCCGCACTGCATGCCACGCATGTTCCGTTCGCCTCGGAGGTGGCGGATCGAGCCGCGCAGCTCGTGCATGCGGTCCTGCCCGAGCCGATAGGCCCGATCCAGAGGCCGGGCCCGAAAGAGAGCAACGAATAGCGCTTCATTCGACGCGCAACGGAATCCTGCGTTGCATGCGGGCGCGGTCTTGCATGCACCGATAGCAGAAGGAGTCGACGCCATGAATTCAGACCGGCCCACTAAAAACGAATCGATGTCTCTGCGCAAGCGCAGCTACGACGAGATGATGGCGCCATCGCATTCTCCCGGCGGGCGACCGCATCCGGAATACGGATTTCCGATTGCCTCGCCCGAAGTGCTGCGGAACCGCAGGATACTCAAGGCCACCAGGCCCGGCCTGTCACACATGCAGTCGCCGCGCATCGACAACAACCCCTTTTCCTCACCGTTCGTATTCCAGCCGTTCGTGTTCCAGCAGCCATCGACGCAGCTGTCCCTGATGCCGACGACGACAACGCCATCGTTCGATTTCACCAGTCTGGATCTCAAACAGAGCGTCAATGAGACGGGACTGTGGCAGATGGGCGGCCAGCGTCTGGACAGTCTCAAGAAGCAACTGCCGACCTTCATCAAGAACAAGTCGCCGAAGTCCACCGATATCCGCATCAAGGCCATCACCCAGTCCACGGAAAAATGGGGCATCAGCGCCGACGAAAACGTGCGCACCGAATTCCAGCGCAGCAAGCGCTTCAAGATGGGAGACGATGAAGCCGAAACCGCCTTCAATCAGCGCAGCCACCAGGCTACCCTGATCTGGAAAACCGACTCGCCCAGTCTGAGCCAGTACGGCGACAAGACCGACTCTTCGCAGCCGCTCAGCGGGCATACGCCCGGGATCAAGACCCAGGACGTCAGCGGCACCAAAGGCGCGCTGACCAAGGAACACGGCACCCGCGATCCGCGCCGCGAAAAGATCCTCAGCAAGACATTCGACGACCCGAATCGCGGTGAGCACGATCTGTCGATCATGTCGAAACTGGCGACCGTGCAGTTGTTCATGTCGCCCAAGGAAGAGCTGGAGACGATCAGGTCGAATGTCGGCAAATCCAAGACGCCGATCTACTCGCAGTTCAAGGACATCGGCGATATTTCCGGCAGCAATACCGGCAACTTCGACAAACTCGTCAACCGCGTGCAGACCGTGCGCGAGACCGACAAGATGTTCACCGCGAAGAACCTGCTGATCAGCGGCTACGACTCGCTGGTGCCCGAGACGCACAAGGAATTGCTGGTGAAGGCCAAGGGCGATGTCAAGGAAGCGATGCGGCTGCTGCACCAGGAAAGCATCGATACGAAATCGAAAGTGAAGTTCAACACCTCGACCCATTCGCAGGTGCCACGACTGGATCTGAAGAGTCTGCGGGAAATGTCGAAGGACACGAACCTGACCGAAAGGCCACTGAGCCCCGTGCGACGGATCGAAGACCACAATTTCAAGTTCTGAGAGGTGTGAGCGATGAGCGACAGAAGCCCGTTCTACCAGGGAGGTTTCGGTTCGTACCAGCCCCCGAGGGTCAAGAGTCTGAGCCAGGCGCAGCCGTATCTGCAGAGCGGCGATCCGTTCGCGGTGCGTCCAGGCGGTTCCAGTTACAGCGTGTTCGAAGGCCCTTCGGTCCATTTCGCTCCCAGTGAAGGGACGGTGTGGACGCAACTGGTCGCCACCAGCGAAGTGCCCAAGCAAAGCACGAAGTACGAGAATCTCTTTCCGCAATTCCATGTGTCCGAACTCACGCGAGCCAACAAGGCGCTGGTCGCCGGGCACAGCGATTCGCTGAACCCGGAGCCGAACACGTGGCATCACAAGCCCTATTCGCAGCCGGCCGCATTCACCGCCAGCCTGCTGCGCTTGAACGAAGCAACGACCGCTTTCGGTTCAGAGCGGAGCCGTGACCCCGGGCTCAACGCAGGCATCGGGCTGATGGCCGAAGTGCTTCACCAGAAGTGGTCGGCGAAACACGCGGGCGATGGCGTCGATACCAGCGCTTTACTCAGCCATCTGACCGCGAAGTATCCACAGCTCGACACCGTGAAGAAGATGCGCGGCCAGAAAGAATCGCCGTTGGAACACCAGATCGCCGAGTCGCGCCACAACGCGGCGGTGTCTGCGGGTCAGCGCGCCATCGACACGGGCAAGGCGATCGCCCGCGACGGCAGCATCAGCTGGCATGCGGTCGCCGAGCACGTCCAGCACAAGTTCGCCAGGCACGGCCTGGGGGATGTGCCCGGCGGATGGGCCGCCGAGTTGCGCGAACGTCATGGAAAATGACCGTTCGGTCGTGATGGTCCATGCCCGGCATGCACGGCGGTCTGCGGGAATCCGCACACGCCAGCGACAGAAAGGAAGACAGACATGGACATGAACGACGGGCGGCGGAAAAGCGACGACTTCGGCGGCAGCGGCGGAAATGTCGGACGGTCCGACATCGATCATTCGCTGTCGCCGATGTCGCAGGTCAAACGGACGCCTGTTTTCCAGCAGGATTACGAACGTATCGATGCACTGATGCGCGACAAGCATGCGGTCATGGGGCATCTGGGCGGCTTGAACGAGCTGGTCGGTCAAGGTGTCAAGCTGAAGGATGCGCTGTACCGCACCGAACAGCAGCATGGCTTCGCGCCGGAGATCGAGCGGCTGCAGGGCGGGCTTTACAGTCCAGGCGAGTTCATGGGCATCGTCGGCAGCGGCCGCATGTTCAAGGACCGCAGCGCGGCGCCGGATCACGGCGAATATACCCATCGCCTGCAATGGCACGCAGTGGCCAAGGACATGGAGTCCAATCCGCAGCACTACACGGCGAAAACCGCCTCGGACCTGTATCGTGGCCTGGCCATGCGTTACGGGCATGGCCAGACGGCCAAACACAACTGGATGTCGCTGTTCGACCACAACGACAACACCGGGGATTACCGGCAACCGGAAACGCTGACCTCCGATCTCAAGCAGAACATGCAACTGCCGGCGTTGCAGCAATCATTGCTGGCCGAGCATTCCAAACGCCAGAAGCTCGGGACTTTGGGCGGCTACAAGAAGGGGCCGGATCGAAATCAATACGTAGAGGCGATGCAGTCGATGGGTATCCAAAAATACGACGCTTTCCTGGCTCCCGAACACGTACCGTCGCCAAGGGTGGATGGGCAGCAGCCCTCGACCAAAGCGTTCGCACCGATGGCGCTTGTCAAAGGCAGCCTGAAGAAGACAGATCTTTGATCGATGCCGGCAGACTGGCCGTCGAGCGGCTGCGGGCGCGTCGTCGGGGATCGGGCCGCTTCTGTCGAAGCCGCCTTGCGCTACAGCTTCAGATCCAGCGCGATACCGTGCTTGCGCGACGCCGGCATGGCATCGGTCACGTCGCCGTTGATCGCCTGGCGCACGTCTTCCGGCACGCGGTAGGACAGGATGGTCTGGGTGCGCGTCGGCAGCGGTTCGTCGATGGTGGCGGGCGCTTCGATGCGGGTGGGCTGCTCGACCCAGCCCCAGTGGCCCGGGATCGACGCACGCCGGGTATCCTCCTGCGGTTGCGCGGTGCCGAGTTCCGGCCGCAAATGGCCGACGCGATGGATCACGCTGACGCGTTCGCGACCGTTGCGCAGGTTCAGCAGGATTTCCAGCAGCATGTCCGTATCCTTCCGGGTGGCTGAGCCGAGTATGCGAGCCGCTACCGACAGGGGCAAGCGGCCGCCGACAATCGTTGAGAACAGATCATGGCAAGGGTGTACCAGACCGAACACATGGGCGAGGCGCACGTACGCGTGGCCATCGTCACCGCGCGCGGCGAGGCCGACCTGCTGGTGCATCGGGTCGGCAGTTGGGGCCTGGCGCATGGCGACGGCCTGTGGTTCATCACCCGCGACAAACAGGACGCTTCCGTGTGGATCCACCCCTGTAGCATCGGCATGGCGGAGGTGAAGGTCTGCTTCGTCGACGGTTATTCGGAAGCCGGATGGGTCAGACCGCATCGTCTGCAAGGCCGGTTTTCGCGCTGAGCCCGCAGCACCGGGCAAGCGGTCCAGCGGCCTTGATTCATCAATCCCGACCGATCACTTGCCGATCATCGCCAAGGCCAGCGCCTGCGCCACTTCGATGCCGTCGATCGCGGCCGAATAGATGCCGCCGGCATAGCTGGCGCCTTCGCCGGCGGGATACAGCCCACGCGTGTTGATGCTCTGGTAATCGGCGCCGCGGGTGATGCGGATCGGCGACGACGTGCGCGTCTCCACGCCGGTCAGCACCGCGTCGTGCATCGCGAAGCCCTTGAGCTGACGGTCCAGCGCCGGAATGGCTTCGCGGATCGCGGCGATGGCGTAGTCGGGCAGGGCGGTGGACAGATCGCCCAAGCGCACGCCGGGCGTGTACGACGGCTGCACGTCGCCGAAGTCTTTCGACGGTCGGCCGCGCACGAAGTCGCCGACCAGCTGTCCCGGTGCCCAGTAATCGCCGCCGCCGAGCTTGAACGCCTGGCGTTCCCACTGCCGCTGGAACGCGATGCCCGCGAGCGGATCGCCCGGGTAATCGGCGGGGCTGATGCCGACGACGAGGCCGGCATTCGCGTTGCGTTCGTTGCGCGAATACTGGCTCATGCCGTTGGTGACGACCTGGCCGACTTCCGAGGTGGCCGCCACCACGGTGCCGCCGGGGCACATGCAGAAGCTGTAGACGCCGCGCCCGTTCTTGGCGTGATGCACGAGGCGGTAGTCGGCGACGCCGAGCAGTGGATGCCCGGCGAACGCGCCGAAGCGCGCGTTGTCGATCAGCGACTGCGGGTGTTCGATCCGGAAACCGATCGAGAAAGGCTTCGCTTCGATGTATACGCCGCGCCTGTGCAGCATTTCGAACGTATCGCGCGCACTGTGGCCGATCGCCAGCACCACGTGTTCGCAGGGCAGGTCTTCGCCATCCTTGAGCACAAGACCACGCAGGCGACCGTCTTCGATGCGGACATCCTCGACCCGCGCGCCGAAGCGGATCTCGCCGCCCAGCGATTCGATGGTCGCGCGCATCTTCTCGATCATACTGACCAGGCGGAACGTGCCGATGTGCGGCTTGCTGACGTACATGATTTCTTCCGGCGCGCCGGCCAGCACGAATTCCTCCAGCACCTTGCGCCCGTAATGGTGCGGATCCTTGATCTGGCTCCAGAGCTTGCCGTCCGAGAACGTGCCGGCGCCGCCCTCGCCGAACTGCACGTTGGATTCGGGATCGAGCACCGCCTGACGCCACAGGCCGAAGGTGTCGCGGGTGCGTTCGCGCACCGCCTTGCCGCGCTCCAGCACGATCGGCCGGAAGCCCATCTGCGCCAGGATCAGCGCTGCGAACAGGCCGCAGGGCCCGAAACCGATCACCACCGGCCGCGATTTCAGCGTGTCTGGCGCATGTGTCACGAAGCGATAGCGCATGTCCGGGCTGGGCGCGACGTGCGCGAGTCCACGTTCGGCAACGCCGGCTTCGAGCGTATCGCGCAGTTCGACATCGACCGTGTAGATCAGCGCGATCGCACTGCGCTTGCGCGCATCGTAGCTGCGCTTGTGGACGGTGAATCCGACGATGTCGCCGTCCGCAACGCCAAGCCGCTGCACGATGGCCGCACGCAACGCAGCCTCGGGATGGTCCAGCGGCAGTTTGAGTTCGGTCAGGCGCAGCATTCGGGGATTCGGGGCGGGCGAAACCGCAATGCTCGTTGAGGTCGGGGGTCGGGCGCAAGGCGGGCGGCAACGCAGCGCCTACAATGCATGTCCGATCGCCACCCGGATGCCTCGATGACGCCAACCACGACCGCTGCTGCGACGGCCGATGTGATCGTCATCGGCGGCGGCGCTGCGGGCCTGATGTGCGCGCGCATCGCGGGCCAGCGCGGTCGCCGCGTGCGCGTGATCGAGCACGCCAACCGCTGCGGCAAGAAGATCCTGATGTCGGGTGGCGGTCGCTGCAATTTCACCAACACCGGCACCACCGCCGCCAATTTCATCTCGAACAACCCGCATTTCTGCAAATCGGCGCTGGCGCGCTATACGCCGCAGCATTTCATCGAGATGGTCGAACGTCACGGCATCGCGTACCACGAAAAAGAGCTCGGGCAGCTGTTCTGCGACGAGTCGTCGAAACTGATCGTGAAGATGCTGCTGGACGAATGCGCCGATGCCGGCGTGCGCATCGAGACGGGATGCAGCGTCCAGCGCGTCGAGAAAATCGATGACGGTTTCCTCGTGTATACAAGTCTGGGCGAACTGCGCGCGCCGTCGCTGGTGGTGGCGACTGGCGGACTGTCGATTCCCAGCATGGGCGCGACCGGCTTCGGCTACGAACTGGCGCGCCAATTCGGCCACACCGTGCTGCCGACCCGTGCCGGATTGGTGCCGCTGACGCTGACCGGCAAGCATCAGGAACGTCTGGCCGATCTGAGCGGCGTGGCATTCCCGGTCGCGGCGCAATGCAACGGCCGCGAATTCAGCAACTTCATGCTGATCACCCATCGCGGCGTCAGCGGCCCCGCGATCCTGCAGATCTCGTCGTACTGGAATGTCGGCGATGCACTGCACCTCAATCTGCTGCCGCAGGGCGATGCGTTCGAGCTGCTCAAGGATCTGCGGGCGCGGCGTTCGGGGGCAGAACTGCGCAACGCACTGGGCGAGCTGTTCCCCAAGCGTTTCGCCGAGCGCCTGTGTGAGCTGTGGTTTCAGAGTCGCCCGATGCGCCAGTTCAACGATCCCGAGCTGCGTGCGATGGCCGACCAGTTGCAGCACTGGCCGCTGATCGCGAACGGCACCGAGGGCTATCGCACGGCGGAAGTGACGCTTGGTGGTGTTGACACCGACGAGTTGTCATCGTCGACGATGCAGTCGAAACGGGTGCCGGGACTGTATTTCGTCGGCGAAGTCGTCGACGTCACCGGCTGGCTGGGCGGCTACAACTTCCAGTGGGCGTGGGCATCGGGACATGCCGCCGGAACGGCGGTGTAAACATCATGCGCAGAGCCGCGCGCCGTTGGCGCGACGCACGGCCGTGAGACGATCGAACTGCGCCGATCAGGGAATCTGACAGCCGTTGCGGATCAGGCAATCCTCGTAGGCGCCATAGCAGATGATGTACGGCGTGCCGGTCGCGCGGCACTGGTTGAGCTGCTGATAGCAGGTGTTCCTGCGGCAGACCGCATTCGCGGAGGACGACGCGGCGAGCAGCACGAGTGCGGCGGAAACCAGAGCGGTTCTGAGCGTAGCGCGTTTCATGTGAATTTCCTTTTTCATTGGAGTCCCCTGTAGCTTTCACCATAGCCCCATACCAAGCGACGATTCCATGCGCCAACGCACGCTTTGGGACAAATCAAGCTGACCACAGCATCCGGGGAAGTCAGAGCCGCCTGCTCAATCCTGATAGGCGCGGATCAATGTGTTCAGATGCACGCGCTCCGCATCGCGCAGGAACGGCGCCAGCAGCATCATGACCTGGATGATGCCCTGACGGATCGCGATCTGTTCGTCCTTGTCGCCACGGGCTGCCGAATAGTTGAGCCAGAACGTGGACAGCACCAGCACATTGGTGGCGGCGGCGTTCAGTTCATCCGCGGAGCCGCGCATGATTCCCGCCTGCGACAAGCCGCGCATCACGAGGTGGGCACGCTCATCGGCGCGCTTCAGAATGCGTGCGAAACGCAGGCGCATGCGGCGGTTGCGGCTGAGGATTTCGACGAGATCGCGATAGAGAAAGCGATAGTCCCAGATGCACTCGAACACCAGATGCAGTTGCAGCCAGATGTCTTCCA
>CAZGBA010000010.1:0-64338 GCA_964523435.1 uncultured Xanthomonas sp.
AGGTGCTGGAAGAAGGCATCACCGAATGCGGCGCGTTCTCGTCGTGGATGGCCGCTGCCACCAGCTACAGCACCAACGACCTGCCGATGCTGCCGTTCTACATCTTCTACTCGATGTTCGGCTTCCAGCGCATCGGCGACAGCGCATGGCAGGCTGCGGACATGCGCGCGCGCGGCTTCCTGCTGGGCGCCACCGCCGGCCGCACCACGCTCAACGGCGAAGGCCTGCAGCACGAAGACGGCCACTCGCATTTGTTGGCCGGCGCCATTCCGAACTGCAAATCCTACGACCCCACCTTCGGCTTCGAAGTCGCGGTGATCCTGCAGCACGGCATGCAGCGCATGCTCACCGAGCAGCAGGACGAGTACTACTACCTCACCCTGATGAACGAGAACTACACCCACCCGGACATGCCCGAAGGCGCCGCCGACGGCATCATCAAGGGCATGTATCTGCTGAAGGACGCCGGCAAACCGAAGAAAGGCGAACTGCGCGTGCAGTTGATGGGCAGCGGCACGATCCTGCGCGAAGCCATCGCTGCAGCGGAATTGCTGGACAAGGATTTTGGTGTGACCAGCGATATCTGGTCATGCCCCAGCTTCACTGAACTGCGGCGGGATGGGTTTGATGCTGAGCGTTGGAATCGCTTGAATCCCGAAGCGAAAGCGCCGCGCAAGGCGTATGTCACCGAGCTGCTGGAAGGGCGTCAGGGGCCTGCGGTCGCGGCGACCGACTATGTGCGCGCGTTCGCCGATCAGATCCGCGCGTTCGTACCGATGCGGTACACGGTGCTGGGGACGGATGGGTTCGGGCGCTCTGACACTCGCGCCAATTTGAGGCGGCATTTCGAAGTGGATCGTTATTACATCGCGCATGCGGCGATTGATGCGCTGGCCAAGGAGGGGAAGATGACGGGCAAGGATGTGTCTCGGGCGATCAAGCTTTATAAGATTGATGTTGAGAAGGGGAATCCAATTTCCGCGTAATTAAAGCCCCCTATCTAGGGGGCTTTCTTACAAATGAATAGGGCGAAACCATATTGATTCAATTTGGGAGGGAAGATGTTCAGAGTTGGCGACATCATCGATGGCAAGTATCAAGTAACTGGCATTTGCAGTGAGTCTGGCGGAATGGGCGCGGTGCTATTTGTAAACCCGGCCATTCCACACCCCTTCCCACTCGTACTCAAATACTGCCGCGAGACAGCTGATGAGCATGTAAAGCGGTTCAAAAGAGAGACCCGACTGCTTGCCTCTTATGCCGGAAACAGCCGAATCGTAACGATCGTTGCCAGCAACCCAGACTTCGACCCTCCTTATGTGGTAATGCGGTACTACCCTGAAGGAGATTTGGCATCTGCTGCATCTAGGATACGAGCGTCATACGCTTCGCTTGAGAACATTATTTTACAGATGATAGACGGACTTCATGAGCTGCACTCACGCGGACACTATCATCGCGACATCAAACCGCAAAACTTTCTTTTAGATGGCGCCGCAGTTGTGGTTTCAGATTTCGGCTTGAGCACGGAGATTGGATCAGAAACTGCATTTACCCGAAGCTCTGCATTCTGGGGATCGCACGGCTATATACCACCAGAATTTTTGAGTGGCGGATTCAAAAATGCGGACGCGACGGGCGACATATTTATGCTCGGCAAAACCATCTATGCGATCGCAACCGAGCGCGACCCTCTTTACATCATGCAAGGCGACCTACCAGCACCAATTTTTCATGTGATAGATCGATGTTGCAGCATCAATAAACAACAGCGATATCAGTCGCTCGCGGATGTTCGTCAATCAGTCGTTGCAGCATTTGATGTGATCTTGAATCGTGGCGGCGGCTTGGGCCGTGCAAAGCAATTGCTTAGCTCGATCGAAGATCGATTGGCACGCGAGCAAAGATACGACCCTCTCCAAATCAGGGAATTCATTGAACAACTCGCACTTCTAAATGATCCGGAAAAAATCAGAATCTCGACCGAGTTGCCAACCCAGTTCTTCACTATCCTTGCGCAAGCCCCGGTGCAAGAATTTGCAGGTGAATTCCTGAGCTCGTACGAAGTAATGGTTGAAGAGCAGACTTATGGCTGGAGCTATGCAGAGACCATAGCAAACAACATGAAGTTGATTGTCTCCAGTCCTGACGCACGGCCCGACATCAAAGGCCGCGCGCTAGATCTTGCTATCCGAGCAGCAATCTATATGAATCGATACGCAGCAATGGATACATGTATTGAACTTATTCGCGGCGTTCACCAAGAACCGTTGGGCTCTATCGTCGCAGCCATGATCAACAAGCATCGAGGATCATTTGTCGATGGAATTGAGCTTGTGAGTTGCCGAAACGAATCCATAGTAAGGGCAATACAAGCTAACCAACCAGCCAAATAACCTGGAAAAGGGGTCGGGTTCAATTCCAAAGACACCGCGTCAACCCGTAAGGCGGGTCAATTTTCATCTTAGCGAGTAGCCCGGGTAAGGCCGAAGGCCGCACCCGGGGCTTTTTGAATTTGAACCGCTGCGGATAATTGGCCACTTGCGTTCTCCCGGGTGCGCGCTATGCGCTTACCCAGGCTACGGGTCGGGGAATTCTGATGGAGGAATCAGGATTGCCTGATAGCGAGTAGCGAGTAGCCCGGGTAAGGCCGCAGGCCGCACCCGGGGCTCTTCAGCTTGATCCGTCGCGAGCACATGGCTACTTGCGTTCTCCCGGGTGCGCGCTGTGCGCTTACCCGGGCTACGGGTGTCAAGAAATTCTGATGGGGAGCAAGTAGCAAGTAGCGAGTAGCCCGGGTAAGGCCGAAGGCCGCACCCGGGGCTTTTGAACTTGAACCGCTGCGGATAACCGGCCACTTGCGTTCTCCCGGGTGCGCGCTGTGCGCTTACCCGGGCTACGGGTCGGGGAATTCTGATGGGGAAATCGGGATTTCCTGATGGGCGCGGAGCGCGGGCTTGGCTATGTTGGCGGCATGGTCAATTATCGGCGCAATCGAACGCAAGACGGCACTTACTTCTTTACGGTGACGCTGCGGAATCGACGTTCTGCTTTGCTTGTGCATCGAATCGATGCGCTATTTGCGGCGTGGCGCCGCGCGCGTCGCCGGGTGCCTCATCGAATCGTCGCATTCGTCGTAATGCCCGATCATTTGCATGCGGTGGTCACGATGAAGGACGGCCGCGATGACTATTCGCGCCTCATCCAAGACATCAAGAAAGGATTTACGCGACGGGTCTCCTGCGGAAGAGCGACCGATTCACCATGGCAGGCGCGATTCTGGGAGCATACGATTCGTGACGAACGCGATCTGCGCAACCATATCGATTACACCCACATCAATCCGGTCAAACACGGAAAAACTGCTCGGGCAGCAGACTGGCCGCATTCCTCGTTTCATCGTTTCGTCCGTGCTGGAATATTGACTGCGGACTGGGGCCATGCCGATTAACCTGTGTAAGACCGCAGCAAGTAGCAAGTAGCCCGGGTAAGGCCGCAGGCCGCACCCGGGGCTTTTGATCTGGAGCCGTCGCGGATACTTCGCTGCTTGCGTTTTCCCGGGTGCGCGCTATGCGCTTACCCGGGCTACCTGGTCGAAAGCGTGAGGACGCACTAGACTGACCCGCTACTGCATGCGCAAAAAAGGACAGGGATCGTGCGCTTCTGGTGGGTCAACCAGAAACAAACCTACCAGCACGAAGTGCCGGGTGGGTATCTGTGGTCGCCGAAACGCAAGAGCAACGGGGCACACAATCCCTTTTACGAGTACATGCGCGAAGTGTCGCCGGGCGACATCGTGTTCTCTTATGCAGATGGCGCGATCAAGGCCATCGGCATCGTCCAGTCCCATGGCTATACCTCGCCCAAGCCTGCAGCCTTCGGCGCTGCGGGCGCGTACTGGGACCAGATCGGTTGGCGCGTGGACGTACAGTTCCGCGAGCTGAAAGCGGCCATTCGACCCAGTCAAGCCATGGATCGCCTGGCCCCGCTGCTGCCGAAACGCTACGCGCCGCTGTTGCCCGACGGTCGCGGATTGCAGAGTGTGTATCTCACTGCGCTATCCGACAATTTCGCCCATGCTCTCGCAGACATGATCGGCCACGAAGCGCATGTACTGATTCGAGGCCTGCGCGTCGCGGAATCGCTCGAATCGCCAACAGGCGTTGGGCAGGTTGCATGGGAAGAACACCAAATCGCCGAAATCAGCCGGGACCATCGTCTTCCGGAAACGACACGCCAAGCTATTGTGCTGGCACGGCGTGGACAAGGCTTGTTCAAAAGGCGCGTATTACAAATCGAAACCCATTGTCGACTTACCGGTGTGGATCGTATCGAGCATCTCCGCGCCAGCCATTGCAAACCATGGCGCGACGCTGATAATCAAGAGCGCCTCGACGGTGAGAACGGACTCTTGTTAACCCCGGATGCAGACCATCTGTTCGATGCCGGTTTTCTGAGCTTCGAAAACAATGGTGATGTGATGGTCTCCCCCGTTGCACACATCCCATCGCTGCAGAAGATGGGCCTTGATCCAACAGCTTTTGGCAACATCGGGCGTTTCAGCGAAGGCCAGTGTCGCTATCTCGATCACCATCGAGAGAGCGTATTTCTAAAGGCGCGGCTGAGCGGTTGATGCGATTGATCCATTCGTCGCCAGCGACGGCAGCAACCTTGAGAGTATCTTCCCGGAGAATGCAAACCATCGCCAAAAAAAGCATCACCACGGAAAAACCGCCATAGATCCAACCCGAAAGCGTCCCGGGCCCATAATTTGCAGCAACCGCCGCCCCTAGAAGCGAGGAGCCCGCGCTGGCGAAATAACCTGTAAGCAACGCTACGCGCCCCACATTGCGTTTATCCACGGTGAGATGACGCCGATGCAGCCAAGCTACAGTACGCGTGTCTCGGTCATACCGAAGTAGCGGCCACAACTCAGAAATGTCGATAAGCGATTGCGTTTTATCGGGCTGTACCATCGCCAGCCGGATCACATGCGCAGGCAAATACGTGCCAAGCCAGTGACGGATCATTGCTTCCAGCCACAGGTCGTCCTGGCTGCGCGTCTGATCCCACAATTCCAGAAATTCTTTGCGATGCTGGCTTCGTCGGCCATGCCATCCAAAGAGCCCGCGCGACACGTACAGTACAAGCCCGAACAGGACGGCTGGAATGAGATAGCCCGTTCCGCCTGCTTCCAGAAGCTCCCTCATGCATCCTCCTTGTTGACAATGATCATCGCGTGGCAATCACCGGGAATAATACAGAGAGTAGCAAGTAGGGTGCAGTAAGCGCAGCGCAACTCCACCATGGAATCAAGGAAACGATAATTTCCCATGCCCAAGAAGATGCCTCCCCTCTCGACACACATCGGCCTTGTCTTCGCGCAATGGTGGAGTTGCGCTGCGCTTACTCCACCCTACTTGGCTGCTCTCGCCCGCATCGCGAATCTCTCGCGCCTTGGCGCCGCCGCCGGTGCGTCATTCTCGTGGAAGCGCGATGCCGGTTTGCGGCCGGAGCGGTCATCCGTTCCAATAGGCCACTGGCGGCGCACGCGGGCGGCTCGATAATCGATGAAAACGTGGGTCTACTTTTTGCTGTGCGAGAACGATGCGCTGTACACGGGCACCGCGATCGATCCGTTGAACAGGTTCAAGGATCACTGCGCGGGGCGTGGGGCGCGGTTTACGCGAATGCGAAAGCCCATTCGATTGGTCGGCGCATTCGCCTTCGAGACCCGAGGCGAGGCGCTGTCGAACGAGTATCGGTTCAAGCGCCTACCCGTCCTCGAAAAACGTCGGCTCGCTGCGCTGGCATCCGAGGATCCCGCCTGGCTCGCGTATCTGATGCAGCGCGCATCCATTGAAGGCCAGTGAAGACAGCGAAGCAAGTAGGGTGGGGTGAGCGCAGCGATGCCCACCTTGCATCGACAAAGAACAGAATCGTTCAACGGCGACAAGCGCACTAACGAATCAACCGGTTCTGCTTCAATGCTACCGCCGCTGTCATGCACGAATGGTGGGCATCGCTGCGCTCACCACACCCTACCAAAGCTGTCGAAAACAGAGACACCCACTCTCCAGACTTTCCCCAAGCTTCGCCGCGCATTGCGCAACCGTGCTGGGTGTTACGGAATCCCGACTATCCGGCGAGGCGTACTTCCTCACGTCTGCAAACACACATGCAGTGCATGCGATGGCAGCAACCGCCGATCAGTCGATGTACGGATTACCGGAGATCCCGGCGATTTCCTGCTCGCTCATCGTGGAGATGATGCAGGCGAGCGCACCGAGGGTGATCAGGTAGACCGACGCGATGGCGAGGTCGGCGGCGCGCGATGGCCAGACCAGGGCAAGCGCTTGCGCCAGCAGGACACCCGGCAGGAAGCAGGTGAACGCGGCCAGGAAGCTGCCGACGATCAGCGCGCCGCCACGCATCAGCGCACTGCGCGCCCAGTAAAGTCGCGGATCCGACGAGGCGCGGGCCTCCCGCAGGAGCAGGACGCCGCGCACAACGACCAGCAGGACCACGCCCAGCAGCGACCGTGCGTCCGGCCACGGGCCGTTGGCGAAGCCGCCGGCCCCGGCGTAGGAGGCGAGGATGAAGATGGCGAGGAAACACAACAGGCCGAACATCTTCGCGATGTCGGCAAGATGCCTGCGCAGGCCGCGCTGCGGGTAGAAGTACCAGGACAGCGCCACCGTCACCAGCAGTTCCGCCAGCACCGCCAGCAGCAGGGTGGGCAGGCTGAGCCAGCCGACGGCGATCAGCGCGAGCGCGATGGCCAGCTCGATCAGCTCGTCGCGCACCGTCGCCGGCTTGACCTTGTGCCACTCGATGCGCGAAGCCATGGGGTGCGCTCATGATGTCAGCGTTGCAGTTTGCGCCGCGTCGGCGGCAACGGACAAGCGTTGGCAGCAAGTAGGGGGTGAGCGCAGCGAACCCCGCCTGAAACGAAAATACGCTTCACCCCGGACAAGGCCGCAGCAAGGACGAAAAGCCGGCGCCGCTCTTTCTTTGGTCGCTGCGACGCACTAATCTAACGACCATCAGGCTGCCTCATCATGGCGCCAGTACACCTTACCGATACGCCGGGATGTGACGGGAGAATGCGATGTCGCAAGGACCAAGTGCCGGCTGGGCGTTGTGTTTGACCGCCGCGATCGCGAGCTTGTCGATGGCTTCATGCGCAGGCACGGAACTGCAACGCGAGACGCACTCGCGAGATCAGACCATGAAAGAAGGAGTCCACCTCATGCTGGAAGAAATCTATTCTTCTCGGAAACCCGTGCGCTTCGATCAGCTCGATGTCAGCGGCATCGTGCTCAGGCACATCCCTCTGGGAACGGACAAGGCGACAGTCCGCGCCGCATTCGGATCATCGAAAACGACCAAGGTCGTCGAGGACTCACCGGACAAACTGGTGCTCCGCGACAACAAAGGCCGGGCGATGCTCGACCCGGACGCACGTTCGATCGTGATGACCTTCTCGTTCGACCCTGATGGCAAGTTATCCAAGGTGGAAGCGCTCCACCTCAAGAATCAGTGAGGAGCGCGCCATGGACGAGAAAGAGAAACCTGTCGGGGAAGAGCGCATCGAAGTGGGATACCGCAATATCGGCTCGGCGCCACTGCTGGGCGACTATCACCACAAGTTCTTGCTTTACACCGACCGGGAAGGCAACCAACAGACGATCAGCGGGTGGACAGGTGAGGCAGCGCCGGGACTACCGTACGGCAAGATGCAGGTCGAAACCAACTTGCCGTACGACGCCACCAACCCGGATCACCCGAACAATCCCAATGCACTGGGGCAGAGTCAACACCGCGAGGTGATCGCCACAGGCGCCGATCTGTCGGGCACTTGGCAACGCATGGTGACGGATGCGCAGAGCAAGGACGATCGCTACCCGTACGACCCACAGCTGCAGAACTCGAATACTTTGGCTGACAGCGTACTTCGCAGCGTCGGCTTGCCGGAACCCAAGCAAGATGGTTTCACCGAACATTGGGCGCCAGCGTCCGGGCGAACGCTGGATGAAAAGATCGAGCCCAAGGAGCCTGGGCTCGGCAACTCCGGGCGCACCTTCAGCGCAGTCGATACGCCGTCCGACACCCGCCACGCCGCTGCTGCGCCTGACGCCACGCAAGACATCCGGCATCAGGACCATCCCGGTCATGCGCGCTATGCGCAGGCGTTGGATGCGATCGAGCGCTCGCCGAATATCCCGTCCGGCACGTTTACGGGTGAACGCCTGGAGCAGACCGCTGCGAATCTGGCGCATGTCAGCCTCGCGGGTGGGGACCGGCCACAGGGCGGCCGAAACGAGGTCTTGAGCCAGATCGATTTTGCGGTGTTCAACAATCAGCGCGACGGTCTGATTGCCGGGCAAGGCGATTTGAGCAGCCCGGCGACCGTGAAACTCGCCCTGCTTCCAGCGGAGCAGGACAACGCCACGAACCTGGCGATGGCATCGCAAAATGTCAACGAGACGCTGCAACGCACGCAGGCGCAGAGTATCGATTTCGCGAATCAATCACCGGTGAAGACGCAAGAACAGGGCGGCCCGAGCATTGGCCCGAGGATGGTGTAAGCGGGAATCAAGTAGCAAGCAGGGTGGAGTTGCGCTGCGCTTACTCCATCCTACTTGGCTGTCCTGCGAGACCACCGTATTGCGTACTCATGAAGTTGGGGCTGACGCTGGTCCGTACGATGGCGACCCTCGTTGCATCGTGGTTTGTGTTGCCTTCAGGCAGATTGTTGCAGTAAGGGGCCCATTCGCGACCGGGGGTAGTCATCGCATCCGTTACAGCGAACCTTACGCTACAGTCTGGAGAGCGGATGTCACCGGGCCAACGAAACTCCACTTGTAAACATTCATGCCCTCACAACCTTGCTTTTCTCGGGAGACGAAATGAAAGTTCAAACCAGGCGCTTGCTCGCTGTCATCGCGTTCGCATCCGTGTGTTCCACCGCGCTGGCCGACCCGCCCGCGACCAGAGTCATTCCCGGTTCCGTGACCCCGCTACGCGAGGATGTCCGCAGAGCACTTGTGCCTCCTGCACCGACAGGGCCCTGTCGGGCGGAGTTGAGCGTGGACCGGCTTGAAGTGTCCCGCAGTGGAGATGGCGCGACCTACAACGTCAATGTCACGATCTCGAATATCGGTACCGAGCCGGCCGAGGGCTCACCAACCAGCGCCGGTGGCGTTCTGGGCGTCGCGCTTGAAGTGAAAGACCTGAGACGCGCGCGGAGCTATTTCGCACAAATGGCCAACATCAATACCATCCACCCGGGAACCAGTCAGACGTTCAGCGGTTCCATTCCTGCCAGAGAAGTGCAGACCCAATCCACGCAAATCGCGGCGATGATCGATCGGGGTCCGGACGGTCCACGCTGTGCCTATGATGCCCGTCGCAACAATGACGGCCTGGGCATATCCGTATCGACCCTGCGAGATTGGCTTGCCGCAGGCAATGCAAGCTATGTGCGTACGGCGCCCTGGGCCCGGTAACCCGCAGGACGGGTCGATTCTTCTCGACAGGCGGGTCATGCATCCGCCTGTCGAATGAAACGACAGCAAGCAGCGTGGGCATCGCTGCGCTCACCCCGCCCTACGCAATCTCCGCACGCGCATCGCGCGTATGCCGGAACTTCGACAGGGCTTTGTAGATCTTGATCCGGGCGCGGTTCAATCCGCCCATCGGTGCGTGCGCGGGCAAGGCGTGACCGGGAGAGAACGCGAGCGATTCGGCCAGCGCGTCGCGCTGTGCGCTGCGGAATTTCTGTTTGGGGATACGCAGCGTCGCGACCTTCACGAACGGCGATGCGGTTTCGTCCCAGCGCGGGGCGGCATCTTCGATCGGCATGCCGTCCTGGTGAAGCTGCACGCAGAAATCGAAGCTGGCTTCGTGCTTGTCCAGATGACGCTGCATCGCCTCGCTGAGGTAGGACTCGCCCTGCGTTTCGGGCATGCGGCTGCTGTAGTGCGAGGTGGGGATCAAGGAATACTTCACCGCGCGCCCCTTGCCGAAGCGGTAGGGCGTGGTGCTCCAGTATTGGATATCCAGCGGCGAGGTCGGGCGGATGCGTAGCGCGACGAGGCCCAACAGCGCGCGTGCGTGCCCGCCCAACACGCATTTGGCGGCGAACAGCAGCGGCGAACTTTCGATGGTGTAGTAGACGGCGTCGCGGAACAACGCGACGGTGCCGAGCGGCATCACCGGCGTGCTCAGCAGCACGAAGTCCTGTCCCAGCGGCGTCTCGTCCTTGCGCTTGCCGCCGGGCGCCATCAGCTTGATCGCGAAGCCGCGCGCATCGCCGATCGCGTCCGACTGCGGCTTGCCGCTGGAATTGGAAGCCCGGATCCAGCAGTCGTAGCGCTGCGCTTTGGCGAACAGCCCGACGCGCAGGTGCTGCGGCAGGTCGTCCTCCACTTCGAAGCGACCGCGCAGCAGGCCGGTGGCCTTGGGATGCGCATCGCGGCGGGTCTGGCCGGCATCGTAATCGCGCGCCATCTTGCGGCGCAGGATATCGATCATCTCGGCGGTCATCGCCGCTTCGCCGGGCTCGCGCGTTTCGAGGGATGTCAGCATAAGCGCAGGCGGCGCACGCGTTTGCGCGATGCGGCCGCCGTCTCCTCTGTGGGTGTGATGTCACGCGTGATCCTACACGCACTGCAGAGGCAGACGGAACGATGCTCTCGATTCCGACGCCCCCCAGGCTTAGGATCGGCGCCTGCGCACGAAGGCTCGTGCATTTCGCACACGATTTGTGGCACGCGATGAAATCGCTGATGCCTCTCGCTCTCGATATGTGTCAGCGCAGGGAATACGCGCCTGTGCTTTCGATTATTTCGGCAGCAATTGGAATTCGAGCACCGCCATCGCTTGCACGAACGAGTCCTGCACGGCAGGCATCTCTGCGTAAGGTGTTGGATTCGTCAAGCGTTCGCGCGCCAGTCGATCGTGGATTCTTGCTTGCTGGTCCGCCGGCAACTCCGAAAGCAGGTACGTCAACACGGTATGAAGCGCTGCGACTCTGCCTTTCAGATCATCGTAATCGTTCACGGTATTCACCTTGTCGTGGGTAATGAATCCGAGTATGGGGCCGCAGGATGGACCCTTGGATGAAGCACGCGCCTGCGTGCGCAGCAACGGTCAGAATGCACGAGCAGCCGACGATATGGCCGAAAAATGCACGGTCATTGGATGTCACCGCGCTCGACTTGCGACTGTCCAGCTGCTTGCGATGCGGAGCGGTTGATCCTGCCCAACCATTCCTCTCCCACCATGGCGCCGATCTTCATCGTGTCTTCACGCATCAGGCATGCGAACGCCAGAAAGCCCAGGATCACGGCAAGGAAACCGTAGGCCCAGCCCGACAATACCTGGGGTCCGAACCTCGAAGCCGTGACGCCGGAAATAACCGCAAGCAGTGCGCACACGAAATAGCCGGTCAACAGAACGCCACGGCCACTCTTGAACTTCGCAGGCGTCTGGTGGCGCTTGTGCAGCCAGCCAATGACGAACGGCGACTTCCAACCAGAGGTCGTCCTGATGGCGCGCCTGCTCCCACAGCTCGAGAAACTCTTTGCGATGTTGGCTCCGGTGACCGTACCACCCGAACAAACCGCGAGCCGCGTAAAGCACCAGGACGGAAAACACGGCAGGGATGAGAAACCCTGCCCCGCCGATTTCGATCAGTTCCTTCATACCCGCTCCCTTTCCTTTTGCCGCCGTGATCGACCTGCGATCTCACTCGAATCCGTACGTGCCGTAAATATCGTGGTGCTCGATCCGACCGACCTTGTCGACGGCCGCACGGATGTCGTCGCGTTCGCGCAGGACATCGATATTGCGGCGGTATTCGCGGCCTCCCGGCAGCGGATCGGATGTGCGGTACCGTTGAAGCCAATCGAGGATGTCGGTCCGCTCATCGGTGGATGCGAGCATGTCCTTGACGATGCCGGCGGCCTCCGCCACGCGGCCTGCATGCATCAGGGCGTCGAGCAGCAGGGTCGGCGAATCGTCGCTGCCGCGTCGGATCGCGTCGAGGATCCTGTCGGCGTTGCGTCGATCGCCTTTCAGGAGCGCGGCGCGCAGGCGGACCAGGGATTCGACCAGTTCGCCGTAGGGACTCATCTGGCCCAGCGTATCGATGGCCGCGAGCGCATCGTCCGGGCGGGCAAGTTCGCAATAGAGCGTGCCGAGATTGAGTGCCTGACTGACATTGGTCTGGCCGTCTTCGGTCAGAGCGCTGGCCCGCTGCATGTCCGCGAGCGCATCGTCGAGGCGGCCCAGGCGGCGCATCGCGACGGCGCGGTTGTTCATCAGCCAGACCTGCGCCTGGACATTCCGCAAAGGCGGTTCGTCGGCCTTTGCGGCGGCGACGGCGGCGAGCAGGCGTCCGGTATGCGCGACGACTGCATCGTTCATTCCCGCGCTCAGCAACGCGTACGTGTACTGCACCTGCACGTCGAGGTCCTGCGGCTTGGCTTCGGTCTTGCGCTGCATGGCGTCCACGGCGCGAAGCGCGGCCGCATTCACGTCGAATGCGCGCGCATCGCGATCGACGATCGGATCGAAACGCTTGTCCGTCCGCATGCGGACGATCTCCGAAGACGCCTTGATGCGCTTGATGGTCTGACGGGCGAGATCGTGCTCGCCGCGCATCATCCGCATCCGCGCAAGCTCGAACCACACCCAACTGCTGTCGTTCGTGGGATCGTCCCATTTCGCATCGAACATGGCCTGCAACAGGCGCAACCCGTCGTCCGGATTTTCCTTGATCGCGCGGTAGAGCCGATAGAAATGCGGCGCATCGTGTTCGTCGAGCAGTTCAGGCCAGCGTTCCACCAGCTCCAGATACGCCGCCATCGACGGCCGGTAATGTTCCAATTCGTATTCCACCATGGAGAGCCGGTACACGTCGTCCGGGTCCATCGTGTATTCCATGGTCGCGCGACGATAGAGCTCACGTGCGCGCTTCAGGTTCCTGGTCCGATTCGCCGCTTTTGCGGCTGTCGAAAGCGCCCTCCGCTGATCGGACGCATCGAGCGTGGCGAACAGCGGATCGGCGATGACCGCGTCGAACGAACGCAGCGCGCCCGCATCGTCTTCGTCCTTCGACATCGCATACGCGGACAGCAATCGCTGCCGGAACGTCTGCAACGCGGCGGAATCCACGCGGCCCGCAGCGATCTTCGCCAGCTTGCCGGTATCGCTGCAGGACGCCGCGCATTCCTGCGGCTTCGCGTCATCGGCGGCGAATGCGGCCGGCATCGCCGTTGCGCACGCCAGCGCGCATGCCAATACTCGCCTTCTTGCTGTTTCCGACATCGTCATCCCCTGTTGTTGCGATTGCGGAACATGATTCTCGGGTGGCTCGGCCGCCCCGCGAAACGACGGCAACCCGCAAGGCGGGTCATCGTTTGTCGACAAGCGGGTATACACCCGCCTGTCGAATGAAACAACGGCGATGACACGGGCCGGCTTGCTGCCGGCCCGTGTCGATGTTCCGCTTACTGGTAAGTGATCGAGGGATCGAAACGGGTGAGGTCGCAGTAATTGTTCGAGCGGGGCTTGACCACGAATCCGATGACATCGTTTACGGCGACACCCACCGTGCGATCGATGCTCTTGCCTACGGTGTCGGCCATGGCGAGATTGGTCGCGAAGATTTCGATGCCGTTGTGCCGCACCGACACATCCACACCATCGCCGCAGCCGGGAGCGCCGCCGGGGTTCACCAGCGGATGCGCCGAGCGCGCCGTACCTTCGATCCTGACCGTACCGGCCAGCGGCGCCTTCCACTCCAGCAGCGGCAGCTCGGTCGTGCCCGGGTGCTCGGCGTCGGCATAGATCAGTGCGTAGGGATCGGTGCCCGACCAATGCGTCGTCTGCGAAGTCATGTCCGCCGCAGTGGCGCCCACGATGCTGCGATAACGCCAATACGTGTTCGGCGTGGTGGTGAAGTCGTACGACTGCCGGAAGGTGTTGATCGACTGCGCGAGATTCACGTCCCATCGGTAGAGGCCGAAATTGGCGGAGCGCAGTGTCGGGTCCTTCATGCAGTAGACATGCATCACCCGGCTCACGACCGCATTCACGCCACCATCGCGATCGACGATGCTGCAGTACTGGTAACCCCCGTCCTCGCGCACCGTGTCGGCGCGCTCGTCGGCAACGACGTAGGCTGGCGAAGCGTTCCAGTTCAGCGCATCGGTGGATTCGTAGAGTTTCACCGATGTGTTCACACGACCGCCGTTGCCGTCGGGCCACGCCATGAACGTCAGCGGCAGGTAGTACTTGCCGGTGAGGGTGCTGTAAGCCGCCTGGGTATGGCTGATGCCCCACAACCCGGGCGTCATCGCGCCGGCGTTGCCGCCGAGACCGGCGCTGTTGAACTGGCCGTTCAACTGCTTCATCCACAGCCCATTTCCCACGTTGCCGGCACGCGCGGCCTGCAGGACATCGGCGACGGACGCGCGGGCCACGGCGACGATATGCCCATTACTGGAAACATCGGTGTAGTAGACGTGGAAGTAACCGTCCTTGACCACATAGGGCGCACCATGGATGTTGAAGTTCGCCGGGTCGCCCGCCGGGATGAGGATCCGGCCGAGATACTTCCATGTATTGCCGTGATCCACCGACCAGGCCAGGCCGATCCGGGTGCGGCCGAACGGATCGGCCGGGGTGCCGCCGGTACCGCCCGCGTTTTCCTCGTGCACGAAGGCCAGCAGTTCGCCGTCGTCGACGGGCTGCGGCTGGTAGAGATTGACGAACCAGAGATTCACCACATTGTTATCGACGGCATTGAAGGCGGTGAAGGCGGTGCCCGCTCCATCCACGCAGAAATTCTGTGCGTTGCGGTTGCAGGTGGATTTCGTCCAGTGGGTCTGGGCATAGGGATCGAGCAGGCTGCCCTCGTGGGTCGAGTGCGTGATCTCGCCTTCGTATTCCGGCTGACCGTCCGGGCCATAGACCGGCTGGCCGTTCACGGTCTTCACCCAGTATTTCCACTGGGAGGTGATCCAGTAGCGGTGTCCCTGCACCGTGAACGTGGACATCGAAGCATCGAGCTGGCTGCTGGCCAGCGCGCCGGCCGTCATCTTCGCCTTGTCGGCGACGATGATCGGCGAGGAGATCCGGGTATTGGTCTGGATCTGCGCCGCGGCATGCCCCGCGAATGCGAGCCCGCACAATGCGAGCAGACTTCTCATGCTTGTGTTGTACATCGTCTGTTTCATCGATCGCTCCTGCTGTCGTCGTGTCCGTGCCGGAAATCGGCGCCGGAACCGGAATTCTGGGCGCTGCGATTCTCCGCAGTTGAGACGGACGCTGTCTGCGGGGCGCGGCGCACGCGCCATCGACGGGAGTCGGCAGTCATCGTTCTCCCATTCGCTTTTTCCGTCGAAGCTCACCGCGCTGGCGGGTACCGCTGGAACTCCGCCATCGCCGCACGCGCATCCGCATCGCCTTTCGCGGCCATCGCGGCGAGACGTTCCTGTGCGGTGTTGCTGTCGGTGCAGCGACGTTCGCGGTCGACCTTCGCTTTCAGCAGCACGGGCAGGGTCTTGAAGTCGCGCCGACCCACGGCCCCGCACAGTGCCGTGTCCTGCCACAGCGCACCCAGCGGCTCGTTGATGTCGGCCATGTGCGGCAGGGCGGCGGCGACGGCGGCGGTGCGTCGTTCGAGCACGGCACAGCCCAGCATCGCGCGGGCGATGTGCGCCCCGGAATCCGGAGGACCGTTCTTGACGACCGTATCGATCACGGCCGGTTCGGGCGAACGGCACAGCGCCTTGCCGACGGCCTCGGTGTCGAAGCTCGTCGCTTCCCAGCGCTTGGCGACCGCCGCACGCGCCGATGGCGCCGCTTCGATCACCTTCTGCAGTTGGACCCGGGTCAGCAGTACACGCATGCGGTCGGCATCCCATGTGCTGGGGACGGGTTCCATCACGGCCATCGCTTCGGCGGCGCTGCCGCCGCGATCGAGCAGATCGTCGACATAGTCCGCGCGCAGCTCCCACACCTCGGGATGCGCCTGCAGCTGCGCCTTGGCGACCGCAGCGTATTCGCGGCCGCGCCCGAGCGCATCCAAGGCGTAGCCCAGGTGCTGGAGCGCGCGATAGTGGTTGAGGACCCGGCCTTCGGGTTTCGCGAGCACGGCGCGGTACATGCGTTCGGCCTTGGCGAACTGGCCGGTCGCGTAGGCAAGATCGGCTTCGAACAGCGCCAACGTGGGATCGTCCGGAGCGAGACGTTTCGCTTCAGCGAACCACTTCGCGGCTTCGGCATCCTGCGATTGCACGAACATCAGCCGGCCCATGTAGACGCGCGCTTCGGCGTTGTCCGGCGCCAGGGCGATGGCCGACAGCAGAGGCGCTTCCGGGCGCTCGTAGCCATGACCGCGCTTCGAACTCTCTGCGGTCACCGCTTCGCGGATCCGCCCTTTTTCGTACGCGTACGGCGAGACCGAGGTGTACTGGGCATTGAGCGCCAGCGTGTCCAGCTCGACCCGTCCGCGCAGGGTCTGCAGTTCGGCATTCTTCGGATCGTGCATGTCCAGATTCGACAGCAGATCGCGCGCCTGTCGCACCGCCTCCGCCGTGCCCACCGTGTCGAGCAGGCGGCGGGCTTCGACAAGACCGGTCACGACCGCCGTCGACCCGAGTGCGGCCACCTTCGGCGCGATCTTCGTTTTCGTCTCGGTGCGCAGCTGTCCGTACCACTCGTCCATCGCGTCGAGGTAGGTGGTCCGCAGGGACTGGTAGAACGCGCGCCCGGCCTCGGATTCGGCGAATGCGAGGTGGCGCTGCAACTCCGCGTCGGACACGCCGTCGAGGCGAGGCGCCAGCCATTGTTCGATCGCGGTCTGTTCGTCCTGCGCGGTGGGCAGCGGTGCGGGAGGACGCACGTAGGGCCTGTCCACCGGCGACGCCGGATCGAGCGCCGCCTTCACGATCGAGTGCGCGTCCTGGATTGACGCCTGGCGCACGGCGGGAAAACGGGTGAGGCCGGTCGCGGCCCAGACGCGTCGCAACAGTTCGCGACGCGAGGCGCCGACGCGCACGGTCGGCGACGCGTCCGCTGCGGCATCCGCGACGATCCGCGTGTGGATGTCGAGCAGCGCGCGGTCGGCGACCCAGGCATCCCAGACATCGACGATCGCCTTGTCACGCGCGTACTGGGTGAATTCGCAGGCGGCGCGCTTGCGCACCTCTCCGGCGGAGAACAGCGGATCCAGCACGAGTTTGGCGTCCACGAGCGCATCCGCCTTGCGCTCGACGAGCATCGCCTCCACGCCGCGCCGCATGGTTGCGAACGTATCGCTTGCGCGCTGCATTTCGCCGCTGCGGCGGAGGATATCGAGGGTGCGCACGTACGCCGGATACTCGACGCTGAAGTTGGGCGCGCAGTTCTGCGCCACCGGTTTTGGCTGGAACGGGCGAAGCGGCTGCGCTGCAGGCGAAGCCGCATCGCTGCAGCCGGCCGCCAGCGCGGCGGTCAGGGCGGAACACAGGATCCAGCGACGCATGGGAGACCTCCGGGACCTCGATTCGAACAGGAATGGCGCGCACGCGACCGCTGCGCTGCGATGGAGACGGGCCGAACCCGCAGCACCATCAACCGGCAACATCAACCATCTCCATCAACCGCCACCGTCGTACTTGTCGAGTATCGCGAGCATGGCGCGGGCGGTGGCGTTGAAGCCTTCCTCGGCGCCCACGCGGGTGGCGCGTTCGCTCAGGAACTCGCGCAGGGTCTTGCCGTCGCCGCATCGGACTTTCGGATCGGCCTTGGCCTTGAGCAGATGTTCCAACACCTTCGCATCCATCAGCGGACCCGCGCTGCAGATGGCCAACTGGCCCTGGATGCCTTCATTGGGACGATTGATGTCCTGTACGAACGGCGCGACCGCATCGAAGAAGGCCATGTCGCGCTTCCACATGCTGCAGGCCAGCAGACGCTGGGCGAAGCGGTCCTGGATGCCGCTGGCGCGGATCATCGCCGGCGCGATCTGCGCGCGTCCACGGGCCACGCAGACGGTTTCGGCAACGTCGATCGGCGCGTCCGCGTACTCGAATGCGCGTCGGGCCGATTCCTCGCGTGCGGACGGCGTCGCATCGAGAACCCGCAGCAGCTGCAGGCGGAGCATCGCTCTGCGCTTTTCTTCCGGCAGCCATTGGTCGGGCACCGGTTCGAGGAGCCGGCGCACCTCCTCCACGGTGCCGTCGGTCGCCATCAGCCGCTCCGCATGGATCAGACGGAAATCCCAGAGCTCGGGATCGCGTCGCAGCTGTTCCTGCGCTGCCGCGCGGAACTCGCGCTCCCGGCCCTGCTTCATCAATGCGAGTCGAAGCCGGCCGAGCGCGAAGTGATGGTTGAACGCACGATCCTCCGGTGCGGCGAGGATCTGCCGGTAGATGCGCTCGGCTTTCGCGTATTGACCGCTTTCGTACGCCAGATCGGCCTCGAACAGCGGCAGACTGGCTTGTTTCGGATCCAGACGGCGGACGGTGGCGTACTGTTTCGCGGCCTCGTCGTCACGGGATAGACGGAAATCGATCGCGCCCAGATAGAGGTAAGCCTCGGCGTTTTCCGGATCCAGCTCGATGGCTTTGCGCAGATACGCTTCTGCCGGCGCGTAACCCTCCGGGTGCGCCGGATGCATCCGGTCGAAGCGCTCGCGGATCTGACCGTCCTCGTAAGGCATGCCGGGCGGCATGGTGCTGAGCGCGATACGCCCGAGCAACGTCTTGATCTCGGCGTTTTCGGGGTCGAGCGGCTCGGCCTTGAGCAGCAGCGTCCGCGCTTCGGCCACCACCACCCGCGTGCCGACCTTGTCGAGCAGACGCCGCGCCTCGGCCACCATCGGCGCGGCGGCGGCCGGATCGCGCGCGCTCCCGGCGGGTTTCGCATTCGTCTTCAGCAGCGCGCCGAGGCGCTCGTACCAGTCGGTGCGCGTGTACGTGTAGCTCTCGATCAGCGTTTCGTAATAGGTCCGCCCCTCGCGCGTTTCGGCGAAAGACAGATAACGGCGGAGGTCGTCGTCGGAGATCCCGGACAACTGCGGCCCGAGGAAGTCGTCGATGATCGCGTTCTCGTCCGGAGGCTCGACGAAACGTTCATTGAGCGCGATGTCCTGGACCGCCGAGGACGTGGGGTCGACCACTGTTTGCGCGATCGCATCAGCCTGGCGCTGCGCCGACAGCATCACCGAAAACAACCCCCGGAAGCCGGTGGCATTGGCCACCCGCGCCAACAGTTCGCGCCGCTCGCCATCGATGCTGCCGCGCGCCGACGGTATGACCGACATGAAACCGACGATCCGGCCGTGGATACCGCGCATGTTCTCGTCGGAAGACCAGGCGTCCCAGGCCTCGATCTCGGGTTGCGCCCGGTCATAGCGGGTGAATACGCAGACCACGCGCTTTTCGAGTTCCGCGCCGGAGAAGAACGCGTCCAGCGCGGGTTTCGCGCGTGCCGGTGCTGCCGGATCGCCCTGCGCCAGTCGCGCTTCAACCAGGGCACGGATCTGGCCGTAGAAGGCATTGGCGCGCTCCACTTCACCGTTGCGTCTGAGCGCATCGACGATCAAGGCGAATCCGCGCTCGTCCATCGCGTGACTCGGCCTGCAATCCGGAATGGCGGCCTTGACCGGCGGCGGACGCACGCCTTCGGGAGCGGGCGAAGACGCTTCGCTGCATCCCGTCGACAGCAGGATGCACAGCGCGAAACCGGCGTTTCTGATCGACATGACCGCTCCTGGCAAGCCTGCAGGGTGGTCAGGATAGCGCGAAGCGCATTCCGATCGATCGGCGTCGATACCGGGCGTGAACGCAAGTGCGAGGCGTCGGCAGCGGCTCGGCGCGGCTGCAAGGATCGCTGCGGTCGGCGGGTAAAGGTGGCGTGTAAGATCGCCCCACCTGCCAGCACCTTCGAGGATCTGCCCATGCGCATCGCCCTGCTCGCTCTGGCCCTGTCCGCCGCGTCGATGAATGCAGCCGCTGCGGACAATCCTTGGCATGCGAAAGCGCGCGACATGCTCGAGCAGGCGATCGCGATTCCCACGGTCGCCGGGCGCGGCAAGGTGCCGGCGCTGGCGCAGTCGCTGGCCGATCGGTACAAAGCGGCGGGTTGGGCGGACAGCGACATCCATGTGCTGCCTTACGATGCGTCGCCGCAGGACCACACCGCCGCGCTGATCGTGCGCTGGCCGGCGGCGGGCAAGGCGAAGGCCAGACCCATCATGCTGATGTCGCACATGGACGTGGTGGAAGCGAAAGCCGAAGACTGGTCGATGGATCCGTTCACGATGGTCGAGAAGGACGGTTATCTGTACGGACGCGGCACCAGCGACATCAAGCAGGGCGTGGTCGCGGTGACGATCGCGCTGATGCAGCTGAAGGCGCAGGGCTTCAAGCCGAAGCGCGACATCATCGTGTTCTTCTCCGGCGACGAGGAAACCGTCGGCCGTGGCGCGATGCTCGCCGCGACGGAGTGGAAGCATCTGCTGGACGTGGAATACGGGCTCAATTCCGACGGCGGCGGCGGCGGCTTCACGCCGGCCGGCAAGCCGATCGGCTTCACCTTCCAGACGGCGGAAAAAACCTACGCCGACTATGCGTTCACCGCGCGCAATCCCGGCGGGCACAGCTCCAAGCCGCGTCCGGAGAATGCGATCTATCAATTGTCCGATGCTCTGGCCCGGCTCGGCCGTTATCGCTTCGAGCCGGCGTTGAATGCGACGACGCGCGCGTATTTCGGCGAGCGGCAGAAGAGCGAGCCGGGCGCATTGGGCGATGCGATGCGCGCATGGCTGGCCAATTCCGCCGACGGCGCAGCGGCGGATGCGATCGAAGCGGATCTCGGCGAAGTCGGGCTCACGCGCACGCGCTGCGTCGCGACCATGCTCAACGGCGGGCACGCGCCGAATGCATTGCCGCAGCTCGCGCGGGCGACGGTGAACTGCCGCATCATGCCGGGCATTTCGCCCGACGCCATCCGCGAAGAGCTGCAGGCGATCGCGGGCGACAAAGTCGAAGTGGCGCGGCTGGACGATGCCCTCGCATCGCTGGATTCGCCGCTGCGCGCGGACATCCTGAAGGCCTATACCGACAGCGTGCACGCGATGTTCCCGGGCGCGCCGGTGATTCCGGAAATGAGCGCCGGGGCCAGCGATGCGCGTCCTTTCCGCGAACACGGCATTCCGATCTACGGCGTCGACGGCTCATGGGGCATCGTTCCCGACGACATGCGCGCACACGGCCGCGACGAGCGCTTGCCGGCGAAAGCGCTGGGCGACGATATCGATCATTGGGTGCGGATGTTGAAGACACTGGCCGGTCCGTAAGCCCGGGCATTGCGTACCTGTCCGCAATGCGGACACGTGGATTCGGTTATTGCGTCGGGTCGAGAGCATCGACCCGGCGCACGAAGCGTCACGATTTCTTGTAGAACCGCTTCATCATGATCTGCATCTGCGCGATGTTCGGATCGCGACCGTACGACAGCTGCAGCAGCCGCTCGGAGATGGTGTTGCCGTCGCGACATTTCGGCACCGGGCTGACCTGCGCTTCGACCAGCGCGCCGAATCCCATCAGGTTCTTGGTCGCCGCCGCGTAGCACAGCGGCGTATCGCCGCCCAGCTCGGCGAGCGGCCGGCTCAGCACCGGGATGTCGGCACGCGCCGACATCTCGCGCACCACTTCGTTGCGCTGCCAGCGCAGCGCGCAAAGCGTCAGCGCCGTCGCGAACCGCTTCTGGTCCTTGTGCACATCGTACGTGCGCCGTACCAGCTTGCTTTTCACGCCGGCCCGGCACATCGCTTCCGCCATCGTGGCCGGATCGGGATTCATGCCCATGGCGCGCTGGATGAGCCCCATGCTCTCTTCCCTGGGTTCGCCGGCCCTGTCGACGCGTTCGCCCGCCTTGCGCACGAGCGCGGCCGAAATGATCGGCACCTTGCGCGCCGGCAGCCAGCTGTCGGGAATCGGATCGGCGATGGCGAACACCTTGTCCGCGCGGATATCGGTGGAAAGCAGATAGTCGGCGTAGTCGAGGCGGAAATTCCAGGCCTGCGGATACTTCGCCAGATAGCCTTCGGCGATGCGCGGGTACTCGGCCATCTGCGTGGTCTTGCGCAACGTCATCAGCAGATGCGACAGGGCATTGACGTGGACGTAGGCGAGACGTTCGGGTTTGGCCACCGCCGCCTTGTAGTGACGATAGGCGGTGTTGAAGTCCTTCTTGGCGTAGGCCAGATCGCCGAGGAAAAGATCCATGCTGGGATGCTCGGGTTCGACCTCGATCGCACGCGCGTACGACTGCGCGGCTTCCTCGTCCCTGCCCTGCAGATATCTCAGCCGCCCCAGCAGCATGTGCGCATCGGCGTATTCGGGCGACAGTTCGATCGCTCTCAGGAAATACTTCTCGGCCTGCTCGTAGTTCGGCGTTTCGATCACCACCCGCAGCTGGTCCGGCGCGAGCGGCATCCCCGGCGCGGTCTTCATCGCGGCTTCGCCGAGCAGCGTCTGGATTTCGGGATCGCGCGGCGCGATCCGGTCCGCTTCCACCAGCTTGGTCGCAGCATAGGCGGCGGCGGCGGGCGAGCCCACATTCCGCAGCGCATGGCGCGCATCCGCGACCAGCGCGTCCCGTCCGGGAGCCCCCGCCGCAACCGCGACCGGCGGAATATTGTCCGTGAACTTCTTGGCCGTCTGCGAGTACCACTCGCCGGCCTGGAAGTCGTGGGCCCTGCTCAGCGCGACGTAGTAGTTGGCGCCGAAACTGGTATTGGCGAAGGCCACGAATTTGGCGAGCTGCTCATCGGGCACCTTCGCCAGCGCGGGAACCAGCCAGCGATTGAGGATCACGCTGAGATCCGCCGTGTTGACCGTGACCGGCGCTGGCGCAGCATTCGCAGCGACGGCCGTCGCAGGCGGTGGAATCGCAGATGCCGGCACAGCGTTCTGCGGCGGTGGCACGCCCGGTGCTGCGGTCGCGGTCGGCAGTTGGGACGCGTTCGCCGCTGGCGTTGCGGTCGCGATCGGCGTTGGTGTGGGCGGCGGTATCGAACCCGGCGGCATTGTCGCGTTCGGCGTCGGGGCTGGCGCCACGCTCGCCACCGGCGCTGCGGTCGGCGGCGACAGCACACCCGTCGCGGTCGGCACTGCGGCCGCATTCGCCACTGGCGTTGTGTTTGGCGTTGCGGTCGGCGACGTGCCCGGCGCGGGTGTTGCGGCCGGGACTGCTCCCGGGGCCATGTCCGTCGCCGGCACCGCATCGGGCGCGGGCACAGGCATCGGCGGTGGGGGCGGCGGCGCTGGAGCGAAAATGGCGACCAGCAGGGGAATGCCTTCCCGATCGACCTTGTTGTTGTTCGTTTCGACCTGCTGCAGCGCCATCGCGACGGCCAGCTCATGCAGCATCGCCTGACGCTCGGGGGTCATTTCGATATCGGGCTCTTTGGACGGCCCCGGCGTGCGCGTCCAGATCGCGCGATTGATCGCCTGCATTCCCGGCGAGTGCGACCACGCGTTGAGCAGATTCACGCCTTCGGTCTCGCCCGCCAATTCCACGAACACGCAGGCCGCCCGATCGCGCAGGCGCGCCTCGGAGAATTGCGCGTCCAGCACCGGCTTCAGGCGCGGCAGCAGCGCGGGATCGCGCGCGGCCAACTGGGCTTCGAGCACCTTGCGGTGCTTCTGGAAACGTTTCACGACGACGACAAGATCACCCGAGCGATCCATGGCCCGTACCATGCGCTCGAAGGCGACAGGGTCGTACTCCTGCGCGGCTTTGCATACCGGCACAGGCAGCAACGGCGCGGCCACTTTTTCCTTCTTGTCGCAGGCCGCAGCGAGCATGGCGATGGCGATTCCCGCGCATACAAGGGATAAACGCATGTCTTCACTCCGTTCCAACGGGAAGGCATCAGGATAAGGCCAAAGCCGGTCGATGGGCAGATCGTGGCCTCTGTCACGGAATTGCGGCGGTTTTCTGTGGATCAGTACACAATTCCACTGTGCGTGCGATCGATCCCGAAGCCTGAACGGGCGCGGCGCTCACAACCCGCCGGCGGCCTGCTGCCGTGATTCGATCTATCCTCGATGCAATGACCCACGCATTCGTGCCGCGCATCGCTTGTCTGCTCCTGCTTGCGCTCGGGTTGACCGCCTGCGCGACGCGCGGTGACAGGCCGGTACGACATACGGCCGACGGTCGCATCTGCCCGCAATCCTTCGATTTCGTACTGGCCGACATGCCGGGCCCATCGGGTTTCCCGCTGTCGTTCACGCCGTGGATGATCTTCCGTGGCGATGCGCCGGAGGGCTTGGCGGTCTACGGCCCGGGCAAGGTGGTGGCGCGCGGCACGACCGACGCGGAGGGCCGCGTGGCGATGAGCGCACGGCAGCAACGAGGCGCGACCCGGGCGTACTGCGAGACCCCCGATGACCTGTGGCTGGTGTATCCCGGCCAGACGCTGCGGATCAACGTCGTGCAGGCCTCGGATACCTGGTCGCGCGAAGAACGGCTGTTCCACTTTCTCAGGGCCGCTGGTTATTTCGGCGATGTGAACGCATTCGCAGAAGGAATGTTCGACAGCGGACCAGGCCGGGCCGAACTGGACATGGCGCGCGCGGACTACGGCGTGGACAACGACGAAGCGCTGTACGACGCGGTGGTGCCCAAGGACGGGCTCTGAGTACCGCTGCACGGCCGATTCACGCGACAATCGACGGATGTCGCGCACAGGCAAACCTCCCGCATCGCCCGTCCGCACCGCCGCAACGGACCTGCATCCGCGCAATAAACATCAAGGCCGCTACGACTTCGCGGCATTGACCGCAGCATCGCCCGCGCTGTCGATGTTCGTGACCACCGCACACGGCCGCGAAGCGAGCATCGATTTCAGCGATCCCGCCGCCGTGCGCGCCCTGAACCGCGCGCTGTTGAAGACGCAGTACGGCATCGCGCACTGGGATCTGCCCGACGGTTATCTGTGTCCGCCGATTCCCGGCCGCGCCGATTATCTTCACGGGCTGGCCGATCTGCTGGCGACATCGAACGCGGGCGCCATTCCGCACGGCGCATCGATCCGCGCACTCGATATCGGCACCGGCGCGAATCTGATCTATCCACTGCTGGGCCATCGCGAATACGGCTGGCGTTTCGTCGGCACGGATATCGACATCACCGCACTGCGCGCGGCCGAAGCGATCGTGGACGCGAACGGTCTGCGCAAAGCGATCGAGTTGCGTCATCAGTCCGATCCCAAGTGTGTCTTCGCTGGAATCCTGCGCGACGACGAAGTCTTCGATCTCACTCTGTGCAATCCGCCGTTCCACGCATCGGCCGGGGATGCCGCGCGCGGCAGCGCACGCAAATGGCGCAACCTCGGCAAAGCGCCGACATCGCCGCGCGCGGAGGCGCGGCTGAACTTCGGCGGACAGTCCACCGAGCTGTGGTGCCCCGGCGGCGAAGTAGCGTTCGTGCGGAACATGATCCGCGAAAGCACGCAGATCGCAAGCAGCGTCTGCTGGTTCAGCACGCTGATCGCGAAGTCCGAACACCTCGCCGATGTGCGCAAGCAATTGCAGCAGGCCGGCGCGCAGGACGTGCGCGAAATCCGCATGGCGCAAGGTCAGAAACAGAGCCGCTTCGTAGCTTGGACGTTTCTCGATGCCGCGCAGCGCGAAGCGTGGCTGATCACGCGCTGGCGCGACGCACGACAGATGCCGTAGCGCGGAAGACTTGCGCAATCCGTCGCGCAGGCAGACCCGCTGGTGCAGCGCAGCATCGGCCTGTCCGGACAACATCGCGTAACGCATGCCCTCGCTGCGGAATCCACGCCATGCCGTCGCAGTGTTGACTCTGCCTCAACCCGCAGATGCGGATATTCAACAGGCTCGACTGCACGCGTGTCTTTCTGGGATGGAGACCACACAAGAATTCTTCTGCGCCGTTGACGCGCGAGGGACGCCTCGCGCAACGTGTCGTCCAGCCGATGTCCGTTGTCTGCATCGGCGGCCTGCGACCCGAGGGTCGATGATGCGTTCGCGCCTCTGAGGGGAGGGCTGCGGGCGATGCGGGGCGCAGGGGCCGTCGCGCGACGCGCGAATGGTGCTGTTCGTGATCGAGAACAAAAAAGTCCACGCGACCGTGCCCACGCACCGGTCGCTTGTCCGTCTGGAATCGAATTCAGGGAGTCGAACATGTCGCTTCGCAACAACCGGGGCCGCGCCACGGCACTATCCGCCGTGCTCTGCGGTCTGCTGTACTGTTTCTCAACCAATGCGTTCTCCACCGATGCGTTCTCCGCCAACGCATCCTCCGCCAACGCCGGCGCCTCCACACAGGAAGCGCGCGTCGCCGAACAGCGGCCCGCGAACTACAGCATCGATCTGTCGAAGTCGCCCTCGCGACAGTTCACGATCGACACGCTCGACGCGGCCTTCGTCAAGATCCATTTCGATTACTTCAAGTTGCCCAAAGGCATGTCGATCGAAGTCTCGGATCCGCTGCGCCGCGAGATCTACCGCTACGGCAACCGCGAGCGCGACGGCTTCACCGTCGACAAGGCGATGGGCCAGAACGGCACGACCAGTTTCTCGGCGATGTCGATCAGCGGCCCGGCAGCGGTCGTGCGTCTGGTCGGCGTTGCGCAGGAACCGTGGACACGCGCGCATGCGGTGCGCGTGACCCGGATGCTGGAAGGTTATCCGGAGGACATGCTGGATGCCGTGCAGCCGGAGGCGCTGCGCGGCGATGTCGGCACGCGCGCGACCTGCGTCAACGACAAGCGCTCGGCGGTCTGTTATTCCGCGACCGATCCGACCGCCTACGACCGTTCGCGTCCGGTGGCGCGGCTGGTCTTGGCCCGCGGCAGCAACTGCACCGCGTGGCGCGTCGGCCCCGGCAACCACATGTTCACCAACCAGCACTGCATCCGCACCGCCGATGAGGCAGCGTCCGCAGAGGTGTGGTTCAACTACCAGTCCACGACCTGCGGCGGCACGACGTCCGGCCCGGTGGTGAAAGTGACCGGCGCCAGCCTGCTGAAGAACCACGGCTCGCTCGACTTCGCGCTGTTCACGGTCAACAACTTCGCGTCGATCTCGCAGTTCGGCTATCTGGGTCTGGACGTGCGCACGCCGCTGCAGAACGAGCAGATCGCCATCCCGCAGCATCCCGGCGCGAGGCTCAAGGAATTGGCGGTGGTCAGCAACCACGTCGGCGGTGCACGCTGCATCATCGACGTTCCGCTGCACGACAATCTCTGGGGCACGCTGAGCGACACGGCTTACCAGTGCGACACCGAAGGCGGTTCCTCCGGTTCGCCGGTGATCTCGCGCACCAGCAACAAGGTGCTGGCGCTGCATCACGTGACCTACGGCAGCTGCCTGAACGGCGGCGTGCAGTTCGCCTACATCTGGCCGCAGGTGTCGAGCTTCTTCGGCGGCGTGGTGCCGAACGGCGACAACGGCGGTACGCCGTCGAATTCTCCCCCGGTCGCCAACTTCAGCTTCGCCACCAGCGCTTTGACCGTGACCTTCACCGACAGCTCCACCGACAGCGACGGCACCATCGCCTCGCGGCTGTGGACCTTCGGTGATGGAAGCACGTCAACGCTGACCAATCCTTCGCGCACCTATGCCGCTGCCGGTACGTATTCCGTGTCGCTCAAGGTCACCGACAACGGCGGACTCAGCACCACGATCACCAAATCCGTCACCGTCTCCGCCACCAATACCCCGCCGGTCGCCAACTTCAGCTTCACCACCAGCGGACTGACCGCCACCTTCACCGACAGCTCCACCGATGCCGGCGGCGCCATCGCGTCACGCAGTTGGAATTTCGGCGACGGCAGCACCTCCACGCTCGCCAATCCTGGCAAGACCTATGCGGCCGGCGGCACGTATTCGGTCGTATTGACCGTCACCGACAATGGCGGCCTGACCCACACCGTCACCAAATCGGTGACCGTGAGCGCAGGCACCGGCGGTGCGTTCTTCCAGAACCTCACCGACTACGCGATCAACGACAACAGCACCGTCGACAGCCCGATCACCGTCACCGGCGTGACCGGCAACGCGCCGGCAGCGCTGAAGGTGGCGGTGCGGATCATCCACACCTTCCCCAGCGACGTGCGCGTGGATCTGGTCGCCCCGGACGGCTCGCTCTACAACATCCACAACCGCACCAGCGGCACCAACATCATCAAGACGGTGACCATCAACGCCAGCTCCGAAGTGGCCAACGGCGTGTGGAAGCTGCGCGCCAACGACAACATCGGTGGTGATACCGGCTATATCGACAGTTGGTCCATGCAGTTCTGAGCATGCAGTTCCGAGCATTCTGATCTGAAAGAAAAGTCGTGCCGGAGAACGATCTCCGGCACGAACGGCACTTGCTCAAGCCTCGTCGTCCCGGCGAATGCCGGGATGACGAACATCAACGCCCACATTCCTTCCATCGATGGAGAAATCACGATGCGTCTTCGCAATCACTCCGCGCCACGCGCATGGGCCACGGCCTGTCTGCTGCTGTCGGCCGCGCTCGCTCCCGCCGCTTTCGCCGGCAATGTCTACACCGCTGCGCTCAATCAACAGCAGGGCCATAATCAGTTCATCGTCAAGTACCGCACCGGCACCACGCTCGCCCGCCAGACCAACGCCGCCGGCAGCGCCGCGCGCATCGGTGCGCAGACCGGACGCAGCGTGCGTCACGCGCGACGACTCGGCATCGGCGCCGATCTGGTGCGCGTCGATGGCGTCGCGCTTTCGTCCACCGAAGCCCTGGATTTCATGCGCCGCATCGCCGCCGATCCCGACGTCGAATACGTGCAGCCCGATGCCGTGATGTATCCCACCCTCGTGCCCAACGATCCCCGCTACATCGATCAATGGCATTACCAGGGCGGCGCTTCGGGCATGAATCTGCCGGCGGCGTGGGACTTGTCCACCGGCGCCGGCGTGGTGGTCGCGGTGATCGACACCGGCGTCACCGCGCATCCGGATCTCAACGGCAACGTCATCGCCGGCTACGACTTCATCACCGATCCAGCGCGCGCGCGCGACGGTAACGGCCGCGACTCGAATCCGCAGGACGAAGGCGACTGGACCGTCGCCGGCGAATGCACGGCGACGTGGACGGCGCGCAATTCCTCGTGGCATGGCACGCATGTCGCCGGCACCGTGGGCGCGGTGACCAACAACGCACTGGGCGTGGCCGGGGTCGCATTCAACGCGCGCATCCAACCGGTGCGCGTGATGGGCCGCTGCGGTGGCCTGGTGTCCGACATCGTCGACGGCATCGTCTGGGCGTCCGGCGGCACGATCGCGGGCGTGCCTGCGAACGCCACGCCTGCGAAGGTGATCAACATGTCGCTCGGCGGCACCGGTCCCTGCGATGCGGCCTATCAGACCGCGATCGATGCGGCGGTCGCGCGCGGCACGGTGGTCGTGGTCGCGGCGGGCAACTCCAATGCCGACGCCAGCGGCCATCGCCCCGGAAGCTGCAACAACGTGATCAACGTGGCCGCGCTCGATCGCGAAGGCAATCGCGCGGCGTACTCCAACTTCGGCACGCTGATCGATCTTGCCGCACCCGGCGGCGAAACCAGTCCGACCGCCGCCAACGGCGTGCTGTCGACGCTGAATTTCGGCACCACCACGCCCTACCCCAGCACCAGCGGCTACTACGCGCGCCTGCAGGGCACGTCGATGGCGGCACCACACATCGCAGGGCTGGCGGCGCTGATGCGGTCGCGCAATCCCGCACTCACACCGGCGCAGATCGAGTCGACGCTGAAGGCCAATACGCGCGCGCTCGTCGGTACCTGCACGGGCGGATGCGGCGCAGGTGTCGCCGATGCGAACAAGGCTGTGATCGCCGCCGGTGGCGGTGGTGGCGGCAATGTCGCGCCAGTAGCGAATTTCAGCTTCGCGACCAGTGGTCTGACCGCCACCTTCACCGACAGCTCCACCGACAGCGACGGCACCATCGCCTCGCGGCTGTGGACCTTCGGTGATGGAAGCACGTCAACGCTGACCAATCCTTCGCGCACCTATGCCGCTGCCGGTACGTATTCCGTGTCGCTCAAGGTCACCGACAACGGCGGACTCAGCACCACGATCACCAAATCCGTCACCGTCTCCGCCACCAATACCCCGCCGGTCGCCAACTTCAGCTTCACCACCAGCGGACTGACCGCCACCTTCACCGACAGCTCCACCGATGCCGGCGGCGCCATCGCGTCACGCAGTTGGAATTTCGGCGACGGCAGCACCTCCACGCTCGCCAATCCTGGCAAGACCTATGCGGCCGGCGGCACGTATTCGGTCGTATTGACCGTCACCGACAATGGCGGCCTGACCCACACCGTCACCAAATCGGTGACCGTGAGCGCAGGCACCGGCGGTGCGTTCTTCCAGAACCTCACCGACTACGCGATCAACGACAACAGCACCGTCGACAGCCCGATCACCGTCACCGGCGTGACCGGCAACGCGCCGGCAGCGCTGAAGGTGGCGGTGCGGATCATCCACACCTTCCCCAGCGACGTGCGCGTGGATCTGGTCGCCCCGGACGGCTCGCTCTACAACATCCACAACCGCACCAGCGGCACCAACATCATCAAGACGGTGACCATCAACGCCAGCTCCGAAGTGGCCAACGGCGTGTGGAAGCTGCGCGCCAACGACAACATCGGCGGCGATACCGGCTATATCGACAGTTGGTCCATGCAGTTCTAAGCATGCAGTTCTGAACATTCGGAGCTGAAAAGAACGCGCGCATGAAAAGAATGGCCGTTCCTTCAGCTCCGTCGTCCCCGCGAACGCGGGGACACAGCGTCTTTCCTGGCCGCAAGGCCTGAAGCCACTGGGTTCCCGCCTTCGCGGGAACGACGAAAATCCGGATGCTGGGCTCAAGATAGGCGCCATTCGTGCCGGAGGATGATCTCCGGCACGCTTGCTAATATCCCGGCATGAGCAATGTCGTCTCCACCAGCAAATTCCTCAGCCTCGTGCTCCGCCATCAGCCCGAAGTCATCGGCCTGTCCCTCGACGAAGCCGGCTGGGCCGACATCGACACGCTCATCCGCCTCTCGCAGGCGCACAAGCCGCTGACCCGCGCGCTGATCGAACAGGTCGTCGAAGAGAACAGCAAGCAGCGCTTCGCGATCAGCGAAGACGGTCGGCGCATCCGCGCCAATCAGGGCCATTCGATCGATGTCGAACTCGGGCTGCGACCGCTAGCGCCACCGGCGTTGCTGTATCACGGCACCGCGACGCGCTTCGTCGAAGCGATCCGCCGCGAAGGCCTGGTCAAGCGCAGCCGTCAGCATGTGCATCTGTCCGCCGATGCGGACACCGCGACCGCCGTCGGCGCGCGCCACGGAAAACCGGCCGTATTGATCATCCGCACTGGCGAGATGGCCGCAGCGGGGCATGCATTCTTCCGTTCCGAAAACGGCGTATGGCTCACCGACACTGTGCCGGTGGGGTTCATCGATTTCGGCGGCGAGTGAATCGCCTCCGCGCGCTTAGGCGCGGTTGATCAGGAGACTTTCGCCGCGCGCGCCGGGCTTTCCTGCTCGGGCTGTTGCAGCGCCGGCTGCTGCGCAACCTGTTCTGCGGCACGCTCGTTGACGCGATCGACCTGCAGGGTGCTCGCCACCAGCGACTGCTGCATGCCGCGGGTGACATCCGTGAACGCGACGCGCTGATGCGCCGCATTCGGATCGGCGGTGTCCACCGCGAATACACGCGTGCTGTCAGGGCTCATATCGACGCGTCGAATCTGCGACAGACCCGCGTTGCGCGCTTCCGCAGTGAGCGTGCCGGCGAGCCGGTCGCTGCTTTCGTCCGGCGTGCGATTGAAGCGCTGGTCGATCGCGTGCACACCTTGTCGGGCATCGTTGAACATGGCGTTGTTGGGATGCGCGGGATGATCGAGTAGCAACCCGGTGCGCTGCGGAATGGGCGTCGGCGTCGAGGGAGCGATACTGTCCTGCGGCGCGATCGGATGGGCCGGATGCGCGGGCGCAAGCGATTGCTTCGCTGCGTGTTCCTGCTTCTCGACCACCGCGTCCAGACTGGGGATGACCGAAGCGGCCATGCCGTGCCGGAACACCGCCTCACCCGCGACCGCCTGGCCACGCTGCAGCACCGTGATGGTCTCGTACAGATTGACTGCGTTGTGCGGATTCACCGGCAAGTGCGTGGCGACGGTGGAGGTCAGGCCACCGACGGTGCCGCCGACCACCATGCCAGCGGCGGGCGCTTTGTCGGTGACACTGCGGATGCCTTGTCCCGCCGCATCGACGCCCTGCTGCAGCACCGCACCGGTCTGTTGACCGAGCTGACGCTGGGCGTTGGCCAGCGCATTCGCGCCGTGGTCGATATTGGCCGCGACGCCCTGGGTGCCGTGGCGGATCGCGGTCGCATCGCCCTGCGCAGCGTTGCGCGCCTGCTGCGCTTCCTGCTGGTTGCGGCGCATCGCTTCGTTGCCGTAGCTCTCGATGCCCTGCGCCTGTTGGCCGACCCATTTTTCGGCGCCATCGGGCAGGATCTTCGCGCCGAAGCGCATCGCGCTGGCGGTCCATGACGTGGCGGTCTGCTGGGCCTTGCCCTGCAGATGTTCGATGCCGGCTTCGACATTGCCCGCCTGCAGACGCACCTGCGCAGTGACTTCGCCACCGCCGCGCACGGTGGTGCTGCCGATCACGCCGACGGTATTGGTCATCAGCGCGCCGGTTTCTCCCTGGATGCGCGCGGTGGTGTTCAGGCCCTGGCCGACGACGTGCAGGCCTTTTTCGGCGACCTGACCGTGCACCTGCACGACTTCGCCGATGGTGCGGCCGGCGCGCGCGCTCATCGCGGTGGCGCTGAGCACATTGGTCAGGGGGCCGGCGTAGGCCGCCAGTTCGCTCAGCGCGAGTTCGTTCGGACGATTGACCAGATGCCCCTGCTCGTCGCGGGTTTTCGGTGCGAGCAGCGGCTGGATCTCGCCCGCTGCGGTCGGCAGGTTGCGCAGCGCCTGATTGCCCGAATGCGTGGCGAGATAGTCGATGGTGTCGTTCGCGGCGCGGCGCGCGTGCGGCGGCAGCAGATCGTCGATCTTGCCCTGCACCATCTGTTTGGCGCCGGGGGTTTCCATCAGCGCGGCGACATCGTTCGCCAGCATGCCGGCCTGGACGCGACGTGCCGCATTCATCTGCTGGATGCCCGCCTGACCATCGGTGAGCATTTCGCCGCCGACCTGGAACGCTTTCACCGTATCGCGCGGGTTGTAGACGGTCAGCCCGTTCTCCTGGGCATAGCGCTGCGCGGTGTTCGGATGCAGCCCGGCGGCGTTGAAAGTGGTGGCTTCGACACCGGTCACCGCCGACGCTGCAGAAGCCATGCCGCCCGCGAGCGAGTGACCGGCGATTTCGAATTTGAAATCCGGTTGGCGCTGCAGCAGGCGTGCGGCATCCATGGCGCGATCGTAGTAATCGGTCTTCAGCCCCAGTCCCTGCGGAATATTGTTGGCGAGGAAATCTTCCGAAGCGCTTTCGCGACGACCGCCCGGTGCGGCCGGGTCCACGATCGCGCCGGTCGAGCCCTTGAAGACCAGCACCGGTTTGGCATCGGGCCCGAGCACGGATTTGTCGGGAAGATAGACTTCGGCGCGATAGCCGGACTTGTCGGGATGCAGCATGTCGGCGATCTGCTTGTCCGACAGCTGCGGCGCCAGTGCGCGCAGTTGCTCGGGATGCTCGCTGGCACGGGTCCAGCCGGCCGGTGGTTTGCCTTCGCCGCGCGCGGATTCGTACACGTCCTCGGCCAGACCGGCCATGCGCTGCGCGTGATACCCCTGCGCGAGCTTGTCGGCCTCGCCGCCCTTGCCGGCGCCACGCAGATCGGACAACAGCCGGTCCTGGGTTTCGCGCTCGGCGCGTACGGCATCCTGAGTGGGCTCGGTCACGGTGCAGCTCCTTGGCGTGGACGTTTGCTCCCATCCTAGCGTATCCATTGCAGCATCCGGCCCGATTCATACCGCAGGCCCGGGTTTCTGCTATTTATTGCGTCGGCTCTTCCCCCACCCGGCCTGCCATGCTCCTGTCGTTTTCCCGTTGGGCCACCGCCCTGCTGATCCTCGCGACCCTGAGCGGGTGCGCTGCGCCGCTGTCTGCCTCCAACGAAAGCCGCCGCTCCGAGCACGGCGCGGAACAGCGGTTCGAAGGCAAGGGCCTCGAACTGGCGATCGCCGCCGAGCGCGGGCAGACCGACACCATCCGCCGGCTGATGCGCGATGAGAAGGTCGATCCCGACACGATCTTCGCCAGGGACGAAGGCACGCCGCTGATCGCATGGCCGGTGTACACCCGCAACCCGGAAGGGCTGAAAGCGATGCTGGACAACGGCGCCGACCCCAATGCGCGCCGGCCCGAATATGTCGACAAACAGTACAAAGACGGCAGCGGCGGACGTTACTTCACCTACGAAAACGCGATGGTCTACGCGGCGCAGGAAAAGAACCCAATCTATCTGCGGCTGTTGCTCGATCATGGCGGCGACCCGAACACCCGCAACGGCAACGATGAGCCGCTGACGTACATCGCCTTCATCAAACAGAACCAGTGGCAGAACGTGAAGCTGCTGATCGAACGCGGCGCGGATATCCACGGCGCGTCGTGGTCGGGACGGCCGATCGACTGGTACAGCGGGCGCGGCGGTTTCGAGCAGACCTACTGGCTGCTGCAGCACGGTGCGGACCCCACGAAGATCACCCGTGGCGCCGATCCGAAACGCGACTACACGCCGGTGATCGCCGACATCTACTGGCACCCGGGCAGTCCCGCCACACAGGAGTGGCAGCGGCGTTGCCAGCACTGGCTCCGCGACAAGGGCATCCCGCGTCCGCCCATGCCCGAACATCTGCGGGACATGCGCAAGGCGTTCAAATTCCCGTACGACGAGAAAGACATTCCGCCGCTTTGAACGCTGCGGCAACGCCGCCGTCGGCCATGTAGCAATCAGCTGCGTATCATGGCCGCCTCCCGAAGCGCTTCCACCACATGCATCGCCCGTCTCCGCCCCGCCTGCCGCCGCCGCCATTGCCGACGATCGCCGTTGCCGAGCCCAAGGCCATCGCGCCGTGGCAGTACCGCAATGCGCTGTACCACGTCGCAGCCACGCTCATCCACGTCATCGGCGCCGTGCTCGTGCTGCAGTGGCTCGCGGACGATTGGAAGACGCAGTGGGGCGACCAGACCTTCGTCGATGCCGCATATCTGTCGTTCGGCGGCACCCTGATCGGCGCGTTCGGCAAATGGCTGTTGATGGCGTTCCTGTGGCTGCTCCTCGCTCTGGGCGCGGTGCAGTTCGCGATCACTGCGGCGGTCTTCCGCTACGCCACGCAGCGCACCACGCTGATGGTGTTCGCCTGGTTCAGCATCCTGTCGCCGCCAGTGGGAACGTTCGTCGGCCTGCATGCGCTTCGCAATCTCAAATCACCGGACGCGCCCACCCGGCATCCATGAGCACGGACGGTCGCGCTGCGGCAGCGGATGATCCGCCGCCGCAGCGCGTTGCCTTCGTCATTGCATCCGTTTACGGCACGGGCACCGAAAACACGCCTGAATTGCTGGTCGCATTGTTCGGCAACGCCCCAGTGGGGTGGATGGCGTAGACATAGATCTTCTTGCCCTGATGCGCTTGACGCACCGACAGCGGCAAACGGATCGAGAAGCGATACGCCACGCCGTCCGAGCCGCAAGCGTTCGCCACCGCGATGCGGTCGGCATCGGATGTGCTGGCGAAATCGGAGGTGTAGCTGCCGATACCGGTACCCACGCCGGCAGGACCGCCGACATACAGATGCACATCGACCGGAATCCGCGCGCCATACGAACACGCCCAACCGTTCACGCGCTGGCTGACCACGTCATCAATCACACCCTTGGTCTGACCGAAACTCCCGGCCACGGCCGTCACGCTGGTGTTGCTGCGCAGTGCGGCGATCGAACGCTTCAACAGATCGTAGTAAAGCATGCCCGAACGCGCGGCCGGCTCAAGGTCGCGGTTGTATTCCTGATTGTATTGATCGGTGAAGAGCTGGTCGCCATAGCCTGGCCACGATGCCCGCCCCACGACCCATTCGTTCCATCCGGTAATCATGATGTACGGGCGGTTCGACAACCGCGCCGTTTCCATCTGCTGCAGAAAGGTCGCGCCATTGAACTTCGGCACCGCCGTCGGCGCGTAGCTCATCCAGTTCTGCGCGAAAGCGGGGGCCACGGAAATCTGCTGGCCATCCGCGCTTCCTTGCTGATTGCAGGCCCTGATCGCTCTCTTGTTCTTGAAATCGGCAAGATCCCAGCATGGCGCGATGAACTTCCATTCGCCGAACCCACCCGTCCACATATTGATGGTCAGGAGCGATGTCGCGTACTGCGCCAGTTTCGTTGTCGCATATTCGCTCTGTCCTTCTCTTGGATGACCCTTCGGATATGCATAGGGCGCGATGAACACGACCGGCTTGTTGTTGCTCATGTACGCCAGCGGATTGCCGACCATTTTTTCCTTGATGTACTGGATCATGTCCCTGTTTGGGGGCGTGAGGGTTTCAGGCGTAACCTTCACCCACGGAATGATCTTCGGCGTATTGGCGGCTCCCATCGCGCCCCACACGCGCAGGAGATTCTCGAACGGTTGCGTGATCATCTCCACAGATCGATCCGAATACACAAAATCGTGCCAATTGGTGATGTCGACATAGATGTAATCGACACCGGCCGCCTTCAGCAGCGTGGCGTGCTCTCTCAGCAGCGCGTCGTTCTGCGAGAGACAGTAGTAGCCGGCTCTGGGCGTTCCCCACCAATGCGTCTTGCCCAGAGGGCCCAGGGCGTTCGGATTGTCGCTTTCGAGAATATTGCTGAGATTGTAAGTACCTGCCTTGTCCGGGCAATGCGATATGACATAGAACATACCGACCGTCCGCGCAACCTGCGCGTTCGCCTCGGGAGTGTGGGTCATGGACAGTAATCCGCAGGCCAGCGCGACTGCCTGCACACTTGTGATGAATCTACGCATCGGGTGATTCTCCTTTTCATCGACGGCTCTTTGCCGTCCTACCATCTGTCGCCAATGGCGGATGAAACAGGACATCGCCACCGGAATGCGTTGCAGGAGGACCGCGCCATCCCTTGCGCGGTCCACGCCTGGATTTCGAGAATACGTTTGCAGGCGCCGCCTCTTGCCTTGTAGTCCCTGTGCGGATCGCCGACAGTGCAACGCCTGTCGACCCGGCGCCGCGCACGATATGCCGCATTTTCCGCAGTGTTTTTGCTGCGATGCACAATATCCTGCGCCCGCGCCGCATTCCCGATGCGATGTGCCCTGGAGGCCAAGATGCGCACGTTCCCGATCCGTCAAAGCAATGCATTCACTGCGATGCTTGTTTTCTTCCTGACCCTGCTGCTCGCGGCCTGCGATCTGCCGCAGAGCGATGGCGGCACCCTGATCGGCGCGGTCAAAACCTCCGCACCCGATGGTTTCGCCGGCGCCGCGAAGAACAGCACCGCAAACAACGGCGGCGCGACCAGCGGCATCTGCGATGCGACCACCGCGAGCACGATCCTCATGCCGGTGCCGAATCCGCCGCGCGACGGCGCACCGATCGACGTGCGCATCCACTACAACCGTCCGGACGGCAACTACGGTGATTGGGGCCTGCATCTGTGGCAGGTCAACGATGCCGGCCAGTACATCGCCGATTATCCGGGCGTGTCGTGGAATTCGCCGCTGGTGCGTGCGGGCATCGACAGCTACGGCGCCTATTTCGATCTGCAGGCCACACAGTTCACCAACCCTGCGGCCGCGGGCTTCGGCTTCATCGTGCATCCGCCGGGCCAGAATGGTGATCCGGGCATCGATCGAGTGATGAAATTCACCGACGGCGGCGAGTTCTGGCTGCGCTCCGGCGATGCCACCGTGTATCGCAACAATCCGCTGGGCAGCAGGCCGGACATCGACACCGTGCGCGTGCACTACAAGCGTTTCGACAATGCGTACAACCAGTGGGGCCTGCATCTGTGGCCGAGCAGCGGCATCGATCCGTCGCGCCTCGCCGGGCTGACGCTCGACCAGTGGGACAACCCGGTGCCGTTGGCGTCGATGCCGGGCTACGCGACCGGCAGCAGCGAGATCGTGTTCGATCTGCCGGTGCTCAATCCGCAGAGCGACGCCAACCGCAGCGCGGTGGAATTCATCATCCACGGCATGCCGTCGAATCCGAACGGCGGCGTCAACAACAAGGACGGCTGGAACGACAACATCCGCGTAAGTTACGCCGCGCTGTCGATCAGCAACCGCGTCGGCCAGATCTGGCTGGTGCAGGGCACGCCGACGGTGTTCAGCTCACCACCGAACACGCGCCGCGTCTCCACCACCGATGCGCGCGCGGCGTGGCTCACCCGCAACCTGCTGAAGTGGCCGCTGGCCGACGATTTCGGCACCTTCAAGCTGTATCACTCGGCGAACGGACAGATCCTTGCGCCACGCGGGCAGCTGGTGAGCGGCGCCGACGGTGCACTGACGCTGCAGATCGGCGGCAGCGTACCGGCGGATGCGGCCGAGCGCTTCAAGTATCTCGATGCCGGCGTGGTGCTGGCGGTGAACGCCGCGGACGAAGCGCGTCTGGCCGACGTGCTGAAACAGCAGCTCGTTCTGGTGCAGGAAGACGCCGACGGCAAGGTGCTGGGCGCGACCACGCCGCAGCTGGCCGGTGCGCTGGACGACCGCTACGCCACTGCCGAAGCGGTGGACGATCTCGGCGTTTCGACACGTCACGGCCGCGCGGCGTTCAAGCTGTGGGCACCGACCGCAAGCAAAGTGACGCTCTGCACCTACGGCGCGCAGGGTGTTGCGCACAGCGAACACGCGATGACGTTCGACGCCGCCACCGGCGTGTGGCGCTTCGATCCGCGCAACCACAGCCGTCATGGCGATCACGACGACGATGACGACGACAGGCCGCGTGGTCTCTACTACAAATACGCGGTGGAAGTGTTCGTGCGCGGCGTCGGCGTGGTCCGCAATCTGGTCACCGATCCGTATTCGATCAGTCTCAACGGGAATTCGCAGCGCAGCTACATCGCCGATCTGGATTCGCCGTGGCTGATGCCTCCGGGCTGGCGCCATGCCTCGTCGCCGAACGCCGTGCGCGCGCAGGAGGACATGTCGATCTACGAACTGCACGTGCGCGATTTCTCCGCCAGCGACAACACCGTCAGCGCGCGCAATCGCGGCAAGTATCTGGCGTTCACCGAAGCGAACTCCAGCGGCATGCGCCACCTGCGCGGACTCGCGCGCGCCGGTGTGACCGATGTGCACCTGCTGCCGGTGTTCGATTTCGCCAGCACCCCGGAAGCCGGCTGCATCACGCCGACGATTCCCGACGCCGCGCCGGACTCCGAAGCGCAGCAGGCCGCTGCCGGCGCCGCGCGCGCCACCGACTGCTTCAACTGGGGCTACGATCCCTGGCACTTCACCGCGCCGGAAGGCAGCTTCGCCAGCAACGCCGACGACGGCGCCGCGCGCATCCGCGAATTCCGCGCGATGGTGATGGCGCTGAATTCGGCCGGCCTGCGCGTGGGCATGGACGTGGTCTACAACCACACCAGCGCGTCAGGCCAGAACGACAAATCAGTGCTCGACCGCATCGTGCCCGGCTACTACCAGCGACTCAATGCGGCGGGCGATATCGAACGCTCGACCTGCTGCGAGAACACCGCCACCGAAAACCGGATGATGGCCAAGTTGATGATCGATTCGGTCAAGACCTGGGCCACGCAGTACCGCATCGATTCGTTCCGCTTCGACCTGATGGGCCACCAGCCGCGCGCGGTGATGGAACGGCTGCGCGATGAAGTGTCGTCCGCCGCCGACCGCCCGATCCAGTTGATCGGCGAAGGCTGGAACTTCGGCGAAGTCGCCAACGGCGCGCGCTTCGTGCAGGCCTCGCAGCTGTCGCTCAACGGCAGCGGCATCGGCACCTTCAGCGACCGCGCCCGCGATCATGTCCGCGGCGGCTCGGGTTTCGACAGCGGCAATGCGCTGCGCAGCAACCAGGGCTACATCAACGGCATGCATTACGACGACAACGGCAGCGGCGGCAACAAGAGCCGCAACGATCTGATGTGGTCGGGCGACGTGATCAAGGTCGGTCTTGCCGGTTCGATCCGCGATTTCGTGATGACCACGCACTGGGATGCAACCCTGCGCCTCGACCAGATCGACTACGGCGGCCAGCCGGCCGGTTACGTCGTCGATCCGCAGGAAGTGGTGAACTACGTCGAAAACCACGACAACTGGACGCTGTTCGACAACAACGCGTTCAAGCTGCCCATCGCCACCAGCCGCGAAGACCGTGCGCGCGTGCAGATCCTCGGCGCCGCGATCAACAGCTTCAGCCAGGGCGTGTCGTACTTCCATGCCGGCGTGGACACCCTGCGCAGCAAATCGCTGGATCGCAACAGCTACGACAGCGGCGACTGGTTCAATCGCATCGACTGGAGCTACAGCGACAACGGCTTCGCAGCAGGTCTGCCGCCGCAGGGCGACAACGGCGGCAACTGGCCGGTGATGGGTCCGCTGCTGGCGAATGCGCAGATCAAGCCGACCAGCACCGAGATCCGCTGGACCCGCGACGCGTTCCGCGACCTGATGAAGATCCGCGCCAGCTCGCGTCTGTTCCGCCTGCGCACCGCCGACGACATCAAACAGCGTCTGGCATTCCGCAACACGGGCAGCGCGCAGGTGGCGACGGTCTTGACGGCGCATCTCGACGGCAATGGCTATCACGGCGCCGGCTTCCGCGAAGTGCTGTACTTCGTCAACGTCGACAAAGTGGGACAGACGCTGACGATTCCGGAAGAAGCCGGCAAACAGTACCGCCTGCATCCTGTGCACACCGCGCACGATGCCGCCGATCGCCGCGCCGGCAGTGCGACCTACGACCGCGTCAGCGGCCGCTTCACGGTGCCGCCGCGCACGGCGGTGGTGTTCGTGGTGCGGTAAGCGCCAGCGGCGCCGGACACGGCGCATGGAAACGGCGACTGCAGAGTCGCCGTTTCTTTTTTGGAATCCAAAAACGCGCGCATTCGGGAACAGGAGCGCGCGGCATGATCGAAGTGTAGGGGCTGACCAAGCAATACGACCCGCTGACTGCGGTGAAGGACATGAGCTTCTGCATGCGCCCTGACGAGATCATGGATCTGGTCGGCCCCAATGGCGCAGGCGAGACCACAACCCTTCGCTCCAAAGGGTATTGATCGCACTCGTTTACGCCGAAATTGCCACGCAATAATCGGAAAGACTGATCGGACAAGCATAACTTGTCGATATTTCTGAATAAGACCATGCATTGTCCCGAAAAATAAGCACAGAAGATGGCAAGGCAATGCAATCCAATTTCACGTCATTCTTGTTATGGCGCGCCAACTCGGACGTGCCTACTGACATCACACCGGCGAGTTCAGAGGGCAGCGTGGGAATATCTCCTGCGGCCGAAAAGATTTTGCAGTTGCTTTCGCTGGCTTGTTCAACAAGCGCCAGCATTTCCGAATGCAGAGTCCAGCTGTCGGTACCCAAGCTCAAATTGATGAAGTCCACGTTGGCATCGCTTATCAACCATCGCAATGCAGCGAGGAGACATATAGCTGATCCGCTTTGCCGTTCATCGAGAATTTTGGCGACATAGAATTCGACAGGACCGGGGATGTTTCGATGAAGAATACTGGCGACTGCAGTGCCATGGCCTGATTGATCATCGATCGCCAAATCGGAACGTCCTTCCTTCCAACGCTCAATATCGTTTTCATCATAGAACAACGAATTTAGGGTTTTCCGCTCCCAGTCAATGGAAAAAGAAGCAGCTGCGCACAATTCCAGTGATGTAACGCGCAAGAAATCCAAGGATATACCGCTATCAATGACTCCGATTTTCAATGGTATGTTCGGCATGTTTCAACGACAGAAAGTATGAATACAAGAGAGCTAAATGACTCTTGGCATGGATGCCATCAAAAACTCCCATCCTGATTGCGAGCCGACAACAACCAAAGCAAACTTGGGCAATGCGCCGGAAGGCGGGCTGCCTCCGACCAACCGGATCCTTACACTGCGGGACAGCATTCCTTCGTCGTTGAGCGCACTCTCTTCAATGCTTTCAACCGTCGCTTGAAGCGATTTTCTACGATAGTTTTCTTCTGTTCCCACCACCAGAAGCACGCGATTGCCAAGCGCAATCTGTTTCGCTTCCTCACCTGAAACATGGATACGCGCGCAATACCCGCCATTTTGCTCCTCACACTTCACGATGGCGCCGGAATCAGCTTTGATCGTGACATCAAGCTGGATGAACGATGCGATCGCAATGATCGACAACAATAGAGATACGAACACCAAGGCGATGATCGCGGACATGTGATGTACAAAAAAAACGCCCGCCGACTGCGGATCCTGCAGGATAGGCAACACAGGAAGAGTCGTTCTATTGCTTGACATGTCCACGCGCCGTAGTTCCTTCGCTAAGCTTATGCAGCTTTTGGTAGACGGCCGAACATGCGATCAACTCCTGATGCGACCCGCGATCCACGATTTCACCGGAATCGAACAAATAAATGCAGTCTGCCAGTGAAGCCGTGAAAATTCGGTGCGTCGCAAAGATGACCGTCTGGTGATTCCGTCGCGAATACGCGATCAGATTGTGGATGATTTCGGTCTCCGCTTCGATATCCAAATTGGACATGGCCTCATCCAGAATCAGAATAGGAGCCTTGCGAAGCAATGCGCGAGCCAAAGCGACTCGTTGACGCTGACCACCGGATAATGTGATTCCGCGCTCGGATACAACGGTATCGTAGGCCAGGGGCAATGACTCGACCAGGTCGGTCAGCTTGCAGATTTCCACGACCTCTGCCAACCAGGCCGGATCGACTGCTGCTGATCCAATCGTCAAATTTTCGCGCAAAGTACCTTGAAACAATTCAACTTCTTGCCACACCACACCCAATTGCGATCGAAGTTTGTAGAGCGGAATGCTTTCGATGGATTGATCATCGAACAGTATATCTCCGGTATATCCTTGTTCTATACCCGTCAGCAATCGCATGAGCGTCGACTTGCCCGACCCGCTGCTGCCAACGATGGCCACGATATCCCCTTTGTTGACATCAAACGAAATGCCTTTCAGCGCAAAATGATCGTCCTGGTATCGATAGCTGACATCATGAAATCGTATTCTTTTCTCGAAAAGATCTTCAGCAGTCGACGAGGCATGGATGCTGATCAGGTTTGGGTCCTGCTCCGGCTTCATATCCAGATACTCGAATATGCGCTTCAAGTGAATTGCCCACTGCTGGAAGTTGGTGAATAGATTGATCATCTCCATCATCGGGCTCCGCAAATAGCCCACATAAGCGACGAATGCCACATAGTCGCCAACGCTCATCTCGCCATCTAAAATAAATTTCCAGCCAAGCCAGGTAAACAAACCAACATTCAATACGTTAACGATCTTGTCGAAAATCGATAAACACGCACTGACGCCTTGCGCATGCATGTGAGCGCCCAATACGCTCGTCAACTGTGAGGATGCTTTTCGATAAAGCGGTCTCTCCAACTGCAGCACCTTGATGGTCACGATTTGGTTGAGCATTTCCAGCTGACTTGCCTCAACTTCGGCATGCGACTCAATTACCTTTTGCCATGAAGCGCGCAGCCTACCGCTCATGTAATAAATCGCAGCTGCGCTGAAAGGCACTGCAAGCAAGGCGACCAAGGCAAGTTTCCAGTTCAGGAAAAACAGGAAAGGCGGAACAATCAACAGGTAGACGCCTTGTCCGACAACGACATTGATGAATGCGTGGATGCTACTCAGCGCAATTTTCGTCTCTTCGAAGCGACTGGATATTTCACCCATTTGTCTCTTGTAGAAAAAGGAGAAAGGCAGGTGCTGGATATGATTGAAAAAAAGAAGCTGAATTGCATTCTCGAGTTTTATATTCAAACAGCTCGAATAATATTTCAACAAGACTTCGGATATGGCCGACGCGATTGAAAACGTCACTATTCCCACAACCAGAAGCATCATCAAATTGTAGTCGTGGTTGCCCGCGACTCGATCAAACAATAGCTTGGTGAAGTAAGGCGGAACGACACTCAGCAGTCCGACAATCGGCCCAACCACAATGCCTTTGGCTATTTGCTTGTGATAGGGCTTGATCAGTCGAACAAGCTGGCTGAAATTGCCTACTATTTCCGATAGAGTTGGCGTGTTATGCATTTGCTAGGTCAATCATCGCAATTTGCTTCGCAAGCCCATCAACTTCGTTGGGGATCAAATAAAGCGGAAGCCCGAAAGCGTCCTGAAGCTTCTCCCTTGCGGTGACTACGGTGGCCGCATCAACTGGCGCGAAATACGTTTCTGTCCAACGGCTTCCGCGTATTTTCCTCCCCCCCATCATCGCCAACGCAATGACACGGGTGGCGATCTGGTATTTGCCAGCAAGCTCAGCAATGTAGGCAATGGAGTCTTCAATCTGCTTTATCGCGGTGTCGACCGAAACGGTCAAGACAACATAGCGAGGCAGGAGCGTATCGAATATGAGCGTGGAAACATTATCTTCTTTGCTGGCGCCTTGCGCAGAAAAAACGATTGAATTCTGACCGCCGGTGATCACAAGATCATATTTTCCAGACAGTTCTTCAATGCTGGCGCGCTCAAAGGCCAGTCGATCTTCCGCAGTCATCGACTCGTCGGTGCGGGAATAGCCGATTTCCGCCCCAAGCAAACACCCTGTGGGTTCCGTCGCCCAATGTGCAATGCGCATGTACCTCTTGAGCGCCTCGCGAAGGTAGAGTTGAGTGGTGAATTTTCCTTGCACTGTATCTGTTCCAAAAACGGCAAGAACATTTCTCGGCGCTTCTTGCGGATTCACGATTTTTTTTGGAATCCTATTCTGCGGAGGCAATCCAATTCTGTAGAAAAGAAATTCGTCTATGTTCTCCCCATCGAAAACATCATACTGAAGCGCATCGTCATACAGAGACAACACAGGTATTCTTCTTTTCACAGCGTGTCGCATCAATTTCTTCAGAATCTCCACTTCGCTTTCGTAGTTGATAGCGCATGTCAGAATGATCGCATCGAAATCGTAACTATCGATTTCCACGGCATCGCTTACGACAGGAATTTTTTTCGCATCAACGTGCGCGTACTCGGATGCGTCTTCAATAGCTATCTTATCGTCGAAAACAACTTGCAACTCATAGGCAGCCAATTCCTGAAAACGAAGCAGGCTATAGAATTCCTTGTTGTATTTGAATACAGCAACGCGTTTACCGCGCAACAGGTTCTCCAATTCATCTTTTCTATAAAGAGACTGACTGTATTTTGTCTGATTTTCAATCATCGGTATCTGTTCTTTCTGTTGCCCCCATATGCTTTGTATTTTTTCGAGCAGTGATGATTGATTGTATTTCGGGCGAACTTTCAGCTGATGTGTAACATAGAGAGGTATTCCGAACTCTGGCGATGTGAATTCAGTTGAGCAAGAAGTATTCTCTACGGCAAATGAAAAATTTCCATGCGGAGGGATGATAAAAAACTGGTAATAGATGGAGAGTCCGGATTCATCGAGCATTTCAGGTTCAAGAGATACCTGTTGAACCTTGCTTCTTCCGTTGCTTGACATTTGATTAATCAGAAAATTCGGCTTTGCTTCCGGCTTGTCCATGGTTACATAGACAAAAAGTGTCTTGAACGGGTCAACCGGATAGGTGCAGACAATTTTACGTTTTTTGAATTTCAGTTTGTTCTCTACTTCTTTGAACTGCTGAATGAACAAACCATGCACACGTTGCCGCTGACTCGGGTCCGGATAAATGAACATCAGATCACTGCCTGCGAATTCTTCGAATGCAGAGATCGCGTCCTGGTCACTTGACAAGTCAATATTTGCCTCGACGAACTTGATCATCGCGAACATCCAGCAATTCACGGGCTTCAGCCAGTGCTCGCTGTAAAAATCGGAGCCCCACGTAGAGTAGTAAAGACGGGGGACATCAGGGATGTTCGTCATATGCATGCGCCATTTTTTATCTCGCCATAGTCGTGATTCAGCACGCATCCAAGCCAAAAGACTCCTTCATGCCACCAGTGCCCGAAAAGTTCCGTGTCAAAAGCGAGAATGAAGCTCTTCCTGTCATAAACCAGATCACGCTTTGCATCCAGAATTTCAAAAAAGGCTTTGGCGTCGGCAATGCATTGCTTTTTCGCGGCTTCATGGTCATATATTTTTTTCGAACCGAGCTCGGTTTTATAACCGGTAATTGCGTGATACTTGATTCCCGTCCATACGGCGCGATGCTGCGCTGCCGGAATATCAATTTCCGCGTCTTCGAAATAACTGGCCGCCACATCCAGTCCCATGTCCCGGTAGAATTCACGATAAACAGGATTGGACGGAAGAGTGTCGAGCTCTGTTTTCCAGATGTGCGCCGCAATCCTGAAATCATGAATCAGGAGCTGCAGGTCGCCGTGCCTGTAGACTCCACTTTTTATCTCGGGATGATAGACCTCGATCGCATGCGGCGTCAGTGCGGTTTGACGTATTCCGGCACTCAGCAATCCTTCTTCGATGCCTGGCCGAAACGCGCACTCAGGCAGCCAAAATCCGTCAGGCGGGCGATTGAATGCTTCTGTAAACAGATCAACGCCGCGGCGAATGAAGTAACTGGATGTTTTTTTGTCGAAAAAAGGCAGGAAATTATGGTTTGGAGACGACGTCCATAATTCGACATGAGGCGATTTCGTTTCGACGATTCTTTTCAGGAAATCGACAAAATCGTTGTTTCCCACGAAATGCAGTGCATCGTTTATTCTTCTCAAATAGATATTCGCCGATTGATGGAGGCAGCGCATCGCATCTTCCGACAAATCGCTACTCCATTTTTCGTATTTTTTGTACATGCTCTCTGATTTTGTACGCTCCGTTTCAAATTCCGCCATTTTCTGCATGATGCGCAGATATCTTGTGTAGCGCTCCTTGCAATTCATCAGCTGATTCAGCAGGCATGGCGTCATGCAGAGAATTATTTTCTTGCCTTGGCATCGATCAGGCTTCCATTCATGCAACGTCTTGAATAGCGGTATGTAGGTTTCAGTGATGGCTTCAAACAGCCAATTCTCCGGCTCTTCGAATACATCGCCATGCCCTAGAACATAAGGCATATGCGTGTTCAATATAACAGTCAGCTCTGTCTGCATGCCTTGAGTCTCTTTCTTGAATCAAAAAAAGCTTTCCTGTTACAGAAAGCTTTTAAATAAAGAAATCAATGCGTAATTTCAATAGTTGAAACGATCAACGATCTTCGCGCCATGTACTGTTATCTTCGAGTACTACGCTGATGTTGTACCAGGTGCCCCAGGTTGAGCTATGGCCGACGACATCGTCATGGCCTTTTACATCTTCGATCATTTTTGAGACGTCTTGAGTCGTGTACTTCATTTCAATCTCCTTTTTTATCGAAATATCGATACCGGTGGGGCAGCACAAAAACGGCCCCGGTCAAAGCTAACACATAAAATGTCCTGAATTGAAGCCTGCGCATCGTTGCCATTGCGCTTGGCTGTCTTTCATCGCCATTACTAACGATTACCGTCAGCATCGGTGCTTCAGAAGTCGCGCATTCGTTGATGTGAAGTACGTCTTGTTCGGCAAAGCCCCTACACATCGGCAATTTCGGATGCGGCAGGCTACTGTCGTCGCTATTGCCCAACCGGACGAAACTGTGCACCGGATGGCCATCGCCCCACCCAAAGCCCGCTGGCCTTTTCCCGACCGACCCGGCATGGACATGATCGAACGGCCCCCGATTTTCCGAGTAGCTCATCGGCAGGAATCGGTTCGCCTTCATGGGACCGCGTTTCTATCCGGCGGATCCCACACCTGCCGATGCGCAACGATGCTTGCGAACACCGGTGTCGCCATGGCGACATTGGCGATGCAAATGCTTTGCAATCGGCGAAAAGGAAATGAGCTCCGCGCACTGCACTCCCGCGAAAGCGGCAACCCCGAGCAAGGAACCGGTCATGAAAATGAAAAACATCGTTTTCGTTTTTCTCGCTTTACTCGCCACCAACAGCTTCGCGCAAATTAACCCGCAACCGGCTCTGACGCCATTGCGATCTGCGTACAATGCGCAATACACCGATAATTTCTATACAGTAAGTCCGCAGGAACTCGCAGCCGTCGTGAACAGTTACGGTTACAGCGATACAGGCATTCTGGCGTACATGGAAAAGACCCAGCAACCGAACACCAAGCCATTCAAACGGTTCTTCAAGGGTGCACCGCAGCTCGAGCACTTTTACACGGCGTCCGTGAGCGAACAAAGCTTCGTGCTGGCCAATGGCTATGTATACGAAGGCATCGAAGGCTACATCTACGAAACCCAGGTACCCGGCTCTGTACCGATGTATCGCGCCGCAAAGTTCGACGAAAATACTGGCGACCTGGTCCACAAATACACGCTGAGCTCCTCCGAGATTTATGATCTGACCACCTATGAAGGCTGGGGATCCGACGGTATCCAGGGCTATGTCTACACGACCCCGAATCCGCAAGTCAGCGGCGGCACCATCATTGGACTGCGCTGTCCGAGTGGATCGTCTGGATACTGCTCCGGCTCCAACCCGAACCTGCCGAACTATCGCGACTTTTATTTTGGCGGCCTGGGCGTCAGCGCCACGACCAAAACCGGCACCACACAACGTATGCGTTTCAATTTCAAATCCCCGGACTTTTTCGGCGACACCAATCATCTGTTCTTCTCCTTGCACGGAAGATTTTCCCTTGGCTCGCCGAATGCATTGAGCGCTTGCTTGAGCCAAAGCCAAATCAGCCCGAGCTGCACATGGCATCGCGGACTGGGCATGATCATCTTCGGAAATTCGATCGAGAAGCAGCCGGAAAACTTTCCAGCAAACAGTTGGCCGAGCCGAATGCCCAATCAGGTCTTCACCGAATCCTGGTGGGTGCTGGGCAATGACGGAAAAGATCTTCGCGGCGCCAACCCGAGCTCAGGCCCACTGGTGAACAACAGAATGTATTTCGCCGATATACGGGTCAGCGACAATGGATACATCTCGTACACCATCACCGATACAACCAATAACACGATCGTCAAATCCGACGCCTGGAACGCCACCGGCCAGTTCACGAACCCCAGCAGCCTGTTCCCGGCAGAGCTCACCGGCTACACCCTTGGCGATGCCAACAACAGCCAACACGATTTCACCGTGTACATCACCAATCTCAAAGTGAATTGGATACCGTAAGACATCCTGATGGTCGCTCCGACCGGTAGCGACGGGGCGATCATTCACAGATGGCAATCCCGCAACATGGCCCGCAGCAGGACAGTTGCCTGCCGCGGGCAATCTCTAATCGCGATCCGGGCCCTGCCCTCGATTCAACCCATTGAAAATCGCTCAGGGTCGTCGTGCTTTGGTGGATGTAGCTGTATTTGCTCGGGCCGAAGGTGTGAGCTGCGCCGGCCCGGACGTGGTAAACCGTGCAGAGAGTACACGCGCAGCGATACCGAAAACCAGATCGGCCATGACCTCTGGCAGTGTCTCCGCATACATCTGCAACGGAGCATGCATGCACTCTCCATACTTGCGACGGCTCCCATGCGCCCCATTCGATTTCCCCGCCGCACGACCCACATCGCCGTGCTCGCTTTCGCCTTCGGCCTCGCAATCTCCACCACGGCCGTGGCGAAACCTCCCACGGCATTGCCCGTCGGTGCGACGTGGCAGAAGCTGCAGACCGAGCCTTACAAAGGCAAACAGGACGACATCCATTTCATCGATGCCGACCATGGCTGGTACGTCAACGGCGCGGGCAAGATATTCGCCACCGCCGACGGCGGCAAGACCTGGACGCTGCAGCTGGAACAGCCGGGCACGTATTTCCGCACCGTCGGCTTCGTCGATGCCGAAAACGGTTTCGCCGGCAACATCGGCATCGATTATTTTCCCGGCGTCACCGACACCCGACCGCTGTACCGCACCCGCGACGGGGGCAAGACCTGGAGCGTGGTCGAGAGCCTGACCGGCGAACAGGTCAAAGGCCTGTGCGCGATCGACGTGCTGCACAACCGCTTCGTGAATGCCGGCAAGCTCGACACGCGTGTCGTCATCCATGCCGGCGGTCGCGTCGGCGGCCCGGCGACCCTGCTGCGCTCGCTCGACGGCGGCGACCACTGGAAGATCATCGACATGACGCCGCATACGGCGATGATCCTCGACGTGAAATTCTTCGATGCGATGAACGGCGTGGTGTTCGGCGCGAGCGACAGCGACGTGGAGAAATCGCATGCGCGCATCGTCCGCACTCAGGACGGCGGCGTCACCTGGAAAACCGTCTACGAATCGAAGCGTCCGTTCGAGATCACCTGGAAAGGCAGCTTCCCCAGCGCGAAAGTCGGCTATGCCACGGTGCAGAGCTACGACCCCGACCCGGCCGTCACCCAGCGCTACGTCGTGAAGACCACCGACGGTGGCCGCAGCTGGAAAGAGCTGCCGCTGGTCAACGATGCGAAAGTGCGCGAGTTCGGCATCGGTTTCCGCGACGAACGCATCGGCTGGGTCGGCACCAGTACCACCGGTTTCCAGACCGTGGACGGCGGCAAATCCTGGACGCCGGTGGAGATGGGCCGCGCGGTGAACAAGATCCGCGTGCTACCGACCGGCACCGGCTTCGTCGCCTATGCGATCGGCGTGGATGTGTACAAATTCGACGCGACCCTGCCCGCGAAGAACAAGTAAGCGTCTGTTCAAAACCTCGGATGCAGAAGCATCTGTCATCCCGAACGAGGGCGAAGCCCGAGGAGGGACCTGCTTGTAGCGGGTGATGTGACAACAGCAGGCCCCTCCGCGCGCTGCGCGTGCGTTCGGGATGACAGATGGCTTATGGGGATTTTGAACAGGCTGTGAGCACGATTCTGATGCATCTGATCGTGTAACCTCGGCCTGCCCCATCGCCGGAGCCGCCATGCGCCTACTGCTCATCGCCAGCTTGTATCTGTTCGCAGCGCTCGCGCAGGCCGCTGAACCCGACCGCCGCATCGCCGTCACCATCGACGATCTGCCGTGGCAACGCATGGCGACGACGTCGCCCGAGGCGCTGCGCATGCGCCACGCCGCGCTGCTGGAGCAACTGCGTCTCGGCGGCGTGCCGGTGACCGGTTTCGTCAACGAGGACAAACTGGAACACGACGGCGTGGTGCAGCCGGAGCGCGTGGCGATGCTCGAGGCCTGGCTCGACGCCGGCCATGCGCTCGGCAATCACACCTACGGGCATGTCGATCTGCATGCCGTCGGGATTCCCGCGTTCGAGGACGCGATCCTGCGCGGCGAACGCGTGCTGCGTCCGATGCTGGCGAAACATGGACAGACGCCGCAGTGGTTCCGGCATCCGTATCTGCGCGCCGGGCGTACCGCCGAGGACAAGGCGACCATCGCGGATTTTCTTTCGCAACACGGTTATCGCATCGCGCCCGTGACGGTCGACAACGGCGAGTGGGTCTGGGCCTTCGCCTACGCGCGTGTGCTCGACGGGCAGGCGGACACGCCCGAGCGCGCAGCGGTGCTCGAACGCCTGCGCCTGGGCTATGTGCCGTACATGCTCAACAAGATCGATTACTACGAACAGCAGTCGCAGGCGCTGCTCGGCTATGCATTGCCGCAGACGCTGTTGCTGCACGCCAACGAACTCAATGCCGAGGCGTATGCGGAACTGATCGCCGGCATCAAGCGTCGCGGCTACCGTTTCGTCACGCTCGAACACGCGATGCGCGATCCCGCCTACGCACGCGAAGACGGCTATCACGGCCGCTACGGCCCGAGCTGGCTGCATCGCTGGGCGATGGCGGAGAAGCGACCGAAGACCTTTTACGACGGAGAACCCGTCGTGCCGAAGTGGGTGATGGATCTGGCCGGCGTGGATTCAGAGTAACCGCCGGCATTGCGCTCAATCGAGCGCTTCGATCATATCGCCGAGGCGCAGCATACCGATGCCGCGCGGAATCAGATTCATGCCGAAGGTGATGCCAGCCGGCGTGCGTCGATAGTCTTTGAGGATGTTCAACGGCTCGCCATCGTCGCGACGTATGCCGCTGACCGGATCGACGGTGGTGAACACGCAGCGCGTGCACGGCTTCACCGCATCGAATTCGATCTCGCCGATGCGTACCCGCTTCCACTCGTCCTCGGCATGCGCGGCGGCATTGGCGACGACCAGATTGGGCCTGAACTGCGCCATCGCGACCGGCGCGCGGCCAGCGTCGACAAGGCGCGCGTTCAAGCCATCGAGCGCCGCCTGCGAGACGACCAGCAGGGGATAGCCGTCGGCGAAACTCACCTCATCGCCGGGACGCGCGTAGGCGGGATCGACCGCGCGTCGCGCCTCGTCGTCCATGTGCACCAGCCGCACCGGCTGCTGTAGGAATGTACTCAGCCACGCATCGGCGGCAGCATCGACGACCAGCGCATCGACCGTATCCTTCCAGATCGACACGCGCAGGCGCGAGGCATCCGGCAGCGGAGAGGCGACATCGAGATCGGGCATGCCGGGCGCGGACAGGCGCAGACCGTTCTCCTGAATCTCCGCGCGGACCAGCACCAGTTGCGATATCTGTCGCGCGGTGACGAAACGGTGATCGGCATCGACCACCAGCCAGCGGCGATCGTGGCGCGGGCCGCGCGCAAGGATATCGAGCGCTTCGACCACGTGACCCGCGGCCGACTTCAATGGATAGCGATGCAGCGCGGACAGATGCATGCGCGCGGCCTACGGCGCAACGCGATGGGCGTAGCTGAGCACGCGGGTGATCGTCCAATGGCCGTCCTTCTGTTGCCAGACGATGGTGAAGTCGGCCATGCCTTCGCATTGACCGCTATCGAACTGGCAGAAGCGGTGCGAACCGCGTGCGATGGCGCCGAAATCCTTGACCGGAAACACTTCCAGCGTGCCGGGAATCAATTCGCGGCGGAAATGGCCGCAGACGTATTGTCTGGTATTGGCGAGCATCGCATCGCGGGTCCAGGTGACGCCGCCGGTGTCGTGATAGAACTCGACATCGGGCGCGAAGAAATCCGCATGCCTGTCGAGCTGCACCGGATCGCTGCAAGTGTTGAAGGCAGCGAAGACTCCGGTATCGAGCGCGGAAATCGTATCGAACAGGGAATCGGCGTCCTGTGCGGGCGCCGACCGCGCAGCGAGCGGACACAGCGCCGTCGACAGCAGCACGCAAAGCATCGTCAGCATTTTCATGCACCGCTCCGGGATGGGTAAGACGCGACGCTTGGCGCCGATGCGTCGTGATGCGTGCACGGTACACAGCGCGGTCGGCGCAGACAACCCGCGCGGCGGCGTCAGGGCTTGCGGTAAAGATGCACGAAACGGTCGGTCTTGCCCTTGATCGCAGGGTCGAACACGTTCCTGCTGCGGTCGTCGTCGCGATTGCGCAGCGTCTCGATGCTGCCGACGAACTCCAGTCCATGCGCCTTGAAATCGCGAACCGCGAAGGTTTCCTCAATCCGGTGCAGCGCCTGCGCATCGGCGTTGCCGGAGCCTTCACGTGCGTCGTGATCGACGATCAGCAAGCGTCCGCCCGGTTTCAGCGCAGTGACGATCTGATCGATGAATTGTCCGGCGTCGATCGCCTGCCAACCGCCGTCCGGGTCGGCGTGGTACAGATCGTGATACGACATCACGATCAGCGCCCCGTCCAGCGCATTCTCGCCGAGGCCCAGGGCTTCGTTCGGCGCGATCGAATAGCGGACGTTGGTCAGACGGTTGCCGGCGAGACGCGGTTCGAGGCCTTTCTTCGCATAGGCGTCATAGGCCGCGTTGTTGATCAGCAGCACCCGGCCACGCGGGCCGACGATGCCGGACAGGATCTCGCTGTAGTAACCGCCGCCGCCGAAAATGTCGGCGATGGTCTCGCCGCGACCGAACCCGGCGAGTTCGAGTACGGCCTCAGGCTGGTCGCGCGCATCGCGTTCGCGGTCGTCCGCACTGCGCGATGGCGCCGCGAGTTGCCGGGCGATGGCGTCGCGGTCGGCGATGCCAACATGCGTGCAGCCGGTGAGCGCAGCGAAGGCGAGTGAAAGCGCAGTGATATGCAGCGAACGCATGGGAAGCTCCGGGCGGGCGGCGAGTCGCCAGCATACGTCCACAGCGGCCTAGCGCCACTTCCCGAAAGTCACATGGCCACCGACACGCCAAACGCGGCAAGCCGCCCGACGATCTCACCCGATGAGACGGCGTCGATGTCAGAATGGCCGGATGTTGCTGAAGCAGAAACTCGCGATCCTGGCCGATGCCGCCAAGTACGATGCCTCCTGCGCATCCAGCGGTGGCGGCAAGCGCGACTCGCGGAAGTCCGGCGGCATCGGCAGCACCGAGGGCATGGGCATCTGCCATTCCTACACGCCCGATGGCCGCTGCGTGTCGCTGCTGAAGATCCTGCTCACCAATTTCTGCATCTACGACTGCGCTTATTGCGTCAATCGCGTATCGAGCAACGTGCGCCGCGCGCGATTCACCACCGACGAAGTCGTGCGGCTGACTCTGGATTTCTACAAGCGCAACTACATCGAAGGTCTGTTCCTCTCCAGCGGCATCATCCGCAGCGGCGACTACACGATGGAGGAAATGGTCGAAGTGGCGCGCAGCCTGCGCGAAGACCACCGTTTCGGCGGCTACATCCATCTGAAGACCATTCCCGAAGCCTCACCGGAACTGCTGGCGCTGGCCGGCCGTTATGCCGACCGGCTCAGCATCAATGTGGAGCTGCCGACGGAAGCAGGATTGGCGAAACTCGCGCCGGAAAAGACCATGACCGGCATTCATGCGGCGATGGGCGAGCTGCGCTGGCGCATCGACGAAAGCAAGGAAGCGCGCGCGGCGAAGGCCGGCACGATCAAACCCGCAAGGCGCGCGAAACCGCCGCGCTTCGCACCCGCCGGGCAGAGCACGCAGATGATCGTCGGTGCGGACGACGCCGACGACCGCAGCATCCTGCACACGTCGCACGGACTTTACAGCGACTACCGGATGCGCCGCGTCTATTACTCGGGTTTCAGTCCGATCCCCGATGCGTCGTCGAAGCTGCCGGTGAAACCACCGCCGCTGCTGCGCGAACACCGGCTGTACCAGGCCGACTGGCTGCTGCGCTTCTACGAATTCACGGTCGAAGACATCGCCCCCGACAGCGCGCAGGGCGGCAGCGGGATGCTCGATCTCGACATCGATCCGAAACTGGCATGGGCGCTGCGCCACCCGGAGAAATTCCCGGTGAATCTCAACACCGCGCCGCGCGAAACCCTGCTGCGCGTGCCCGGCCTGGGCACGCGCAACGTCGACCGCATCGTGCTGGCCAGGCGTTACGGCAAGCTGCGCATCGAGGATCTGGCGCGGCTGCACGCGCCGCTGCAGAAGATGCTGCCATTCGTGCAATTGCTGGACCACCATCCGCGCAAGCAGCTGGACGATCCGACCGCGCTGCGCGCGCAGCTGGCGCCGAAGCCGCGTCAGCAGGATCTGTTCGCCGCCGCATGACCGCATGCGCCTACACCGCGACGCTGGACCCGCCGTGGGCGCTCGACGTCTGGCGCACGGCCGCACGCGCGGGGCTGCGCGCGAATATCGCACCGGAAGACATCGCCTGGGGCGGCGATGCGCAGGGCAGCCTGCTAGGCGGCAGCGCGCTGACCGATGCGCCTCCCGTACGCACGACGCCGCACGTTCCCGCTGCGCTTTTCGAACTGGCCGGCGCGGTGCTGTGTCATCGCGACGCGATGCGTCACGCCCTGCTTTACCGGATCGCGTGGCGCATCGCCCACGGCGAGCCGCATCTGCTGGCGCGTGTCACCGATCCGGATACGCGCGCCGCAGCGGAGCTGGCCAAGGCGGTGGGCCGCGACACCCACAAGATGAAGGCCTTCGTGCGTTTTCGCGAAGTCCCGGGCGAGACCGACGCCTTCATCGCGTGGTTCGAGCCGGCGCACTGGATCCTCGATCGCGTCGCACCGTTCTTCGCGCGTCGCTTCGTGGGCATGCGCTGGGCGATTCTCACGCCCTACCGCAGCGTGGCGTGGGACGGCAGCGCGCTGGCATTCGGCCCCGGCGCGCAGCACAGCGAAGCGCCCGACGACGACGCGCGTGAGGATCTCTGGCGCACCTATTACGCGAACATCTTCAATCCGGCGCGGCTCAATCCGAGGATGATGCGTCAGGAGATGCCGCAGAAATACTGGAAACATCTGCCGGAAGCGCAACTGCTGCCGTCACTGATCCAGGGCGCGGGGCAGCGCGTGCGCGATATGGCGGAACGCGAAGCGCAGGCGCCGCGCCGGAGGATTCCCGTACGCAGCGATGGCAGCGGGAAGCCATGAGTCGATGTCGAGCGACGACTCGCTCAGCCAATGCCGACTAACCGATTCCTCGGGAATACCGTTGAGGCGGATGCCGCCATGGAAACCGGATCGATCCCACAATCATCCCGTCCGACAGGCAACGCCTGCTGCCTTTGTGATAATTTCGAGCACCGGGTATTGCTGTAACGGATGGACTTCAATCATCGTCAACAACATCAAGCACAGGAGCAGACCGGCATGATGTATTTCACCTGCAGACGCTTTCTTTCCGCGACGGTCCTGGTTTGCGCTGCGGGTATCGCGCAGGCGGACGAATCGCCGGCCGCGCCATCGGCCGGCAACGGATGGACGCAGACCGAACTCGCGGTCTTCACCGAACATTGCACGCTCGCAATCCTGCTCCCCGCACAACGCAAATACGCCGAGGCCAGCGAACGTTCCAACGCGCCATCTCCGAAGCCGTTTCCCGAAGCCCTGCTGCGGGCGTCGATCGAACCGATGTGCGGCTGTATCGGGCAGCGTGTGGCGGAAGCGAAAAGTCTGGACGAAATCGCGAGCGAAGGTCTGGAATTCGCCTTGCCCTTCATCGAAGAAGCGAAGGCCGGTGGGCGCTGCAAGCTTGAGGGTGTACTCGGAGAAATGCTGTCCAGGCGTCAATCGCGCTGAAGACGGCGGCCCCACTGTCGCAGTGATAACGGACGGGCGAGGGTGCTGTCTATCGCGTCTCCTCAGGCCAGATAGCCACCATCCACCGCCAGACAAGTGCCGGTGACATAACCCGCAGCCGGCGAACACAGGAACAGCACCGCCGGCGCGATCTCGTCCGGCTGCGCGCTGCGGCCCATCGGAATCAGCTGCGACATCATGCCCATCAGTTTCGGGTTGGAAGTGATGGCCGAGGCGAATTTCGTATCGGTCAGGCCCGGCAACACCGCATTGATGCGGACACCGTGCGCGGCGAGCTCTTTCGCGAACCCTTCGGTCATGTTGACGATGCCGGCCTTGGTCATCGAATAGACGCCCTGCCCGGCTGCGGGCCGCTTCGCGTTGACCGAAGCGATATTGACGATGCTGCCGCCGCCCTTGGCTTTCATCCGCCGCGCCGCCTGCACCGTCGCCCAGAAATAGCCGCGCAGATTCACGTCGACGGTTTTCTGGTAGCTGCCCAGATCCATGTCGATCATCGGGCCGAAATATGGATTGGCCGCCGCATTGTTGACCAGGATGTCGGGCGCTTTTCCGGCCGCATCGAGCGTGTTGAACAGTGCCTCGATCGCGTCGGGATCGCCGACATGCAGGGCGTGCGCTTCGGCCGAACCGCCAGTGGCGCGAATCGCCTCCGCGACTGCGGCGCAGGACTCGACATTGCGCGACGTGCAGACGACATGCGCGCCATGCGCGGCGAGCAGATGGGCGATGGACTCGCCGATGCCGCGCGATGCGCCGCTGACCAGCGCGGTCCTGCCGGAAAGGTCGAAGAGAGGGTCGGGTCTCGACATGGATGGGCCAAATCGTGGAGTGGATACGAGAGCGCGCACGCGGCGGCTTGCTATGCTGCCGAGACTAGCACAGCACACACACGGCACCGATGGACACGATTCGACGACGCGTATTGATCACCGGGGCCGGCAGCGGGCTGGGTCTCGCACTGGCGCACCGCTATGCGCGCAGCGGCGCACGCGTGGTCTGCGTCGACCTGCTTGCGGACCGCGCCGAAGCCGCAGCAGCGGCGCTGTCGGGCACCGGCCATCTTGCCCACGCCGCCGATGTCGGCGACGACGCATCGATGCAGGCCCTGCACGATCGCATCGAGCGCGAATGGGGTGGCTTGGATGTGTTGATCAACAACGCGGGCATCGCGTCGGTCGGGCCGATGGTCGAGACGACGATGGAAGAGTGGCGGAAGATCCTGGACGTCGATCTGGTCGGTGTGGTGCGCGGCTGTCGGCTGTTTCTGCCGGCCATGCTGGCCGCACGCAGCGGGCAGATCATCAACACCGCGAGTTTCGCGGGTCTTGCCGGTGCGCCGGGCATGATGACGTATGGCGTCGCGAAGGCCGCCGTGGTCGCGCTGTCGGAACAGTTGCGCGCCGAAACGTATCACCACGGTGTCCGCGTCAGCGTGATCTGTCCCGCGTTCTTCCGCACCAATCTGCTGGAGACCGCCTTCGCCAGCGACAAGGTCAAGGCGAAAGTGATCAAACTGATGGACACCTCGCCGGACACGCTCGACGGCGTCGCCGACAAGGTGTTCGCCGCAGCGGAACGCGGCGAGTTCATGATCATCCCGACCAGACGCGAGCCGATGCAATGGCGCTTGAAGCGCTGGTTGCCCGCCATGTATTTCAAAAGACTGGTGAAACGACGCAAACGCACCACTGACGGACAGTAATGCGTGCGACGCGCGCGATCAGCGCCGCTCCTTCATCGCCATCACCACGCCAAGCCCCGCGAGCAGCGACACCGCCGCAGTACCGCCGTAGCTGAGCAGCGGCATCGGCACGCCGACCACCGGCAGCAGGCCGGAGATCATGCTGCCGTTGACGATCACGTACACCGAGAACGCGAGGCCGAGCGCGCCGGCGAGCAGGCGCGAATAGGTGTCGCGCGCTTCGCTGGCGATCCACAGACAGCGGCCCACGACGAAGGTGTACAGCGCCAGCACGGTGGCGACACCGACCCAGCCGAACTCCTCCGACAGCACGGCGAAGATGAAGTCGGTGGTGTGCTCGGGCAGATAATCCAGATGCGATTGCGAGCCTTGGCCCCAGCCCTGGCCGGTCCAGTTGCCTGAGCCGATCGCGATCTTCGACTGGATGATGTTCCAGCCGGTGCCGAGCGGGTCGGACTCGGGATTGAGGAAGGTGCGGATGCGATCCTTCTGATACGGCCGCAGCAGCCAGAACCATGCGACCGGCGCGGCGGCGGCGACGCTGGCGCCCGCGGCGATGAACCAGCGCCACGGCAGGCCGGCGAGGAACAGCGCGAACGCGCCGCTGGCGGCGACCAGCATGGCGGTGCCGAAATCCGGCTGCAGCAGGATCAGCAGCGTCGGCGCGGCGATGATGGCGCCAGCGGTGAGCACGGTGAGCACGCGCGGCGGCAAACGTTCGCGATGCAGGAACCACGCGACCATCATCGGCAGACTGAGCTTCAGTACTTCGGCCGGCTGGAAATAGAACACGCCGAGATTGATCCAGTGATTGCCGTGCTTGCCCTGGCCGATGAACAGCACCGCGACCAGCGGCAGCAGCGAGCCTGCGAACACCAGTGGCGTGACGCTGCGCAGCTGCGTCGTGGGCACGCGCGAGAGCAGCCACATCGCGGCGAGACCGACTCCGTAGCGGGCGCCCTGCGCCATCACCAGGCGCGGGCTTTCGTTGCCGGCGCTGTACAGCACCGCGAGACCCACGCCCATCAGCGCCAACAGCGCGATCAGCAGCGGCCAGTCGAGCGTGCGCGTGAGCCGCAGGAAGATGTCGAACAGCCAGCGGACGAAGGTCTTCATCGCGCAGGTTCCGTCGCTGCCGGCTCTGCTGGTGTCGGCTTCGCTGCGATTGGTTCGCTAGCAGCTGGCGGCGATGTGGCCGGTTGCGAGACCGCAGGCTGCGACGGTGCGTCGGCGTTCGTGGGAGTCGCCGTCGATTCGGCGACGACATTCGCGAATGGATTGGTCGTGAGCGCGACCGCCATCGCTGCCGGATCCTGTTCGGGCATTTTGCCGAGCAGCCAGGCGTCAAGAATCTTGCGCGCGATCGGCGCCGCCGTGCTTGCGCCGTAACCACCGCCTTCGACCACCACCGCGAGTGCGATGGTTGGATCCTCGGCCGGCGCATAGGCGATGAACAGCGCGCGATGGCGCAGATGCATCGGCAGGTTGCGCGGATTGATGCTGACGTTGCCGCGTCGGCTGACGACCTGCGCCGTGCCGGTCTTGCCGGCGATGCGATACGGCAACCCGCCGCTGATCACGCGCGCCGTACCACCCGGGCCGTGCACGGTGCGGATCATGCCGTCGCGTACGACCTGCAGGTTCGCGGCGCTGCGGCTGATCGCGCGCGGCGCCGGCTGTTGCACCATCGTCCAGGGTTTGTCGAAATCGTCACGGCGCGCGCTGACCAGATGCGGACGACGCAGCAGACCACCGTTTGCGAGCGCGGCGGTGCCCTGCGCGAGCTGCAGCGGCGTGGCTTTCCAGAACCCCTGGCCGATGCTGGAAATCACCGTATCGCCGAGATACCACGCGCCCTGTTTCTTCGCGTTCTTCGCTTTCCATTCCGGCGACGGCAGGATGCCGCCGGTCTCGCCGGCCAGGTCGATGCCGGTCGGCGCGCCGAAACCGTACAGCGACAGGTATTCGTCGAACTTGCGAATGCCCATGTCCAGCGACAGCCGGTAGTAGTAGGTGTTGACCGAATCGCCGATCGCCTTGCGCGCGTCGGTCCAGCCGTGACCGCCGCCATGCGAATCGCGATAGCCGCGCTTCTGGCCGGCGATACGGAACTCACCGGTCGAGAGCACTTTGTCGTCGGGCGTGCGCAGGCCGCTGTCGAGACCGGCGAGCGTGATCAACGGCTTGAGCGTGGAGCCGGGCGCGACGCCGCCGAGCACGTTGCGGTTGAACAGCGGTTTCGCCGGATCGTCCATCAACATCCGATAGTTCGCGTGCGAAATGCCGTTGACGAACAGATTCGGATCGTAGGTGGGCAGACTGACCATCGCCAGCACTTCGCCGCTGCGCGGATCGAGCACCACCGCAGAACCGGTGAGGTCGCCGAACGCGATGATCGCGGCGCGCTGCAGTTCGGCATCGATGCTCAGACGCAGATCGACGCCGGGCTTGGCCGGAATGCGACCGAGGCTGCCGATGATCCGGCCATCGACATTGGTTTCGATCTGTTCGTAGCCGATCTCGCCGCGCAGGATGTCGTCGTAATAGCGCTCGATCCCCGATTTGCCGGTGTGACTGAATGCGGCAGTGCCTTGGCCGAGTTTTTCCAGATCCTGTTTGTCGACGCGGCCGACATAACCGATCACGTGTCCGAACAGATCGCCGTAGGGATAGCGGCGGGTGAGATACGGCACCAGTTCGACGCCCGGATACCGCCAGCGATCGACCGCGAAGCGCGCGGCTTCTTCGTCGGTGATGCGCAGGCGCAGGGTCACCGGCAGGAAACTGCGGGTGACGCGGCGGGTGTCGTTGAAGCGCTCGATGTCGTCGGGCGTGAGCGCGATGATTTTCGACAGCGACGCAACCAGCGCATCGATGTCGCCGGCTTCGCCCGGCACCACGTCCAGTCGATACGCCGGCACGTTGTCGGCGAGCACGCGGCCCTTGCGGTCGTAGATCAGACCGCGCGCCGGCACTTCCGGCCGCTGCTTGACGCGATTGGCTTCCGAGCGTTTGGCGTAGTCGGTGTGTTCCAGCACCTGCAGCTTGAAGTACCACAGCGACAGACCGGCGAGCGCAAGCGCCACCGCGATGAAACCGATCGCTGCGCGGGCGCGGAACTGCGTGGCTTCCTGGGCGGAATTCTTGATGTAGCGGCGGCGCATCGTGTCGTGCCTATTTTTTCCGGCCCACGCGCAGGCCATCGAGCAGCACGAACAGCGGCGGCCACAGCAGCGCGCCGATCAGCGGGGTCCACCACTGCGTCCAGCCGCGAATCGGCTGACCGAACATGACATGCACGGCGCCGACGATGATCTGATCGTTGAGCAGCAGCCCGCCGATCGCCAGCGCCTGCTGCGCCATCGGAAAGAATCGCAGCTGCGGCCGGAACCGCTGCAGGATGAAGGTCATCACCGTGAGCCGCAGCGCCTGCTCGCCCAGCAGGCTGCCGAACGCGATATCGGCCAGCAGACCGATGCTGAAGGCCAAGCCAAGGCCGACGCGCTCGTGGTCCTCCAGCAGCCAATAGGCCAGCACCAGCGCGAGCCAGTACGGTCGCAGCGGCTGCAGCACCGCCGGCAGCGGCAGCAGGCCGAGCAGCAGGGTGACGACGATGCTCGCCGGAAACAGCCACGGACGACGCACGCGGCTCATCGCTGCGGCTCCGTGGTCGTTGGCGTTGATGCGGGCGTTGTTGCGGACGTCGTCACGGGTGGCGCTGGCACGGTCGTGGTCGCATTTGCGGCAGTTCCCGCAGCGTTCGGTGCCGGCACGCTCACGGGTGTCTGCGACCGCCGCAGCAGCAGCACGTCGCGGCCGCGATCGAGCTGCGCCGCCGGCTTCAGATCGCCGACCAGGAAGGCGCGACTCTCGTCGCGCCGAAGCCTGGTGATCGTGCCGACCGGAAACCCGGGCGGGAATCGCCCACCGAGCCCGGAGGTGACGATCCGGTCGCCGACCTTCACATCGCTGGATGTCGGGATGTTCGCCAGTTCGAGCCGGTCGCCGCGCCCGTAGGCGACCAGCCGGATGCCGTTGCGCGAGACCGACACCGGCACCGCATGGTCGGGATCGGTCAACAGCAGCACGGTCGCGGTGGTCGGGCGTACTTCGATCACCTGGCCGATCAGCCCGCCGGCATCGATCGCCGCCTGCCCCTGGGTCACGCCCTGGTCCGCGCCGATGTCGAGCACCACGCGCTGGCGCGTGGGATCGAGGGCGATATCGAGGATCGGGGCGAGCTGCACGTCGAGCCCGCCCTGCTCCGCAGCGCCGAGCAGACCGCGCAGACGCGCGTTCTCGGCGGCGGCGGTCTGCAGCCGCGCGATCCGCGCGCCGCTGATCAGCAGCGCGTTGCGCAGGATTTCGTTGTCCTTCGCCAGCCGCGCGCGGGTGGAGGCATCGTCGCGCACGGTGTCGCCGAGTTTCGCCGGCAAGCCTGCCAGCCGCCACAGCGGCTGCACGACCACTTCGATCTGTCCGCGGATCGCGGTCAGCCAACCACCGCGATGATCCAGCACCATCAGCGCGACCGCCAACGCCAGCGCAACCAGCAGCCGCAATGTGCCCGCGATCTCCTCGGAGCGGTGTGCGGAAGGGCCGGCGTAGGGAGGCACGTCAGGGAATTCGGTCTGGAGTTCGCGAAGAAGCTGAAAGGGGGACGGCCCGGTCCACGGAGGGACCGGCGCAAGCGGCCAACGGCCGATTGCGGAGATGGGCAAAACCCACGCGTTTTGCCCATCTCTCCGGACCGGCACAGGGATGTGCCGTGTCCGGATACAAGATCATTCCGGCGAGAAGAACTCGTTGCCGTGCATATCGACCAGCTCCAGCGCACGGCCGCCACCACGGGCGACGCAGGTCAGCGGATCGTCGGCGATCTGCACGTGCAGGCCGGTTTCCTCGCTGATGAGCTTGTCGAGATCGCGCAGCAGCGCGCCGCCACCGGTGAGCACGATACCGCGCTCGGCGACGTCGGCGCACAGTTCCGGCGGAGTCTGTTCCAGCGCCAGCTTGACCGCGCTGGTGATGCCGCCCAGCGGCTCGCGCAGCGCGTCCAGCACCTCGTTGGAGTTGAGCTTGATCATGCGCGGCACGCCTTCGGCGAGGTTGCGGCCGGAGACTTCCATCTGCAGCACGGTGGCCTGCGGATAGGCGCAGCCGATCTCGAGCTTGATGCGCTCGGCGGTGGCTTCGCCGATCAGGGTGCCGTGGGCGCGGCGCACGTAGTTGATGATCGCCTCGTCGAAACGGTCGCCGCCGATCCGCACCGACTGCGCGTAGACGATGCCATTGAGCGCGATCACCGCGATCTCGGTGGTGCCGCCGCCGACATCGATGACCATCGAACCGCGCGCTTCGGTCACTGGCAGGCCGGCGCCGATTGCGGCGGCCATCGGTTCCTCGATCAGATACACCTCGCGGGCGCC
>CAZGBA010000011.1:0-63576 GCA_964523435.1 uncultured Xanthomonas sp.
AGTCTGGCACCTAGATGCCGGATCAGTGGGAGGAGTCCATTCCATTGCATAAGCGAAGCGTCATGCACCTTCTTCAACGATACGGTGGTTGCGATGTCTGCGGCGCATGACGCCTTCGGCTTATGCACCCTGCGGATTCACGGGGTAACAAAGATATTTCCGCTCACGCCCCACAACACTTCTTGAATTTCTTCCCGCTGCCGCACAGTCGCGTAGGGCGGATCTCGACTCGCCAATGCAATGAAAAAAACCTCCTTTGCCCGAAGACCACAGGCATTTCAGCGTGGCATCCTCGCGTGCGGTTTCTTGCTTCGTTCATGGCGGGTCGAGACCCGCCCTACGGATTCACGGGGTAACGAGGATCTTTCCGCTCACGCCCCGCAACACTTCTTGTATTTCTTCCCGCTGCCGCACGGGCATGGGTCGTTGCGGTCGGGTTTTTCCTCGCGCTTCAACTGCGTGCGCGGGGTGAGCGCGTCGATGCGATGGTTGTGCAGGTCGGCGAGCATCGCCGGGAGTTCGATGATGATGCCCAGGCGCTCTTCGTAGCCGAGCGGGGTCGGTTCGGCTTCCGGGTCTTCGCCGAGGATTTCGCCGCTGGCGAGGCGGTCGAGGAAGGTGAAGATCTCGTCGATCCAGTCGTGTTCGTCCAGCCATGCGTCCCATGCGGTTTCGCGCAGTTCCACGCCACGAAAGAAGCCGTAGGCCCAGTCGCGGCCGATATCCAGTGCGTCGTCGCTGTGCTCGGAAGGATCCTCGGGCAGCCACAGCAGCGGCGCGAGGTGGTCGGGCACATCCGCGCCGTGGCGCACGCGCTGTTCGATCATCCGCCAGTGCGCCGACAGCAGCGTGTCGACTTCGGCCGCTTCGTCCGCATCCCAGCGCGGCGGTTTGCCGCCCCACACCACCGGCTGCCATTCCTCGGGCGGCACCGTCTCCGGCGACACCGCCAGCGCGGACAGGAAGCCGTCCAGCGCCTCCAGATTGAAGCCCTTGAACGGCACCGCGCGGGTGTCGAGCAGGTCGGACAGGCGGTCGAGCTGGGCGTCGTCGAGCAGAGCGGAGGCGGACATGGCGGGCACGGCGAAGGGAAACGGCCGATAGGGTAATCCACGAAGGGTGCCGGGCTGCGAAAACCCATTGATCTGCCGATTGCGATCCGTGCGATTCGGCCCCTGTGTTGCGGGAGCGGCTTCAGCCTCGACAGGCTACGCCGCCCCAAGCGTCGCGGCTGAAGCCGCTCCCACAAGGATGCTGCTGCGTGCGGGAGCCATCAAAAACGAAGGGCGCGACCGGAGTCGCGCCCTTGCGTTGCAACGATGCGGTGCGGACTTACTTCGTGACTTCGAAGTCCTTGCTCTGCACCACTGCGCCGTCCAGCGACACTTCGACCTTGTACTTGCCGACCGGCCAGCCGTCGGGCTTGCTGAATTCGAAGTTGGTCGTGCCCGGGCCGGCGAAGCTGAAGTCCTTGGTTTCTTCGCTGACCGGCATGGTTTCGGCGCCGTTGGCGAAGGTCAGCTTGGCGGTGAGCTTGCCGGGGACCGAAGCGGCCGGATCGCTGGTGGTGGTGCCGACCGAGACGATGAACTTGTCCTTCGGCTTGAAGCTCATGGTGGTGGCGGTGAGCTTCATGTCCGGACCTGTGGCGGAGCCCAGGTCGACGCTGGCGACCGATGCGGTCGCGGCTGGGGCAGGCATCGGAGCGGGTTCGACGGCGGCCGGGGCGGGCGTCGGCGCCGGTGCGGCTTCTTCTTTCTTCTTGCAGCCGACGATGGCGACGCTGCCGATCGCGGCGACGAGCAATACCTGATAGAGACGAGTGCGATTCATGGGTCAATCCTCAATGCGGTGTTGTAGAAATGCTGGAACGAAGGCGGAGCGCGCGCTGCGCGATCAGCCGGCGGACGGGTCGTCGAGATCGCCGTCGCCGTCGACATCGATCGCCGGCAGCTTGATGGTCTGGCCGGGGAAGATCCGGTCCGGATCCTCGATAGTGTCGCGGTTGGCCTCGAAGATCTGGCGCCAGAACTTCGCCTTGCCATAGAAGCGCTTGGAGACGGCCGACAGCGTGTCGCCCTTCTCGATGGTGTAGGTCTGCGCGCCGGTACCGCCGCCGCCGCCTTCGCCGCCGATGATTTCTTCGGTCGAAGTGACGGTGGTCTGGACGTTGCTGAAGTCCGGGCGTTCCTGTTCGGTGCTGGTCACCGAGCTTTGCACGTTGGAAAAATCGGGTTTCTTATCGGGTGTGGTCATGGTCGAAAGCTCCTGCCAGATGGCCCGCCCACATTGACATGCGGAATGTTAAGAATCCATATCGTCGACGTGTTTTTTTCGCGATGCCCGCGTCACTGCCGCTCGTCGCGCACAGGCAACGGCGGCGACATGCCGGGCGTCGCCCGCCAGGGATTGATGTCGAGCCCGCCGCGACGCGTGTAGCGCGCTTCCACCGACAGCGTCTGCGGACGACAGCGCGACAGCAGGTCGACGAAGATCCGCTCCACGCACTGCTCGTGGAATTCGGCGTGGTCGCGGAACGACACCAGATAGCGCAATAGTCCGGCACGATCGATCTTCGGCCCGCGATAGTCGATGCGCACGCTGGCCCAGTCCGGTTGTCCGGTCACCGGGCAGTTCGATTTCAGCAGATCCGAGCGCAGGGTTTCTTCGATGACGGCATCGTCATCGAGCGCGAGATGCGCGGCGTTCGGCGGGCCGTAGTCGTCGATAGCGATGTCGAGCGTATCGATGAGCACCGCATTGTCATTCGCAGCGAACGGCGGCAATCCGAATGCGACGCGCACCGGCGCATCGGCGGCGCGCGACAGATCGGCGATGAGCGTTTCGCGCACAGCGTCTGCGCTTGCGAAGCGCGCGGCGTTGAGCGAATTGAGATACAGCTTCAGCGATTTGGATTCGATCAGGAAGGGCGCGTTCGCAGGGACTTCGATCGTCGCCGTCGCCACCACCGGCTTGCCGCGCGGGTCCAGCCAGCTCAACTCGTAGGCGTGCCACCGATCATGGCCGATGAAAGGCAGCGCACGCGCATCGATGCCGATCTCGTCGCGGGCCTGCGCGCGCGGAATCGGAAACAGCAGGCCCGGGTCGTAGTGCGACGGATAGGCGACCTCGCGGCCGAGGGGAATGTCGTGGATCATGAAGAGGCTTCAACAGATTCTGTGGCGTGCGGTCGCGGGCGAAACCCGTGCGTGAGCAGGGTCGTTCTTCACTTTTTCCGGGACGCTCTTGGAAATGGGTCGGTGTACAGCGACGAATTGCTGCTGCAGAGGTTGCGACACGCGGCGGCATCCGCCTGTTCCTGCGTCATGTCCAGACGCAGCGCTTTTTTCTCGACCTTGAAGCGGATCGGGCAGACATCGGCTTCGCCGATCGGAGCGGAAAGATACAGGTGCTTGCCTTGCGCTTCCAGCGAGACCGTTCCTTCCAGCGCGCAACCGCCCTGGGTGGTTGCGAAGGTGTTGGTGTCCAGCGTGTAGCGGTAAGTGCCGGCGGTGTCGCCCGGTTTCAGCACCAGCTGATTCCAGGCGACGCAGCGCTTGTATTCGCCGCCGTCGGTGCGCTCATGGCATTCGCCGCGAACGCGATAGGTGCCGCCGAGGTCTGGGAGCGTCTGGCCTGCCAATGCGGGCAGCGAAACGAACAGTGCGGTCAATACGAAGAAGGGCGATATTTTCACGGTAGGTTTCCAATCACTGTGCGCTGTGCAGATAATCCAGCGTCACCTGCAGCATCGCGCGCAGGCCGACATCGAGCGCGGATTCGTCGAGGAAGAATTCCGGCGAATGGTTCGACGGCGCCTTGATCGGATCCTGTCCCTTCGGCGTGGCGCCGACGAAGAAGAAGAAGCCGGGCACTTCGCGCGCGTAGAACGAGAAATCCTCGGCGCCCATGTTGAGGTCCATGTCGACCACATTGTCCGCGCCGACCGCGCGCACCAGACTCGGCCGCATCTTCGCGCTGAGCGCCGGATCGTTGACGGTGACCGGATTGCCCTTGGTGTCGGGGATCTGCGATACGGCGGTCGCGCCGTGCGCGGCGGCCACATGTTCGGCCACGTTCTGCAGATCCTTGAACACCGCCGCGCGCATGCCTTCGTCGAAGGTGCGGATGGTGCCGATCATTTCCACCTGGTCGGGAATGATGTTGTAGCGGATGCCGCCCTTGATCGCGCCGAAGGTGACCACCACCGGCAGCTTCGAAATGTTCTGGCGGCGGCTGACAATCGTCTGCGCACTGCCGATCACGTCGGCGGCGGCGACGATCGGATCGACTCCGCCCCACGGCCGCGAGCCGTGCGTCTGCCTGCCCTTGATGACGATGTTGAAACGGTCGGACGCGGCCATCGCCGGGCCGGCGCGGTAGCCCAGTTGCCCGGCGTTGAGCGTGCTGAACACGTGCAGGCCGAACACCGCTTCCGGTTTGAAATCGCGGAACAGGCCCTGCGCCAGCATTTCCTCGGCGCCGCCCTCCTCGCCGTCCGGCGGGCCTTCCTCGGCGGGCTGGAACACGAACAGGATTTCGCCGGGCAGATCGGCCTTCATCGCCACCAGCGCTTCGGCCACGCCCATCAGGGTCGAGGTATGCGCGTCGTGTCCGCAGGCGTGCATCACGCCGACGGTTTCGCCGCGAAAGGTCGAAGTGGCTTTCGAGGCGAACGGCAGTGCGTTGCGCTCTGTCACCGGCAGCGCGTCCATGTCGGCGCGGATCGCGATGCGCGGGCCGGGTTTGCCGCCCTTGAGCACCGCGATCACGCCGGTGGTGGCGATGCCGGTCTTCACGTCGAGACCGAGCGAACGCAGATGGTCGGCGACGATTTTCGCGGTGCGCGTTTCGCGGTTGCCCAGCTCCGGATGTTCGTGGAGGTCGCGGCGCCAGGCGAGGACTTTCGGCTGCAGTCGTGTGGCTTGCTGGCCGATTTCCGGGCGCTGCCCGTCGGCGGCATGCGCGAGCGGCGCGCCGAGCGCGCAGGCGAGAGACAGGGCAAGCAGGGTCGTGCGCATGGATGGCCTCCGGAGGGTTCGACGATGCTAACGCATGTGGCGCATCGGTAGCCTGTAGGAGCGGCGCAAGCCGCGATCAATGATCGGAAGCGACTTCGTAAGACGACCATGCCGTCTCAACGCATGCTTGATCATTGATCGCGGCTTGCGCCGCTCCTACAGGAGTTGTGCCTATACGGATTTCGGTCCGCGCACTCGTCAAACCGCCGCGCGCGTGCGAGGCTTCGTGCTTCGCCCGCTGCAGGCCATGCCCATGTCCCAACCCGCCCCCATCCGCCCGCTCGAAGGCGATGCCGCGCTGATCCGTGCGGTCGGCACATTCGCGCTGACGGCGGCGGTGATCAACGTGATCATCGGCGGCGGCATCTTCCGCATGCCGTCGTCGCTGGCGACGCAGATGGGCAACGCGGCGCCGCTGGCGCTGCTGGCCGGTGCATTGGCGATCATTCCGGTGGCGCTGTGCTTCGCCGCGATCGGCAGCCGCACCCAAGCCACCGGTGGGCCGTACACGTATCTGACCGCAGTGTTCGGGCCGTTCGCCGGCTTTCTCGCCGGTGCGCTGATGTGGATCAGCAATGTCGCGTCCAGCGCCGGCGTCGCCGCCGCGCTGTCGGTGCAGGTGGCCACGCTGGTGCCGGCGTTCGCAGACACCTACGCGCGCGCAGGACTGCTGACGGCGGTGTATCTGCTGCTGTTCGCCCTGAATGCGTTCGGCGTGAAGCTCGGCGCGCGCGCCATCGCGGTGCTGGCGACGCTGAAGCTGCTGCCGCTGTTTCTCCTCGCGGGCATCGGCGTGTTCTTCGTCGACTGGAGCCAGGTGAGCTTTTCGTTCGGCGATGTGCCGTCGGTATCCGCGCTGGGCGCGTCGATGGTGCTGGTGATGTTCGCCTACTCTGGCATGGAAACCGCGCTGGTGCCGTCGGGCGAACTGCGCGACCCCGCGCGCAACGTGCCGCGTGCGACCATCGCCGCGATCCTGCTGGTGGTGCTGCTGTATCTGGGTCTGCAGATCGTCGGTCAGGGCCTGCTCGGCGACGGTCTGGCCAAGAGCGGCGTGCCGATCGCCGATACCGCCGCTGCGCTGTGGGCGCCGGGCCGCACGCTGCTGCTGATCACCGCCTGCATCTCGATGAGCGGCTTCATGCTCGGCAATCTGCTCGGCACCTCGCGACTCGTGTTCGCGCTGGGACGCGACGGTTATCTGCCGCGCGCCTTCGGTCGCGTCACCGCATCGCATCGCGTGCCGCTGCTCGCGCTCGCCGTGCACGCGGGTTTGGCATGGGCGCTCGCGCTCGGCGGCACGTTCGATGCGCTGGCGCTGATTTCCGGCGGCGCGATCTGCCTGACCTACGGTTTCGTCAGTCTTGCCGCGTGGCGCGCGCAGCGCATCGATCTGCGCCAGAACGGCGCCGCGCCGTTCGTGATGCCCGGTGGCCCGGTGATTCCCGCGATCTCGCTGCTGGCGATGCTGGCGATCACCGCAACGCTGACCGCCAAGGAATGGAGTGCGATCGGCATCGCCCTGGCCGCGCTGATCGCGATCTACGCGCTGCTGCGCATGTTGCGCCGCACACCGGCGACCCCCGCCTGATCGATGCCGGCATCATCGCTTCCTGAATGGGCGTGACGGGCGTCGCGACATTTTCGAGCGGTTGGCCGTCCGTCGTCGCGATGCGCGTTGTCCGGTTGCGAGGAGTAGGCTGATCCCGGACTCCGGCGCGAATGCCGGGACCGTTGACAACGGTTGCGGGCCGGAGCGAACGAACAAGGAACGCGACATCGTCGCGAGTTCGAGGAGACGAGCGATGCACGCATACGCAGACGACACGCCCTGCCATGCACGCGTCCGTGCGATGCCACTGTCCACGTGCCACCTTTCCGTTTCGATGAATGCCAAGACGTGGTCGCGCGCTCTGCGCCCGTATTCGCGTCCGCACAGACACCGTCGCCCCGCGATCGCGGCGCAAGGCCGGCATCGCTGACCGCATCGCGGATCCGATGCAGATCGGATCCGCTTCCAGCCGACGGCGCATGGCGCGCCATCGGCGCACATCCAGGAGAGCTGTCATGAACACAAGGATTCGCACTCGCCATTCGTTGTCTGTCGGTGTACTCGTCGCGCTCGCGGCGTTGCCGGGGTCGGCATTCGCGCAGAGCTGGGAAGTGTATTCAGGCCTCAATCCGCATCGGGAACAATTGCACGGCGTCGCCGATGTGCAGTTCTGCACGGGCGGCGGCCAGGTGGCGACCGGTACGCAGACCGTTCCGCCGACCGCAGCCGGGTTCAACAACATCGTGGTGGAACGCAAGAACGCCGCGAACCCCATCGCCGGGCCGTGGCGTTTCAGCTACGACAGCGGTCGCTCCGAAGAGGGGCGCGGCATCGTCGAATACACCGACGGCACCGGCTTCGCGGTGGTCGGCACGTTCGATGCGCTGACTACGCCGGTGCAAACCCATCTGACCATCAGCAAGGTCGATTGCAACGGCAATATGGTCTGGCACCGCAGCTACGGCACCACCGCCGGCAAGCACACCGCCTGGGACATCATCCGCGCGACCACCGGCGACGGCGCGTTCGGCACGGCGGCGGGCGATCTGATCGCATTGGCCGAGTACAACACCGGCACCGTGAACTACGTGCGCGTGGTTCGTATCAGGAGCAACGGTACGCTGATCTGGACGCGCGATTACGCCGTGCCCACCGGCACTGTGCTGTTGACCGGTCGCGGCATCGCCGAAGTGGATACGCCGTCGCTCGCCGACAACCTGGTGGTCGCGGGCAGCTATGGCAACAACGCGGCGGTCTTCCAGATCGACGGCAACAACGGCGCGTACATCTGCGGTTCGCAATTGCCGGGTCAGGGCCTGTCGCGCTTCAACGACATCACCCGTCATGGCGGCACCCCCACCATTGCGTCGGGCTTCACGGCGGTCGGCGAAACCCGCACCACCAGCGCCGCGCTGCCGCAGGCCTATGTCGCCAGTTATCGCAGTACCGGCTGCGCGCTGCAGCGGCAGGTCCACTGGGGCACGCCCAACGAAAGCGAAACCGCGCAGGCGGTGACCACCACTCGCGCCACCACCTTCAGCACGGTGCCGAGCGGGCAACTGCTGATCGCCGGCAACATCACCGGCGCGTATCTGGGCGTCAGCAGCCGCGACGTGTGGGCGCACCTGATGGTGCCGATCAATCTCACGCCGTACATCGCCGGTGGCTACACCGGGCAACGCTACGGCACGCAGGGCGCCGGGCTTGCCGGTGCAGAAACGGTGGCGGACGTGGCCGAAAGCAGCAACGGCGCGCATTTCGTCGGCATGACGACCAGCAACTGGGATGCTTTGGCCGACCCTGCCGACGGCTACTCGGTGCGGATGGGCTTCAGCGGTATGAAGACGCTGTGCAGCGTGCCGTGGAGCGGCGCCGTCACCGCGCTGACGCCGTACACCGCGCTGGTGGTGACGCCGACGCCGATTTCGCCGTCCACGCAGTTCAATCCGCTGCCGCGCGTCACGGTTCCGGCAGCGCTGTGCTGCGGTATCGGGCCATGAATCGACATTGATCGAAAGCGCTCGCCTGCGCAACGGGCGATGATGCGACCGCTGTCCATGCGAATCCGGCTTCGGCCGGATTCGCTTTTCCGGCTACAGCAGCATCTGCGGCGAAAACATCGATGCTTCCGGCAATCGGTCCGCATCGCTCGCCGCCTGCGCCAACAGGCGGTCGGCCAGCATCGGGCCGAGCAGGTCGGCGGCGAGCAGATACAGCAGATGGGCGAGCGGGCGAAGATCGTCCTGCGACTTGAGCTTTGGCAACGCAGCGGGGGCGAAGCGCGCTTCCGCCCAGCGTTCGAAAATTCGCAGCAGTTCCTGTTCGCGGCTGTCCGCAGTGCCGGCAAGATCGCCGACCGCCTGCAGCAGCACGCCCGGATGGCGATCGGCCTTGGCGAGGATCGCGGCGACGATCGTTTGCGCGAAGGTTTTGAACACGATCAGTTCCGGCGGCTCCGTGCGGGCCGTTGTCGCGGCTTCGACAGGCGACGCCGCGGCGACTTCAACCACCGCCGGCTCGGCGGTGGCGGCGTGCATCCAGGTGTCCGGCACGCGCGGCAGATTGTCGTAAGTCTGGGTCAGGCCATGAAACAGGCGTCGCTGGAAGGTCGACCGCTGCTGCGCATCGAACCCCGCGTTCTTCGCCACGACCGCCGCGAAACGGGTGACCACGAAATGCGCCTCATGGCTGTGATCGCGCTGCCACAGATCGAAAAACCGGCGGACTTCCTGCGGGTCGGAGAACGTGTCGTGCAGCGCGTGATAGATCACCCGCCGCCGATAGTTCAGGCCCATGCTGGTGCTGTCGTTGGCCACCATCGATCAGGCCTCGCCGCCCAGATCGCGATGCGTGCGTGAGGCCATGAATTCGCCGTAGCCGATTTCGTAATGCTCGGTGTAATCCAGGCCGCGCTGTTCGTGCTCGGTGCTGGCGCGCACGCCGATCGTCACCGCAAGCAGTTTGTAGAGGCCCCAACCGATGGTGAAGGCCCAACCGGCGGCGACGAATGCGCCAAGCGCCTGCACGCCGATCTGGTGGGGATCGAACAGATGGTCGCGCATGAACATGCCGGTGGCGATGGTGCCCCAGAGGCCGCAGAAGCCGTGCACCGAAACCGCATCGACCACATCGTCGATCTTCATCCGCTGCAGCATCGCCGGGCCGACGACCGCGATCATGCCGCCGACCAGACTGGTGACGATGGCGAACCCGGGATCCATGTATTTCGCACCTGCGGTCACCGCGACCAGACCGCCGAGCGCGCCGTTGAGCACGGCCGACATCAGCAGCGGGCGGCGATGGATGGCGAGCGTCAGCATGGCGCCGACGATGCCGGCGGCCGCGCCGAGATGGGTGTTGAGCACGATCACGCCGAGATCGTTGAAATCCGGATCGGCGGCGCCGCCGTTGAAACCGAGCCAGCCCACCCAGAGCAGGAACGCGCCGAGCGCCGCCAGCGGCAGGTTGTGGCCGGGAATCTCGCGAACCTCGCCGGTGCGCGAAAAGCGTCCGAGGCGCGGCCCCAGCACCACCAGCGCACCGAGCGCGGTGAAGCCGCCGATCACATGCACGGCGGAACCACCGGCGGTATCGAGAAAGCCCATGCCGCGCAGCCAGCCCGGGTTGTCGGCGGTGCCGCCCCAGACCCATGCGCCGTAGATCGGGTAGATCACGCAGACCATGACGGCGGTGCCGACCAGATACGGCATGAAGCGGATGCGTTCGGCGACTGCGCCGCTGATGATGGTCGCGGCGGTGGCGGCGAAGAAAGTCTGGTAGAGCACGTTCACCAGCGAGGTATCGCCGCCGCCGCTGGGAAAGAAGTCGCTGGTGCCGACCAGGCCGTTCCAGTTCAGGCCGAACATCAGCCCGAACCCGACCGCCCAATACGCCAGTGAGGCGATGGCGCAGTCGGTGAAGTTCTTCATGATCACGTTGACCGCGTTCTTCGCGCGGCAGAACCCGCTTTCCAGCAGCGCGAAGCCCGGCTGCATCATCAACACCAGTCCGGCGCAGGTCGCGATCCAGACCGAGTGCACGATCTCTTCGGTCGACATCTGTGCGCAGGCCACGCCCGGCGTCATTGCCGCGACCGCCAAACCCCATCGATGCCAGCGAGTCATGAGTTCCCCAGATTGTCAGGCCTCTCCCCAGAGGCGGGACCGAGACTACACCAATCGCGGTCGACATGAGGCCATCGAAGGGCCTCGCGCGCGGGTCTCGCTCGAATCGACCTCGGTCGATCGGCCCTGCTCAGAACCAGTCCTGCCCACCTCCGTCCCGCGTCGCCAACAGCAGAGAGCCTTTGCCCTCTTCCGCCATGTCCACCCGTCGGATCGTCCGGCATCCGCCATCGCGCAGCCAGGTCTGCAGAAGCTCGGGGTGCTGCAACGTGGTGCCGACTTCGACCAGCAGGGTCAGCAGGAACGACGCCGCGTAGCGCCCCGGATTGACCGGGTCGTGGAAATACTCGTGGATCACGATCAGCCCGCCCGGCTTCAGCGCGTCCAGCGCACGGCGGACGATGTCCTGCGCATCGGTCTCGGTCTGGTTGTGCAGCACCGACAGCAGCAGGACGACGTCGAATTTGCCGCCGTCGCTTCCGCTGCCGAAATCGTCGGCGACCGCATCGCCCGCACGCAGGGTCATGCGCGATTGCAGGCCATGCTGTTCGATCACCCGTGGCGTCTGGGTGAGGCTCTCGGCCAGATCGAACACGGTCGCGTGCAATTGCGGATGACGCAGGCACAGTGAAGCGGCGTGCAGGCCGTGTGATCCGCCGATGTCGAGCAGTTGACGCGCGTCGGCCGGGATATCGATGTGCTGCAGAAGGTCGTCGGAAAAATAGCCGGCGAACGCTTCCATATAGCGCGAGAACAGCGCGCCCATACCGGGCCTGCGCGCCATCGTAGTCCACATCGATTCGGACGGTTGTCCGTGGCGGATCGCATCCGTGAGCCCGGTCATCAGCTTCATCGCTTCCGCATTCCACAGCAGCCCCGGCGTGAGGTCCGCCGCAGCGGCCGGCGTGAAATAGCGCTCGATGAACGCCGCGTTGCGGTAGGTGCCGTCGTCGTTGCGGTGGAGCAGGCCGAACGATGCCAGCGCATGGAACAGACTCTGCATGCCCTGCGCGCTGGCGCCCAACTGTTGCGCGGCATCCAGCGGCGACGCCGGCTGCCGATGCAGATGATGGAACACACCCAGTTCGGCCGCCGAGGTCATCGCCGCGCTCTTCACCATCGGCAGATAGGCCGACATCATCGGGAAGGCGGTGGGCGGCTGCTCGAAGAACGGCTCAGCCAGCGTCGGTGATGCGTCGTTCGACATGTGTGCTCACGAAGGTTGAATACGAAGACGCGTTCCGGGCATGGCCTGGAACGCTGTGCGGAGGTTCGGCGTTGGTCGTTCTGTGTGGAGGAAACCCGGCGTTTCGATTGCTGCGGCATCCATGTCGTCCGTCCTTGTTCGCGACATCGGCCGCGTTGCGGCCCAGTGCGTGCTTCAGTGCGTATTCCTGTCGCGATGCCAGCCGCGATGCTTGATATCCAGATACAGGCTGTAGCAGGCGGTAAAGGCCGGGAACAGATTCTGGATGATGCCGACCGAGTCCTGCTTCGACGAGAAAATGAAATAGCTGAGCGTCATCAGGCTGCCGATGATGCTCATGTACCAGAACAGACGCGGGATCACCGGCTTGCCCTGGCGTTTGCTGGCGACGAACTGCACCAGCCAGCGGCCGCCGAACATCAGCGCACCGGTGAGGCCGATCAGCTTCCACGGGCTCATGTGCAGCCCGGTCCACGCCAGCCACGGGATCGGCGAATTCATGATGTCGACGGCGGCCGGATTCATGCTGACAGCTCTTCGACAGCGGTGCGCTTGCTGCGCACGATCAGCCAGGCCACGCCGCGCAGATCGCGCAGGCCGACGAGGGCGCGGTTGAGATTGTTGTACTTCGATACGCCGCTGGCGCGGTGGCGGTGGTTCACCGGCACGCTGACCGTCTTCCAGCCTGCGCGCTGCATCAGTGCCGGCAGATAGCGATGCATGTGGTCGAAGTAAGGCAGATCGAGGAAGGCGTCGCGCTCGAACAGTTTGATGCCGCAGCCGGTGTCGGGCGTGGCGTCGCGCAGCATGCGGCTGCGGATCGCGTTGGCGAACTTCGACGCCCAGCGCTTGCTGCCGGTGTCCTTGCGGTTCACGCGCCAACCGGCGAACAGCTTCACGTCGGCGCTGGACTCGTCGCGCTTGGCGAGCAGCTTGGGAATATCGGCCGGATCGTTCTGGCCGTCGCCGTCGAGGGTCGCGATCCATTCTCCGCGAGCAGCCTTCACCCCATTGCGCACGGCGGTGCTCTGCCCGCTCTGGCTGATGTGCTTGATCACGCGCAGCTCGGGCACGTCGGCCTTGAGCGCCTTCAGCACATCGAGCGTGTCGTCGCGCGAGCAGTCGTCGACGTAGACGATCTCGAACGATGTCAGGCCGCGCAGTGCAGTCACGATCTCGTTGATCAGCGGCGTGACGTTGTCGCGCTCGTTGAACACGGGGACGACGACGGAGAGGTGGGGGTTTTTCATGAAAGGTGATATCCGGATTCTTTCTGCGAACGCAGGGCCAGAATGACCACTTCGTCCGTACGTTGATCATAGGCATAAAGCGCAAGGTAGCCATGGTGGTCGCGACCGATCACGAGTTCGCGCCGATCATGTTCCGTCGGTCGGCCGATCCATGGATTGGTCGCCAGCACGTCGATGGCCGCGATGATGTCTTCGATCCGCTGTTCCGGACCGAGCACGTCGTTCGCCATCAAATGGACGAGTATCCGTTTCAGGTCACGATCGACCCGGGCGGCAATGACGACCCGGGTCATGCGTTACTTCCCGAGTCGACGCGCGACAGGCGGCTGCACGTCCTCGCCACGCACGCGGCGGCGCAGGTAATCACGCATCTCCTCCCATGGGATCGACTCGCCGGTAGCGAGGAAGTGCTCGTGGCGCTCGCGCGCCTCCTCATGAAAGGCCTGCCGGCGTTCCAGCGCGTCGGCTTTCTCGGCGATGGCTTCAAGAATGAGACCATGGGTTGAAGTGCCTTCCAGCTCCGCGATGCGAGACAGGCGCGCCTTCAGCTCATCTGGGATGCGAATGGTGGTGGTCGACATGGCAACTGCCTCGCGGCGGGTGGATGCGGCGAATGTAGCACAAGCGTGCTACAGGCTTATCCGCGCGCCTTCAACCGCTCCAGCACGCCGTCCAGCGTGTCCAGATCGGTGTAGTGGATCACCAGCCGGCCCTTGCCGCCGCGACCGTGCAGCACGTTGACCTTGGTGCCCAGCGATTCGGACAGGTCGCGCTCCAGGGCGAGGATGTCGGCCTGCGGCTTCGCCTTGGCGCCGTTGGTGGTTTTCGCCTTGCTGCCGGTCGGTACCTGGCCGGCGCTGTACTGCTGCACGCGGTGTTCGACTTCGCGCACCGACCAGCCCTGTTCGACGGCCTGACGCGCCAGCGCGATCGCGGCCTGCGGCGACAGCGACAGCAGCGCGCGGGCGTGGCCCATTTCCAGCGCGCGGGTTTCCACCAGTGTGCGGATATCGGCCGGCAGTTCCAGCAGACGCAGCAGGTTGGAGACCGCCGCGCGCGAGCGGCCGACCGCTTCGGCGGCCTGCGCGTGGGTGAGGTCGAATTCGTCGATCAGCCGCTGCAGCGCCTGCGCTTCTTCCAGCGGATTGAGGTCTTCGCGCTGGATGTTCTCGATCAGCGCCATCGCGACCACGGTGCGGTCGTCGACGACGCGGATGACGACCGGCAGTTCCTTCAGGCCGGCCTGCTGCGACGCGCGCCAGCGGCGTTCGCCGGCGATGATCTCGTAGACCTTGCCGCCCTTGTCCTTGGCGATTTCGCGCACGACCACGGGCTGGATCACGCCCTGCGCCTTGATGGATTCGGCCAGCTCGGTGAGCTTGCCCGGGTCCATCGCGCGGCGCGGCTGGTATTTGCCCGGCGTCAGCGCATCGATCGGCAGCATCCGCAGGGTGTCGGCGGGCGTGGCTTCCAGCGCGGGCGCCGCAGCGGCGGCCTTGGGGCCGAGCAGGGCTTCCAGGCCGCGGCCGAGGCCGCGCGGCTTCTTCGCAGCGGTCATGCACGAGTCTCCGAGGTAAGGGGGCGCGGACTGCCTGGGCCGGCTTTTTGCGCACGTTCGCGCTGGTGGCGGATGATTTCGCCGGCCAGCCCGAGATAAGCGATGGCCCCGCGCGACCCCTTGTCGTAACCGACGATGCTCTGGCCGTGGCTGGGCGCCTCGGCCAGGCGCACGTTGCGCGGAATGATGGTGCGGAACACTTTGTCGCCGAAGTGCGAAGTGAGGTCCGCCGAGACCGCGTTGGCGAGGTTGTTGCGCACGTCGAACATGGTGCGCAGCACGCCTTCGATCTCCAGCGCCGGATTGAGCTTGGCCTTGAGCGCGTCGATGGTCTGCAGCAGCGCGCTGAGACCTTCGAGCGCGTAGTACTCGCACTGCATCGGCACCAGGATCGAATCGGCCGCCGTCAATGCGTTGAGCGTGAGCAGCGAGAGCGCCGGCGGGCAGTCGACCAGGATGAAGTCGTAGCGTTCGCGCAGCGGTTCCAGTGCGCGCCGCAGCCGCTGCTCGCGGCCAGGCTCGTCCATCAGCTCGATCTCGGCGGCGGTCAGGTCGCTGTTGCCGGGCATCAGATCGAAGCCTTCGGGCGCGCGCACGATCACGTCGGCAGCGTGCATCTCTTCCAGCATCACATCGCAGGTGGAGCAGGCCAGCTCGCGTTTGTCGATGCCGCTGCCCATGGTGGCGTTGCCCTGGGCGTCGAGATCGACCAGCAGCACGCGCTTGGGCGCCAATGCCAGTGCGGCGGCGAGATTGACCGAAGTCGTGGTCTTGCCGACCCCGCCTTTCTGGTTGGCGATGGCGATGATGCGGGCCATGGTGGGGTCCGGAAGTCTCGGGTTGTCTGGGCGGAACCGGATCCCGGCGTCGTTGGCGACGCGGGCCGAACCGCAGATTATGCCTGTTGCCGGCCGCGACTGCCGTCAGTCGATGGTCGATTTCGTCCGACCGACCGCGACCAGATGCCGGTCTGCGTCCAGGCCGGGCACGGTCAGGGGGTGGATCTCCCGCAGGGTCCAGCCGGCGGGCAGGGCTGCGATCTCCTCGTCGGGGCGCGCGCCCTTCATCGCCAGCAGCACGCCGTCCCGGGCCAGCAGATGCCCGCCGAGGGTCAAAATCTGCGGCAGCGTGGCCAGGGCGCGGGCGGTGATCGCCATGAATGCCCCGGGGCGGTCCAGCGCCTCGATCCGCGATTCGGCCACTTCGGCATTGCCCAGAGCGAGGGTCCGCAGCGCTTCGCGCATGAACCGGGCTTTCTTGCCGTTCGATTCCACCAGGGTCACGCGCAGCCCCGGCACCGCGATCGCCAGCGGGATCCCCGGCAGCCCGGGCCCGGTGCCCAGGTCGGCCAGGGTCGGTACCGAAGCGACGAACGGCGCCATCGCCAGCGAGTCCAGCAGATGTTTGGTCACCATCTCGCGCGGGTCGCGGATGGCGGTGAGGTTGTAGGTGGCGTTCCAGCGCAGCAGCAGCGCCAGATACCGCGCCAGCGGTTCGGCCAGCGCCGGGTCGAGGCGCAGCGCCTGCAGGCCAGCATCCAGATCGTTGCGGGCGGCGGTGGGGAGATCGTGAGTGGTCATGCGCGAATTATGCGGGAGGTATTTTTGTGGGAGGGGCTGTAGGAGGGGCTTCAGCCCCGACCTCTATCCCCCAGGCCCACGCCAAGCCACCGTCGCCAGATATCCCGGCACCGGCGACCACGCATCGAGTCGCCAATCGCGGATGCCGCCCAGCGCCGGGTCGCAGCCGACCAGCTGCGGTGCGGCGTTGTCGTCGTCGATCGCGAATCGCAGCTTCTCCAGCCCGAACGACAGGCCGCGACCGTGCGCCTTCAGCAGCGCTTCCTTCGCGCACCACAATCGGGTGAAGGCATGCTGCAGGTGCGCGGGATCGCCGGCGAGCGTCGTCAGCCACGCGGTTTCCTCCGGCGCGAAGAACCGCTTCGCCAGCGCCAGCGCTTTCGGGCGTGGCCGCAGCAGTTCGATGTCGATACCGACCCGCCCGTCCTCGGTGCAAGCGGCGATCAGCCAGTCGCCGCTGTGGCTCCAGTTGAGGTCGGCATGAGAATGGTTGCCGTCCAGCTGCGGTCGGCCGAAGCCATCGCGGGCCAGTGCCAATGCCTGCGGTGGCAGATGCCACAGCGCACCGAGCCATGCGCGCACCAGCGGTTCGGCGCGGTCGCCGCGACGATACGGCCACCATGCGCACTGCACGTGGCCGAAGGTTGCGGTATTCGACGATCGATTCACGGGGCGCATGGTTTGGGGCGAACGGAGCCGCCAGCGTAAGCTAAGCCCGAAGTGGGGACACGATGACCGGGCACGGCGGGAGCAGCGAACGAATGTCGGTAGCGATCGGAAGTCCAGACGCGGATGCGTCGGCATCGCGGCGCGTCGCCCTCGCCGAAGGCGCTGCCGATCGCAGTTTCGCCTTCGATGCGCATCGACGCATCCCGCTCGACCGCTTTTTCGCTGACGTGCGCGGCGTCGCCGCCGGGCTGCCCGAAGCGGCCTGCGCGATCAATCTCTGCGAAGACCGCTATCGCTTCGTGGTCGCGTTCTGCGCGGTCGCGCTGCGTGGCCAGATCAACCTGCTGCCATCCTCGCGCGCGCCGAATGCGATCGAAGATGTCCGCCGTCAATATCCGGACAGCTACTGCGTCAGCGATGTCGATCTGTCGCCCGCACCGCCTCGGCTGCACGTCCTGCCCGAAACGCTTTCGACCCGGGACGGGAGCGCGCTGGATACCGGCATACCCGAAGTCGATGCCAACGCTGTGGCGATGATCGGTTTCACCTCCGGCAGCACCGGCACGCCGAAAGCCAATCCCAAGACCTGGGCCAGCCTGCGCATCAGCACCGCGCAGAATGTCGCCGCGCTGCGCCATCTGTGGCCCGAAGCAGATGCGGTCGGAAACACCATCCTGCCGGTCGTCGCCACCGTGCCGCCGCAGCACATGTACGGCATGGAGCTGTCGGTGCTGCTGCCGCTGCTGGCGCCGGTCGCGGTGCACGGCGGCCGGCCGTTTTTTCCCGAGGATGTCGCCAGCGCACTGGCGCACGCCGATGCGCCCGCGTTGCTGGTGACCACGCCGGTGCATCTGCGCGCGCTGGTCGAATCCGGCATCGCACTGCCGCCGCTGGCGGGGGTGGTGACCGCGACCGCGCCGCTGCCGCAGGCGCTGGCCGCCGCCGCCGAACAGCGCTTCGGCTGCGAGGTGCGCGAGATGTTCGGCGCCACCGAGATCTGCATCGTCGCCCACCGCCGCACTGCGCACGAAGACGCATGGCACGCCTATCCCGGCGTGCAGCTGCATCCGCAGCCCGACGGCACCCTGGTGGAAGCGCCGCACCTGCCCGCGCCGGTGGCTCTGGCCGATCTGGTCGAACTGCGCGCCGACAACACCTTCGTGCTGTGCGGCCGCCAATCCGATCTGCTGGAAATCGCCGGCAAGCGCGCATCGCTGGGCGACCTCACCCGGCGCCTGCAGTCGGTGCCCGGCGTGATTGACGCCGTGGTGCTGCAGCTCGATGCCTGCGAGAACACCGGCGTGCGCCGCATCGCCGCGCTCGCGGTCGCGCCGGGGCTGGACGAAGCGGCGATCCTGCAGGCGCTGCGCCAGAGCGTCGATCCGGTATTCCTGCCGCGCCGGTTGCGCATCGTCGACGCGCTGCCGCGCAACGACACCGGCAAGCTGCCGCGCGAGGCCCTGCTGCGGCTGCTGGCGTGAATGGCGGACCGGGATCGCTGCGTTATGATCGCGGCCGATCAACTCCGAACGAGGACGACACATGACAGGCGCAGGCGGCACTCCCGGCGGTGTGGGACAGTTCTTCATCGGCCTGATGTGCGCGGTGGCCGGCGGCTGGTTGCTGACCAACCAGGTCCAGGTCACCTCCGGCGGTTTCTGGAGCTTTTACGGCGTCAGCAGCTTCGGCCTGTCGCTGATTCCGTTCCTCGTCGGCACCGGCATGATCTTTTTCAACGGCAAGTCCGTGGTCGGCTGGCTGCTGCTCGCGGCCGGCATCACCATCATCATCGTCGGCGTGCTCGCCAACCTGCGCATCTATTTCCAGCCCACCAGCCTGTTCAATACGCTGATGATGCTCGGACTGCTGGCCGGCGGCATCGGCGCGATGGCGGCGGCGCTGCGGGTCAAGCCGGCGCCGGAGAAATCGAAGAGTGAGGCATAGGGTGCGCCACCGGCTTTCGCCGGGGCAGGCTTGGCGCACCGGCTTTTGCATGATCGGATAATCAGCGGTGCGCCAAGGCGCACCCTATGAAGCATGTGCTTGAAGTTGCCTGATTCGCATACGCTCAGCCCGTGAGCTGCACCCACACCGGCGCATGATCGCTGGGTCGCTCCCAGGTACGCGGCACGCGGTCGATATCTGCGGCGTTCGCCTTGTCGCGCAGCGCATCCGAAATCAGGGTCAGATCGATGCGCAGGCCGAGGTTGCGGCGGAAGCCGGCCTGCCGGTAATCCCACCAGCTGAAGAAGCCGCCTTCGTGATGATGCAGGCGGTAGGCATCGTGCAGACCCAGATCGAGCAATCGCTTCAGCGCCGCGCGTTCGGCGATGGAAGTGAGGATGCTGTCGTCGTTCCACACCATTGGGTCATGCACGTCGCGGTCGTCGGGCGCGATGTTGAAATCGCCCATCACCACCAGCTGCGGGTGCCGTCGTACTTCGTCGGCGAGCCAACCATGCACGGCATCGAGCCAGCGCAGCTTGTAGTCGTATTTCTCGGTGCCGATGTCCTGGCCGTTGACCACGTACAGATTGACGATGCGCACGCCGTTGACGGTCGCGGCGATCGCGCGCCGCTGGGCATCGTCGAAATCCGGAATGCCGATCGTCACGTCCTCCAGCGCATGCCCGCGCGCAAGCAGCGCCACGCCGTTGTAGGTCTTCTGCCCGGCGAACACGCTGCGGTAGCCCAACCCCGCCAGCACCGCGTCGGGAAAACGGTTGTCTTCGAGCTTGGTCTCCTGCAGCCCGACCACATCCGGCTGCGCGTCCTGCAGCCACTGTTCCAGATGCGGCAGGCGCACATTGAGCGAATTGACGTTCCAGCTGGCGATTTTCATAAAATTATTTCGTAAACGCATTTCGTAGGAGCGGCTTCAGCCGCGAGCTCTGCTGGAAACCGATCCACCCACAGACGGATCGGTGCACGCCATTACCCCGCCAACCACCGCACCAACCGATCGATCTTCCCGCGATACGGCGGCTTGATCAGATCGGTCGCGGTGAAACGCGCCTGCCACAGCACCGGCATCGCCTTGGTGAAGGCATCGAAGCCGGCGCGACCGTGGTACTGGCCCATGCCGCTGGGGCCGATGCCGCCGAACGGCAGATTGGTCGCGGCGAAATGCAGCAGCGTGTCGTTGACGGTCACGCCGCCGGCGATCAGTCGCGACAGGATCGTCTCGACCGTGCGCTTGTCGTAGCTGAAGGGATACAGCGCCAGCGGCCGGTCGTGGCGTTCGACGTAAGCGAGCGCATCGTCGAGCGTCGCATAGCCGTGGATCGGCAAAATCGGCCCGAAGATTTCGTCCTGCATCACTTTCGCGTCGTCGCCGGGTTCGAGGATCAGCGTTGGCGGAATCAGCTGTTCGGCATCGGCGCGCGACGCATCGATGCCGGCGAGTTCGATCACCGTCAATCCGCGCTCACGCGCATCGTCGATGTAGCCACGCAGACGCCGGTACTGGCCTGCGTTGATCACGCGGGTGTAGTCGCCGGCCGCGCCCATGTCCGCGCCGTAGCGCGCCTGCACCTGCGTGCGCAATGCGGCCACCAATGCATCACGGCGCGCGGCGTCGATCAGGATGTAGTCCGGCGCGATGCAGGTCTGGCCGCCGTTGAACCATTTGCCGCTGGCGAGTCGCGCGGCGGCCTGTTCGATCGGGAAATCGGCAGCGATGATCGCGGGCGACTTGCCGCCGAGTTCGAGCGTGAGCGGGGTGAGATTCGGCGCGGCGGCGGCCATCACCTTGCGCCCGACCGCAGTGGAACCGGTGAAGACCAGATGATCGAACGGCAGCGCCGAGAATGCGGCGCCGAGTTCGGCCCCACCCAGCGCCACCGCGACGCGATCGGCGGGAAACACGTCGGCCAGCAAACGCTGCAGCCACGCGCTGGTCTGCGGCGTATGTTCCGACGGCTTCACGAACACGTGATTGCCGGCGGCGATGGCGGTGGCCAGCGGCACCAGCGCCAAATTCACCGGGTAATTCCACGGCGACATCACCCCGACCACGCCGACCGCCTCGTGCCGGATCCGCGCGCTGGCCGGCCACAGCCGCCAACCCACGCTGGCGCGCTTCGGCCGCATCCAACCGCGCAGATGGCGGCGCAGATGGTCGATCTCCCCGAGCACGGTCATGCCATCGGCCAACAATGTTTCGTGCGCGGAGCGGTGGCCAAAATCGGCGCGCACCGCCGCCTCCATCTCGCCCATCCGCGCCTTGAACGCCGCCTTCAGCCGCGCCAGATCGTCCATCCGCTGCGCATAGCCGGGCTTTTTCGCCCGCCACGCCTTGCGCAGACGTTCGAGGGTGGGCGCAAGCTCGGACACCTCGTCCGCAGGCGGCGCGCACTCACCCGCCGGGATCGGCGCATCGTTGCCGCTGCCGGCTGCGGTGATCGCAGCGTTGGCGGCGGTGATGGCCGCATTCGCGGCGGTCGTGGCGGCGGTCGCCGCAGTGACGGTCGTGTTCATGGGGCGAGTTTAGAACGTGCGGCAGGGTCGTGCTTAAATGCGGCCATGACCGATATCAACTCCCTCATCCGCCCCTACCTCCACCACCTGCCCGTACTCGGTGAGCGGGTCTACATTGATCCCGCCGCCGTCGTCATCGGCGACGTCGAACTGGGTGACGATGTCTCCGTCTGGCCCATGACGGCGATCCGTGGCGACGTGAATTTCATCCGCATCGGTGCGCGCACCAACATCCAGGACGGCAGCATCGTCCACGTGAGCCACGACGGTCCGCACGCCAAGCTCGGCGGTTTCGCGACCCGGATCGGCAGTGATGTGACCATCGGCCACAAGGCGATCATCCATGCCTGCACCATCGAAGACGCGGTGCTGATCGGCATGGGCGCGATCATCCTTGATGGCGCGGTCGTGAAGAAGCATGCGTTCGTCGGTGCCGGTGCGCTGGTGCCTCCGGGCAAGGTTGTCGGCGAAGGCGAGATGTGGCTGGGCAGTCCGGCCAAGTTCGCGCGCAGGCTCAGCGAGGCCGAGATCGAAGCGCTGTATTACTCGGCGCAGCATTACGTGCGCTTGAAGGACGAATACCTGACGGGTCGGCCGAAGGCCTGACATGGCCGACTGGCGGCGCTGGCGGGAGACGGTCGCGGACCAGACGCAGTTGCGCGAATGGCGCCGCGACGGTGCGCTGGATGCGGCTGCGACCGCCGCAGCACGCGAAGCGCTGGGCCCCGCACCGGATGCCGCGCTGTGGCGCTGGTTTCTGGATCGTCTTTCGCTGTGGCTAGGCGTGGCGCTGTGCGCGGCCGGGGTGATCTGCTTCATCGCGGCCAACTGGGAGCACATCGGCAAATTCACCCGCCTGTACGGCATGCAGGCGCTGGTGATCGCCGCCGTCGCGGTGGCGGCGCGCTTGGGTCTCGCGCGGCTCGGCGGGCAGGCGGCGCTGTGGCTGGCGATGGTGCTGCTGGGCGCGCTGCTGGCGCTGATCGGCCAGACCTACCAGACCGGCGCCGACACCTGGGAATTGTTCGCGCTGTGGGCGGCGCTGGCGCTGCCGTGGGCGTTCGCCGGGCGCCATGCGGCACTCTGGCTGCTGTGGGTCGCGGTGGCGAACATCGCGCTGGGGCTGTGGGCCGACACGGTCGGCAACGAATGGATGAACGACGAGCGCAGCCTGACCCTGGTGGGTCTGTTCGATGTCGCGCTGTATTGCCTCTGGAACATCGCTTCGATGCGCTGGGCCGAGTTTGCCGGCCACGCCGGTCCGCGATGCCTTGCCGCTGTCGCCCTGCTGTGTCTGAGTCCGCCGGCCATCATTGCGGCGATCGACCACGTGGCGCCGGAATTCGGATACGAACTCTGCGCATGGCTGGTCGCGATCGCACTGCTGACCATTTTCGAGCTGCGCCGCCAGCGCGATCGCGCGGTGTTCGCGATGCTGCTGGTGGCTGCGATCGGCGTGAGTACGGTCTGGCTGTACCGGTTGGCGACGTATTTCGTGTTCACGCGTCATGACGAACCCGCCGCACTGTGGCTGGTGTTGGCCATGGTGGTGGTAGGCGAGGCGACTGCGGGCGCGCTGTGGCTGCGACAGATGGACCATCGCGAGGCGCGCGCATGAGCCTGCCGCACGGGACGCAAACGCTCTGGACACGCCTGCGCGCCGCAGGTGCGGTGACCGGCGACGCGCCTGCGCAGAGCGAGGGCCTGCCCTGGTATCTGGCCGGTCTGATCGGCGTTTCCGCGTGGATCGCCGCAGGTCTGCTGTTCGGATTTTTCGTCACGCTGTTCGATCAGATCTGGAAGAGTCCTGGCATCGCCGCCATGGCCGGTGCGCTGTGCATCGCCGCAGCGTTGGCCCTGCTGCGGATCGCGCGCGGCCGCGAATTTTTCGAGCAGAGCGCCATCGCGCTGAGTCTGGTCGGCCAACTGCTGGTCGGCATCGGTTTCAGCGAATGGTTCGGCGATACCGCCGGTTGGGCTGGCAGCGCCGCCGTTGCGCTGGTGCTGTACGTGTCGGGCGCGCAGACCATGCACCGCTTCCTGTGCGGTGCGGTGTTCGCCGCTGCGGTGGTCGCGATCTGCAACGAGCTCGATACCAGCGGTTACGGCCCGTCGCGGATGGCGCTGCCGGTGTTGGCGTGGCTGGCGTTCGCGGCGTGGTGGCGTGCGGAATACGAAGACCTGCGCGCGCTGCCGGTGTCGCCGCTGGCGTGGGCGCTGAGTCTGGCGGCGTTGCTGATGGCCTTCTTCAGCGATCTGGAATGGGGGCCGCCGGATCGCAACGCGATGACGCTGCGGATCTGGATCGCGCACATCGCCGTCGCCGTGCTGCTGCCGTTGACGGTGTGGCGACTGGCAGGTCCGCGCCGCCTGCTGTCGTTGCTGTGCGCGATCGCATTCGCGCTGATCTGGCTGCGCGCGCCGGGCGTGAGTCTCGGGGTGATGCTGATGCTGACCGCGTTCGCGTCGCATCGCCCGGCGCTGCTGGCGACCGGATTGATCGGCACCGGCGTGTATCTGATCCGCTATTACTACCAACTGGATGTGCCGCTGCTGGAGAAATCGCAGTGGCTGCTGCTCGGCGGCGCCGCGCTGCTGGCGATCCGCTTCGTGCTGACGCGTGCCGCTCCACGCGTCGATGCGGGAGACCGCGCATGAAGCACTGGCGTTCGATCCTGCTGTGGGGCGGTCTGCTGCTGGCGCTGGTGGTGGTCAATCACGGCATCGTCCAGCGCGAGCGGATTCTGTCCGATGGCCACGTGCTGCTGCTGGAACTGCAGCCGGTCGATCCGCGCTCGCTGATGCAGGGCGATTACATGGCGCTGCGGTTTGCGATTACGGAAGACATCAGAAAAATATTGGAAGAGGACTGCGCCGGGACACGCGAGCACAACGCGCCTGGTGCGGGCAACTCTGCCGCAGAGCTGAAGTGTTTTGGTGTTGATCATGATGGTGACGGACCCCGGGTACGCAAAGACGGTTACGCAATGTTGGCGTTAGATGCTAACGGCGTCGGCCGCTTCATCCGCGTGCAAGCGACGCCGCGACCGGTCGCGCGCGGAGAAGTCGCGGTGCGCTATCGCCAGCGCAACTGGTGGGACATCCGCATCGCCAGCAATGCCTGGTTTTTTCCGGAAGGCCAGGCCAAGCGTTATGCGCCCGCGCGCTACGGCGAATTGCGGGTGAACGACGACGGCACCACGCTGCTCACCGGTCTGCGCGACGACAAGCGCAAGCAGCTCTGAATCCGCAAGGCAGAAGCAGCATTCTGTGACACCACGCCTGTAGGAGCGGCGCAAGCCGCGAACAGCAATTTCGGCGCTGATCGCTCAACCCGTAATGACGTTGCTCGGAGACTAGCCGCACTTCTCGCTCAACCCGTAATGACGTTGCTCGGAGACTAGCCGCACTTCTTCGCGGCTTGCGCCGCTCCTACAAGAGCGGGCGCGGCCATGCGTGCTTGTTCGCTGTTCAGCTCAAGGTCGCGTTGCCAGCTCCAAGAGCGAAAGCGATTGCATCGCTTCGTCGCGCGAATGACCGCACATCTCCAGCTCCGGCCGCAGCGACGCGCAGAACGCAGGGCGTTCGGGCTGGCCGAACAACCGGCAGCGCAGCTCGTCGTCCAGCTGCACGCAGGGCATGCCGGCGGGTTTGCCGTGCGGCATGCCGGGAATCGGCGAGGCGATCGACGGCGCGATGCAACAGGCGCCGCAGCCCGGGCGGCAGTCCATCGGCGGTTCCGGGCGGGCTGCGGCCATGGGAATCATTCGTCTCGAAGCGGTGGGAAATCAGCGGGTCGTCAAGGTAGAGTAACCGCCGACAACGACCACAGACGACGGGATCCGGGGCACACAGGATGCGGGACAGAAGCGGAGCGACATCGACGCGGCCGGACAGCGGCTGCGCATGCCACACGTCGAAGGCAGATCGCCGCATCGTCGGGACCGCGACTCGATGACCGTTCGCGCGACCGCGCTCGACACCGTCCGCAATGTCTACACGCCCGAAGGCGTGGCCCTGCGCCTGCCGGCGGCCGGCCCGGTGCCGCGCTCGATCGCCTGGCTGATCGACACCGCGATCCGCTGGGGCATCCTGCTGGTGACCTCGCTGGCGGTCAGTCTGATCGGCAAGGCCGGCAGCGGCATCTATCTGCTCGTGTTCTTCATGGTGTTCTGGGGGTATCCGATCCTCTGCGAAGTACTGTTCGACGGACAGACGCCGGGCAAGCGCGCGCTGGAGCTGCGGGTGATCGCCGACGACGGTGCGCCGGTGGGTTGGCTGGCGTCGATCACCCGCAATCTGCTGCGCACCGTGGATTTCCTGCCGGTGGGCTACGGCGTGGGTCTGGTCGCGGGTTTCGCCGATCCCTGGGGCCGGCGGCTCGGCGACATGGTCGCCAAGACCATGGTGATCCATGCGCCGCGCGACCGGCAGAGTCTGCGGCCACCGGTGGAAGGCGCGCAGGCCCCGCGACAGCCGCTGCAGCAGCAGGAACAGGCGGCGGTGATCGCGTTCTCCGAGCGCGCGGCGCAGCTCACTCCTGAACGCCGCGCGGAGCTGGCCGACATCGCCGCGCCAGTGGTCGGCGTGGGCGGCGCACTGGGCGTGCTGCGATTGCAGGCCGTCGCCAATTGGCTGCTGGGGCGGCAATGAGCACGCCCGCAACCAGCATGAAACAGGCGGTGATGAAGCAGGAGGCGTTCATCGCCCGGCATGCCGCCGAATGGACCGAATTCGAGGCCTGGCTGGTCGCGCGCGGCGACAGTCCGCGCGAGGCGCGCCTGAAGCAGGCCCAGTGGCAGGGGCTGCGCGACGAGGACGTGCCGGCAAGGTATCGCCGGCTCTGCCAGCAGCTGTCGCTGGCGCGCAGCCGCGGCTACAGCCCGCAGGTGGTGGAACGCCTGCAGGCGCTGACCCAGCGCGGCCACGCGGTGTTCTACCGCGCACCGCCGCCGCAGTGGCGGCGTGCGCTGGAATTCTTCCTCGCCGATTTTCCGCGTCTGGTCCGCGCGCAGCGCGGCTGCCTGCTGGCCGCGCTGCTGCTGTTCGTGGTGCCGCTGGTCGGTTCGTTCGTGGCGGTGCAGATCTCGCCGGAGTTGATCTACAGCGTCTACGAACCCGGCGCGGTCGCCGGCATGGAAGAGATGTACGACCCCGCCGATCCGCAGCGCAAGCTCGGACGCGAGAGCGGCGACGATCTGGCGATGTTCGGCTTCTACGTCATGAACAACGTCAGCATTGCCCTGCGCACCTTCGCCAGCGGGCTGATCGCCGGTGTCGGCACCATCTTCGTGCTGGTCATGAACGGGCTGATGATCGGCGGCGTCGCCGGGCATCTGCAGGGTGTGGGTCACGGCGATCCGTTCTGGCGTTTCGTCGCCGGGCATTCGGCGCCGGAGCTCACTGCGATCGTGCTCGCGGGCGCCGCCGGCCTGCGGATCGGACTGGATCTGGTCGCGCCCGGGCGACGACGGCGCGTCGATGCGCTGATCGAAGGCGGCAAGGTCGGCGCGAAACTGTGCCTCGGCATCTTCGCGATGCTGGTGTTCGCCGCGTTCGTGGAAGCGTTCTGGTCGTCGATCGGCTGGATCCCGGCGATGGTGAAATTCACCGTCGGCGGCGTGCTGTGGACGTTGACCTTGCTTTGGCTGGCTTTAGGCGGGCGAAGCGGATCCGCTCACGCGGCACTGCCGCGTGATCCGCTGAGCGCCCGGCCAAGGATGGCCGGGCCGGGCGCTCCGGAGCCCGCAGCGTCGCGTCAGGGACGGCAACGAGACGCGTCGCAATGAAACTTGAAACCCTCACCGTCGAACTGCGCCCGCGTTCGCCCTGGGAGGCGATGGAGCTGGGCAGCGCGCTGGTGCGCAAACATGCCGGTGCGATCTGGATCCCGTGGCTGCTGGTCACCGGCGTCGTGTTCGTGCTGCTGAATCTGGCGGCCTGGGCGATCGGCCACATCTGGCTGGCCGGGCTGCTGATGTGGTGGCTGCGGCCTGCGTTCGATCGCATCCCGCTGTACGTGCTGTCGCGCGCGGTGTTCGGCAGCGTGCCCCGCGCCGCCGAAACCCTGCGCGCCCAGCTCACCTGGGGTTGGCGGCCGATGCGCGGCCATCTCACCTGGCGTCGATTGAGTCCGCTGCGTGCGGTGATGCTGCCGATCGATCTGCTGGAAGGCGCCGATCGCGCGCGGCTGGGCGAGCGTCGCCGGGTGATCGGCGTCGGTCTCGGCGGCTACGCGGTGCAGCTGTTCGTGATGTGCGCGAACTTCATTCTGGCCATCGAACTGTCGCTGCTGCTGCTCACGGTGATCGCGGTGCCCAACGAATTGCTGCCCGAAGCGGCGCGCGCGGCGTGGGCGATGATCACCGAAGCGCCGCCGGCATGGGCGCTGATCGCGCTGAATCTGCTGGACTGGCTGGCGGCGGCGTTCATCGAACCGTTCTACATCGGCGCCGGTTTCGGTCTGTACCTCAATCGCCGCACGCAGCTGGAAGCCTGGGATCTGGAAATCGCGTTCCGGCGCATGCGCAATCGGCTGGAAGCGGCTGGCGGCCTGATGGTGCTGGCGCTCGCGCTGCTGCTGCCGATGGCGATGCCGGCGCAGGCCCGCGACGATACGACGCCACCGTCGACGTCCACAGCGCCCAAGCAGCCGGTCGCGCAGGAAGCGGCTGGCGCGCCGCCGATCGTCGTGCCGGAAGCCGCGAAGGACGCGCAGAGCAACGACGCGCCCGCCGATGCCGCCGTCGCGCCGGATGCCGCAGCGAAGACCGGCGCGAACGACAAGACCAAGGCCGCCGCAGAACCGGAAGCGCAGATCGCAACGTGGACGCTGGAGGAGATCTTCGGCGAGGACACCGCCGATCACGGCGCGTTCGGCAAAGCGGTCGGCAAGGCCTATCAGGATCCGCTGCTGCGGCCGAAGCAGAAAACCACCACGTGGGAACGTCGCGACAAGAAAAAGGACAAGGAGCCGGAAGAAGCCGATATTCCGCAGTTGAAATGGCTGGCGACGCTGGTCGGCTTCGTCGCCGAATATGGCCTGTGGTTCCTGCTCGGCGTGCTGGTGCTGATGCTGGCGATCACCGCGAAACGCTGGTGGCCGTGGCTGCTTGGTGCTGCGGCAAAGCCTGAAGACGAACCGATGCCGGTAGAAACCACCGCGATTTCCCACAACGAACCGCTGCCGCCGGATATCGCGACGGTCGCGCGCCGGCTGTGGGCCGAAGGTCAGCCGCGACGCGCGCTGGCCCTGCTGTATCGCGCCAGCGTCGAAGCGATGAGCGCGCGCGTCGATGCGCATCTGCCGCCGGGCGCGACCGAGGCCGAATGCCTGCGCCTGTCGCGGCGCATGCCGGTGCCGGAAGACCGCGACGCCTTCCAGCGCATGGTCCGCATCTGGCAGTACGCCGCGTACGGCCAACGCCTGCCGGCCGCCGATGAATTCGATGCGCTGCTGCAGATGCTGGCCCAACGTTTCGGGTGGCAATCGTGAGCCGGCGTGCGGATGCCGTCCGCGCGGTCCTGCTCGCGCTGGTGGTCGCGGGCCTGGTCGGCGGTTTCGTCGCGTGGTGGATGCACACCTACAAGCGCGTGGTCAAAACCATCGATCTGCCGCCGAAGGGCGAAGCCTCGTACAACCCGCTGTACGCGCTGAAGATCGCGCTGGGCAAGGACGGTCAGCGCGTCGATTCGCGCCAACGTCTGGCCCTCGACACCCATCCGCTGAAACCCGCCGACACCCTGCTGCTGCTCGGCGATACGCGCACCTTGCCTGCGGCCGACAGCGCGCGTCTGCTGGCATGGGTCGAAGCCGGCGGCCATCTGATCGTGCGCACGCCGCCGCCGGGTGCGGTGATCGGTGAAGACAAGGTGCCGCTGCTCAGCGAAATCGGCATCGCGCCGGTGGATGCGCCCGTTGTGGAAGAGGCATTCGTGGATGAGGAATCGTCCGACGAGAAGCCTGCTGATGAGAAGTCCGCCGACGTGAAGCCAGCCGACGGCGAAACTGCAGGCGATGAAACGACCGACGACACCTCCACCGACAGCGGATCGAGCTGTCTCGGTCTGCAGGTGGCGAAGATGGAGGAGCACGCCGAATTCTGCGACGGGCGCCATTTCTATTTCACCGAAGACGATGCCGAAGTCCTCGCGCTCTGGGGCGATGACGACATCGCGCAATACGGCTACGCGCGCATTCCGTGGGGCAAGGGCAGCATCGATGTGCTCGCCGATCTGGATTTCCTCGTCAATGAAAAGCTCGAAGACGAGCCGCATCGCGCCCTCACCCGGCAACTGCTGGCGCCGAACTACGCGCGCGCCGGTACCTTCCATCTGATCTACAGCGCCAACATGCCGCCGCTGTGGCGGCTGTTGCTGGATCACGCCTGGCGCGTGCTGCTGCCGCTGCTGCTGGCGCTGTTCGTGTGGCTGTGGATGCGCGCCGAACGCCTCGGCCCGGCGCGTCCATCGCCGCTGCCGGATCGCCGTTCGCTGCTGGAACACGTGCAGGCCAGCGGCGATCACCTGTATCGCTACGGCCGTCGCGCCGCGCTCTACACCGCTGTCTACGACGCTTTTCTGCGTCGCCTCCGCCAGCGCGACCCCTATGCCGCCGCGCTCGAAGGCCCGGCGCAGATCGACGCCATCGCCAAGCGCACCGGCATGACCGCCGCCGACATCGAAGCCGCGTTGCGCTATCCGCGCCCCGGCGACGCCAAGGATTTCGTCATCCGCATCACCAAACTTCTGCAGCTGAGAAAACGACTATGACCACCCTCTCGACCCACGCGTCCGTCGACAGCTCGTCCGCCGATAGCGCGCCCGCGCTTCCTCCCATCGTCGGTGAAGCCCTGGTCGCGCGCGCCGCCGCCGTGCGCGACGAAGTCGCCAAGGCCTTCATCGGCCAGGACGAGGTGCTCGACCAGATCCTGATCGTGCTGCTCGCCGGTGGTCACGTGCTGATCGAAGGTGTGCCCGGCCTCGGCAAGACCCTGCTGGTGCGCGCCTTGGGGCAAGCGCTTGGCTGCGGCTACGGCCGCGTGCAGTTCACGCCCGACCTGATGCCCAGCGACGTCAGCGGCCACGCGGTCTACGATCCGAAGACCGAACGCTTCGCGATCCGTCGCGGCCCGATCTTCACCAACCTGCTGCTGGCCGACGAAATCAATCGCGCACCGGCGAAAACCCAATCCGCGCTTCTCGAAGCGATGCAGGAACAGCAGGTCACCATCGAAGGCAGCAGTCATCCGCTGCCGGCGCCGTTCATGACCCTGGCCACGCAGAATCCTGTCGAACAGGAAGGCACCTATCCATTGCCCGAAGCGCAGCTCGACCGCTTCCTGCTGAAAGTGCTGATCGACTATCCCTCGCACGCCGACGAAGTCAGCATGGTCACCGCCGTGAGCCACGGCCGCGCCGCCGCGCATTTCGATCTGTCGCAGGTCGCCAGCGTGCTCAGCGCCGAGGAGATCGTCGCGATGCAGCAGGGCACCGCGCAGGTGACCGTCGATTCGGCGGTGATCGATTACGCCGTGCGCATCGTGACCACCACCCGCAAGTGGCCGGGTATCGCGCTGGGCGCCGGTCCGCGCGGCAGTCTCGCGTTGGTGCGTGCAGCGCGCGCGCAGGCGGTGCTGGCCGGCCGCGACTTCGTCACTCCCGACGATATCCGCAGCATCGCCAAGCCGGCATTGCGCCACCGCATCGCGCTGTCGCCGGAAATGCAGATCGAAGGCCAGACGCCGGATCAGGTGCTGGAAGCGCTGCTCGCCAAGGTCGAAGCGCCCCGGCAGTGAGCGCGACGACCGCCCGCGCGATACCCAAGCCCGCGCTTCCGCTGCCGGCCGCCGCGCGCGTCGTGCGCGCGTGGCCGCGACCCGCGCCCGCGATGGTGTGGGCGCTGGTCGCGTGGGCCGCGCTTGGCCTCGCAGTGAGTATGGGCGTCGTGCCTGCGCGCCATTGGCTGATCGCGTTCGCAGTGCTGGCCGTGCTGGGCGTGATCGATCTGTGGCGGCTGACACGCGCGCCCACGCCGGAAGTGGCGCGCGCCCTGCCCGAGGCCTGGCCGATCGGCGTGACCCGCGATGTCGAACTGCGGATCGAACACTACGGCCGCCGCCAGCGCGTCACCGTGCACGATCTGCATCCGGGCGACTGGGATCTGACCGAAGGCATCGCGCGCGACATGCCGCGCACGCTCACCCTCGCCGACGACAGCGTATCCACGCTGAGCTATCGCCTGCGCCCGCAGGTGCGCGGCAATTTCCGCTTCGAAGGCACGCAGCTGCGGCTGCATTCCGGCTTGCGCCTGTGGCGGCAGTCGCGCGTCGTCGGCGTGCCGCAGTCGGTGCGCGTGTTTCCGAACTTCGCGCCGCTCGCGGGTTTCGCGCTGTTCAGCGCCGAACAGGCCTCGAGGCTGGTCGGCGCACACATCAAGCGCCGTCGCGGCGAAGGCACCGACTTCCACCAGATGCGCGAATACCGGGTCGGCGACAGCATGCGCCAGATCGACTGGAAGGCCACCGCGCGCGCGCGAAAACTCATTTCGCGCGAATACCAGGACGAAAAGAACCAGCAGCTGCTGATGGTGGTCGACACCGGCCGGCGCATGCTCGCGCACGAAGGCGGCCTGTCGCATTTCGATCGCGCGCTCGACGCGACCCTGGTGGTGTCGTACATCGCGCTCAAGCGCGGCGACGCGGTCGGCCTGTTCACCGTCGGCGGCGAACAGCGCTGGGTCGCCCCGCAGCGCGGCATGGGCGCCATCGACACCCTGCTGCGCGCCAGCTACGACCTGCAGCCCACGCCGGTCGCCACCGATTACCTCGCCGCCTCCACCGAACTCGCCCTGCGCCAGCGCCGCCGCGCGCTGGTGATGCTGGTGACCAATCTGCGCGACGAAGACATCGAGGACGTCCTCGGCTCGGTGCGCCTGCTGCAGCGCCGGCATCTCGTCGTCGTCGCCAGCCTGCGCGAACGCGATCTCGACGAAGCCCTCGACCAACCCATCGACGACGTGCGCAGCGCCGTCCGCGCCGCCGCCGCCAGCCGCTACATCGCCCAACGCGCCGCCGCGCACGAAGTCCTGCGCAACCACCGCGTCACCGTGCTCGACGTCACCTGCGAACAATTGCCTGCAGCGCTGGTGGAGCAGTATCTGTCGATCAAGCGGAGTGGGTTGCTGTAGGTTGTGAAATAGTGCTGTATAAAATTGGCAGTATTGACCGCTTGCAAAAGCAGCAGTTGCTAGCTCATATCAATCGCATTTGAACACCGTCATTCATGCCAAAACCCATCATCACGCCTATTAAAAATATTGGTGAAACAATATACAAGCGTGTTTGTCCACTTTATTCTTTCGATGCTGCTGATAAACCATACTTGATCGGATCGGCGGTTCCATTCGAGACTGAAACCGGCGGCTTTTTGATTACCGCCGCGCATGTGTGCTTTGACCAATTCAATAAGCCCTTGCCATTGTTCACGTGGTCAGAGTTTGGGCCTCTTGTGCTACGCGAGTTTCGGATTGCGTGGGAATACAAGGCTGGATATACACCAGATGCTGATGTTGCACTTATTGCTCTGACTGAAGATGACGTAATCAAGTTGAAGCATTCCTACTGGTTTTCAAACCAGGATGCTGTGTCTGCAACGAAGCCGTTGACGCCAGGAGTGCACTACTTGATTGCTGGTTACCCGTTTATTCGGAATCGAATAATCACGACTAGATTAGCGCCTCCTTCAATGGCAACGCATTTAATTACCGGTCAAATCGCATCTGTTCAAGTTGCAAAATTCAACGACAAGTCGGACGACTGCCATTTCACCTTATCTTTTCCCTTGGGTAAGATTCGTACGCTTGAACACAATAACTTTCGAATTCCTAAGCCCCAAGGTATGAGTGGCGGCGGAATCTGGCGCCTAAATATCGACACAGTGACCAAAATGGCAACCACGCCTCAACTTGTCGGGATAGGTATTGAATACCACGCGACTAAGGAAGCAAGAATCTTTGTTGGGACACGTATACAGCTGGCCTTATCGTTGACAGATGACCTATTTTTATTCTGGAAAATTAGCAAGTAGGGCGCATAAGCCGAAGGCGTCATGCGCCGATTTCCACATCAAGAAAGGTGCATGACGCTTCGCTTATGCACCCTACTTCCTACGACTTTCATCGGCAGCCGCAAGCACCGCCCGGATAAACGGCCCCTTCGCATCCGTATACGCCGACTTGTCGTCCGCAAATTCTTCCGCAAGCCGAAGCTTCAACGTTTGATACTGCAAACGCAGATCAGCGTCGTTACGCAGCGTATCCCGAAACACCAGATGCGCGCGCCAGATCGGCGAGCCGATCTCGACCCCATGCAGATGCACGCGGAGCGACGCGCCCGGGGGCTTCACGAAATAACGCCGCATCGGAATCTCGCGCTCGTATTTCGACACGTAGGCGTAGCCGCGTTCGCCGAGCGGGTCGATCCGCGATTCGATGTCGCGCAGCGACTGCGCGCCTAGCAGTACGTCGATGACCGGTTTCGCCGCAAGTCCGGGGACGGACGTGCTGCCGATATGTTCGATGGCAACGACGAGTGGCGAGAACACGCCGAGCAAGTCTTCCTGGATACCGCGAAAGAGGTCAGGCCACTCCGCAGAATACGGGCTGACGACGAACGCCGGTGTCATGGCGCTTTGAGGCGATCGTCCTCGTTCGCGACCGTTCGCGTCGCAGTGCTCAGTCCCCACACCACGGCGAGCAGGCCGCCCATCGAGATCAGATTCAGCGCAATGCGGACCGCGCTGAGGATCGAGAACATCCGCTGGATCGAGACGTGATCGCCGGCCGCGTTCGCGATCAGGATCTGCTGGTAGATGCCGAGTCCCAGTCCGAGCAGCGACACGCCCAGCATCGCGCCGATGCCGATCATGCCGAGCCTGCGTGCAGGCCCGGGTCGTGCGGTGGTCCCAAGCAGTGCGAGCGCGATGCCCAGGCCGAAGAGTTCGGGCAGGGAATACGCGAGCAGAGTCAGCCACTGCACCATCGATCCCATGGCTCAGTCTCCGGTGATCAGCGCGGCGTGGCGCGCCTGCAGTTCGGCGTAGACCGGGTCGGTGTCGGGGCGCACGCCGTGCCAGAGGAAGAAACTTTCCGCCGCCTGTTCGACCAGCATGCCGAGGCCGTCGATGGCCTCGCGTGCGCCGGCGGCGCGCGCCCAGGCGAGAAACGGAATCGCCGCTTCGCCATAGCTCAGATCGACCGCAGAGGTGCGCGGGCCGACCAGCGACATCGGCAGCGTCGGCAGGCTGCCGTGGCGCGTGGCCGAAGTCGCGTTGATGATCAGCTCGAATTCGCCGAGCGTCTGGATGTCGTCGAAATAGCGCGAATGCACGCGGCCGGGTTCGCCGAGCAGATCGGCCAATGCGTCGGCTTTCTGCGGGTCGCGATTGACCACGAACAGATCGCCGATGCCCGCATCCAGCAGCGCCGGTGCGACGCCGCGCGCGGCGCCGCCGGCGCCGATCATCAGCGTGCGCCGTCCGCGCAGATCCAGGCCGTGGCGGCCGGTGAGATCGCGCACCAGACCGGCGCCGTCGGTGTTGTCGCCCAGCCAGCCGGTGCCGTGCTTGATCAGCGTATTGACCGCACCGGCACGCTTGGCGCGCGCGCTGAGCAGGTTGCACAGCTCGGCCGCGCGCTGCTTGTGCGGCAGGGTGACATTGCCGCCGTCGCCGCCGCTGCGCGCGAACGACGACAGCGTTCCGGGGAAATCGCCGGGCGCGCATTCGATCGCGAGATAGTCCATGGCGATGCCGGACTGTTTCGCGAATGCCTGGTGGATCTTCGGCGACAGAGAGTGCAGCACGGGATGTCCGAAGACGGCGTAGCGTTTCATGGCGTGAGTGACCGTGTGTAGACGTGCTGGGTTTTGTGGTGCGTGTATCCGATGTGTTGATAGAACGGATGCGACGCGTCGCGCGACAGGCTGGAGCGTACCATCATGTCTTCGACGCCACGCCTTGCCGCCCACGCCTCCGTGGCCGCCACCAGCGCGCCGCCGCCGCCCTGACGTTGAAGGTCGGCATCGACCACCATCGCGATCAGTTCGACGCGTTCGCCGAGCTGCAGCAGGGAGCGGTGTTCGGCCGCACTGAAACCGACGATGCGATTGGTCATTTCGAGCACGAAGAACGCGTGCGTCGGACGTTCCACCAGACGGATGAAGCGCTGTGCGAGCGTGGCGGGATCGAGGCCCGGATCGAGCTGCACGGACAGGCGCGCGATCTCCGCAGCATCCTCGGGACGTGCGCGGCGGACGGAAAAGGTCGATGTCATTGGTGCGTTCAATGCGCGTCGCGCAGCCAGCGCGCCGCGTCCAATGCGAAATAAGTCAGCACGCCGTCGGCGCCCGCGCGCTTGAACGCGACCAGTGCCTCCAGCGCGCAGGCGCGTTCGTCGAGCCAGCCGTTCTGCGCGGCGGCCTTCAGCATCGCGTATTCGCCGCTGACCTGATACACGAACGTCGGCGCGCCGAATTCATCCTTCACCCGACGCACGATATCCAGATACGGCAGGCCGGGTTTGACCATGATCATATCGGCGCCTTCGTCGAGATCCTGCGCGACTTCGCGAAGGGCTTCGTCGGAATTCGCCGGGTCCATCTGGTAGCTGTACTTGTTGCCCTTGCCGAGCGCGCCGGCCGAACCCACCGCGTCGCGGAACGGGCCGTAGAAACTGCTGGCGTATTTCGCGGCGTAGCTGAGGATGCGGGTGTGGATGTGGCCGCCGACTTCCAGCGCTTCGCGGATCGCGCCGATGCGGCCGTCCATCATGTCGCTGGGCGCGACCACGTCGGCACCGGCGCGCGCGTGCGACAGCGCCTGCTGCACCAGCGCTTCGACGGTTTCGTCGTTGACCACGTAGCCGCTGTCGTCGATCAGACCGTCCTGGCCGTGCGAGGTGTAGGGATCGAGCGCGACGTCGGTGATCACGCCGAGATCCGGAAAGCGCTGCTTGAGCGCGCGAACAGCGCGCTGCATCAGGCCGTCGTCGTCCCATGCGGCCACGCCGTCGAGCGATTTGGCCTCGGGTGCGGTCACCGCGAACAGCGCGAGCGCCGGCACGCGCAGTTCGCAAGCCTGTTCGGCAACTTTCAGCAGTTCGTCGATCGACAGCCGTTCGATGCCGGGCATCGAGCCGATCGGCGCGCGGCCCGCCAGTTCGTGGACGAACACCGGATAGATGAGGTCGTTGGTGGTGAGGACGTGTTCTCGCATCAATCGACGTGAGAACTCGCTGCGGCGCATGCGGCGGAGCCGGGTGTAGGGAAAGTTCATGGCGGAATGATACGCCCAGGCGCTGGCATGGGCTGCTGTGGGAGCGGCGGAAGCCGCGATGGGCTGCGGAAAATCCTTCCGCGACCCATCGCGGCTTCCGCCGCTCCCACATGAGACGAGTCAGTGCAGTGGGAGCATACAATCGCCCGATGCGATGGTTCCGCTCCCTGCCGCCGATGGCCCGCGCCTGCCTGCTGTTCCTCGGCGGACTGACGCTGCTGTGCTGGCTCGGGCCGCTGGGCATCGGCTTCGATCCGCATCGCCCGGACTGGGATGCGCTGTCGGTGGCGCCGGGCGTCGGCGGGCACTGGTTCGGAACCGACGCCATCGGCCGCGATGTGTTCGCGCGCACGCTGGCCGGCGGGCGGCTGTCGTTGACCGTCGGTTTTCTCGCCAGTCTGGTCGCGTTGATCGTGGGCCTGGGCTTCGGCGCCAGCGCGGGACTCGCGGGCGGCTGGCCGGAGCGGCTGATGCTGCGCGTGCTCGACATGGCCAGCGCGTTGCCGTTCCTGCTGATCGTGATCCTGCTGCTGACCCTGTTCGAGCGCTCGCTGTGGCTGTTGCTGGTGGCGATCGGCGGCTATGTGTGGATCGATCTGGCGCGGGTGATGCGCGCCGAAAGCGCGCGGCTGCGCGAGATGCCGTTCATGTTCGCCGCCACCGCTGCGGGCGCGAGTTTCGGCCAGCGGCTGCGCTGGCATGCCTTGCCGAATCTGCTGCCGCTGGCGTTCGTGTATCTGGGTCTGATTCTGCCTCAAGCCATCCTGGTCGAAAGCTTTCTCGGTTTCCTTGGGTTGAGCGTGGACGAGCCGTCCGCGAGCTGGGGCACGCTGTTGTCCGAAGGTGTGCAGGAACTCGACAGCGCACCGTGGACGCTGCTGTTTCCGGCGGGCTTTCTGGTCGCGACGCTGGCGGCGTTCCAGTTTCTCGGCGATGCGCTGCGTGATTGGCTCGATGTGCATGCCGATACGCGACAGAACACCACGACGGAATCCTCTGCGGCATGAGTCCGCGCCGCGCAGGTCACTGGGCCGTCATCCCCGCGAAGGCGGGGACCCAGCGTCGTGGTTGCTTCAGGAATCTTGTTATGGCGTGCAAAGACGCTGGGTTCCCGCGTTCGCGGGAACGACGGTGTGCTGAGGTGTCGCGATGACGATTACGTTGCGCACGCTGGAAGTCTCTGTCGGCAACCGCAGGCTGCTCGGCCCGCTTGATCTGGATCTGCTGCCGGGGCAGTGTCTCGGCGTGGTCGGCGAAAGCGGCAGCGGCAAAAGTCTCACCGCGCTGTCGCTGTTGGGCTTGCTGCCCTCGGGGCTGCGGGCCAGCGGCGGACTGGCGCACGACGGCATCGATATCGCGCTGAATACGCGTTCGCATGCGGCGCTGCGCGGTCGTGTGATCGGCTGGGTGCCGCAGGATCCATTGGCCGCACTGCATCCGCTGCGTACGGTCGGCGCGCAATTGGTCGAAACCCTGCGCGTGCACGAGCAGCCGGACACCGAGGCGCGCGCATTGCTCGAACGCGTGCAGCTGCCTGAGCCGGCAGCGGCGCTGCGAAGGTTTCCGCACCAGTTTTCCGGTGGACAGCGACAGCGCATCGCGATCGCGTTGGCGCTGTGCAGCCGGCCGAAGTATCTGATCGCCGACGAACCGACCTCGGCGCTCGATGCGCGGATCGCGCGTGATGTGCTGGATCTGCTCGACGCGCTCCGCCGCGAGGACGGCCTCGGCCTGATGCTGATCAGCCACGATCTGCCATTGGTCGGCGCTTATGCCGAACACGTGCTGGTGCTGCAGCGCGGCGATGTGGTCGAACGCGGCGCGACCGCCGAAGTGTTTGCGCATCCGCAGCATGCGTACACGCGGGAGTTGATCGACGCGGATCGGCTGCCGCATGCTCTTGTAGGAGCGGCGCAAGCCGCGACCGAAGCGCAGAAAATTTTCCCGAAAGAGGTTCCTGCAGCTTCAATCGCGGCTTGCGCCGCTCCTACAGAAGCGCGACCTCTGCTGCGCGCGGAGTCCATGCGCATGCATTACCCGCGCGCGCCGAAGCCGGCGCTGGACGATGTCTCGCTCATCCTGCATCGCGGCGAAGGTCTGGCGCTGCTGGGCGAAAGCGGCAGCGGCAAGAGCACGCTCGGCCGCGCGGTGCTGCGGCTGCTGCGCGGCGCGCAGGGTCGGGTGTGGCTGGATGATGTCGAACTCACCGCGTTGCGCGGCGCTGCATTGCGCGACATGCGCAAACGCATCGGCGTGGTGTTCCAGGATCCGTACGCATCGCTCGATCCGCGCATGCGTGTGGCCGAAATCGTCGCCGAGCCGCTGCGCATCCACGGCATCGGCGATGCGGCCTCGCGTCATGCGAAAGCAGGCGAACTGTTGACGGCGGTCGGGCTCGATCCCGACATGGGCGCGCGCTGGCCGCACCAGTTCTCCGGCGGCCAGCGTCAGCGCATAGCGATCGCGCGCGCGCTTGCCTGCGATCCGGATCTGCTGGTCTGCGATGAAGCGGTGTCCGCGCTCGATGCGCATCACCGACGCGAAATCCTCGCGCTGCTGGCGACGCTGAAACGCGAACGCGGGCTGGCGCTGCTGTTCGTCACCCATGATCTTTCCGCCGCTGCGGCGGTGGCCGAACGCATTGCGGTGCTGGATGCGGGCAGGATCGTGGAGATCGGCGATGCAACCGATGTGTTGCGTGATCCGCAGCATGCGCATACGCGGGCGCTGGTCGAAGCAAGGCGGCTATAAGGCGGGCCCTGGTCCGCCGTTTTGGTTTGTCAGTTTGCGTTGCAGATAATCGGAGCCGCGTCATTGCAAGTGCGGTTCGCCCCCTCCCGATCTCCCTCTGCGCTTCGCGCAAAGGGAGGAGAAAATCCGGACCGCGACTTTCCGCAATGTCATGGATGGAAACGCCGAGTTTTACTCCCTCCCTTTCGCGCAGCGAAGGGGAGGGTTGGGGAGGGGTGCTCTGATCGGTTCGTCATCGGAAAAGCACCCCCTCCCGACCTCCCCCTGCGCTTCGCGCAAGGGGAGGAGAAATGCGATCTCCTATCCGCAAACGTGACGAGGTTTGAATGACCTGGATCAGAGCGATCAGATGATCCCACCACCCATGCTCAAGCGGATCGCGGCAACGATGATGACGATCGCGTTGAGCACCAGCCCGGCTTTCGCGCGGCCGCGTTTTTCAGGCGAGGTCAGCAGGATGCCGATCGCGGCGATGATCGCGCCGACGCCGGCGAACGGGATGATCAGCCAGTTGCTCCAGCCGAGCAGCGGCACCAGCCCGATGAACATCAGCAGCATCCCGACGATGCCCCAGAGCAGACTGATCAGACCCATGTGCTTCCCCTTCGAGGATGGCCGCAAAGACGCGGACCGGCAATGCGCAAGATGGATGCGCGGCCGGCGAATTCAAGCGTGGACGCCGTCGATCTCCACCGCCAGCTCGCGCCGGCAGATCGCGGCATGCAGCAGGATGCGCGGGACCGAGTTGCCGAACCGGGCGTCCAGCGCCTGCGCCACCACCGGAAGGTCTTCGGCATCGCGCACGTAGACCTTCAGGCGGGTGCCGGTGCCGAACCCCGCCGGCAGCGATGGCTGATGGCGGCGTGCCTCGGTGAGCAGGGCATCGAAATTGGCGAAGGTTTCGCCGACCTGGCCGAGCAGCTCGCCGACATGCAGCGAGGCGTGGCCGACCACGCTGGCGGTGCCGGAGAGCAGCAGCGGCATCCGGCTGTCCGGCGGCGGCAGCATCGCGCGGGCGAAGCTCGGCGACTGCGGGCCGTACTGGCGCGGGTAGCGGTAGGCGCTGACCTGGCGCGGATTCTCCACTGGCGTGCCGTGACGCTCCGCCGACAGCCAGTACACCTGCAGGGTGCGCTGGCCGTCGCAGCGGCCGATAGCGGTCGCCGCCGGCAGTTCGATGGTGTCGAACCGGCCCAACCCACGGGCGCGGCCGACGCAGAACTGGCGGTAGCGCTCGGCGTCGCCGTCGCCCTGGGTGATCGCGTCGAGGTAATTCCACACCCGCAGCAGATGCGGGGTGCGGCTGCCGGAGACGAAGCCGACCAGCTGGGTGTAGGCGCGCTCGGCGGCCTCGCAGATGTCGCTGTGGTCGGGGTGTTCGCCCGGCGGTTCGTCGATCTCGATCACGCCGAAGGTCAGCTGGCCGTCGCTGGACCAGCGGATCTGGCCGGTCTGCGCGTCTCCCTGGGCGCCGTAGTCGACCGGGCCGGCGCTGCGCCAGTGCTCGAACGGGGCGGTGCCGTAGGGCTGCAGCGGGACGCGCAGATAGCGCGGATCGTCGCAGCGCGGCGCGTCGTTGCCGAAGCCGAAGACCGCCAGTGTGTCGGCGGAGAGCAGGGCGTCGGGAGTGCCCGCCTGGACGTAATCGACAGAAAGCGCCGCGCCGGGTCGGGTCATCGGTCGGCTCATCGCGAACGCACCTGCGAAGCGGTGAAGGACGGCGCCGCGCGGGCGGGTCCGGCCTGAACCGTGAAATTGCCGCGCGCCGTCCCGGGCGGGGTCGATCTGGGGGACTCCATTCCCATGCGTGTCGCGCCGAATCGGACCGTCATGCTCTTCTTGTTGCAGTCTGAGACTGGCATCATACCGCGCGGCACGGTGCCGCCGCCCGGCCTCATCCGGTCGGCGACGCGGGCCCCGGCATGCCCTCCCCTCGGACCGACCGGCTTCAGCGCGGTCGGCGGGCGCCCGATGACGTCGTGCAGCCACCGCTTGCGGTCGCTCCGCCCGGCGTGTTCCTTATCACTCTGGATGGTATGCCATGTCTGCATTGACTCCCGCCGAACTCGCATTGGCGGAACTGCTGGTCGAAAGCCTGAATCTGGACGGCGTTGTCGCCGCCGACATCGACCCCGATGCGCCGCTGTTCGGCGCCGGCCTGGGCCTGGATTCGATCGACGCGCTCGAGCTGTCGCTGGCGATCAGCAAGCGCTACGGTTTCCAGCTGCGTTCGGACAACGACGAGAACCGCCGGATCTTCGGTTCCCTGCGCGCGCTGTCGGCGCACGTCGAACAGCACAAGACGGTGTGACCCCCGCGCTGCGGCTGTTGCTGCTGATGGCGTACCTGCCGTTGGCCCACTACGCGGGTACCCGCCACTCGCCGATGCTGGCGGTGTGCGCACTGGGCGATCTCACACTGCTGCTGCTGATCGAACCCCTGCTGCAACGACGTCCGTCCGCATGGCTGGCCCTGGTCGCGACCGTGTCGGCGCTGATCGCGCTCGCGCGTTCGTCCCATGCGATGACGCCGCTGCTGCTGGTGCCTTCGGTGTTCACGGCGATGATCGGCTGGTGGTTTGCGCGCAGCCTGCGCCCGGGCCGCGAGCCGCTGATCGCCAAGGCCGTAGGCGCGCTGTACGCACATGCCGGCATGCCGCTCACGCCGCGACATCGCAGCTACACCCGTCAGCTGACCCTGGCCTGGGCGTTGCTGCTGGCGATGATGACGCTGGTGAATCTCACGCTCGCGCTGATCGCGGTGCCGGACGGGGTGTTGGCGCAGTTCGGAATCGTCGCGCCGGTCACTGTCACCCATGCGCAATGGTCGTGGATCGCGAATATCGCCAACTACGGGGTGATGGGCGGCTTCATGCTGATCGAATTCCAGCTGCGCAAGCGCGTCTTCCCGGTGCGACCGTATCGCAACGCTTTCGATTTCGCGCGCCGCCTCGCCGCGCTCGGTCCCGCGTTCTGGCGCGACTTTTTCCGCTGAGCGCGCCATGACCGAATTCGCCATTCCCGCCGATCATCCCTGCCTGCCGGGCCATTTCCCGGGCCAGCCGATCGTGCCCGGCGTGGTGGTGCTGGATCGCGTGCTGGCGGCGATCGAAGCGCAGCACGGCGCGATCGGCGTGCTGCGGATGCCGCAGGTCAAATTCCTGCAGCCGCTGTTGCCGGAACAGACCGCGCGGATCGAACTGCAGCCGTTGTCCGATGCGCTCGACGCGCCGCCGCGCTGGCGTTTCCGGGTGCTGCGCGACGACACCCTGATCGCCAGCGGCGAGGTGCATGCGGCATGAGCGGCGCGCAATGAGCACCCAATGGAAACAGCGGCCCGAAGGTGGCAGCCGCCTCGCGCTGTGGCTGATCCGCAGCATCAGTCGCTACGGCGGACGCGGGATCGCGCGCCTGCTGCTGTGGCCGATCACCCTGTATTTCATGATCCGCCGCGCGCCCGAGCGCGCCGCGTCGCGCGCCTGGCTGGCGCGTGCGCTGGGTCGCCCCGCCACTTTCCGGGACGCGGCGAAACACGTGCATACCTTCGCGGCGACCATTCTCGATCGCGTGTTCCTGCTCGGCGAGAACACGCGCCGCTTCGACGTGAACGTGCGCGGGCTGGAGGATCTGCATGCGCATCTGGATCAGGGTCGCGGCATGCTGCTGTTCGGCTCGCATCTGGGCAGTTTCGAAGTGCTGCGGGTGCTGTCGCGGCAGCGGCCGGAATACACCATCCGCGTGGTCCTGGACAAAGCCCACAACCGGGCGCTGACCGAACTGCTGGACGCGCTGAATCCCGAGATCGCCGCGACCGTGATCGACGCCGGCCAGGATGGCCCCGGGCTGATGCTGGAGATCCAGCAGGCGGTGCAGAGCGGTGCGATGGTCGCGCTGCTGGTCGATCGCGCGCATCCCGGCGGGCAGACCGTGATGGCGCCGTTCTTCGGCCAGGACGCGCCGTTCCCGATGGCGCCGTGGCAGATCGCCGCTGCGCTGAAGGCGCCGGTGACCCTGGGCTTCGGGCTGTATCGTGGCGGCAGGCGCTACGACCTGATCTTCGAGAACTTCAGCGACGGTATCGATGCGCCGCGTGCGCAGCGCGCGCAGGCGATCGCGGCATTGATCCGGCGTTACGCCGCCCGGTTGGAGGATGTGGCGCGTCAGGCACCGTACAACTGGTTCAACTTCTACGATTTCTGGGGCGTCGAGGCGCCGCGTACCGATGACGATCATGCCGCACCGAATCGTTCCGTTTAGTTGTCTGGTGTCGCTCATCCTGTTCGCCGCGCCGGTCGGCGCACAAGGTGTGGACAGCGATTGGATCCTGCAGGCGCTGGCGCGGCCCGCACCGATGCGTACCGATTTCGTCGAAGTGCGTGTTTCGCCGCTGCTGAAAGAACCGCTGCGCCTGTCCGGCGAATACCGTCGTCCGGGCAACGACATCCTGGTGCGCGAAGTGCGCGCGCCCTATCGCGAAACCACCACGCTCGTCTCGTCGAAATCCGGTCCCGGCGAAGCCCGCATCGCCCGCGACGGCAAACCACTGCGCACGTTTTCGCTCTCGCGGGTGCCGGAACTGGCCGGCCTGCAGAGCAGTTTCGGCGCGCTGCTCGCCGGCGACCGCGCGCAGATCGAACGTGTCTATCGCGTCAGCGCGCAGGGAGATCGCACGCGCTGGACATTGACCCTCGCGCCGAAGGACAAGGCGCTGGCCGCACGCGTCCGCGACATCGTGCTCTACGGCCAGGGCGCGGAACTGCGCTGCATCGAAACCCGCCCGGTCAAGGGCGACGTGCAGCGCACGCTTCTGGCCAGTGCGGCGCTGGCGGTGACAGCAAAAACAGATGCGGCAGCGATACAGGCCTTGTGCCGGAATGGTGTGAAGTGACTGGCATCGCGCCCAAGCGTTGTCATCCCGAGCGCAGCGAGGGACCTGTTGTTGCTTTTTCGCGACGACAAGAGCAACAACAGGTCCCTCGCCTTCGGCTCGGGATGACAGTAAAAGAAGCGTTCGCATGACCGCCGCCCGCCGCACCGCGCTGGCGCTTGTCTGGCTGATCATATTGATCGGCGCCGGGTTGCTGATCGGGGATCGCCTGCAGGTCAGCGGCGATCTGCGCAAATTCATGCCCTCCGCCGAAACGCCCGCGCAGAAGCTGCTGCTGGACGAACTGGGCGAAGGTCCGGGCTCGCGGCTGCTGCTGATGTCGCTGTCCGGCGCCGATGCCGAAACCCTCGCCGCGCAGTCGCAGCGCATCGCGCAGACCCTGGCCGCCGACGATCGCTTCGGCCTTGTCGCCAACGGCGGCGAACAGGCGCTGGATGCGATTCCCGAACGCCTCCGCCCGTATCGCTATCTGCTGTCGAACACGCTCGACGCGCAGCCGCTCGATGAAGCCTATCTGCGCGATGAACTCGACGCGCGCGTGCAGGATCTCGGCTCGCCGGCGGCGGCGCTGATCGAACCGCTGCTGCCGTCCGACCCCACGCTGGAAACGCTGCGCGTCGCCGAAGCGCTGCAGCCGGCGAATGCGCCGCAGCGCCTGCACGGCGTGTGGTTCGACAAGACCGGGCGGGAAGCGCTGCTCGCGATCGAAACCGAAGCGGCGGGTTTCGATCCGAGCGGACAACAGCTGGCAGTGGACGCGATCCACAGCGCCTTCAACGATGCGCGCGGCGACAGCAGGACCACGATGGTCCTGACCGGACCCGGCGCGTTCTCGGTCGAGATCGGCGGCCGCACCCAGCGCGAATCGGCGTGGATCGGCATGGTCGACACCATCGGTCTGATCCTGCTGCTGCTGATCGCCTACCGCAGCTGGCGCACGCCATTGTTCGGCGTGCTGCCGCTGGTCAGCGCGGGCCTTGCCGGCCTCGGTGCGGTCGCGCTGCTCTTCGATGGCGTGCACGGCATCACCGTCGCCTTCGGCTTCACCCTGATCGGCGTGGTCCAGGATTATCCGATCCATCTTTTCAGTCATCAGCGCGCCGGTCTCTCGCCGTGGGCGAACGCGCGCGCGATCTGGCCGACGCTCGCCACCGGCGTCGCATCGACCTGCATCGCGTACGTGACGTTCCTGTTTTCCGGCGTTGACGGCTTGCAGCAACTTGCGGTGTTCACCATCGCCGGACTCGGCGTCGCCGCATTGACCACGCGCCTGCTGCTGCCGGCACTGATCGATCCCGCGCCGCAGGGCTTTGAACATGGCGATATCGCCACATCGCCGCGCCTCGCGACGCTCTGGACAGCGGTCGCGCGCGTGCCGCGACCGCGCGCGTGGCAGCTGGCGTCGCTGGCTGCGCTGACCATCGCCATCGTCGCGTTCGCGCCCGGCGCGTTCTGGCAGAACGATCTGTCGAAACTCACGCCGGTGCCGGCCGATGCGCTGGCGCAAGACGCGCATCTGCGCGAAGCGCTGGGTGCGCCGGATGTGCGCTATCTGCTCGCGGTGCGCGGTGCGGATGTCGAGCAAGCGCTGCAGCGCGTGGAAGCCGTGCATCCGAAGCTTGATGCATTGATCGCGCGCAAGGCCATCGCCGGCTACGACAGCGCGGCGCGCGTGCTGCCCAGCGCCGCCACCCAACGCGCGCGTCAGGTGAAGCTGCCGATGCCGGAGACGCTGCGCACGTCGCTCGACGCCGCCGTTGCCGCCACGCTGTTCCGCAGCGATGCGTTCGAGGATTTCGTCGCCGATGTCGAACGCGCCCGTACCGCCGCGCCGCTGACGCCGCGCGATCTCGCGGGTACGCCCCTGGCGACGCGCATCGGCGGTCTGTTGCTGGAAAACAGCGATCACGCGACGGCGCTGGTGTCGATGACCGGCCTGACCGATCCGGCAGCGGTGGCGCGCGCGCTGACTGCGCCCGGCGTCGAACTGCTCGATCTGAAGACCGCTTCCGAATCGCTGGTCGAAGCCTATCGCGAGCGGGTGCTGCTGGCGCTCGCGGTCGCCGCACTGCTGCTGGCGACCACGGTCTGGCTCGCGCTGCGTTCGCCGCATCGCGCACTGCGCGTGCTGCTGCCGATGGCGCTGACCACCTTGATTGTGCTCGCGGTGCTGCGCGCGTTTGGGGTCGAACTGACCCTGTTCCATCTGGTCGCGCTGATTCTCGCCGCAGGGCTCGGTCTGGACTATGCCTTGTTCTTCGAGCATGCCGGCGACGATTACGCGGACCAGCTGCGCACGCTGCACGCGCTGATCGTCTGCAGCCTGATGACGCTGCTGGTGTTCTTCCTGCTGGCGCTGTCGTCGATTCCGGTGCTGCGCGCGATCGGCGTCACCGTCACCCTGGGCGTGATCGGCAATTTCGTGCTGGCGCTGTTGATCGCCCGGCACCCCGTCGATGCCCCTGTGGGAGCGGCGGAAGCCGCGATGGATCGCCGATGATATTCCCGCAGGCCATCGCGGCTTCCGCCGCTCCCACAGGTGGGAAGTTGTGATCGCACGCGATGCCATCGAAGCAATGATCCCGCACAAGGGCGGCATGTGCCTGTGGGACGACGTGATCGACTGGGACGTGCAGCGCATCCGTCTGCGCACCCGCAGCCATCGCGATGCGGCGAACCCGCTGCGCCACGACGCGCGCTTGCGCGCGGTGCATCTGTGCGAATACGGCGCGCAGGCGATGGCGGTCCACGGCGGCCTGCGCGGCGCGGCGGCGGGCGGCGAGCCGAAGGTCGGTTTTCTGGTCGCGCTGCGCAGTGTCGAACTGCGCGTCGCGCGCATCGACGATCTGGCCAATGCGCTGGAATGCGAGGCGGAGATGCTGGCGGAAAGCGCTGCGAGTCAGCAGTACGGTTTCAGGATTCTGCACGCAGGAGAAGTGATCGCCGAAGGACGTGCGGCGGTGATGTTGCAGATGTGATGATTTTTTGTGGGAGCGGCGGAAGCCGCGATGACGAACCGAATGTCTTACCGTTGCTCATCGCGGCTTCCGCCGCTCCCACAGGTGCTTGAGGCGGTTCGTCAACGCAGCTTTACCAGCCATTCGGCTGTTGAAAGCCGCTGATCCAACAAAGACTCGAAGAAGAGGAGAGAACGAATGTCGAACACCCCACAGCCTCGTGCCCTCGTCACCGGCGGCAGCGGCGATCTCGGCGGCGCGATCTGCCGGCGGCTCGCGGCCGATGGCGCGCATGTCATCGTGCATGCGAATGGCAATCTGGCGCGCGCTGAAGCGGTGCGCGACGCCATCCTCGCGAGCGGCGGCTCCGCGCAGGCGGTGGCGTTCGACGTGGTTGATGGCGACGCGACGCGCGCGGCGCTGGATGCGCTGCTCGAGGAAGGCACGATCCAGATCGTGGTCAACAACGCCGGCATCCACGACGACGGGCCGATGGCGGGCATGCGCGAAGCGCAGTGGAAGCGCGTGATCGACGTGTCGCTGCACGGCTTCTTCCATGTCACCCAGCCGCTGCTGCTGCCGATGGCGCGCACGCGCTGGGGCCGCATCGTCAGCATCTCGTCGGTGGCCGCCGTGCTCGGCAATCGCGGTCAGACCAACTACGCGGCGGCGAAGGCCGCGCTGCACGGCGCGAGCAAATCGCTGGCCCGCGAGATGGCCAGTCGCGGCATCACCGCGAATGTGGTCGCGCCGGGCGTGATCGCGGGCGAGATGGCGCAGGAGGCGTTTCCGCCCGAGCAGATCAAACAGATGGTGCCGGCCGGGCGCGCCGGCACGCCGGAGGAAATCGCTGCGCTGGTGGCGTTCCTGTGCAGCCGCGACGCCGGCTACATCAACGGTCAGGTGATCGGCATCGACGGCGGGATGAGCTGAGACGGCGGGGCGCGCTGAGCCTTACGCCGCAGTCGCGTACCAGATCGCCGGGAGCGACGTTGCTGCCGTCGCATCCTGCAGCAGCGCGTCCAGACCGCAGTCGTCGATATCGGCGTGCGCGGCACGCGCATGGCGCAGGGTTTCCGCCGCCAGCCAGGTCATGCGTTCGACGTTGTCGACGATGCGCTGCGCGAAGGCGGCATTGTCGAGCGCATCGTGCAGCGCGCGGTTCATGTCATGGAACCAGTCGATGTTGAACTGGTCGAGCAGACGCCCGTCGAGCGTCGCGGCATTCGGCAGATCCGCCGCGCGGTTGCGTTCACCCCACTGGCGCAGCAGCGCCTGCATCGCCAGATTCAGATCGCGCCCGCGCTCGAACTGCGGGCGCAAGCGCCCGAGCAGCGCGATCTCGGTCAGCTTGTCGCCGCAGAACAGCGGCGCCAGCAGCGACCAGTAGTAGGTGTAGTCCCAGATCACCTTCACCGGCATGACCTGCGCGTCGCCGAACAGCGGGTACTGGCCGCGATACAGCGTCATCGTGTTCTCGAAGAATCCGAAATACAGCTGCTGGTAGATATCGACATAGGCGGCATAGGATTTTCCCTCGCGGTCCTTGTCGATCAGATCGCAGATCAGGGTATTGGAGATCGCGATGAAATCGCTGCCCGGCGAGTAGAACGGGTCAGGGAACAGGCCGGCCTCGCCGGTGATCGCCCAGCGGTCGCCGCTGAACACCTGCCTGCAGCCGTGCGAGAAATGGCGCAGGAACAGGAAATCCTGCAGCCGGTGCTCCGGCGCGTCCAGCGCTTCGGCGATGCGCGGCTGGTGTTCGCGCAGCCAGGCCATGGCTTTTTCGTGGGTGTTCATCGTTTCCAGCGGATGCATCGTCGCGTCGCAGACGATGCCCAGCGAATGCGCGCCGGACGACAGCGGAATCAGCCAGAACCAGTAGCCGGGACCGCACATGTGGTTGGTCGAACGCCAGCGGTCCGGCGGTGTGCAGCGCGACAGCCAGTCGGTATCGTCCGACCACAGCTTCGGATCGACGATGCCGTCGACACGCCACCACACCGCATTGGCGTCGTGGATTTCCGGCGCAGCCAGATCGAATTTGCGTTTGAGCAGACCGGCGCGACCGCTGGCGTCGACGACCCAGCGCGCCGCTGCGGTGCGGGTGTCGCCGTCGCGTTCGAAGGTGATCGCATGCGCCGCGTCGCTGTCGCTCATCGCCAAGCCGCGCACGGTGCAGCCGTCGTGAAAATGCACGCCGAGCCGGCGCGCTTCCTCGCCGAGGAAATTCTCGAAGCGCCCGCGATCGATCTGCCATGACGGCATCGGCAGGATCCGGCTGACGCCCAGTTCTGTGCAGCGGTCGATGTCGCGACGCCCTTCGCTGAAGAAGAAGCGGAAGCCGAATTTGCGGATGTGCGCGCTGTCCAGATGTTCGCGCAGGCCGAGCACATTGGCGAAATAGTGCGCGCCGATCTCGACCGTGGATTCGCCGACCTTGAACGCGGCTTCCGGCACCGGATGCGCGCGGCGTTCCAGCACCGCGATATCGATATCGGGATCGCGGCGCTTGAGCTGGATCGCGAGCGTCAGTCCGGCCAGACCGCCGCCGAGTACGACGACATCGTGTGTCATCGCATCGTGGCCGACGAGATCATTCGTGTGGTTCGCGCTGTGGCTGGAAGGCATGTCGGTCACTCGCGGTGGGCGGTGGTGAATTCGCCGCTCGGATCGTGGATCAGCGGCGGGTTGGCGCGCGCACGCCGGTATTCGCGGATCACGTGGCCATAACGCAAGACCTGCACCACGACATGCGACGTGATCGCATACAGATCGCGGAACAGCCGGAAATGGCTTTTGCGGAAGGCCTGTGGCGCGTCTGCGGCCTGGTAGCGGGTTTCGATCGGCACGCCGACCACGCGCGCGCCAGCGCGGCGTGCGGCCGAAATCAGCAGCTGCGCCTCGAAGACGAAACCTTCGCCGGGAACATCGCGCAGGGTGAACACCGACGTCGGATACAGGCGCTGACCGCTCTGGGTGTCGCGCACGCGGAAGCCGCAGCCCCAGGCGATACCCCAGTCGCCGAAATCGTTGCCGATCCTGCGGTACAGCGGCTGCGACGCGCGCTTGCGCAGGCGCGCGCCGATGATCACGCAGCCGGGATGGCGGTTGGCGGCGGCGATCAGGCGCGGGATGTCGCTGGCCGAATGCTGGCCGTCGCCATCCATGGTGGTGACCGCCGCGATTCCCAGCCGTTCCGCTTCGCGGAAACCGTCGCGCAGACTCGCGCCCTTGCCCATGCGCTGCGGATGACGCAGCAGAGTGATCGGCAGATCGGCGATCCTCGCGGCGGTGTCGTCGTCGGAACCATCGTCGATCACGATCACGTGGTCGCATTCGCCCAGCGCGCCTTCCACCACTTCGCGGATGCGCAGCGCTTCGTTGAGCGCGGGAATCACCACCGCGACATTGCTGCGATCAAGTGCCGTGCCATGGACGGGCATCGCAACCTCATCCATACGCGATCTCCACCGCCATCACCCGCCCGGGGCCGGCATGCAGCATCGCCTGCGTCTTGCCTGCGGCCAGCGCATCGAACAGCGGCAGCATTGGCGCCATCGGATTGGTGCCGGCATGGCCACCGAGCGTGCCCGGCGCGTCGGCCTCGCCATCGCCCAGTCGGACCGAGATGCGCGGGCCGTCGCCGCCGCGCGACAACAGCAGCGCGCCGCCGAGCAGGCCGCTGCAGTCGTGCACCGAGCGCAGTGGACCGGTGGCGCCGGTGTCGTAACCGACCAGCAGCACGGCGTCGGCGCCGGCATCCAGCTGCATCAGCGCTTCCAGCAGACCTTCGGCGAAACTGGCGTCGTAGGCGCTGATCGCGGTCGCGGCCTGCATGCAGTGCGCGCCGATCGTCCAGTAGCCGGCAGCGGCGTTGTGCACCGAGTTGTGGAATTTCGTCGGCGAGATCGCGCTCGGATCGCTCGCGAGCGTCGCGCACATGTAATCGGTGATCGACAGATCGCCGTGCGTGGAGGTGAACACCGACGGCAACGTCGCCGGGTCGCGCCCTGCGGCCGTGCATGCGGCCAGCGCGACATCCAGCGCGACCGCGACCGATTCCGGCGCGCGTCGGCGCTCGTTCGGAGGCAGCAGCTGTGGTGCGGGTTTGCCTGCCACGCCTTCGGGCAACGCACCGGTGGCGACGAAATCGCACGCGTGCCGCCACGACGGCAGGCCGTTGTTCCAGTAGCCGACGCTCTCGATGGTGGCGGTGAGCGCGTTCATGTCAGCGGTTCCCATGCGATCCGCGTCCGAACACCAGCGACGCGTTGTTGCCGCCGAAGCCGAAGGAATTGTTCATCGCGAACCGGATGTCGCGCGCGTCATCGTCGAAGCGGATCTGCGGGCCGCAGTCGGGGTCGCGCTGCGGTTCGCCACTGTGCAACATGCCGGGCAGCAGACCGCTTTCCAATGCGATCAACGCGAACACCGATTCGACGATCCCCGCCGCGCCCAGCGTGTGCCCGACCCAGCCCTTGGTGGAACTGGCGTGTAGCGCGTCGCCGAACAGGCCGCGCACCGCGAGCGCTTCGGCGCTGTCGTTCGTGGGTGTGGCGGTGCCGTGCAGATTCAGATAGCCCACATCGTCCGCTGCGATACCGGCACGCGCGAGCGCATCGGCCATCGCCAGCTGCGCGCCGAGACCCTGCGGATGCGGCGACGACATGTGGTGCGCATCGCTGCTTTCGCCGTAGCCGCACAATCGCAGGGCAGAGTCGTGCGTATCGTCGATGCGCTCGAGCAGCGCATAGCCGCCGGCTTCGCCGAGCGACAGGCCATCGCGGCGCGTATCGAACGGCATGCACGGCTGTTTCGAGACCAGTCCCAGCGCATTGAACCCGAACAGCACGCTGCCGCAGAGCGTATCGACGCCGCCGACCAGCGCCGCGTCGACCACGCCAGCGTGAATGAGCCGCGCCGCCTGTGCGAAGACTTTCGCGCTGGACGAACACGCGGTGGCCACGGTCACGCACGGCCCGCGCAGCCCGGTCGCGCGCTGCAGGAAATGTCCCAGTGAATGCGGCGTATGCAGCAAAGGTTCGCGCAGATCGGCGGGAAAAGCGTCGCCATCGAGACGCGTGTAGGCCTCTTCGCTGGCGCCGATGCTGGAGGTGGATGTGCCGATGACGATCGCCACGCGTTCGGCGCCATGGCGCGCGCGCAGTGCGGCAACGCCATCGAGGATGCCGTCCTGCTGCAATGCCAGCCAGGCGAGGCGATGGTTGCGGCAGTCGAACGGCGCGAGGTCCGGCGGTAGCGCCACATCCTCGACGCCATCGACGCGACCGATCCAGGTGTCCAGGCGTGCATCGGCGGTGGCGCCATCGCCGAAATCATTACGACGCAGACCGCTGCGCCGCGCACGCAGGGCTTCGGCCTGGGCCTCGCGGCCGTGGCCCAGTGCGGTGGTGGCGGTGTAGGCGCGGATCGCGACCGGCGTCATCGCTGCCGGCATGGTTCGAGCGGGCGTCGTTGGGGAAAGAGACATCGTTGCGGAGGACACCGCGTCGCCCTGGATCGGAACAGCCCCGGATTATAGCGATCCGCCCGGAACCCCGGCGCTGCGCACTGCAGCCTGCCCGAATCCCGCCCGGCTGGCGTATCGGACCGATGGCGGAGGATGCTGCTGCCGGCGAGGCCCGGGGTGATGTCCAGGGAGATTCCGGTCCCGGCATTAGAATGCCGGCATCGCCAGCCATCGGGCACCGCAATGAAGACATCTGCGCTATTCCTCCTGCTGGGCATCGCCCTGTCGTCCGCCCCGTCGTTCGCCGCATCGCCCGCGCAGGCCCAGCGCGTTTCCGCTGCCGCGCAGCAGCAGGCGCAACGCGATGGCGAGGTTCGCGTCTTCGTGATGCTGCGCGAGCAGACCACAGGCGCAAGAGCCGGTACGAATGGCGTTGCGAACAAGCGCGACGGTGCGGCCACACTGCATCCGCGCGTGCGGGCCGATGTCGATGGCGTGCTGTCGGCGCTGCCGGGGCGGGCGCGCGGCAAGGTGCTGCGTCGCTTCGAGCGCGTACCGGCGTTCGTGCTGCAGGCGGATGCGGCCACGTTGGCGGCATTGAACCGCAACCCGCGCGTGATGCGCGTCGATCTGGATGTCGGCGGCTCCGGCCACGCGGTCGCGTCTGACGAATCGTCGGTATTGAACCAGGTGCATCAGCTCGCGGCGCTGGGCGTCGGCGGCGCGGGGATGAAAGTTGGCATCGTCGATACCGGCATTGATACCGATCACCTCGACCTGCGCGCGCGGATCGTCGGCCAGCAGTGTTTCTGCACCGTCGGCACCGGCTGTTGTCCGAACGGCAGCAGCAGCCAGTCCGGCGCGGGCGCTGCGGAGGACGACCAGGGTCACGGCACGAATGTCGCCGGCATCATCGGCGGCGACGGCACGGTCGCGCCGCGCGGCGCGCTGCCCGCCGCGAGTCTGGTCGCGGTGAAGGTGATCGATCGCAACAATCGCTTCAATTCGACATCGGACGTGGTCGCCGCCCTGGATTGGTTGGCCACCCAGCATCCCGATATCGACGCGGTCAATCTCAGCCTCGGCACGGATGCGCTGTTCGCGGGCGACTGCGACAGCAGCACCGCATGGACGCAGGCGCTCGCGGTCGCGGTGGCGAATCTCAACGCGCTCGGCGCAGTGGTCACGGCGTCGTCGGGCAATCAGGGCAACCTCACCGGCATGAGCGCGCCGGCCTGCATCCGCAACGTGGTGTCGAACGCGGCGACCTGGGATGCGTCCGGCGGCGCCACCACCTTCCTGGGCTGCACCGAAAGCGCCACAGCGCCCAGACAGCCCACGTGCTTCTCGAACCGCAGCATCACCACCGATCTGTACGCCGCAGGCGCCTTCGTGCGCGCACCGGGTTTCAACGGCGGCACCTCCAACTTCGGCGGCACTTCGCAGGCAGCGCCGATGGCCGCCGCATGCGCGGTCGCCTTGAAACAGGCCGCGCCCATCAGCACGGTGACGCAGCGCATGACCGCGATGACGCTCTCGCCCACGCGCATCCAGGACACCGCCACCGGCCGCAGCTATCCGTTCCTGGATTGCCGCGACGCGTTGAAATTGCTCAATCCGGCCATGTTCGAGCCGATACCGCTCGAAGGCGCAAAGCCCCGCATTCGTCCACGCACCTGATACGACATGGAACCAACACGCATGCACCACATTCCTTACCGCACACGCTTCGCCCCCATCGCGATGCTGCTTGCGTGGGCCGCACCGGCAGCATTGCCGGCGCACGCCGCCGATACTTCGTTCGATCACGAAGACTGGCAGCTCGTCTGCGACAACACCCGCACCTGTCGCGTGGCCGGCTATCAAAGCGACGATGCCGGGATGCCGGTGAGCGTACTGTTCACGCGCAAGGCCGGTGCGGGCACGGCGGTCGCGGGCCGCGTGGCTTTGGGCGATGGCTGGGAGGACAGCGTGCTCGACGCACTGCCGGCGCAGTTCCGCGTCGCGCTGTGGATCGACGGCAAACAGCATGGCGAACGCACGGTAGCCAAGGACGCGCTGGAAGCCGACCTCACCGCCGCGCAGACCGCCGCCCTGTTGAAAGCATTGGCGCGCGACACGCGCATCGAATTCCGCGCGGGCAAGATCGTCTGGGCGCTCTCCGATCGCGGCGCCGCCGCCGTGCTGCTGAAGATGGATGAATTCCAGGGCCGCATCGGCACCGTCGGCGCGGTGCTTCGCAAAGGCGAGAACATCGAAACAAAAGTATTGCCGCCGTTGCCCGCGCTGGTCGTGAAAGCCGCCGTGCTGACGCCAGCCAAGTCCGCCGATGCGCGATTCATAACAACGCATGGCGACGCCGTGCGCAAAGCATTACGCAGCGCCACAGATGAGGACGCATGCCAGGACTTGCACAAGACCGGCGACGAGGAACAGGCGCTGGATGTCGTCCGCTTGACGAAGACGAAGCTGCTGGTCTCCACCCGCTGTTGGCTGGCCGCCTACAACGCCGGCAGCGGCTACTGGATCGTCAACGACACCGCGCCATATCGTCCCGAACTCGTCACCAGCGACGCCAGCGACTTCGACGATGGCACCCTGATCTCCACCCAGAAAGCGCGCGGCCTCGGCGACTGCTGGGGCAGCGAACAATGGACCTGGAACGGCACCGGCTTCGTGCAGACCGCATCGTCCTCCACTGGCCTGTGCAAAGGCTTCGCCGGCGGCGCGTGGCAGTTGCCGACGCTGGTCACCGAGATCCGGTAATTGCTTCGTCACGAAGTTTGTAGGGTGGGCTTTATGCCCACCATCGCGACAAACGCGTTGCCGCAGACAATAATCGAAGCAGGCAACTGCGTAGGGCGCACAAGCCGAAGGCGTCATGCGCCATGATCGTTTCAATGGCTGACTGCCTCAAAGAAGGTGCATGACGCTTCGCTTATACACCCTACTCGCTGGAATGGATTTGAATTCCAAACGCCCGCTAGGCGTCCGCCCCCGCTTCGGGCAGACTCCCGACACCAGAAAAAGGAACGCCGTATGGCCGTGTCTGCCGAGCAACTCCCCGATGTCCTGCGTGGCTTGCCGAAGGCGGAGTTGCATATCCACATCGAGGGTTCGCTGGAGCCGGAGCTGATCTTCGCCATGGCCGAACGCAACAACGTCGCCCTGGCCTATCCGGATGTCGAGTCGCTACGCGCGGCGTATGCGTTCACCGATCTGCAGAGCTTTCTCGATATCTATTACGCCGGCGCCAGTGTGCTGCTGACCGAGGCGGATTTCTTCGACATGGCCTGGGCCTATTTCCTGCGCGCCAAGGCGGACAACATCCTGCATGCCGAGCTGTTCTTCGACCCGCAGACGCACACTGCGCGCGGGGTGTCGATGGGCACGGTGATCAACGGGCTGCGCCGGGCCTGCGATCGGGCGCAGTCGGAATTGGGCGTGCGTGCGGAGCTGATCCTGTGCTTCCTGCGTCATCTGTCCGAAGACGACGCCCTGGCGACCTTCGAGGAGGCGCGCCCATACCTGGGCAAGTTCATCGGCGTGGGTCTGGATTCCAGCGAACTGGGTCATCCGCCGGAGAAGTTCGCGCGGGTATTCGCGCAGGCGCGCAAGGATGGTCTGCGGGCCGTCGCGCATGCCGGCGAGGAAGGGCCCCCGGCCTACATCTGGAGTGCGCTGGACGTGCTGAAGGCCGAGCGCATCGATCACGGGGTGCAGGCCTTGAAGGATCCCGCGCTGGTCAAGCGGCTGGCCGAACAACGCGTGCCGCTGACGGTCTGTCCGTTCTCCAACATCAAGCTGTGCGTGTTCAAGACGCTCGCCGAGCATAATTTGCGGCAGTTGCTCGATGCAGGGCTGATGGCGACGGTGAATTCGGACGATCCGGCCTATTTCGGCGGCTACTTGAACCAGAACTTCGTCGACACGTTCGACGCGTTGGGGCTCGATGCCGGCCACGCGGCGACGCTGGCGCGCAACAGCTTCATCGCAAGCTTCGCCAGCGCGGCGCAGAAGCGTGACGATCTGGATCGACTCGACGCCTATCTCGATCACGCCGGCGTGCGTTGATCCAATGGGCAAGCGGACCCCATGCCTGACCGACATCGCCGCGAAACAGGATCAAGCCGTTGAGTAGGGCGGGCTCAAGTCCGCCATTCGGGAATCATCCGGTAGGGTGGAGTAAGCGCAGCGCAACTCCACCATCGCACCGACGCAATTCAACACGTTTTCCAAGCATGCGGATGACCGGTTCCGTCAGGCGTTCGCCACGTCTCTGACGTCGCAATGGTGGAGTTGCGCTGCGCTTACTCCACCCTACTCGTTACGAAATTCCGTTCGGTTTTAATGTCGACCCACCGAATTCTAGATAGGGTGCCGCCTCGGCGCACCGCTGACGCACGACACGGCGCGGTTGAACGTCCATCGGCGCGATGATCGGCATGACGCATTTGCATCGGAGTCGCGACGTTTCGTAGATCCGTAGGGCGGGTCATGACCCGCCAATTGGCTAACAATCGCTTCGCATGCAGCAACATCGCAAAGTTCGTCCGCCTTGCGGATAAGAAGCGGCCGATTCATTCAATAGGCGGGTCAAGACCCGCCCTACGAGAGATTTCAAGTCGCCTTGCGGGTTGCTTATTTCAAAGTGTTACTTCACCGATTTCTTCATCGCTTAGCGTCTCCGGCTCATACTGCGACTGCATGCGCAGCCATTCGTGTGCCGTCTGCGTGTTTTCAACCAACGCCTTTTCGATCGCAATCGTCTCTCTGTATTGCGCCGCCTCCGCGGTCAATGTCCAGATCGCTTGACACCCTATCGATTCGATGTAATCACGGATTTCGGAGGCCGCTATACGGAAGAATTCCTTACGTGGATTCACTTTGTTGATTTGTCGGGTGACGAACCGCTTGTGCAATTCCCGTTCAAGTGCCGGTGCATCCTCGGACCAGATCATGGCGTGCACATCGAAGCTGAAAGGAACGCTTGCGTCTCCAAGTTCACGGATACGGTCGATAGGCTCCAATCTCCTAGTCATTCCAACTTTCAGAACATTCTCTCCGAATGAACCTATATTCGAGATGATGTAAACGTGCCCGGCGCGCGTCTGCTGCGCCATCGACAGGGCTCGCTGATTGCGCGCTTCCGCTTCCACAAGCTTGCTCTGCAACAGCTGTAATTGCATCTCAAATACCAGTCGCTGCTCATCACTAGCCTTGGCAGACTGTGACTGTACCTTAGCTACCGCCTTCTGTATTGATTCCTCTTCCTTGGCAGCTTCTTTTAGTGCTCGATCGATTTCCCGTCGTGCCTTTTCTTCCTCTCGGATCTGCTCACGGATGCGGCGCTGCTCATCTTTGTCGCGTTCGCGAAGTGCCTGAGCTGCGGCAGCCCACTTCAGTTCTTCAAGCCTGCTGTTGAGATATTCCGGCGTAATCTTCGCACTCCGGAACGCTTGACCATTGTGATTGACAAGCGCATACGCGTCGCGTATCTGTTGCTCAAGTGTTCCTGCATTGTCGTTTTTGATCCTGGCGAGAATTGTGTCGACCTTGCCATTGAATGCGTCGAGAACAAAGCGAATCGCAGTTTCTCGTCGATTAATCTCAACATAGTCGCATGAAGCTGCTCGCCCAGATTCAGCGAGACTTTTTGTCGCATTTCTAGAAGCCTTAAGCTCGCGGCCAGCTTCCTCGAAGCCGTAATCATCCGCCAGCTGGTCTAGAAGGCTATAGGTCGGAATAAGATAACGATCGCCATAACCTTCGATGATGTTTCGCATGGCGGCAGCAGCCTTCTCGATCTGCTCTGCTTCCTGTAGAGCCCGATAGGCATCGCCGGCGATCTGTTTCGCGCGGGCGTCGGCGTCTGCAACAATTCGCGAAGCTCTAGTGTTCGCTTCGTCGATAATGGACGCTGACTTTTTTCTAGCCTCTGCATTTGATGCCCTGGTATCCAAGAGCAGAGATTCGGCTTGTGTGGAAGCATCTGTTCGGATTTTCGAAGCGTCCCTCTGCGCCGCTAGACGCATCTCTTCACACTGTCTTTCTATCAGTCGTCTGACTTCCTCCGCATCCGTCCTAATACTCGCGGCCTCCGCTGCCGCATCCCTGATATCGCTGAACTGCTTAAGGCTTGCATTGTCTTTTAAGAGAAGCTCAACTTCTATTCTCATCTTTGACAGTTGTGCTTGCAGCTTATCTTCTTCGAGCCTTGCGGTTGCCGCCGCTTCTTGTGCTATCCGGGCGTCGTTGCGACGCTTAAATATAACCACCGTTAGAACTATCAAGGTTGAGACGAGTAACAACAAAAGCAGAAGAATCAGCGCCAGTTCCATTTGCTCTCCAAATTGATGTCCATTTCAAAATTTTTCAGCCATAGGCTGGGTCAGCGGCCAAGCCTACAAAAATCATAAGACGCTGTCTGCAGGCAATACAGCCTAAGCGGTGCGCCAAGGCAGCACCCTATGAACACGGGGACGGTGCGAAGGTGGGTTCGCTGCGCTCACAGATGCCCTACATCCGCGATGAACCGCGGTTGCGCGGCATCAATCAGGTGTTCAACGCGCAAACGCCGTCAATCGACCCTGTCATATCTGACAGCTCAGCGCATTGAGGTCATTTATGCACGACACCCACAAAGAAGCGCCGCTCTCCCGGCGCTTCTTCATTGCAATGATCGAATCAATCACCAAACCCCAGCCTCAACGCTTCTCCAACTCCCCCGGCACAAACCGCTCCCTTACCGCCTTCGCCAACAGATCCGGCGGCAACATCCCCTGGTCCAGCAGGAAGTTGTTGAAGGCGAGGCGGTCGAATTTTTCGCCGAGGGCGAGTTCGGTTTCCGCACGCAGTTCCAAAATTCGCGCGTAGCCGTAGAAATAGCTGCCGGCCTGGCCGGGGGCGTTGAAGGTGTAGCGGTCCAGTTCCTGACGCGCCATCGCTTTGGATATGCCGACATCATCGATCAGCACTTTCTCGGCGCGTGCGCGGTCGATCATGCCGAGGTTGAGCATCGGGTCCAGCATCGCGCGCGCGGCGCGCATCAGTCGGAACTGCAGGGCGATGAGTTGGCCGTCCAGCGGTTCGTAGGGAATCATTTCCGCTTCGGCGTACAGCGCCCAGCCTTCGACATTCACCGAGTTGAAGGCGAACAGGCTGCGCGCGATCGAGACGCCGCGTTCGACCATCGCAGTGAACTGCAGTTCGTGGCCGGGGCGGCCTTCGTGCGCGGACAGCGTCCACGCGACCGAGGGGAAATTGAAGTCGTCGTAGGCGTCGGCCTTGTCGTGCAGCGCGGGATTGCCCAGCGGCAACACGAACTGGCCCTGTTGGCCGGTATTGCCGACCAGCGGCGCGGGCAAAAAATGCGGCGCGGGTTGCGCGGCGCTTTCGGCTTCGGTGCCCAGGCGCATGATCATCGGCCGGTTCGGCACGTCGACGATGCCTTCGCGATGGATGATCGGATCGATCGCATCGATCACTTCGCGATAGCGCGTTTCCAGCTGCGCGTTCGGGATGGTGTCGCGCTTCAGGGCGCGGATCACGCCGCGATAGTCGGTGGCCGCGATGTTCTTTTCCTTCGCCACCAGCGGCGCCAGCCGGTCCATCGCGGCGCGCGTTTCCATGAATGCGAGTCGCGCGCGCTGGATCAGCAGCGCCGGAGGAATATCGATGCCGACCTGCTTGAGCTGCAGCGCGTAGAGTTCCGGCGGCAGCACGGTATTGGTGCGCGCGGCGGGCAACACGTCCTTGCGCACCCATGCGGTGTATTCGGCGAGCTGCTTGTCGAGCGCGGCCAGCGCCGGTCCGCTGCTGCTGACTTTGTATTTGGCGAACAGTTTGCGGATGCCCTTGGCGTAGGTGTCCGCGTTGGACAGCGCCTGCTCCACTTCGAGTCTGGTCGGACGCAGCAGTTCGGCGTTGCCGGCGCGCTCTTCGTAACGCGCGCGCGCCTGTGCGGTGATCGGCGTCGTGCCGGCGGTCATGCCGACATAGGCCTTGAGCCGATCGAGCGCCTTGGCGCGGCGATCCGCAGGCGTCTGGTCGGAGAGCAGTCCCTGCAGGCCCAGGAACACCAGCTGCGATGCGTCGGTGAACGGCAGCACGAGGCGTTCGTTGACCTGCGTCGCTTCGATGTTGTCGTCGGCGGCCTGGATCATGATTTCCAGGTCCTGGCGCACGTTTGGGTCGCGCTCCAGCTGCAGCTTTTCCTGCAGTTTCGCCCGGGCTTCGGCGGTGGCTTTGCGGAAGCGTGCGGCGTTGTCCGGGCCGAGGTCGGCGACCTTGTCGTCGTAGCCGGGAATGCCGAAGAACGATGCGGATTCCGGCTGGAAGCGCAGTTGGGCTTCCAGCAGGATCTGGGCGTAACGGTTGCTGGTCTCCACCCAGGCCGGCGCGGGCGTGGGGGCTTGTCTGGCGGCGGCGGGCGCCGGAGCAGCTGTCTGTGCGAATGCACAGGTCGGTGTGGCGATTGCGAGGGCGAGCGCAAGAGCGAGGGTCAATGGCTTCATCTGGGAATCCGGTCGGAGGTGACGGCAACGTACCCCACGACAACGGGACTGCCCACGGTCGGAGGTCATGTCCGTTCAGCATGCGCTGGCGATGACGCAGCGCCTGAGATTGCGCGACCGGTTATGGCGCGGCGTTGCTGTCGGCGGATTCCGGCCGCAGATCGATCGGTGTGCGCTGTCCGTCGACATCGACGATCAGCGTTGAATATTTCCATTGCCCGGCGTTTTTTTCGGCGGCGATGCTGAGCTGGCCTTCGCCCTTCGGGCCGGAGATCGGGATCTTCAGATCGGCTTTGCCGGAAGTGCCGCTGGTTTCCAGATTGCCGGTGAGATACCACGCCGGTTCGATCGGCGCGCCCAAGGCTGCGACGACCTGCGGGCTGTCGCGCACACGCTGCATCGCGGTGATGTACACGTCCGATGAGCGCATCGCGCCGAACAGCACCGACATGAACAGCGCCAGCACGCCCGCGAAGAAGCCGAGGCAGAACACGCACAGCAGCGGGATCGCCCAGCGCCAATGGCGCTGCCACCAGCCTTGGCGCGGCGCGTCGGGCATCGGTGTGCTGTTCAAGCCGGCGTACTCAAGGCTTCAGGCACTGCGCGAAGAAGTGTTCGGTCAGACGGTACCGATGCAGCGCATCGTTGCCGCGCAGGCCGTGCTTGGCGCCGGGGTAGGTCATCAACGCGAACGGCGTGGCCTGCTTCTGCAGCGTGCTCATCAGTTTGGTGGAATTGCTGAACAGCACGTTGTCGTCGGCCATGCCGTGGATCAGCAGCAGCGCATCGGGTTTGATCCCGCCGACGTGGGTGAACACGCTGGCCTCGCGATAGCCGTCGACGTTCGCGGCGGGCAGGTGCATGTAGCGCTCGGTGTAGTGTGTGTCGTACAGCGCCCAGTCGGTGACCGGCGCACCGGCCACGCCGCAGGCGTAGTCGTCGTCGGCCTTGCCGAGCAGCATCAGGGTCATGTAGCCGCCGTTCGACCAGCCGTACACGCCGATGCGCTTGCCGTCGACCCAAGGCTGCGCGCGCAGCCATTCCACGCTCTTGCGCTGATCGTCGACTTCGACCGTGCCCTGCTTGCCGTACAGCGCGCCGCCGAATGCCGCGCCGCGTCGCGGCGTGCCGCGATTGTCGACGGTGAACACCACATAGCCCTGCTGCGCCATGTACTGGTTGAAGAAGTGATCGCCGCGTCCCGGCCAGCTGTCGGTCGCGGTCTGCGCGGCGGGGCCGCCGTAGACGTAGACCATCACCGGATATTGTTTCGCAGGATCGAAACCCGGCGGCTTGATCAGGCCGTAATGCAGCGGCGTCTTGCCGTCGGCTGCGGTGAGCGTGCCGAATTCGACCGGCCGATGCGCGGCGAGGTATTTCGCGTAGGGATGCGCGGGTTTCGCCGGATCGTTGTCGACCAGATTCGCCACGAACGTGCCGTCGGCGCGATGCAGGGCGATCTGCGGCGGCGTGCGCGCGTTCGACCAGCTGTCGACGTAGACACTGGCGTTCTTCGCGAAGCTGGCGGCATGCATGCCCGCTTCGGTGGACAGCGTGCGGATGTCTCCGCCCGCGAGCGGCACGACATGAAGCTGCGATTCGCGCGGCGCGGCGCGACCTGCGGCGTCGCGACCCGCGCTGAAATACACGAGTCCTTTCGCCTCGTCCACCGCAAGCAGCTTGTCCACCGGCCAGTCGCCCCGGGTGAGCGGCTTCAGGGTCTTGCCGTCGGCGCTGGCGAGATACAGATGCTCGAAGCCGCTGCGTTCGCTGCTCCACACGAAACGTCCGTCCTTGAGGAAGTGCAGACTGCTGTGCAGCGGCACCCAGGTCTTCGCTGTCTCGGTGATCAGCGTGCGCTGTTTCCCGGACGCGAGTTCGGTTTCGATCAGTTCCAGCGTGCGCTGGTTGCGCGACTGGCGCTGGAAGGTCAGGTGCTGCGGGTCGCGCCAGTCGACGCGGGCGAGATACAGATCCTGCGCGTAGGCGTCGCGACCATTGTCCAGTTCGATCCACGTGGGTTTCGCGCCTGCTGCGGGCGAGATCGTGGCCAGCTGGATGCGGACGTTGGGATCGCCGGCCGCCGGATAGCGCTGCTCGACCACTTCGGTGCGATCCGGATACACCTCGTAACGTTTCTGCACCGGCACGCCGGATTCGTCGATGCGCGCGAATGCGATCGCGGAATCGTCGGGCGCCCACCAGTAGCCGGTGTGGCG
>CAZGBA010000012.1:0-63434 GCA_964523435.1 uncultured Xanthomonas sp.
CGTGCTCTCCAACGGCCACGGCTCGATGCTGCACTACGCGCTGCTGCATCTCACCGGCTACGACCTGCCGATCGAAGAACTGAAACAGTTCCGCCAGCTCGGTTCCAGGACCGCCGGCCACCCCGAAAACCACATGACGCCCGGCGTCGAGACCACCACTGGTCCGCTGGGACAGGGTTTCGCCAACGCGGTGGGTTTCGCGCTCGCCGAGAAGCTGCTGGCGCAGCGCTTCAATCGCCCCGAGGCGACCGTCGTCGATCACCGCACCTGGGTGTTCATGGGCGACGGCTGTCTGATGGAAGGCATCTCCCACGAAGCCGCATCGCTGGCCGGCACCTGGGGCCTGAACAAACTCGTCGCGTTCTGGGACGACAACAACATCTCCATCGACGGCCAGGTGCAGGGCTGGTTCACCGACGACACGCCGGCACGCTTTGAAGCCTACGGCTGGATGGTGGTGCGCAACGTCGACGGCCACGACCCGGTCGAGATCAAGACCGCGATCGACACCGCGATGAAGTCCACCGACCGGCCGGTGCTGATCTGCTGCCGCACCACGATCGGATTCGGTTCGCCCGCGAAGGCCGGCAAGGAATCCTCGCACGGCGCGCCGCTGGGCAAGGACGAAGTGGCCGCGACGCGCGCCGCGCTGCACTGGGAACACGCGCCGTTCGAGATTCCGCAGGCCATCGCCGACGGCTGGAATGCACGCAGCGCCGGACACAATCGCGAAACGCGCTGGGGTCATGCGTACGAAGCCTACGCCGCGCAGTATCCGGAACTCGCCGCCGAGCTCGACCGCCGCATGCGCGGCGAGCTGCCCGCCGATTTCGCCGGGATCGCCGATGACTACATCGCCAGGCTGCAGGCCGAAGGCCCGGTGGTCGCATCGAGAAAAGCATCGCAGATGGCGATCGAAACGTTCGCGCCGCAGCTGCCGGAACTGGTCGGCGGTTCGGCCGACCTTGCGCACTCCAATCTCACGCTGTGGAAAGGCAGCAAATCGGTCGCGGGCAGCGATCCCGACGCCAACTACGTCTACTACGGCGTGCGCGAATTCGCGATGACCGCGATCAGCAACGGTCTGGCGCTGCACGGCGGTTTCGTGCCGTACGACGCGACGTTCCTGGTGTTCAGCGACTACGCGCGCAATGCGGTGCGGATGAGCGCGCTGATGGGCGCGCACGCGATCCACGTGTACACGCACGACTCCATCGGTCTGGGCGAAGACGGCCCGACCCATCAGCCGGTCGAACATCTCGCCTCGCTGCGCTACATCCCCGACAACGATGTGTGGCGCCCCTGCGACGCGGTCGAATCGGCGGTGGCGTGGCGCGCGGCGATCGAACGCGCGGACGGCCCCTCGTGCCTGATCTTCTCGCGTCAGAATCTGCCGCATCAGGCGCGCAGCGACGCGCAGGTCGCCGACATCCGTCGTGGTGGCTACGTGCTGAAGGACAGCGTCGGTGCGCCGGAATACATCCTGATCGCGACCGGCTCGGAAGTCGGCCTCGCGATGCAGGCCGCCGAACAGCTCGGTGATGGCGCACGCGTGGTGTCGATGCCGTCGACCGATGTCTTCGATCGTCAGGACGCGGCGTATCGCGAGGCGGTGCTGCCGAACGCTTGCCGCAAGCGCATCGCGATCGAAGCGGGCGTGCGCGATTTCTGGCGCAAGTACGTCGGCCTGGACGGCGCGGTGATCGGCATCGATACCTACGGCGCATCGGCGCCGGCCGAGAAGCTCTATCCGCATTTCGGCATCACCGTCGATGCGGCGGTGGCTGCCGCGCGCGCGCCCTGACCGGTGCGCGTCGACCAGTGAGGCCGTCGACATGATCGAACCCACCTACCGCACGGAAATCCAGAATCGTCGCATCGCGGTCTACGATGGATTGGTGCCCGAGCCGGAGTTGCTGAAGCTCTGGTCGGTGTTGAACCGCGCTGGTTTCACCCGCACCGAGATCGCGCGTCCCGATACCGCCGAACACCGTCACTGGGCGACCGAAATCGCGTTGGAAGCGCTGCCGGCGATGCCGTTCCACGCGCCGACATTGGCCGCGCTTGCCGACTTTGCGCCGGACCGGCGCTATCGCGCGTATCGCTGCTACGTCAATGTCGCGCACTACGGCGACATGCTGTACACCCATACCGATTGCCACCCCGGCACCGGCGAAGTGACCGCACTGTGGTACATCTGCGATTGCTGGGATCACGAATGGGGCGGCGAGACGATGTTCTACGACGACACGCACGACGTGCGCGCTGCAGTGACGCCGCGCCCCGGGCGGCTCGCGGTATTCGATGCCGAATTGCTGCACGCCGGACGCCCGCCCAACCGGGTGTGCTATGCGCCGCGATTCACCCTGGCGATCAAGCTTGAGCGCACGGATGACTGAGTCGCGGCGTTCGACGGCAGCGGCCTCCGGAACACGGGTGTGAGCCGTTGCTGGCGCGATGCGCGGGCATTCGGGCATGCCGTCGTGTCGGCGGTCCTGCTCTGCGCTGCGACGTTGTCTGCCGGTGCTGCGGAATCGACCCCCTGTGCGCGCATCGATGCCGTGCGTCGCGGGATCCCCGATCCGGCCGTCTGCGTGCGGCGTATCGGCGCGGTGCCGATCGCGGCGGGCAAGGACACGACTGCGGACACGGCCACGAATGCGAACGCTGCGGCGTTGTTCTCGCGTGCGGAGGAGCGTGTTGCGGCGGGGCAATTCGACGATGCCGAACGGGCGCTCGATTGCGCCGAGGCCGTACTGCGCACCGATGACGATGCGATCGCGCATTACGAACTCGTTCGCCGTCGCGGCATTCTGGATTACCGTCGCGAACGCATCCCCGAAGCGCTGGAGCGTTTCGAGTGCGCGCTGGAGCTCTCGACCGCGCGAGAGGACCGTGCCGCGATCGCGCGCGATCTCAAGAACGTCGGCAGCGCGCTGCGCCGGCTCGGCGATTTCCGCGGCGCGCTGCGACGCCTCGCGGAAAGTCTGGAACTTCAGCGCGCGGAGGGCAGCGATGGGTTGGGGCCGGTGCTCAACAACATCGGCGATGTGTATCGCGAGTTGGAGGAACCCGAAGCCGCTCAGCGCTACTACCGCGAAGCGCTGGAGAACTTCCAGCGTCGCGGCAACCCTGTCGAGGCGGCGCACGTGCTGGAAACCCTCAGCGTGCTGGCGCTGGATCAAGGCGATTCGCGCGAGGCAGCGCGGCTGCTCGAAAGCGCGCTGGCCGAAGATCGCCAGACCGCGAACCGCCCCTACCGGCTGCGCATCTACGCGGGCCTGACCCGGCTTGCGATCGCGGAAGGCGATCTGGCGAAAGCGGCTCGCTGGCGTTCTGCGGGCCTGGCGATGGCCGACGAGTACGGTTTGACCTTGCCGGCGGCGCTGGAGCTGGAGGCCGCGCGCGTCGACCGTCTCGGCGGCCGTTACGGTTTGGCGCAGTCCAGGCTCCGTCGCGCCATCGCGCGTTTGCCGGACAACGATATCGAACGCCCCGAACTGTTGCGCGAGCTGGCCGCAAGTCTCGAAGGCGAGGGCGACACTGCAGCCGCGATCGCGGTGCTGCGGCAGACCCATACCGCCGAATTGCGGCTGGCCGAATCGAAATACGATCGCCAGCTGGCCTGGGCGCGATCCCGCTTCGAAGCGGCGGAACGTGAGCACAGGATCGCCGTGCTGGAACGCGATGGTCGGCTGCGCAGCGCGATGCTTCGTCAGCGCACTTTGCTGCTGTGGTCCACGATCGCCACCGCATTGGCGCTGCTGTCGCTGCTGGTGATGTTCTTCCTGCGCCGCCAGCAGCGGACGCGGATCGCCGAAGCGGCGCGGCAAGCGCGTCACGACGAAGAGCTGGCGCGCTATCGCCAACAGGCGATCGCCCTCGGTGTCGATCGGCGCCTGTTGAAGGCATTGTTCGACGACCGTGCCGACGCGGTGTGCGTGATCGATGCGGAAGGTTCGGTGCTCACCCTCAACCGTGCCGCCTGCGAACGGCTCGCCGTCGCCGAGGATGCCATGGTCGGACGGGATTTCGCGGAGTGTCTCCAGGACGATCGACGCGACGAATTCCATGCTGCACTGGTGCGGATGGAAGATACGGCGATGCTGCAATTGACGATGAACCCGCAGCAGGGCGGCGCGCGACTATCGCTGCGGCTGTCCGAATGGGAGCGCGATGGCGGCCTGATCCTGCTGACGATCGACGCAGACGGGTCTTCTTCGCAGCCGTCCATCGATCCGCTGTCGATGCCCGCCAGCGAAACCGCAGCGGCCCCGGAGCGCGAGGATGCTTCCCAGCAGGCGTTCCGCCGTGCGCTGGTCGAGCTGATGTTGGCGACGGTCGATGCCTGGGAGCGCAGCACCGGTCAGGGGCGTCTGGAGTTGGCCGAAAAAAGCCGGATCTGGCGCGTGACCATCGATGACGGGCGGCTGCGCGCGCGTTCGATGGAGCGATATCTCAATCTGTCGAAATTGCCGCAGAACCCGCGCTGGCGGGATGTCCTGCGTTCGGCGTATTTCGTGCTCGGCCAATGCACGATGGACGCCGGCACCCGGGCTGCGCTGCAGGGTGGTGTCGATGCCGTACTTGCCTACACCCGGCGCAGCGCCCTGGCTTGAGGCGCAGCGACCGTCCATGGTCGCTTTGCCAGGAAACCTGTTGTCCGCCGGTGGCCTTCGCCTATTTCGAGGGTAGCGGAGGGGCCGGCGCGGGTACGGCCTCGTTCGGAACGCAGACCACGCAGGCGCCTTTGAGCCCATGGCTGAAGTTGTACAGCCGATGGTGTTCGCCTGCGTTGAACACGGCCGGACGATTCACGAACGGCATGCCTTCCGATGCGCCCGGCAACGCACTGCGCAGGGCCGTTCCCGAACAGAAGGTCTGGCTCATCTCATTGGCCCAGAACCAGTCGTCGACGATGCCGCAACTGGAGTCGGCCCTGCACGTGTCGCTGCCGGGCAGAGGATGATCCCTGCGATACGTCACCAGATCCGCCTCGGTGAATTCGAAATTCAATAGAACCTTGGGCGCCGTATTCGGATCAAGGCACCAGTTCCTGGGCAGGGTTTCGTGGGCGAATGCGGGTGCGGCGAGCAGCAGGCCGATACCGAGCAGGGACGGACGGAACCGGCGGATCGAAATGTCGCGTGGCATGGATGACGGTACGGGTGAGGACATGGATTCAGTGTAGAGGCCGACCGCATTCGCCCGCCAACCCTTTCACGGGCAAAAGCGGGCATGAATTGTTCGCAAGCGTTTGATTCGTCATGGCGCGCCTGTCTTGCGGTATGCATCGAGGCCGTGACGTGAGCGATTCCGCGCACAAGCCGGCCGCGAACCGGCGTTCGAATGTCCCGCCGCGTTCCCGGTTTTCCCCGGTTTTGTACTGGCCTGCAGGGGCGTGATTGCCTAGCGTCGCAAGGGCCGGGCGTCCTGCGCATCTCCATCTGTGCGATCCGTTTCGCGACGATCCATGCGTTCTTCGCCCGTGTGCTCCTCGCTGGAGTGTTCCCGACCTGTGCCGTCTCGTCCGTCCGGATCGCTGGACGGATGCCATCGACTGAAACCATCGATTGAAACCAAGGAGTGATCGTCACATGAACATGATTCGCAAGACCTGTGTCGCCATGGCGCTTCTGATCGGCGTCTCCACCGCTGCGGATGCGCGTCCACCGGCGCCGTGGGGCGGCGGCTACTACGGCAGCGCCTGGTACAGCAGCGGCCAGGGCTCGGTCATCGCCGGTGCTTCGACCTGGGCCGACTGCAATTCGCAGCTCCAGGATGCCATCGCCCGTGCGTTGAGCTGGGGCTGGAGCGTGGTGAGCTATGTGCCCTGCCACTACCAGGCGCCGTTCCAGTTCGCCCCGGCGCCGGACGACGGTGTCGAGATCACGGCGGGGTCTCCCGGCGAGTCGGCGGGCGTGGTGCGAGTGATCACCGATGAAATCGTGCGGGTGCGCACGCAATACCGGGCCGACGAATACGAGGCCTCGATGCGCACGATCTACCAGGCCGCCGACGGCAAATAGCCTCCATCTGACACGCCGCAGTCTGCACGCTGATCTGCGCGCCGCGATGCCTGAGCAAGGGCCCAAGGACGGGCCACCTTCACGCCACTGCACACGTGTATATCGGGTTTTGGTGATGATTATCGACGGGCGATGTGGTAGTCCAACAACCCCGAGCTTGTCCCCGCGCTCGAAAAGACATCGCAGGCGCATCAAGTCACGCGAATTATGAGACGATATTCTCGCTATAGACAGAACGAATGATCTGATCTTTTTTTCGATGGCGGGTGTGTCGAGCGAGGTAATGCGTGGTTGATCTGGGAGAGTTTTGCGGCGCGCTGAAATCGGCGATGGCCGCTGGCGGCGGGCACAAGGTGTTTTTCTACGCCGCAGGGAAAAATGGAGCGGGACTCAGGCACGGTTTCATCGCGATCGTCGATGCGCATTCGTGCCAGCTGAATTTCGAGCAGATGGACAACGATCGCGCGCTGATCGAAATCCCGCAGCTGAATTTCATCAAGGTCCAAGCCTTGCCGATGATCGGGCTGAATCCGGCCACAGGCAGCAATCCGATGCTCGATACGACGCATGTGCTGAACCTGCTGGATCCGGAACTGCATTCCGCAGCGGCGCAAGCGGCTCCGGCGCAGCCGAAGCCAAGCCCGCCCCCGCCCGACATGGCGCAACAAACTGCGCCAACGCCAACGTATGCGGCCCCGGGCGCTCCGAAATTGTCGTCTGCCCGTCTGAAAGAAGACGCGACCGCGCTGCTGCAGACCTACTACGGCAATTCCGCTGCGCAGAAAATCGCGGATGTCGAAGCCAGGTTTTCGCCGGTGACGCAGCCCGCCGAATTCCTGAACGCCTGTCGGCAGTTGACGGCGGTACTGGTCGGTACGGCGAAGGCGAACGAGGTGTTCAGAGCATTGTTCGAAAAGCTGGATTGAGGCCTGGTTCCGGGGAGGGAGCCGGGTCGTGTGCATGTGCCCAGGATGGCCGCATCGGTCGGCTTTCCCGGATCGATATCATTCGCAAGGGGGAAATCAAATGACGGGAATTCAACGTGTTGTCGCGGCGATCTGGGTGCTTTCGACGCTGCTGATGGTGGTGCTTGCCATGGCGGGCGTGGATGAAGTGGTCCGCCTTTACTACTCGAATGCATTGCAACTGCTGTCCAGCATCGGCTGCGGACTGATCTGTCTGACGGTCATGGACGCATTTCCGGTCGGCAGTCCGCTGCGCAGCGCATGGCGTCTGATCGGCGCAGGCGTGCTCGCATGGGGGATCGGCGCGATGATCTTCGCGGGCTATCCGCTGATGAACAACGGCGAAGACACGCCGTACCCGTATTACGCGGATATCGGATACCTGCTGACCAGCCCGCTGATCGCGATGGGTCTGTTGGTGTTCAAGCGCGGCGCGGGCCTGATCGCACCGCTCTGGGGCAAGGCGCTGGCGATAGTGGTGTTTCTGATCAGCATCTATTGGGGTTATTACGCCAATCACGAAGGCTTGACTGGGCAGGGCGTCGCCATGTCGCTCAGCTCAATCTGCTACATGCTGTTCGATCCGATCCTCATGTCGATCACCGTGCTCACGGCGACTTCCTTCACCGGCGGCATCGTGGCCGAAACCTGGTGGAAGGCCGTGCTGGGCGTCGCGCTGTATTTCTTCGCGAACCAGGCCTTCACCTATCTCAACCTCATCGACAACTACACGACCGGGTCCTGGATCGACATGGGTTGGATGCTCGGCTTCGGAATGATCGCGTGGGCGGCGATGACCGCACGCAGGATGATGCTGTGATCCTTCTGGCTTCACGCTTCTGACTCGCCAGCTCGCCAAGTATTGCGTAGGACGGGCAATGCCTTGCCCTGCCTGTTTGTATAGCCTGTTGGCGATGCCAATTTTGCTGGCCAAGCGGCGGTGCATGTAGGTTAGCATTGGCCTGAAGGCGAGGGAGAAGGTGAGTCGCTTGCAAGGAGGCGCTGCTTGAGAGTGCAGTTCAAGTTGGGATTCCAGACATCTCGCGCTTTGATAGCGACAGCGACGCTATGCGCCGCTGCTACGGTGAGCGCCGGGTCGATCCCGGTGTGTGCGGCGATTGACCCAAGCAGCCTGCCCACACTTGGAAGCTGTCAACGCCGTTTCACATCGGCCGGCCCGGACGCGCTTTACGCACTGGCGGACGCGAAGATCAAAGCCGGCGACTTCCCTGAAGCGGAGTCTGCGCTGTACTGTGCCGCAAGGCAGCTCATCGGCAAGAACGATCCTCTGAGCCAATACGAATGGGTGCGCCGGCGCGGCGTGCTGGCCTACCAGGAACAACGCATCGACATCGCGCTCGGACACTTCGAGTGCGCTTTGCGGATGGCGGAGAATCGTGGCGATCGCGCGGCGACCGCCAAACAGCACAAAAACGTCGGCAGCGCGCTGCGCCGTATCGGCGACTATCAAGGCGCACTGCGAAATCTTGATCGTGGATTGCAGATGATGCGCGAGGATGGCGACCCTGCGATCGGCGGGATGTTGTCGAACATTGCGGACATCTATCGCGAAACTGAAGACCCTACGAAAGCCGAGCGCTATTACCTTGAAGCCGAAGCCGCGTTTCGTCTCAAGGGCGATACGGTCGAAGCAGCGCACGTGCTCAACAGCCTGGGCCTGTTGGCGTTGGAACGCAAAGATTACAAGACTGCCTCGGCGATGCTCGAAACCGCACTGCGCGAAGCACAAAACAAAAAAGATTACCGGTATCAGCTTAGCTTCTACGCGGTCTTGGCAAAAATCGCGATCGCACAGGGCGACCTGCAAAGTGCGGCACTGCATGCGGCCAACGGCCAAGCTGTTGCCGATGCACACAAGCTGCCGATTCCAGCAGTGCTTTCTTTTCAGTCTGCGCGCGTTGATCATCTTCAAGGCCGCACTGATAAAGCGATAAGTCAGCTCGAAGCCGTGCTGAATACGCCTCTCAGCGATGCCGATCGCGCCGAGTTATACGAAGAATTGGCGGAGATATACAAAGAGAGCGGGCGCAGTGAAAAGGCGGTCGAGAATTATCGCAACGCACATGAGGCCGTGGAGAAATTACTGCGCGCGCAGAGCGATCAGCAGCTCGGGTGGCTGCGCGCACGATTCGAATCCGACGAGGATGAACGTACCATCGCCGCGCTGCGTCAGCGCACGTTGCTGCTGTGGCTCGCGGTGGCATCGACTCTCGCAGTGCTGTTGGCGTTGTCGCTGATTTTCGTGCGCCACCAGCAGCGCGCGCGGATCGAGGATGCGATGCGGCGTGCGCGCTACGAAGAAATGCTGGCGCGCTACCGGCGCGAAACCGATGCCTTGGGCGAGGATCGCGACCGCTTGCAGACGCTCTTTGATAGCCGTAGCGACGCGCTGTGTTTGCTCGATGCGGATGGCATGCTGCTGACCGTGAATCGCGCGGTCTGTGCCTTGCTCGGTGGCGAACGCGAACGCTTCGTCGGCCGTGCGCTGACCACATTTTTCAGCGATTCCGATGCCGGTGTTCTGAGGGTCGCGCTGGAGCGTATGGAGGATGCGGTAGCGCACACCATGAATGTATTTTCACCCACGGATGGCGCTGAATTGCGTGTTGAATTGGTCCCGTGGGAGCATGGCGATGGTTTGATCGTCATGCAGTTGCGCCGATGCAGCGACATCGCGACGGTAACGGCGGAGGCGCCGGTCTCTGCGTCGCAGGCTGTCGCTGATGAGCGCAGCGTCAGCGACGAGCATGAAGATGCGGATGACCGCCTCGACACCAGCGATGCCGCCAATGTGCCGGTGCCTGCGTTCGCGGCGGCGATCGCACTGGCCAGCGACGACGATGCGCGGGCGGACTTCCGTCGCGCCTTGGTCGAACTGATGCTGGCTGCGATCGAGGCTTGGGAGCGCAGCACTGGCCAGAACCGGATCGAGCTGGCCGACCGCAGTCGCATCTGGTGCATCAATATCGACGATGGTCGGCTGCGCACGCGTGCGATGGAGCGCTACATGAGTTTGACGAAGCTGCCGCGTAACCCGCGTTGGCGCGATGTACTGCGTTCGGCGTACTACGTGCTGGGTCAATGCCAGCTCGACCCGACGGTGCGCGATGAACTGCAGCGTCGGGTCGATACCGTGTTGGCGTATGCGAGGCGTACTGCTTTGGCATGAGGCCGCTGTTCAGGCGCGCGTCAATGCTCGGGCTTGACCTGTACTCTTTTCATCTGATCAGCACTGGGTTCTTTCATTTTCACGCAAATGTAACAGGTGCCGGTGACTGGACCGTCGTCAAAACTGTAACGTTGATGGTGATCTCTTGCGTTGTAGCTTGCCGGCCGAGCGACCTTGAACCCGATTTCGCGATGATGCTTGGCGTCGCTTGCGATCTGCGCGCCGATTTGTTTTTGCGTGCCCGTGACTGTCGTGTTGGCGGCCTGCGCCTGCCGAGTGCAATAGCGAACGATCAGCGCACTCGCTTCGTGATAGCCATCGACGACGCCGCACATGTTCGGATTGAAGTCCGACGATGCCGTCGATTGTCCAGTCGACGGTGTATCAGGTTTAAGCACTTGACTTTGCACTTTTCGCTCTGTAATTGCGCGTTCGGAATTGTCTCGACTGTCATACCTGTCGCGTCCGAGAAGGGGGCATGGCCTGCTGGAGTGGGTCTCCCGCTCGCGCATCAAATCCTTTTTTGTGAAGCGGAAGCTCCCGGTCACGATCGAGTAAGTTCCCTCTACCCTGCACTGGTAGTTGTGGGCGTTGGCCGAAAAGATCATCGAGAAAAGGCATGCGAAGAGTGCGGTCTGCCGTGTTGCCATGATGAAACTCCTGAATGGTAGTGCCAAGTCACTGTAGGTTGCATCCGCAGGTCGCCGCTACGATTTTATGTGGCACAAAGTGGGAATAAAAAACGGCAAATGTTTGATTTGTTTCATATTGTTGAATTTTCCGAGCTCTAATCCGGCAACAGATTGCGCCACCCCGTAATGCATGTGCTCTTGCACGCCACCCAAAGATCAGTAGCGCCGAACTCTCATGCATAGATCGGCGCTCATCAACAGCAGCTTGAATACGAGCTTGGCTCGTAGAACGGGCTTCAAGCCCGATAGGCCCATCTCTCGAGTGTCACCGGGGCCAAAGTCCCTACTACGCTAGCGAGGCGGTCGAATTCATGCATATACCGGCCTGATAGCTTGTGTGAATCGACTGCTTCTGATCGTTAGAACATGGGAAGGCGCCTGCTCGATATGTGCCGCAGTCGCGCGAGCTATGCGGTTCGGTCGCATCGGCCCCCTTGAAGACCTGTTTTGAAGCGCTGATTCAACGCGGCGCCAACGGGTATTCGGGCTAAGCCCATCGTCTGCAGATATCGGGAGCGTTCTCGCTCGCACCGCCGGTGCGACCGGCAGGCCTGGAAGGCAGGCTGCGCGCGGGTTCTACCCATTCGTACCCGGTCCGTTCCCCGCTCAATCCTTTGATGGCGAAGCCGTGCGGCATACGGTGATTTCACCGGATCGCGCTGCGCATCGTCGCCCGATCCGGCCTACCCATACGCCGCAATCGCGGCACCGTCAGGAGAAGTCGTGATGACAATACAGTCCCGGTCCATCGAGTCCATCGCCCCCGCCGTGTCCTTCCGCCGTGCCGCCCTGGTGGCGGCGTTCAGCCTCGTCGCGATTTGTACATCCGTCTCCGCCAATGCCGCACCGGTCCCCGGTGGCGGTGGTGCCGGCTATCACGCTCAGGTTTTCTACTTCAATAACTGGAGCAAGGGCGTTTACCCCACGGCGACCTGGAAGGAATGCGACGACCGCCTGCGGGCGACCATCGCCTACGACATCAACTACAACCATTGGGTGGTGCAGAAGATTGTGCCTTGCCACTACACCGCAGGCCCGATGACAGGCAACGACGCCTACGACCACAACCAGGATTACTACATTCGCATCAAGGCCAGCACCCCGAAGGAATCGTTGGCGCTTTCCGAGCAGATTCTGGGGGAAGTGCGCGAGGTGCGGGAATCGTACCAGGCGGATCACTACGATGCTGCCATGCGCATGATCATTGAAGCCGCCGACGAGTAAGCAAGTGTCAGGGCGACCCGGTCGCCCTGACAGCCTCTTCATCCCATTCGCTGCGCCGCAGACCCTTAGGAGAAGCGCCATGACCATCTTGTCCTCGTCTTTCGTATCTATCGTTCCCGTCACCTCGGCTCGCCGTGCCGCATTCGCCGCATTGTTTGGTTTCGTCGTGGCGTTTGCCGCGACTGCTGCCCCGCAGGCGCAGGAAGCGATGCAGGCCCCACCCCGCGCCATCGCCGTGCCGCCTTCGCAGGACCAGCGGATCCCGACGCTGGGCTGCTGCCAGTGCCTCGGCAAGCAGAACACTCTCGACCTGAGCACCACCCCCGGCAACCCGTGGCTGGTGAATGGACAGCCTGCGGTCGCGGTGACGGCGCCGAATGCGGCATGGGCGCCCGCCGCTCCCGCCAAGTGGGTGTCGATCAACGCCGCCGCGAACGGCGGAAACAACACGACCTATCACTACACCCTGCAGTTCAAGGTCGAGAAATGCACCATCCCGCAGACCATCGTGTTCAAGGGCATCTCCGCCGCAGCCGACAACTACATCAAGGTCTGGTTGACCGGCCCCAGCGGCGGCGGCCCGGTGCAGTGCACGGTGGCGGGCGGCTACTGCTTCACGCCCAGCAACAAGCTCGTCAACTTCGCGGCGTGGCCGGTCACGGTCGCTCCGGGCCTGTACACGCTGAACGTGGACGTCACCAACATCAGCGGCCCCACCGGCATGTTCATGAATGCCGTGGTGGAAGGGAAGTGCACGAAAGATGCGGTCAAACCGGAAAAAAACTGATGGCACAGCGCGACGCCATGCATGCGTGGCCCGGAGTGCATCAAGCCTTGATGGTTTGTCCAGCTTCCTAGCGCGGTTTTTTTCGGGTGATTCCGCCTCATCGCGCCGTCGTTACAGCGCGGTGAGGCCATGCAGAAAGCACAACGACGGCAGCGATGGGTTTGCGCCTCGCGCGCGTCATGCCATTCGATCATCGAACAAAAAAGGAAATGAAAATGGCCAAAGAAATCAAGACGGGCGCGACTGAGTTGCCCGCAGACTTCGAACAAAAGGCAAGGATGCAGTTCGACGCCATCAATTGCCCGTCGAAGAAGGACTTCTCGCAATTCCTCAAGACGGCACAAACGGAATTCACGCGACGGCAGGCAGTACTGAGCAACCCTGAGACGGCCTACAAGCCCGCGTTGGGCAGCATGACGGCCTGTGGCAACGGTGACTTCGAGTTCGAGTTGAGTCTGGCCGAGTGGCAAGGCGCCTCCGGTGCTCTCGCTGGACAACCGTTTGGCGCAGCCAACGTGGTCAGCGCGCTCAGCGCGGCCTTTCCCTTTGCTGCTTTCACCAGCGGCCTCGTTCCGGGGCCTATCACTTCGGCCAACGCTCACCACACCTGGGTAGGGGTGGGTACCGATCCAAACGTGCCGATTTCAACGACGGCGCCAGGGTCAGCGGGTGCAGTTCGAATCGGCAACCAGGTGGGTGTCGGTGGCAATACCTGCTCTGTGTTGTCCAAGACATTCATCGTCAGTCCCGCGAATGCCTACATCACCTTCTGGTATGCGGTGGTGATGGAGTGTCCACATGCTGCAGCTTCATTTGTCGTGCGTGTGACGGATTCAACCGGCAATCAGGTCCCAGGTGCCTTTGCATTCGAGAGCGGTACCAATCGCTTGACCTACGACGCCAGCAATCCGACATGGGCGGACCTGGGTGGCGCCACCAATGATGGTGACATCGTCTACAAGGATTGGACTTGTGCACAAATCGATCTGTCAACCAAGGTCGGGGAAGCCGTGACGGTTGAATTCATTGTCTCGGACTGCAGCATAGGACGTTGGGCCTACGCCTACATCGACAACTTCTGCGGCAGTTGCAAGGGTTCGCCCACGGGGTCGATCTCGTACGACTGCAGGGACAGCAAACATTGCGGCAAGGGCTCGATCTGTTTCGACTACGAATTGCCGCACGCTACCGTCACGTCCCCCACGACCGGCGGCCCGATCACCGCGACGGGCGTCGTGGAGATCAAACTCGACATCCTGCAGGGCGGGTCGGTGATCCACACGCTGACGAGTGGGCCGTTGACCACCGGCAACCGCTATTGCTTCGCGGTCGATCCGGCTGCAATCCCGGGCATCAATGCATCGCTGGGTGGTTTCGATTTCACGGCGAGTGGGCATTTTTCGATTACGACCTCCAGTGGCACCACCAATCTCGGCACTCAGCACATCGGTCGCGCGCCGGACGGCATGATCCTTGGGACGAACAACGACTACCGCATGGCCTGTCGTAGTTGCGACGAGATCAGGGCCGAGTACGACGCGAAACTGAAGAAAAAGTGCGCCGCCAAGAAGAACACGCTTCAAAGCTACGACTGCCGCTGCCCCGATGGCTCGTGGGTCGCTGGCGGGTGCGGTTGTGGTGGCCAGTCGGCATCGGCCGGCGCCGGCCATGGTGACTGTGGGTGCGGTGGTAAGGGAGCCAGTGGATCGGCGGCCAGCCCGAAGCACGAGGATGCCCATGCGCAGGCCGACACGCGCGAAGACGAGGACCCTTGCCGCAAGTTCGAAGCGTGCGGTCTGGCGCCCGAGATATTGGTGCGTTGGGGCGATAGTGCATGCGATTGCCTCGAAAGCGATGACGTGGAAGTGCTCTGCATCACGGTATGCAATCGCTTTTCCAACCTGAGCTATGCCAATTTCAGCATCGGCCAGATCGTCGTCACCGAGATGGACGGCACGCCTGTGCCCACGTTGCCTGACGGCAGCCCGTCGATCCAGTTCATCCCCGGCGGTGCGATCTGCTTCGGTGATATTGGCCCTTGCGCCCCCGGGCGCCAGAACTGTGTGACACGCGAGGTTGCGCTGTACACACGCGGTGCCAAGGGCAAGCACTATCGCCTGAGTTTCGATGGCGTGTGCTTTACGGTGCAGCACGCGGCAAAGACAGAGGCGTGTTTCGTATTGCCGATCTGCCAGGACTGAAAGGTGCGTGAAAGCGGCTTGCTTGAGCATGTCCGGTAGCGACTCGGAAGTCGATGTACGGGGTGCGAGCTTTGGCGCGCTGAGTGGAGTCCTTGCAAGCCCCGCATTCAGTTGCGGGGCTTGCTGTTCATAAGTCGGTGCTTAAGGGAACAGTAGTGACCTTGATCGTACCGAATTTCAGAATGGTCGGTAGTCCAAGCGTCACCTGTATCTCTGACTTATGAGTAATCGGGCGCGGGCTACGGCAGCGTGGTTTCCCGCAACGCCAGCGCCACCACCTTCGCATACAGCCGCTCACCCAGCCCCGACGGGTTTGCGTAACCCATCCGAGCCACGGCTTCGAGATCTTCCGGGGATGAGGCCTGTGCTCCCAACAGCGCGCGCAACATGGTCTTGATCTGCGTCGCATGGGTGGCGGTATTCGTTTTCAGCCAGGTCAAGGCTTTCACCAGGCGCTGTTCGACCGGTGTGAAATCGCTGCCCAGCGGGTAGTCGGGCAGGATGCCGTCACGACGCAGCGGCGCCAGCGCGGACTGCAGGCGCTCGGGTGTATTGCGATCGGACAGTCTGAACCTCACCAGTTGATCGTAGAGCTTGCCGTTGTGATTGGCGGTGCTCAGCAGTGTGTGCTGGAAGCGGCTGTCGGTGATCGCCGCCATCGTCTGCACGCAGTCCTCGTCGCAGGCGCCGTGAACATCGGCGATGCCGTATTCGCTGACGTAGACATCGCGCAGATGGCGCGGAATGGTGCTGTGTCCGTAATTCCAGACGATGCTGGAGATCGCGGGGCAGCCCGGCTCCTCGCGGGTCGCGCGCAGCATCAGCACCGATCGCGCTTCGGGCAGCGCATGCGCCATCGCGACGAAGTTGTACTGCCCGCCCACGCCCGAAACCACGCGGCCGTCGGCAAGACCATCCGACACTGCCGCGCCCAGCGCGGTCGCCATCATGCAGGTGTTGAAGAATCGCGCATCGTGTCGCTGCACGCGTTCCAGGGTTTCGCGTCCGCCGTAGAGCTCGTTCACTTCACTGACCCGGCGCATGCCGATGGCGCGCTGTCCGGCTTCGTCCAGTCCGCGCAGCCAGTCGTAGAACTCGTGCGATCCCAGATAGAACGCGCCGTGCAGGAACTCGCCCTCGCGTTCGATGCGCTCGCGATCGGCGTCGCTGGCGCTGCCGTCGTTGATGCGCCGCATCAGCGGTTCGTCGTCGACCACCTTGCGTCGCAGCACGCCGCTCTGCACCAGCTTGCGAAAGCCTTCGTTGATCATTTCGCTGCAGCCGTACAGGCCATGCTCGAACGGATCCAGACCGCCGCTGGCGATCACCGCCGGATGCCGCTCGATCTCCGGATCCAGCGCCTGCAGCACGCGTCGATACGCGGCGTTGTCGGTATGGCGCAGCACCAGCGCGTGACACAGCGCGTCGGCCAATGCGCCGATGCCGATCTGCAGCGTGCCGCCGTCGCGCACCAGGGTGCTGGCGTAGAACCCGATCGCGTATTCGGCGTCGGCCACCGGCTGTCGCGGCAGCGCGAACAGTTTCGGATACGGCCCCGGCGGGGTCAGCACGATGTCGAAGAAATCGGCATCGACCGCCGCGCCGTTGTCCAGCCACGGCAATTCCGGATCGACTTCGGCCACCATCAGCGGTCGCGGCAGGCCGCGCGCGAGGATCGCGTCGATCGCATCGAAGGTCAGATCGGTGTTCGACGACAGCGACAGCCGCGAGCCATCGGCGTTCGCAGCGACTTTCTGCACCAGGCAATTGACCCCGCGTTCGGCGATGGCGCGCGCGACATGCGTGTAGTTGAGGCTGGCGTAGCGCGACTGCGCCTGGCGCGAGCGCAGCAGCGCGCCGGACTGCATGTAGAACTCTTCGATCTCGATATGCGCCGGCAGCGCGTCGCGCTTCTGCGCCTGCACGTAGGCGAGACGCGGGAAGTCGTCGCCGAAATGGCGGGTCACGAACGGCGCCAGAAACCGGTGCTGCAGATCGCTCGACGGAACCGGCGGATCCAGCGACAGCGCGGTGTACAGATGCACTGCGCGCGAGGGGTCTTTCTCCACCCGTGCGTACAGCGCATTGAGCAACCGGTGCGGCTTGCCGATGCCCAGCGGCGCGGCCACGTGCAGCGGCCCGTCGATGCTGGCGAGGAGGGTTTCGACCGCGTCGTCGAGGTGGTCGAGGCGATGGGGCTGGGGTGCGTGCGGGCTGGTCATGCCGACATCATCGCGGAGATCGGGGCGGATCGCTTCGTCCTGGATCAAAAAATGATCGGCGACCCATTGGGATGAGCCATGGGAGGGTAGTAAAGCCGTGCCGCCGGCAGGGGGTTGACACGAAGGATTACAGATGTAATCTAAATTCAATTACGGATGTAAACGACATGCAGATCAGTGAAGCCGAGTCGGTGGTGATGGAAGTCCTGTGGCAGCGCAGTCCGCGGACCTCGGAAGAGGTGCTCGCGGCGCTGGGCGAGCGCCAGCAGTGGCAGGAAGCGACGGTCAAGACCCTGCTCAACCGCCTGCTCAACAAGGGCGCGATCGAGGCGCAGAAGGACGGTCGCCGTTATCTGTACAGCCCGCGTCTGCGGCGCGAGGACTGGGTGATGGGCGAAAGCGAGAACATGCTCGCGCGGCTGTTCGACGGCCGCGTCGCGCCGCTGGTCGCGCACTTCAGCCAGCACCGCAAATTGAGTGCGGACGATGTCGCCGAATTGCGGCGGCTGGTCGATTCCCTGGATGAGGAGGCGGGTCATGGGCGCAACGACTGAATGGCTGCAGATGCTGTGGGCCGCGACGCTCGCCGTCGCGGTCGTGACGCTTGTGCTGCTGGTTCTGCCGCAGCTTCTGCGCCGTCGTTTCGGCGCTGGCGTCGCGTATGCGGCGTGGTGGCTGCTGCCGGCCACGTGGATCGCCAGCCTGCTGCCGGCGCGTGTGATCGAGTACGAGGCGACCGGGTCGCTGGCGCAGGCGTTGCCGCTGCAGGCCATCGCGCAACCGATCTCGACCGTGCCCGCCGCTGCCGCCGCAGGCCATTCGATCGTGTGGCTCGCTGTTTGGCTCCTCGGCGCGATGTGGATGGCGTGGAGGCTCTGGCGTCAACAGCGTCGCTTCGAAATGACGCTCGGCGAATTGCAGCCGCTGCGCGATGACCTCTGGCAAGCGCAAGCGCGGCATGGTTTGCCTGCGCTTCTCGGTGTGGTGCGCACGCGGATCGTGCTGCCCAGCGATTTCGATCAGCGCTACAACGACGACGAGCGATCGTTGATGCTCGCGCACGAACGGCTGCATCGGCGTCGCGGCGATCATCTCGCCAATCTGGCGGCTGCGATCGTCCGCTGCGTCTTCTGGTTCAACCCGCTCGTGCATGTGGCGGCGGCACGTTTCCGCCACGACCAGGAACTCGCCTGCGATCAGGCGGTGGTCGCGGCGCATCCCGATTCACGACGCGCGTATGGCGAAGCGATGCTCAAGACCCTCATGGCCGACCGGCAGGCGCCGCTGGGCTGCCACTGGGGGCTCACCCATCCTCTGAAGGAACGAATCATGCAACTGAAACTTCCCACTCCGCGCACATGGGCGCGGCGGGTCGGCGTCGTCGCGGTCGCGTTATTGACGCTCGGCGCCGGTTTTGCGGCATGGTCGGCGAAACCCGTCCGTCCGGCATCATCCAGCGTTGCGGGCGATATCGACACTGCAGGCGAAGCCGCGCCGGGCGTTCGTTTCGACAGTGTCGTCGAGCGGCATGGCCGGGTCATCGCCAGCCCGAGCGTGTGGGTACCGTTCGGGCGCGAAGCGGTGATCGAGGTGCCGAGTGGCGTTCGGGTCGTCGTGACCGCCGAACCTCCGGTCGGCGATGTGTCGAAAGTGACCGCCGACTTCTACTATTTCTCGAAAGGGACATGGGTGCTCGATCGCAGCCAATGGGATGAAGGCCGGATGAGCATGCCCGCGCGCATCGACCTCACGCCATCGTTCGAGCGGAGTCTCGGCGACGGCGTGCACCGGCTGACGGTGATGCCACGCAAGGCGAATCGACCCGCGCCCGCCGGCGTTGGCGCCAATGGCAAAGCCCGCGCCGATTTCCATGCGGACATCAAGTTGCGTCTCGACAACGGCGAAACCAAGACCTTCGCGATCGAAGACGCATACGGCAAGTCGTTCGTTGTCGTGTACGAAGTCGGTGGAAGCAGACTGGACGCGAATGTCACGATCGAACCGCATGACGAAAACGGCTATGTGGTGAATGCGACGCTGATCCGTGATGGCGCGATGCTGGGCAATCCCCGTTTGATCGCTGAAGCGGGAAAGCCGGCGAAGATGGTGTTCGGCAGCGAATCCGACGATGGCGTGGTCCGTCAGGTCGAATTCGTGTTGGTGATGACACCGATGGGCGAACCTGTACCGCCGTCCAATTCTGTTGCGATCCGGTTCGATCCATCGATGACATCCGGACCGACGCCGAAAGTGACGCGTCTCGTGTCCATCCCCTCGCTGCAATCTTTCATGGCGCCGGATGCTGACCCGGCCGATCGTTGCTGATCGTGCATCGACGAATCGACGAGTCAAATCATCAGCTTCCCCACCGCGATCAACAACACCACGCCGAGTGCGTAGCGCAGATTGCGCACCGGCAACCACTTCAGCCCGAGCTGCGTACCGATCAGCGCGCCCACCGCCACCGCGCCCAGCCACAGCGGCAGCATCGCCGGCAGCGTCTGTTCCGATTGCAGCAGGCCGGCCAATGCGGTCAGCGAATTGATCCACACGAAGGCCACCGAGGTGCCGCTGGCCTCGCGGGTCGGCATCCAATGCGCGAACAGCAGCAGCGGGGTGAGGAAGATCGCGCCGCCGGTGCCGGTGAGCCCGGACAGCGTGCCGATGATGCCGCCGACAAGCAGGCCGACGATCCAGGGCACCTGTCGACCGCTGGATTCAAGATCTTCCGCTTCGGCGCGTGCGGCCGAACGGAACACGCCGACAGCCGCGACCAGCAGCACGCCCGCCAGCAGCATCGAATAGCTGTCTTTCGGTAGTTTGATCTGCGCCGCGAAGTACGCGGCCGGGGCCGAGGCGAGCACGAACGGCAGGATGTTGCGCCAGCGTACGAAACCGCCGCGCCAGAAACGGAACAGGCCGATACCGCCGACCAGCAGATTCAGCGTGAGCGCGGTGGGGCGCATCTGTTCCGGCGCCAGACCGACCAGCGCCATCGCGGCCAGATAACCGCTGGCGCCGGCGTGGCCGACCGACGAATAGAGCGTTGCGACCAGCAGGAACAGCGCCGCGAGCAGGACTGTGTCGCCGCTCAAGGTTTGCCGGCCCCGGTCTTGAATGCATCGTTGAGCAACGCGGCGAGGCGATGCCCCGCGATCCGCAGCTGTTCGTCCGCAGTGGGACGCCATCGCGAGAAATACGCCGGTTCGATCTTCGGCTTCGACGGATAGAAACCGTCGCGCAGCACGATCCTGCATGATGCCTCGGTCCAGGCTGCGGGGTCGTCGATACCGGTGCGCGCCTGTGCAGGCAGCGGCATGCGCTGCAGATGGCGCAGATAGCGGCGTTCGTTCATTCCTGCGGATGCGATGACTTCACCATCCCAGAGCCAATGCAGATTGCTGCCCTTGCCGTCGAGCTGGATCTGGATCGTGTTGCCGCCGCGGTCGCGGGCATAACCGGCGTGCAGCGGCTGGTGTGCGTCGCCGACGAAATGCACGAGGAATTTCAGCGCCTGCGCGCGTACCGCGGCGGGCTGTCGACGGTCGGCGAGCAGATCGCGCTGACGGTCGATCGCCTCGACCAGACAATCGCCATCGGGACAGTCCGCCGATCGGTGATAGCGGCAGTCGTCTTCGGCCAGATTGACGTAATGCCAGCGCGCGGAACGTTTGCCCAGATCCGGATCGTGCTCGCGCAGATCATCGGCCCAGTTGGCGACGCCGGCCAGTGTGGGTTCGGCTTCGCCGCGCAGCAGTCGTGCGACTTCGGTGCGGGCCTGCGGGCTGAGTTCGCCGCTGGCCAGCCCGGCCACCAGACGATGGCCTTTCGGTCCCCAGGCATGCGCCGCTGCGGGCAAGAGGGCCGACAGCAGGGCAACGACGACGACCGCCCCGGGCCGTGGCTGCGATACGTGCGTGCGGCGCGATGCGCCGCCAAAAAAAAAGAAACGGATCATGCGGTGGAGAGTAACCGACACGATCCGTTTCTGCAGTTGCCTGTTGCGATCCTGTCGCCCCGGCTTCGACCGGGACGCAGGGGTATTGCGATCAGAACTTGAAGACGTACGCCGCGCCGTAGACCAGCGGGTCGATGTTCACGGTGCCGATGTCGGCGCCGTCGAGCTTGGCATCGGTGTCGATGTCCATCCAACGAGCGTCGACACGGATCGAACCTTTCTCGCTGACTGCGAAATCGATGCCGGCATGCACAGCCAGACCGAAGGAGTCGTCGAGTTCCAAGTCGCTGCCGGCCAGCGCGCCGCTGGTGCCGGTGCTGAAGAAGCGGGTGTAGTTGACGCCGAGGCCGACGAACGGCTTCAGCTTGCCATCACCGAAGTGGTACTGCACCGACACGGTCGGCGGCAGGTGCTTGGTCGAACCGACCTTGCCCAGACCGGCGATGTCGACGTCATGCTGGAACGGCAGCGCGGCGAGCACTTCGATACCGAGGTTGTCGCGGACGAAGTATTCGGCGGTGATGGTCGGACGGATGCTGCTGCCGACTTCCACGTCGAGCGTACCGTTGACGAGGCTGCCGTTGTCGGATTTCGGGTTGACCTGATGGGCGCCGATGCCGAAGGTCCACTCGCCGGCCTGTTGGGCGAAAGCGGGAGCGGCGACACCGCCGAGAACGAGGGCGAGGGCGATCGGAGCGAAACGGTGAATCATGGGATTGCCTCCTGGGCAGTAGATGTCTGATGTACCGGATTGGCCGGCAGTATCGGGCGCCTTTCCGGGCGCGGCTTGAGAATGATCAATTTTTTAACAAATGACCAGTGAACGGGGTCGGCGAGAGGCCTTCGATCCCCGGATATTTGCCCGCCGTCACACCGCAGGGGGCCGGGCGCCTGCTGCGGCGTCCGCAGGGACGATCCGTTAAAATGCCGGGCTACCCCCGTCCTCACCCCCTTCAGGAGCGTTCCGCCCATGGCGATCAAGGTTGGCATCAATGGTTTCGGCCGCATCGGCCGCAATGTCCTGCGTTCCGCCGTGCAGAATTTCGGCGGAGAGATCGAGATCGTCGGCATCAACGATCTGCTCGAACCCGACTATCTGGCCTACATGCTCCGCTACGACTCGGTCCACGGCCGCTTCAAGGGCGACGTGTCGGTCGACGGCAACACGCTGATCGTCAACGGCACGCGCATCCGCCTCACCCAGGAACGCGACCCGGCCAATCTGAAGTGGGATGAAGTGGGCGCCGATATCGTCATCGAATCCACCGGCCTGTTCCTCGACAAGGCCAGCGCCGAGAAGCACCTCGCCGCAGGCGCGAAGAAAGTCATCCTGTCCGCGCCCTCGAAAGACGACACGCCGATGTTCGTCTACGGCGTGAACCACCAGAAGTACGCCGGCGAAACCATCGTCTCCAACGCCTCGTGCACCACCAACTGCCTCGCGCCAGTCGCCAAGGTCATCAACGACAAGTGGGGCATCAAGCGCGGCCTGATGACCACCGTGCACGCCGCCACCGCCACGCAGAAAACCGTCGACGGCCCCAGCAACAAGGACTGGCGCGGCGGTCGCGGCATTCTCGAAAACATCATTCCCTCCAGCACCGGCGCGGCCAAAGCCGTCGGCGTGGTGCTGCCGGAACTCAAAGGCAAGCTCACCGGCATGGCGTTCCGCGTCCCGACTTCCGACGTCTCCGTGGTCGACCTGACCATTGAACTCGAAAACCCCGCCACCTATGCCGAGATCTGCGCCGAGATGAAAGCGCAGTCCGAAGGCGCACTGAAAGGCGTGCTGGGCTACACCGAAGACAAGGTCGTCGCCACCGACTTCGTCGGCGACACCCGCACCTCGATCTTCGACGCCGACGCCGGCATCGCCCTCGACAGCACCTTCGTCAAACTCGTCTCGTGGTATGACAACGAGTGGGGCTATTCCACCAAGTGCCTTGAGATGGTGAAGGTGATTGCTGCGAAGTAAGCAACGCGGTGATTAGGTAGGGTGGGGTGAGCGCAGCGATGCCCACCCTTGCACCGGTGTTGTCATGGAAGCGCCCTTTTGGGCGCTTTTGTGTTTTTGGCGCCGCCGCCCGCACAAAAAACATGTCATCCCGAACGAGGGCGAAGCCTTAGGAGGGGTCTGCTAGTGAGGTGGTGCTGGAGATAGGCTGTCAGATATGACAGGAGCAGTGACGTGTTGCGTTGATGAATGATGTGGTTTTGGTGGGGCAGCTTTTGACCTGATGCTGTCGAAAAACCCCGAGCATTTTGTGGAAGGTGTAAAAAGAAGTTCGATTCTGGGGGGAATCCTGGCTGTAAAGGACCAGAATTGAACTCTCGCGAGCGATTTCAAGTAAGGCAACTTTAGCAACCGATTTGTTCAACATAAAAGACCCGAAGCGGACTTGTCTGGACACCGCAAAATTTCATCGAGTCTAGGGCGGCACGAGAGGGGCCGGTCTGCGTCCATCCCTGCCTTCCTAACTTTACCTATACTGGTTTCGTGCTTGGGGCAGTAACTAAAGTACGGTTTAAGGAGACTATTGCGCATGTCCGTCAAAGACGCACTTCAATTGCAACGGAAGGTGCTGCTCGACCTGACCTATCGGAACCGTCTGCTCAGCCTCCCAAAGAAGCCCTCCAGCCGCTCCATAACGGTTCACGACGAATTGAGCCCGCAGATACTGGGGATGTTGCTGGAAAAGAAAGAGCTTAGCTTCGCGCCGTTGAAAGGTGGCTCCGACGAGGAGCAACTACCGGGCGACGAAGCCATTTTAGATGAAGGGGGCATTGTCCTTACCCAGCCCGAGGATCAGGAGCTGGACGCTAACGGGCTTGCGAGTCGACATACAGATTCCAAGCTGCAGACTAAGCTCAAGTCCGAGCGCCTACAGAAGCGCCTGCTGGAGATCTACTACGAAGCCAGGACGATGCTTGAGGAACAGGGCGTCAACGTGCTCTATCTTGCGCTCGGTCAATTGTGCTTTCGAGAACGTGCAGGATCGGAAGAGTTCCGGACAGCACCGTTGTTGTTGGTACCCGTCTCACTCGAGCGCAAGAGCGCACGAGACAGATTTATCCTCAAGTGGAACGAGGAAGATCCACAGGAGAACCTCTCCCTCAGGGAGAAGCTCCGGGCCGAGTTTGGTATCAAGCTGCCCGAATTTCCCGATGTCGAAAATCTCGATCTCGACGGCTACTTCGCATCTGTTCGCGATGCAGTCGCGTCGCAGGGCGGATGGGCCGTCATCGAGGATGCGATCCAGCTCGGCTTTTTCTCGTTTGCAAAGCTGCTCATGTTCTTGGACCTGGATCCGGCGAAATGGCCAGACGGTAAGGCCATTGACGGTAACGCCCTTGTTTCTGGCCTTCTAGGCGAAGGTTTTGCAGAGATCGATGTTGGCTTGGCTCAAGGCGGTTCAAGCTATCTCGACAAGGTCATTCCCGTTGCCGAGCTGAAGCACATCATGGATTGCGATAGTTCCCAGGCGTTGGCTGTTGAGGCGGCACGGCGAGGCCAGAATCTGGTCATCCAGGGACCGCCGGGTACCGGCAAATCGCAGACTATTGCAAATCTCATCGCCACCGCAGTGAATGACGGCAAAAAGGTACTGTTCGTTGCCGAGAAGATGGCGGCACTTGATGTCGTCAAGCGAAGGCTGGAGAACGTCGGACTGGGAGCCCTCTGCCTTGAACTCCATAGCAATAAGGCCAACAAGAAAGCCGTGCTGGAGGAGCTGGGGCGGACATTGACGCTAACTCGTCCCGCCAGCATTGATGTCGAAGGTGGTGTTGAACGGCTTGACCAGCTTCGAACCCGACTCAACGACCATGCTCGGAAGATGCATGAGCCGGTCGGCGCGGCGCAGTTATCGCCCTTCCAGATTGTCGGCGCGTTGACCAAGCGTCTTCAGCGAACGGGACGGCCGCCATACCAGCTTCCCGGCGCCGTCAGTTGGACGAAGGCCGAGGTCAGTCAGCGTGCCAACACGATTCGCGAGTTATGCGAATACCTGCCCCAGATAGGGAACCCGGCAAGCAATATCTGGCGTGGCGTGACGCATCCTCCTGTGATGCGCCCGCAGGCGGAGGATTTTGCCAAGGGAACGCAGGCGGTGTCAGCTACTCTGATGAAAGCGCAGGAATGCGGACTTATCCTCGCAGACGTTTTGGGAATGCCAGCGCCGTCCACGCTATTCGAAATCGACCAGTACGCGGCAATCGGTGAATCTCTTGCAAGTGCGCCGGCCTTCGATCGCACTACGATCGCGTCCGGAGTCTGGTCGGCAGGCATTGACTCGCTGGGTGAGGCTATACGCAATGGGCGCATGCTCGGCCATGTCCGGGGCCGTCGGGCGACGCAAGTCGCCGAGGTGGCCTGGGGTATAGATTGGACAGCCCAGCGCATGGCCATTGCCGGCCGTGGACGCAGCCTGTTCCGTTGGCTCAATGGGCCGTATCGAGAAGCGATTAACCAATTGCAAAGCGTGGCGCCCACACTGCCAAAGGACCACCAAGCCCGCATCTCCCTTCTAGATGACTTGATCGCTGGCCATAAGGCGCAGAGCGTCGTTCACGAGGCATCAGCCACGGCGAAATCCGGGTTTGGCGCGGTATGGCGTGGGGCGGATACCAACTGGGATCTTGCGGACTCGATTCTCGCCTGGGTCGCAAAGCAAACTTCGGCGCTTCCTGGTGTGGATTTGCGAACGATTGCTGCTGGCGTCGAAGACAGGCCGGCACTGTCAAAACTGGTTGTAGATGCCCGCAGCGCGTTTTTTGCTTGCCGTGCCGAGTTTGCGAAGGTTGTAGAGTCACTCCGCCTAGATACTAAGTTCGCTTTGGATGGCGTTGACCTGGATCGGGCGAATCTTGGGCTGCTTGCCGAAAGAACGTCAGGCTGGCCCAACGATGTAGATGGCCTTCTAGATTGGCTTGCCTATGCCGAGGTCTCCAGAAATGCACTTGATCAAGGCCTCGTCGCCGTCATGGATGCCATCTCGACATCCTCCGAGGCGCAAGCTATCGCCGTTGATCAGTTCTGGGTGGCATTTCATCTTGAGATGCTGACGGAGGCCTCGAAGGCGTATCCGGATTTACCCAAGTTCGACGGGCGCCGGCACGAGGAACTCGTCCAGCAATTCAAGGAATGGGACCGGAAGCGCTTGTCTATCGCGCAGGTAGAGGTTGCCCGGGTGCATTTCGAAGGTATGCCTAAGGCAAGCGTCGGGGCCGTCGGAACGCTGGGTATCCTCAAGAGTGAGATTGCGCGCAAGCGCGGACATATGGCGCTTCGCAAGTTGTTCAGGGTCTGTAGTTCACCAATCCAGGCGATCAAACCGGTTTTCATGATGAGCCCTTTGTCCGTGGCTCAGTTCCTAGAGCCGGGTGCAATCGAATTCGACCTCCTCGTGATTGACGAAGCCAGTCAGGTGGAGCCTATCGACGCGCTCGGTGCGATTGCCCGCTGCAAGCAGATTGTGGTCGTGGGTGACGAAAAGCAACTGCCGCCGACATCGTTCTTCGCCCGAGTCGTGGGAGGGGACGAGCTCGAAGAGGAGGAGGAAGGCGCCCAAGCCAAGGACCTTGAGAGCGTGCTGTCGCTGTGCACGGCCAAGGGGTTGCCGCAGAGGATGCTCCAGTGGCACTACCGTAGTCGCCACGAGTCGCTAATCGCTGTTTCCAACAAGGAGTTCTATGAGGGCAACCTGTTCATCGTCCCCAGCCCGGATCGGGAGCGGATCCATACCGGTTTGCGTTTCCATCACCTGTCCGACGGTCGCTTCGACCGGGGTAACTCGTACAAGAATCATGTCGAAGCTGTGGCCATCGCCCAAGCTGTAGTCGATCACGCGAGGAGCCAACCGGAGCTGACATTGGGCGTGGGCGCCATGTCCGTTCGGCAACGGCAGGCGATCTCGGACGAACTGGAGCTTGCGCGTCGCCAACATCCGGAACTTGAGCATTTCATCGGCCGCCACCAGCACGAACCATTCTTTGTTAAGAACCTAGAGAACATTCAAGGCGATGAGCGTGACGTCATCCTGATCTCCATTGGGTACGGGCGTGCCAGGAACGACGACAAGATGTACCAAAACTTCGGCCCACTCAACGCCGATGGCGGCCACCGCCGTTTGAACGTCCTGATCACGCGCGCGCGCATGCGCTGCGAAGTATTCTCAAGCATTACGGCTGACGACATTCGGGTCGATGAGCGGACTAAGCTTGGCGTCATTGCCCTCAAAACCTTCCTGAAGTACGCCGATGTTGGTGACCTGGGCGTTCCGCGCATGACCGGGCGCGGCGCAGACTCTCCGTTCGAGGAGTCCGTGCAAGATGCTCTTGTGAAGCATGGCTTCCAGGTAGACAACCAGGTGGGCGTGGCAGGATTTTTCATCGATCTTGCAGTCATCGACCCGGAAAGGCCGGGTCGCTATCTGCTTGGGCTAGAATGCGACGGTGCCTCCTATCATTCCGCGCCGTCGGCACGCGACCGCGATCGACTCCGGCAGGAGATTCTGGAAGCCCACGGTTGGACCATCCATCGCATCTGGAGCACAGACTGGTTCCAGCGGGAAAAGAACGAAACTGACCGCCTTCTTAATGCGATTAAAGCAGCCAAGCCGCCTCTGACGCGCGCCTCGACGGGAGACCTTGTGGCTTCTACAGTCCCAGTGCAGTCGCCACCAATGGGGGGGATTCAGCGCGAAGAAATTCCGTTGTTCGCCAATGCCGATTCGGTGTCTCCAAGCCAAGCGTACAAGCAGGCTAGCTTTGTACCCGGAAATGCCAACCTGCAGCCTCACGAGGTTCCGGTCGGCAGCATGTCCTATACGGTTGAGAAGATCATCGAGATTGAAGGCCCTATCCACGAAGAAGAGATCGTAGCGCGGGTGCGGGATCTGTGGGGCCTCGGTCGCGCTGGTTCCCGAATCCAGGCGGCAGTCAAAGAAGCATTGTCACATGCATCCCGTAAAGGGCAGTTCGCAGTCGAAGGGGATTGCTATAACTTGAAGGATCGCGCTGTCGTCGTACGCGATCGATCCATGGCGGAGTCACGCACACTCAAGAAACCCGAGCTGCTTCCGCCCCAGGAGATCCGAGAGGCTATCGTCGGATTGGTACGCGATGCGTATGGCGTTCACATAGATGAGGTGACAACCGCCGTTTCGCGGATGCTGGGTTTTCAGGCTACCAGACAGCAGCTCCGGGAGCGCATAGAGCGGCAGATCGAGTTCTTGGTCATAAACGGAAAATTGCGAAATCACTCAGAAGTTCTGAATGTTGTCGATAGCGGCTGACACCCGTCAGGATGTCGGAGCGTGACACTTGAACGATGCCGGCAATCTTTTTTGCTCGCGTAAGGTTTTGCTTCGATGATTGTTCGCGGCGACGGATGCGTTGCAATGGTGGGCAGTTTTTCAGCAACCTGTTAAAGCGCAGCCGCGTGCGCCAATCCCGTCACCACACCCAGCGATGCGTTGCCCATGACCAGCTCCGCATCCGGGAACATCTCCCTCACGAGCTGCGGCACATAGGGCGAGCGCGACATGCCGCCGGTGAGATAGACCGTCTCCGGCGGCTGCGTCAGTTCGGCCATGGCGCTCTCCATGAGCGTGCGCACATGACGGAGGAACGGTGACGCGGCATCGTCGAGGCGTGCGGTGTCGAGTGTCCCGACCAGGCCTGTCTCGATGAAATCGAGCTCCAGCGTTACGCATTCGGCTTGGCTCAACTGGATCTTGGCGCGCTCAACGGCACGATTCAGGCGAACGGTTTGGCCCGGCGCCCTCAGGCTTTCCAGGCGCTGGCCATAGGGCGCTTCGACATGCGCGAACGAGGCCTCGCGGAACCGTGCCTGACGCTGCAGGTCCTGCACGGCGGATGCTTCGTAGAAGCGGTGCACCGGCGTGTTGGTGATGTTTTTGCCGAACAGTGGCATGACCGCGCGCATGCTCAGCTCGATGTCCACGTCGGTCCCGCCCACCGGCTCGCCCCATGAGCCATGCACGACCGGTGCGTTTTCCGCACCGCCGACATCGGCAAGGGCGATGTCCGTCGTTCCTCCGCCGATGTCGAGGATCAGCGTCCTGCGGGGGCGTGCGTTGCGTTGGTGATACCCGTACGCAGCCGCTGCCGGTTCTTCGAGGAACGCCACATCGTCGAAGCCTGCGGCATACGCCGCGTCGGTCAGTATTTCGAGCGCCTGTACGCCGCCTGCTTCTTTCATCGAGCTTCGGAATTGCACCGGGCGACCCAGGAGGGCTGCCTTGACGTCGTGGCCGAGCTGCGCGCTCGCCGTGAGCCGGATGTGCCGCAGCAGCTGTGTGGCGATACCCAACAGTGTGTCGCGCGCATGCGCCTCCAGCCGGTAGCCCAGCATGGACTTCGGAGAGACCACCAACTGGCCCGTGCTCTCCTCGATGAAGGCATCGACCGCCTCTTCGCCATAAAGCGCGTGCTGCAGGTCCACGCGCTCAAGCATGGCCTTGCGCATCTCCTGGGCCGCCCAGCGCCGACGCACGAGCGCGCGCGCGTCGCGCTCCAGTTCCGGCTCGCTTCGAACGCGCGGCGAGGGAATCATGCCCAACTCGCGCGACCGCTGCGGTTCGGAGCGCTGCATCGCCTGCTCGCGGCGTGCACGAAGGTCCGCATGCAGCATGGCCTGATCGCGCCGGAGCTCTCCCATCAGCCTCCGGGTCTCGTCGTGCATGTCGTCGGTGAGTACGAAGTCGGACAGGTCCGGCAGCCGCTGCGGGAAGTAAACAGTGGTACGGAACTGCAGGTCGTCGCCAAACCGGATCAACTGCAACTCGCCATCGATCACAGCACCGGCGGCCGAATAGCTCGTGCCGAAGTCGATTCCGATGCGCATGCACTTCCCGAAAAGCAATGATGAGGCAGACCATTCTGCCGCAAACGGCGCCGCTTGGTGGCCGTTGGATCAATCGAGCCTGCTGTGTCTGCTTCGGGTTCTGCGCGTTCCGCGCCGCACACCAAGGCCGTAAGGCGCATACGTGTAAGGTGCATAAGCGAAGCGTCATGCACCACTTCTTGGCATTCGGCGGTTGCGATGCTCCCTTGGCGCTACGAAAGCGGGTTCGTGTGTCCGGTCCTTGCCGAAAGTCGCTTTAGCTGCTACGCGGTAGATTGCCGCGATCCCGGGTCTCGCCGATGGCGAGGCCCGGGCTACAAAAAACCAAGCATCGGTCTGTTTCGTCACGAGTACATCGGCGGCCTGCCTCTCATCCAGCCTTGGATCGAGTCCGTGTAGACGCTTCGGCCACTGTCTCCGCGCAAGGCAAGGAAGGATCACGCAATTGCATATACGGTGCGGGCTTGATGCGGCATTCCGCGCGCTGCGCGACTGCACGATGCACCCGGCACATTGCCCGATAAGCATCGGGTCGAGCGTGCCATGCAATCACGATGACTGTCCGCGCAGTCGGCGGTTTGATCCATTCGTGCGTATTGCATCGAAGCGCATGATCGCATTCTCCGAACCGATTCCGGGAGGTTTGAGCGAGGCTGAATGCACGCGCGACACGCTAACGCTGCATGCCTTCGTATCACGGTATTTTAATCAACCATGTCGTATCAAGAGGTTCGGGCCCCCAACAGTCGAAGGCATTCGCATGGCGAAGAAAACAGCAGCAACTCCACCCAGAATCAAGTCCATTGCTCTGCGGAGTTCCGATGACACCGGCAACGGCGGCGAGCTTCACCAGACGGCGGGCGGCAGTCATCCGGCCCTGACGACTAACCAGGGTATCCCGGTCGTCGACAACCAGAACTCGCTGCGTGCCTTCGACAAGGGACCGACCTTGCTCGAGGATTTCATCCTCCGCGAGAAGATCACCCACTTCGATCACGAACGCATTCCCGAGCGTATCGTGCATGCGCGCGGCAGCGGTGCGCACGGTTACTTCGAGCTGACAAAGTCGCTGAAGAAATACACCACGGCGGCGCTGCTGAGCGAAGCCGGAAAACGCACCCCGGTGTTCGCGCGCTTCTCCACCGTGGCCGGTGGCGCGGGTTCCGTGGATACGCCGCGCGACGTGCGCGGCTTCGCGGTCAAGTTCTACACCAGCGCAGGCAACTGGGATCTGGTCGGCAACAACATCCCGGTGTTCTTCATCCAGGACGCGATCAAGTTCCCCGATCTGATCCATTCGGTGAAGATGGAGCCGGACCGCGGGTTTCCGCAGGCGGGCAGCGCCCACGATACTTTCTGGGATTTCATTTCGCTGATGCCCGAATCGATGCATATGATCATGTGGGCGATGAGCGACCGCACCATCCCGCGCTCGCTGCGCATGATGGAAGGCTTCGGTGTGCACAGCTTCCGTCTGCTGGATGCGAAGGGCAACAGCACCTTCGTGAAGTTCCACTGGCGGCCGAAGCTGGGCCTGCAGTCGACCTGTTGGGACGAGGCGGTGAAGCTGGCGGGCGCCGATCCCGATTTCCAGCGCCGCGATCTGTTCGAGTCGATCCAGCGCGGCGACCATCCCGAGTGGGAATTCGGCGTGCAGCTGTTCACCGAAGCGGAGGCGGAGGCCTTTCCGTTCGACCATCTCGACCCGACCAAGCTGATTCCCGAGGAACTGGTGCCGGTGCAGATCATCGGCCGCATGGTGCTGGATCGCTGGCCGGACAATTTTTTCGCCGAAACCGAGCAGGTCGCGTTCTGTCCGGCGAACATCGTGCCCGGCATCGATTTCAGCGACGATCCGCTGCTGCAAGGCCGCTTGTTCTCCTATCTCGACACGCAGCTGATCCGGCTCGGAGGGCCGAATTTCCACCAGATTCCGATCAACGCGCCCAAGTGCCCCTTCGCGAATCTGCAGCGCGACGGTCGCATGCAGATGCTGCAGCCGAAGGGGCGGGTGAACTACGAACCAAATTCGCTGCAGGGCGATACGCCCCGCGAAACGCCGACCACCGGCTTCCGCAGTTTCGAGCAGCGCCCTGGCGTCGGCGCCAAGTCGCGGCTGCGTCCGGAAAGTTTCGCCGACCACTATTCGCAGGCACGGCAGTTCTTCAGAAGCCAGAGCGAAATCGAACAGGCGCACATCGCCTTCGCTTTCGTGTTCGAGCTGTCGAAGGTGGAAACCGCAGCGGTGCGCCTGCGTACGCTTTCGCATCTGCGCCACATCGACGAGAGCCTGGCCAAGCGCGTCGCCGACGGCTTGGGCGTGGACAAGCTGCCGCCTGCGGCGACGGCGGTAACACCGCGCGATCTGCCGGTCTCTCCGGCCCTGCGTCTGATCGGCAAAAGCAAGCCGACGCTGCGCGGACGGACGGTGGGCATTCTGGTCGACGACGGCACCGAGGCCGCGCAGGTGTCCGTGTTGCGCAAAGCGGTGGAAGCCGAGGGCGCGTGCGTGAAGATCGTCGCGCCGAAAATCGGCGGCGCCAAACTCAAGGGTGGCGCACGCCTGCCTGCGGATGGTGCACTGGCCGGCACGCCTTCCGTCCTGTTCGATGCGGTGGCCGTGCTGCTGTCGAAGACGGCCGGCGACACGCTGGTCAGTGAAGCGGCGGCGGTGGATTGGGTGCGCGATGCCTTCGGTCATCTGAAGGCGATCGCCTTCAGTCCGGGCGCCGCTGCGCTTCTCGATGCCGGCGGCGTCGTCTCCGACCGGGGCGTGCTGGACGCGGATGATGTGGCCGGTTTCATCGCTGCGGCGAAGACGCGCCAATGGGCACGCGAACCCACGCTGCGGACGCTGCCCTGAGCCGCGTCCGGACGGTTCGCACGCATACACCGCCACCCGCATCGACAACGACCATGTCTCAAAGGAGGTGCCGCCATGCCTGAAACGATCTACGACGCACTGCGCGAGAGTCACGTCATCCAGCGCTCGCTGTGCCGGAAATTGCTGCGTACGGAAGCCAAAAGCGAGCGACGAATCGCTATTTTTACCGATCTGCGCATAGAGCTGGCGGCTCATGCGGCCGCCGAAGAACGCTTCCTCTACGCCACGATCCTGATGGACGACAGCGGCCTGAAGCCGTCGCGCCACGCGCTGCACGAACACCACCAGATCGATGAGATCATCGAGGACATGCAGGTGTCGGACAAGAACGGATCGGCCTGGATGGCGAAGGCACGCAAGCTCTCGGAGAAGGTCCACCACCACTTGCGGGAAGAGGAGAAGAAGTTCTTCCAGTCTTCGGGCAAGATCCTCATTGCAACGCAGAAGCAGAAGCTGGCTGGGCAGTACCGCAAGGACTACTTGCGCATGCTGAAGGTGTTGCGCGGGGAATAGCGCGATCGATCGCGTGTGGGCGGTCTTTCCGGCGGCGTTTTATTGCGTTCGTTCACCGCAGTACATGTTTCGAAGAAGTGTCGTAGCCCGGGTAAGCGAAGCGCACCCGGGACAAACGGCCAACAGCCCCCGGGTGCGGCCTGCGGCCTTACCCGGGCTACGAAAAGCCATGTATTGGGATTGTGTCGGCCAACCGACGGGGTCCAGTTGGATTGCAGCTCAAGCGACTGTATCCGGACATTGTTGTTGCCGAGCCCCGGGCGTCTGCCGGGCACGTTTTTTGTGCTGTACTCCCTTGGTATGGAAGCTTCGCCACGGCGCGGAGCCATGCCGGGCCAGTGGATCACCAGGAGGCCGTGCAGATGCGTGCAGAACCCATGCGTCGGATTCGTCGAGGGCTGGTCTTCCGGATGTCGGTCCTGCTCGGAATCGGGTCGCTGCTGACCGGATGTATCGACCGCGAGATACTCGAATATGAACCGGTCGCTCTCGATCTGGACGGCAAGAGCGAGCTGCATATTTCGACCTACCCGGCGGGGTTCCCGCGGAGGATTTCGGGCATTCCGTTCCTGTACAAGACCACCCGAACCCCGGAATCGGTGTTCTTCCAGGTCTTCGTAAGGGACAAGCAGAAAAAAGTCGGCCCAAACGCGCACGTGAAGTCCATCCGGATCCATTCGTTTTCCTACCGGACCGACAACGATGCGCCTGTCGTTCTGATTTCGCAGTACGACGGTCAGTTATGGATGCAGGAACAGAACGCCGACAACAACGGTGAGCGCAAGCCGGTGCCGTGGGTATCCGGCAAGCCGCTGGCCATCGATATTGTGCTCACACTCAATGGCAAGGATTACGCATTCAAAACTCGAATGCAGCCCATCATGCGCGAGAAGACCGGGTCGCTCGTGGCGCATGAATTGCTTCGATGACATCGTTGTGGCCCGGGCAAGCACAGCGCACCCGGGGCTAACCACGGAAAGCCCGCAGCCGCGACCTTAAATTTTTTCACGCAAGCGTTTGGCATTGCGTCCAAAAAACCAAAGGCGCCATTGCTGGCGCCCTTGGCTTCGATGCGGTGGATGGATCATCCATGCCTCATCTGTTGCGGTCCGCCGGTGGTGGACAGAGCTGCGTCTTGATCGCTGTTATCCAGTAGGAGTTTGGCCGCGACAGTGTCGAGGTCGTTGCAACCGGATCGTGGCGCATGCTCATGTCACGCTGACCGGAAAGGTCAGGCGGCGGATCGGCGAAGCGCTTGGCTCAGCGCTTGCTGTCGCCTGAAGTTTTCGGTACGTCGGCCTTCACGGTCGGCTTGTCGGTGCCGGTCTTGTGGTCATCTTCCTTCACCGCCGGCTTGGCGCTGGGGTTCGACGGGTTGGACGGATTCGGCGACGGGGCCTTCATCGGCGGGTTCTGGTTTTCTTTCGGGTCGCTCTGGCTCATGGGTGTCTCCTTGGGGGAAGTGCACTGATCGCGCACATCCAAGAGCATTGCAATGTTCGTGCCAGAAACGTTCTTCAGTTGATTCAAGCGCTTGCCGGCGCTGTGCGCGCTTCGCATCATGCATTGTGCGGAATGCCTCGTGCGCGGCGCGGTGCGCGATCGCGATCAGCTGGCGGTGTCTTCTTCACGAACGACATTCAACGGCAGAGTCACGATGAATTCGCTTCCCAGCCCGATGCCTCCACTCGCGACGACGACCGTACCCTCGTGCGCTTCCACCAGTTCCTTGACGACGGTGAGGCCGATACCCAAGCCTTGTCCGTTGAAACACGTGGCGTGGGAATCCTGGGCGAAGGGCTCGAAGACTCGTTGCAGCGCGTCATGGCTGATCCCGATGCCGTTGTCGCGCACATGAACCACCACCTCGTCCTTGTGGGCATGGACGACCAGGCTGATCTCGCCGCCATCGGGCGTGTATTTCGACGCATTGTCGAGCAGATTGCTCAGAATCTGGTTCAAACGAATCGGGTCCGCTTCCAGCGCCACAGGTCGCAGCGGCAGTTCGACACGGAAATGCTGCAGCCGCGCATCCATGGCAGGTCTCGATACGTTGATGGCATCGTCGATGACCTTGGCAAGGTCGATCGTACGAAAATGCAGGCGCAGCTTGCCCGTACTGGAGCGCGAAAGATCCAACAGATCGCCGACCAATCGGGTGATGTGGGTGACCTGTTCTTCGATGATGCGCTGCATGCGCTGCAGATCGCCTGGGTTGGAGCTGCGCAGCAGGGATGCCGCCACGCCCAGAGGGGTCAAGGGATTGCGCAGTTCGTGCGCGACCAGTGCCAGGAATTCCTTCTGACGCTGCTGGGACAGCTCCGCCGCCGCCTGAAGCTCCTGGGCATTCAATGCCGCCAACACCAACTGCTCATTGGCTTCGCGCAATTGCTCTGCACGCTGCTCGTACTCGGCCATCGCCACGGCGCGATGAATGACGGGATGCTGCTGCGAGACCGGCGGTGCGGTCGGGTGGGCGGTTTCGTGCTCGGCACCTGCCTGGTGGAAAGCAAAGCTGCCCAGGCCCAGACGCTTCGCCCGGTACATGGCCTTATCGGCGCGATCGATCAGCACTTCCGGCGTGTCTCCATCGTCGGGGTACACGCAAATGCCGATGCTCGCGGTAAGACGAATGACATGGTCTCCGATGCGGAAGGGCATTCCCAATGCGGATGCCACCTTGCGGGCGACAAGGACGGTATCGGAGGGATGCTGGATATCCGGCAGCAGGATCAGGAATTCATCGCCGCCATGCCGGCTGACGGTATCGACTTCGCGAACCGCCGAAGACAGGCTGCGTGCAGCGCGCTGCAGCACCAGGTCACCGATCGCGTGCCCCAGCGTGTCGTTGATGGTCTTGAAGTTGTTCAGATCGACGAAAAGCAGAGCCAGATGTTCGCCTTTGCGCCGGGCCATGGCGATCGCATGCGTGAATCTGTCGAGCAGAAGTTCGCGATTCGGCAATTCAGTCAATGTGTCGAAGCGGGCGGCTTGCGAGACGCTTTTCAATGACTCGGCGCAAACCTCCGCCTCCTCCCGCGCGCGAAGCGTGGACAGCACCAGATTCTGATTCGCTTCCAGAAGTTGTGTGGAGTCGCTGCTCTCCAAACGGTTTTCAGCCGCTTCGACTTCGAGATTCAGCTCGGCGAGATGCGCTTGTGCCTCGTTCACTTCGGCACGGACTTCATCGCTTTGTGCCTTCAGTTCGGCCAGCGTGCGCTCGGCCTGCGCGGTGTGTTCATCGATGGGCGGGACATGCCGCCGGGGCGTCATGGCGGGTGCCTAGGAGGCGGGCGATCGATCATCGCCATCGGCATGACCGGGTGCTGGCGATGCCTTTCGGGTGGGCCGGCCGCCCAAGAGACCTTCCTGCCCGGCGACGCGATCCCCGATCTGAAGACCTGCGTCGTCGATATTGAACAATCGCAGCTCGTTGGAATGCGCGCTCGCGCGCACCTTCACCACTGCGATGACGCGCAGCAAGCGGCTGTCGACCTCGATGTAGCGCTGGACGATGATGGCGTCGGTCATGAACGCGGTGCCGTAGGGACTGAAGCGCAGGTCCGTGTAGCGGTCCTCCAGCTCGGATGTCATGAGAACCGTCACGCCGGAAGCGGCCAATGCCATCACCATGCGCGAGAGGTTCTCGCGGAAATCTTCGCGGAACGTGGGCGCCAATGCGAGTTCGAAGCCCGACAGCGAGTCGATCACGACCCGGGTGGCGTTGAGCCGGCGGATCTCGCTGAGCAGCAGCCGCGTGGTTTCATCCAGCGACAGGTCGGGGGCCCAACTGTCGACCAGGCCGACCTGGCCGCTCTCGATCAGCGCCGCGATGGCCGGCGAGCGCGCATGCGTCGGGCGCTGCTCGAACGCAGCGATCACCCCGGCTTCGCCCAGCCGCGCGCCCTCGGCGAGGAATGCAGCGGCCAATACGCTTTTGCCCGATCCGGACGGCCCGGCAACGAGCAACGAGTAGCCTTGCGGCAAACCGCCGCCGAGCATCTCATCGAGTCGGGGCACGCCCATTGTGAGTCGCTTGAAGGGCAACGCACCGATCGCCTTCGATGACGGATGCTGCGACGAGGCCACAAGCACCGGCGCGAACACTTCGATACCGGTGCGGGAAATGCGGAAGGTATGCAGCCCCGGCAATGTCGGTTGGCCGCGCATCTTCATGATTTCCATCTTGCGGACCATGGAGTTGCGAACCACGCTCTGGCGCAGCCAGATCAGCCCATCGGAGACGGTGAACACCGGGTTGGCGTCCGCTTCGGCGAAGTATTCGCCGATCAGGAAGGTGGTGGCCTGCCAACTGGTCATGGCCATGCCCAGCTGCTGCACGAACTGCTGCAGGGTGTTGCGCGGATTGTCGTTGCTGGCGCCGGACAGCACGATGGAGCGGAAAGAATCGACGAACACCAGTGTCGGATTGAACGATTCGACTTCCTCGACAATGCGTTTGAGCACGAGATCAAGATCGCCGCCCAGGGTGTCCTCGGACAGATTGACGAAGCGGATGGTCTGATCGATCGCGTCGGTGTCGAAGAAATCGAACTGTTGCTGATACCTCAGCATTTTCAGCGGCGGTTCGCCCAGCACGGTGAAGTACAGCGCGCGACGCTGTGGGCCGACCAGCGAGAACATGATCTGGTGGGCCAGCGTGGTCTTGCCGCAGCCGGGCGGACCGGCGATGAGATTGAAGGAGAATTCGGGAAGACCGCCGCCCAGAATCTCATCCAGGCCGGGCACACCGGTCGACAATCGATGGATGGCTACTTTGCTTGTCATGCGGTCGGTTCCAGTGCGGGCGGGTCGCTCAACGGGCGATCCCACAAAGAACTGAGCAATCGCTCCGTGAGCGAAAGTCCCACCAGGCTGCTGAGCAACTCGTAGAAGGACTGCAGGAGTGCGGCACCGACGGTGTTGGCTTCGGCCTCGCTCAAAGCTGCCAGCGTCGTGGTCAGACGCGACAGGTCCATCGTCGATTGGATGCCTTCATGCAGGCCCGACAGCACCGCGTGCTGATGGTTGGTCAGGAAAAGACTGCGTTTGTAGAGCGCGGCGACGCCACGCGGGCCCACGATGGGCGTGAGCGCAACGCCGATGTCCTCGCACAGCGAGGCTACGCAGCTTGCAGCGCCTCCGGATCGACTGCGGATTCGATTCGCCAGAATGACGGCGATACGCTGGCTCGTTTGGCCTTCCACCCAGAATTTCCGATGGCCATGTAGTGCGGCCGACCATACACCCTTTGCCGCGGTTATGTCGGATCGCTGTCGGTGCGTGCCGTTGCGCAAGATTGAAAGACAAGCCGGGATCGAAGCCGGGGTGACGAAACATTCGTGGACGAGTCGAATCGTGCCGATTGCATGATGCCTTTCATGCAGTGATAGGCGCTGCCAATGCCTGGCGTTCGAGAAGCGCTACAGCGAAAACCTTCCTTGACACGCCAGCGAGTGGAATCGCGTCATGCACGAATCGCAGGCGTTGGGCGAATGATAAAGGTTGCTATTCACGACGCTGCTGCGGGCAAGGAGCGGCCAATCAACGGGGCGGGTTGGGATCTGCAACGCTGCACATGACAGGCGGTGATGACGCAGCCGAGGGTGTGCGCAAGACGCCAGGATGTGTCGAGGCTATAGTGGTCTAGCGCGAAGGTTCCGCCGCGCCCCGCGCAGATGCCTGCGGCGGTCAACTAAGGAGGGTCGAACCGTGAAAAAAAGCATGATGACGGCTATCGTGATCGCGTTGTTCAGCGTGGTCATGGGTTTCAGCGGCCAAGCAGCGGCGCTGCCATTGGGGTACTGCGGACCGGAGAATCAGGGAGAGGTGAAGTCGTACTCCATCTATTACTCCAACGGCAGTCTGAAGTATTACTACGAGTACGCATGCGACAGCGGATGGTGGAGAAGGATTTCGTTTTCGTACTGCAGTCCTCAGGGAAGCTGCACCGACTATATCTGATCCAAGAGGAAGTTATCGAAGCTGTAAGCTCGCGCAATTTCATTTGCGTGGTTGCCGATGATTTTGTAGCCCGGGTGTCGCTCCACGACACCCGGGAGGTATTCGCCACGATACATTCGCCGTATCTCTTTGCGCATGCCAAAAGGTGGTTTGTTGTTCGCCGAACCTGCGGGGAGAGCGGTGCGCCAAGGCGGCCTCCAATGCAGGTTGTTACGGAAGCGATTCGGTAACGCGTAGCTGACGATCGCTTTCCACAGCCATGAGCAACGCGCCGAGGATGCCGCTGCGATCGTCAAGACCTGGCGCGACGATGTAGTCGTCGATGCCGGCTTCGACCTGATGACGTGCGATGTAGCCGCCGAGCCAGTGTTGTGTGCGTGCGCGGATCAGCGGAAACAGGCGTGCATGCTGCATGACACCGCCGCCGAGGATGATCCGCTGCGGCGAGATCGCCAGCGTGACCTGGGCGCAGAGTTGGCCGAGATAATCGGCTTCGATGTCCCAGATCGGATGGTCCGGCGAGGCGTTGCCGAGTTCGTGGCCGAGCCGCGCGACGATGGCGGGGCCGTTCGCCAGGCCTTCGAGGCAATCGCCGTGGTGCGGACACACGCCTGCGAAACCGGCGTCGTCGGGATGACGGCGCGGAAACAGGTGGCCGAGTTCCGGATGCATCATGCCGCGCAGCGTGCGGCCGTGTACGAGCACGCCGCCGCCGATGCCGGTACCGACGGTGACATAGATGAGCGTATCGAGCGGCGTGCCGTCGGCATGGCGTCCCGCGCCCAGGATCGATTCGGCGAATGCCGCAGCATTCACATCGGTATCCAGCGCGACCGGAATGCCGAGGCGCGCGAACGGCGCGATCAGATCGGCGTCGTGCCAGCCGGCTTTCGGCGTGCGCAGCAGGCGGCCGTAAAGCGGCGCGTACGGATCGAGTTCGAGCGGGCCGAAGCTGGCGATGCCCAGCGCGCGCGGTCGACCGTGGCGTTCTGCGGCGGCTTCGAAGAAGGCAAGCGCTTCGGCGAGCGTGCTGTCGGGGTCGCGCGTCGAGAAGCGCGCGCGTTCGCGCAGCGTGCCGTCGGCGGCGCCGATCGCACAGACGAATTTCGTGCCGCCGGCTTCGATTGCGGCGTAGACGGGTTCACTCATCGGTGATGGCCTGCAGGGTTACTCACGGCGCAGCCAGCGTAGCGCATACGGCGCCAGTACGACGGGAAACGCGACTGCAGAGTCGTCTTCGGCGAGCATGTCGCGCCATCGCGAACCGAGCATTTCCGTCGACGGTCCCGTGGTGACCGGCTGTGCGCTCAGATTGCACAGTGCGATGAAGCCATCGCCGCGCAGGATGCCGAGCAATGCAGGATCCGCGAAGTCGAGTGCGCGCATCGGCGCGTCGCTGCGCAGATCCGGCGTCGCGCGCCGCACCGCGATCATCCGCCGCAGCGACCGGTTGATTCGTGCGGCGGTGGTGTCGTGCCGTGCGTCGAGGCTATCGGCGGTCGTCCAATCCATTGCCGGGCGATGCAGCCAGCGGCCTTCCGCTGCGCGCTGCGGATCGCCGATGTACGCCTCGTCGTTGCCCAGCGCGATTTCGTCCCCCATGTACAGCGCCGGCAATCCTGCGGTCGCGAACACGATGCCGTACAGCAACTGCAGCCGCTGTTCGGCCAAGGCCAGCGCGTCCGCGTCGCCGCGCGCCTGCGCATCGGCGATGCCCGCAAGCGCGCTGGCCATGCCGTTGGTGCCATGGACATGATCGCCGCCCGCGCTCTGAAAGCTGCGTCCGCGCGCGAAGGAATCGTCGGTGTCGCCCGCGTAGAAGCGCGCGACGCGCGCAAGGTCGAATGGTGCGTGGTTTTCGCCGCCTTGGGCTTCTTCGCGCAGTACGTTCCAGCCGATGTCGTCGTGACAGCGCAGATAGGTCAGCCAGCCGCTGGCGTTCGGCAGTGTCGGCGTGTTGGCGATCACGTCGGCGAGCAGATCGCCGCGCTGTTCCGCCAGCGCCACCCACAGCGCCGCCATCAGCGTGCTGTGATAGGCGAGATGGCATTCCCGGCCAGCTGCGCTGCTGTTGCGCAGGCCGAAATACGGCGGCAGTTCGCGCGCGGGCACGATCGCTTCGGCCTTCAGCAGCACGCCCGGCGCGACGATGTCGGTCACCGCGCGCAGCGCCTGCAGGATCGCGTGCGCTTCGGGCTGGTTCATGCAGTCGGTGCCGAGGCGCTTCCACAGATAGGCGGTGGAATCGAGGCGGAAGGCTTCGATTCCGCGATTGGCGAGCCGCAGCATCGTCAGCGCCATTTCGACGAAGACATCGGGGTTCGACCAGTTCAGATCCCATTGGTAGCCGTAGAACGTGGTCCACACCCAGCCGAGCGCCGGGACATACGTGAAATTGCCCGGCGCGGTCTGCGGGAAGACCTGATGCAGATCGCGTTCGTGGGCGTCGGCCAACGCGCGATCCGGGAACAGATGATAGTAGGCGCGATAGTGCGTGTCGCCGCGCAGCGCGGCCAGCGCCCAACGATGATCGTCGGCGGTGTGATTGAGCACCAGGTCGGCGCACAGGCTAATGCCGGCATCGCGGAGCGCTGCGGTCAGCGCGTCTAGATCGTCGTCGGTGCCGAGCGACGGCTCCACCGTATCGTAGTCGCGCACCGCGAAACCGCCGTCGTTGTCGCCTTCGCGCGCGTGCAGGAACGGCAACAGGTGCAGATAGCGGATGCCCAGCCCCTGCAGATACGGCACCCGTTCGGCGACGCCGCGCAGATCGACGCCGAAGCGGTCGGCATAGGCGGTGTAGCCGATCATGTCCTGGGCGAGAAACCAGTCGGGGTCGCGCTCGCGGGCATCGTCCAGCACGCGCAGCGCATCGGGCCGCGCGTCGGAGCACGCGGCCATGCCGGTGAGCAGGCGCTGCAGCGCGGCTTCGAAGCGCGGGGCATTGGCGTAGAGCGAAGCGAAGGTGGCGATCAGATGCGCGCCATGCGCATCCCAGCGCGCGCGCGCCTGCACGCGGTGCGATGAACGCAGCGCTTGCAGGAAGCGGTCGCGACAGTGGTCGTCGTCGGTCATCAGGACGTGGGCGTTCATATCGTTGATCTGTGCCAGAGATTGCGACGACGCGCGCCGGAGCGGGAGAGGTTTCGCTCCGACGCGCGTCTTCGCGGGCTCAGAACTCGTAGCGCACGCTGAGCGATGCGGTGCGGCCCGGGATCGAGCGCGCGCGGATCACGTTCTCGGCGCCGGCGACGATGCTGCCTTCTTCCGCCTCGGTGATGCCGAATGCGTCGAACAGGTTGTTGACGTTCAGGCCGACCACCCAGCTCTCGGCGAAGCGGTAGTCCGCGAACAGATTGACCTGGGTGTAGCCGGGCATCACCAGCTGATTGTTGTCCTGCGCGTAGGCATCACCGGTGCCGATGATGTTCGCGCCGACAGTCCAATTGCTGGCGGCATATCCACCGGTCAGCTGATAGACCACATCGGCCTGCCGGCGCGGCGTGTTGCCTTCGTTGACCGGAGAAATCTCGTCCTTGCTGATCTCCGCGTCGGTCCAGGTCAGGCCGCCGTTGAGGAAGAACTCGTTGTAGCGCAGCGAGGCTTCCAGTTCGATGCCGCGCGCGTTGTAGACGCGGTCGAAGAAGCGCTGGCTGGTGAGTTCGAAGTTCTGCTCTTCGGTCTTGGCGAAGAACGCGGTCGCGAACAGGCTGAAACCGTCGCGACGCCATTTCAGGCCGGCTTCGTACTGATCGACCAGATCCACCGCGTCCTGTGCGCGCACCGAGCCGTCGGGCTGGACCACGCCGAACAGCAGGCGATCGGCGTTGGCGCGGCCGCCGCGACTGATCCGTGCGAACCCGGCGAGGTCGTCGCTGAGCAGATAGTTCGCGCCGACCGAGTACGAGGTGTAGCCCCAGTCGTAGTTCACCGGCGACGCACCCGCGTTGTTGATCTGCGACACGCTCAGCTCCGGGCCGGAAATGGTGCCGTCGCCGTCCACATCGACATTCGACACCTGCACCGCACCGGCATAGTTGCCGGTCGCATCGCCGCTGTCGCGACGCACGCTGGCGTCGATATCGAGTTTGCCCAGCGAGAGCGCCAGCGACAGATACGGCGCGCCGATCTTGTACTGCGCGTCGTAGCTGCGCGTGCAGCAGTTGCCCCAGAACGGCACGCCGTAGGCGTAGAGGCCGTTGTCGGAGAGATTGAAGTTGGCGGCGCTGTACACGTCGATCAGCGCGGAATTGCCGTTGCCGCGCAGCTCCTGCAGATAGGAATTCCACACCCAGTCCATGTCGATGTTCTGGCGCGAGGCGTAGTAGCCGGCGCTGAGATCGAGGTTGCCGCCGTCGCCGACGCCGAAGCTGCGGGTGAGTTTGAGATCGTTGGCGTAGTTGCCCAGATCGTTGAGTGTGGTGTTGAACAGATGCGTACGCACCACCGTGCCGGTGTAGGCCTGGCCGGCGTTCGGGCCATTGCTGTAGCGCAGCGTGGCGCCGACGCCGCCGATGGTCGGCGCGATGGCCGCAGCGCTGCCGACTTCGGCCGGAAACTGCCCGACGAAGCGGCCGCTGGTGTCGGCGTAGCGGAATTTCTCGTTGATCTTCCAGCCGTCGCCGAAGCGGTATTCGACTTCGGCGCCGACCACGGTGCTGTCCGGATGCATGCCGTCGGCGATGTCGGTGCTGCGACGGCTGTTGTTGCCGTCCAGGCCGATATCGGTCAGGAAGTGGCGGCTCTGCAGCGTGTCGCGCGCGGGATCGAAGCCTTCGATCGCGCCCAGGTTCGGGCTGCCGTTGCTGCCGGTGGCGCGGGTCGGGACCGGCAGATAGCCGATGGCGCGGTCGTCGAGGCGCTTGAAGTAGAAGCGGGCGTAGCCGTTCTCGAAGTCCTTGGTGAGGTTGGCTTTCAGCTGCCCGCCTTTCTCGGCGGTGTAGCCCGCATCGCGCACGCCATCGCCGCGACGATAGAAGCCGGCGACGTGGAAACGCCAGCCGTCGCCGAACGGCATGCCGTAGCGGAAATCGACGCGGTTGCTGCCGTAATCCAGACCTGTGGTCAGGCCGACCGCGCCGCCCTGCTGTTCGCCGGTGTTGCTGATGAAGTTGATCACGCCGCCGGGCGAGTTGCTGGCGAACGTGGACGCCGAACCGCCGCGTACCGCCTCGATGCGGTCGATCGACCAGTCGTTGCGCAGGAAGATGTCGGCGTTGCCGAAAGCGATGTCGCCGAATTCCAGCACCGGCAGGCCGTCTTCCTGCAACTGCAGGAATTTCGCGCCGCCCGAGGCGACCGGCAGGCCGCGCACCGCGATGTTCGCGTTGCCTTCGCCGCCGGTGGATTCGGAGCGGATGCCCGGGATGTTGCGGAAGATTTCCGCAGTGGAGCGCGGCGCGGAGCGTTCGATGGCGTCGGGGGTGAGGCTGCTGGTCGACACGCTGGTGCGCAGTTTGGATTTGCCGCCGGCGGTGGCGGTGATGACGATGGTGTCGAGATCGCCGGCCGTGCTGTCGTCGTTCGCGGGCGCGTCAGCGGTTTGCGCGGAGGCGAAGGTGGGCGCCAGCAGCAGGCAGACGGCCCACGACAAAGCATGGGGGCGCAGGGCGGTGGTGCGGCGATGGGGTGGCTGGTTCGGCTGGCGACGCATGACGGTGTTCCCTCCGGTGTCTGGGTGGGCGGGTGCCCGGGTGCGGCATTTGATAGAACATCGTGCAATCGATTGCAAGTTGCAGTGCAGCGATTTCCGCCCTGTATCCCGAATCGGCCTGAACCGTCGTCAGTCCCGGATTGCCCGGATAACGCGGAAATAATGCTGGAAAATAAGCGGATAAACGAAATATCGACCGCCAGTCGCCGCCGGGGAGAGGTGCGCCAAGGCCCGCCGATGATGCTGCGATGCAGCATGTACAATCGATTGCATTGATGCACTATCTGCGCGCCGGTGAGGTCTCGGGCCGGCGTCCAAATTCCTGACGGAGCCGTGCAATGGCTGACCTCAATGTGCATCTGGGTGGCCTCGATCTGGCCGTGATCGCGCTGTACGCGCTCGGCATCATCGCCTTGGGCCTGTACGTCTCGAAGCGGCGCGCATCGGCCGAGGACTATTTTCTTGCCTCGCGTTCGATGACCTGGCCGGTGATCGGGCTCGCGCTGCTGGCGTCGAACATCTCTTCGACCACACTGATCGGTCTGGCCGGCGCGGCCTACGGCAACGGCATCTCGGTCTACAACTACGAATGGATGGCGACGGTGGTGCTCGCATTCTTCTGCGTGTTCTTCCTGCCATTCCTGCTGCGCTCTCAGGTGTACACGTTGCCGGAATATCTCGAACGCCGCTACGACCGCCGATCGCGCGTGTATTTCTCCGCGCTGACGATCTTCCTCAACATCGTGGTCGATACCGCCGGCACGCTGTACGGCGGTGCGATCATGCTCAAACTCATCCTGCCGCAGTGGCCGCTGTGGGAAATCGTCGCGGTACTGGCGCTGTCCGCAGGCATCTACACCGTCGCCGGCGGCCTGCGCGCGGTGATCTACACCGAAACCGTGCAGGCGGTGATCCTGCTGGGCGCGTCGGTGTTCATCGCCTACTTCGCGTTCGACAAGGCCGGCGGTTGGGATGCGGTGATGGCGGCGGTGGATCCGTCGAAATTGTCGTTGATCCGCCCGATCGACGATCCCGGCGTGCCGTGGCTCGGCCTGGTGCTGGGCGTGCCGCTGCTGGGCTTCTATTTCTGGTGCACCAACCAGTTCATGGTCCAGCGCGTGCTGTCGGCGAAAGACGAAAACCACGGACGCTGGGGCGCATTGTTCGCGGGTCTGCTGAAGCTGCCGGTGCTGTACGTGATGGTGCTGCCGGGCACTGCGGCCATTCTGCTGTATCCGCAACTCGACAAGCCCGATCTGGTGTATCCGACACTGATCTTCGATCTGCTGCCGGCAGGATTGATCGGTGTGGTCGTCGCCGGTTTCTTCGCCGCGATCATGTCCTCCATCGCCAGCACCTTCAATTCCGCAGCGACGCTGGTGACCATGGATTTCGTGCGCCCGCGATTGCCCGATGCCAGCAACGCGACGCTGGTGCGCGCGGGTCGCATCACCACGATTGTTTTCATGGTGCTGGCGGTGGCATGGGCGCCGCAGATCGAGCGCTTCGAATCGCTGTGGCAATACCTGCAGGCGGTGTTGGCCTACGCGGTGCCACCGGTGTGCGCGCTGTTCCTGATCGGTCTGTTCTGGCGCGGCGCGAATGCGAAAGGCGCATTCGCATCGATCGTCGCCGGTCTGATCGGCGGCGCCGCGCTGTTCTACGCGAACGTGATGGCGCCAGCGCCACTGGGCCTGCATTTCCTGTACGTCGCGCCGATCCTGTTCGTGCTCAGCGCAGTGGTGCTGATCGGTGTGAGCGCGGCGACCACGCCACCGTCGATGGAACAGATCGGCGCCATGCTGTGGACACCCGCGTTCTATCGCGACGAAACCCGCCAGCTCGCCGGTCTGCCGTGGTGGCAGAACTATCGGGTGCTGTCGGTGCTGCTATTAATGTTGACTGCGATTATCGTTTGGACATTCCGTTGATCGTTGCGCTTGCGGTTGTCGCCTTCGGTGGGATAGCGTTGAAGACGGTGCCGAACGGACTCGGAATGCCCGGATCCGTGCTGTCACCGCATCCCACGTTTCCAGGAGGAACAGCACCATGCGACAAGTCATTTCACGTCTATCTGCGGCGATCGCCGCTTCGATTCTGCTCGCATCCACAGGTACCGCAGCGGCCGGCGAATTCCGCACCACCCGCAATCCGATCAACGATCAATACATCGTCGTGCTCAAAGCGAATGCCGCCAGCCTGGCTGGCGAGCGGAAAGCGACGGCCGATGTCGCGACCGTCGCCCGCGAGATGGTGGCCGAACACCGGTCTGCGCTGATCCGCAGCTACGGGCACGCACTGCGCGGTTTCGTGGTCCGCGCCGACGATGCGATGTTGGCGAAACTGCTGGCCGATCCACGCGTGGCCTACGTCGAAGAAGACGGCATCGCAACCATCGACGCGACACAGACAGGTGCGACCTGGGGGCTGGACCGCATCGATCAGCGCGTGTTGCCTTTGAATGGAACCTACACTTACGACCAGACCGGCGCTGGCGTACATGTGTACATCATCGACACCGGACTGCGTGCGACGCATACGCAGATCGCCGGGCGCGTCGGCAACGGCTTCGACGCCGTCGGCGACGGTAATGGCACCAACGATTGCAATGGTCACGGCACGCATGTGGCCGGCACGGTTGCCGGCACGACCTGGGGCGTGGCCAAGAGTGCGACGGTGCATCCGGTACGGGTCTTCGGATGCAGCGGTGGCTCGGCATGGTCGACCATCATCGCCGGCATCGATTGGGCCGCGGCCAACCGCCAACTGCCCGCAGTCGCGAACATGAGCCTGGGCGGTGGCGGCAACACTTCGGTCGACGCCGCAGTCAACAATCTCATCGGTCGCGGTGTGACCACAGTGGTCGCCGCCGGCAACGATTCCGGCGATGCCTGTGCGAAGTCGCCCGCTCGCGTGCGCAATGCGATTACCGTCGGCTCCACCGACAGCGGCGGTGGGCGTTCGTCCTTCTCGAACTACGGGATTTGCCTGGATCTGTTCGCGCCGGGCGGATCGATCACTTCGGCCTGGTACACCAGCGATACCGCCAGCGCCGTTCTGAGCGGTACATCGATGGCCAGTCCGCATACGGCCGGCGTGGCCGCGCTGTATCTTCAGACCAATCCCGGCGCTTCCCCGGCGACGGTGACGGCGGAGATCGTCGGCAAGTCGACCTACGGTGTGGTCGGCAACGCGGGTGCGGGCTCGCCCAATCATCTGCTGTTCTCGCGCTTCAGCACCACGCCGCGCGGTGCATTCTTCCGCTACTCCAGCCCCGGCGGTGGCCATTTCTACACCATGAACTGGAACGAGGTCGTCGCAGGCGGTGGTGGCTGGATCTATGAGGGGATGCAGGGCTACATGCGCAGCAGCAGCGTAGCGGGCACCAAGCCGCTCTACCGTTACAGGAACGTCAATTACAACAAGCACTTCTACACGACGAACTTTGCCGAAGTGGGCAACGGCGGGTTCGGCGGTTGGGTTTACGAGGGTATCGCCGGCCATGTGCCGACCGCTGCGGCTGCGGACACCGCCAACCTGTACCGTTACGCGAATTCGGTCAATTTCGATCACTTCTATACGACCAATTTCGCCGAGCTGGGCACGGGAGGATTCGGCGGCTGGATCTACGAAGGCGTGCAGTCGCAGATCTGGAAGCAGCCCTGAGCGATCCAGTCATGCTCCGAGGGCAGTACAGGGCCTCGGGTATCCGCGACAGACCCGGCTTCCGCCGGGTCTGTCGTGACGACAAATCCATCAGTGGTCGTTGCGGTTCCCGTCGACGGCGCACATCGCCTGCGAATCCATCGGCGCGAGGGTGAGAGGCTGCCCTTACGCCGACGCTCTCACGATCAGACTCGGCGCCAGCGTGATCGACTCGGGATTCTCGCCGCGGATCGCGGCGATCACGGTATCGACCAGTTTGATCGCGCCCTGCGCCAGTTCCTGGCGAACCGTCGTCAGCGCCGGGTGCGTGTATTCGGCGAGCAGGATGTCGTCGAAACCGACGACCGACACGTCCTGCGGCACCCGGCGCCCGGATTCGGACAGCGCGCGGATCGCGCTGATCGCGATCACGTCGGAGGCCGCCATCACCCCGTCGAAATCGGCGCCGCTCTCGATCAGCGCGCACACGCTGGCGTAGGCGTCTTCGCTGCCGAAGTGGCTGCGCACGTGCAGTTCGGGATGCGCCTTCAGGCCAGCGGTGCGCAGGGCGTGACGATAGCCGTCGTGGCGGTGGCCCACTTCCGGCAGGCGCTCGTCGCCCAGGAAGGCGATGCGGCGGCGGCCGTGGCGGATCAGGTGCTCGGTGCCGATCTGGCCGCCGAGGCGGTTGTCGGTGCCGACCACCGGATATTTCTGCGCCGGCAGCCGCGTGCCCCAGGCGGTCAGTGGAATGCCGGCGCGCGCGGCTTCGTTGATCGAGCCGTGCTCGAAACTCTGGCCGATCAGGATCACCCCATCGCTGCGACCGGCCTGTTGCAGTCGTCGCACCCAGCCGTCCTGATGCGCGGCGACCTTCGAGAGCAGCATGTTGTAGCCGCGATCGCTCAGCGCATCGGCGAGGTGCGCGAGCATCGTCATCATGAAGGGATCGGCCAGATGCGCCTCGCGCTCATGCACCAGCGGCACCGCTACGGTGATCACGCCGGTCTGGCGCGAACGCAGGCTGCTGGCGACCGGATTCACCGCGTAGCCGGCTTCCTCGGCGAGGCGCTGGATGCGCTGGCGGGTGCTGGCCGCGATCAGCGGGCTGTCTTTCAGCGCGCGCGAAACGGTGGATTCGGAGACGCCGGCGAGCTTGGCGATATCCGCCATCTGCAGGTTGTTCGGCGGTTGCGAGGTACGGCGGCGGGGTGGCGTCATGGCGCTAGAGTCGGACGAACGGCCCGTTGGATCAAGCGTGGTCGTCAAGGGCCGGGTATCGGCAGACGATACCGCAGGCCGTCCAGCGCGCTACAGGCGGGCGGGTCGGTTGCAATTCATGCGCGCTTGGGGAAGGCTGCAGTCGTGTCCGCCCGAAGCATGCAACCGGTGGCGGACGATGGGGAGATGCCGCATGAGGGCGGCTGCTGATGGATGATCTTGCTGGAATTCTGATCCTGGTGGGTCTTGCTGTGCTCACGGTGCCGCTGCTGTTGGTGATGGCGCTCGTCAAGATCGGCAACGCGAAATTGCGGATCGACGCGCTCGAACGCGACGTGCAGCGTCTGCAGGCGCGGGTCCTCAACGTCGAATCCTCGCGTGCCGCGCCGACGGTATCCAGGCCTGCCGAAGCGCAGGAAAACACATTCCAGCCTCCACCCCGTGCGCAGTCCGCCGCCGCATCGCCGCCGCCGACGCGCATCGCTGACGAGTTCGAGTCGGCCCTCGATGCGCCGATCACCGGTCGCGCCCGTTTCGACGTGCCGGAGTCTCCGACGGAGGCGCACCGATCCGAAACCGTCTCCGCAGCGGGCATGCCGCCGCCGCTGCCGCCCGAGCGCGCAGTGCCTGCCGCCGCAGCGACACAGGCGCCACCGCGTCCGCAGCGCCCGCCGCCTGCGCCGCCGGCCGATCCTTTCGCACCCATCGTCGACAGCGTCCGCCGCTGGTTCACCGAAGGCAATGTGCCGGTGAAGATCGGCATGCTGGTGCTGCTGGCCGGCGTCGCCGCGCTGTTGAAATACGCCAGCGACCAGCATTGGCTGGTGGTGCCGATCGAATTGCGCCTGGCCGGCATTGCGGCGGCGGCCATCGGCGGTCTGGTGTTCGCATGGAGGCAGCGCGACACGAGGCGCGCGTTCTCGCTGTCGCTGCAGGGCGGCGCCATCGGCGTGCTGATGCTGGTGACTTTCGCGGCTTTCAAGCTGTATCACCTGATGCCCGCAGGCGCTGCATTCGGCATCACCATCGCCCTGGTCGCTGGCCTTGGCGTGCTTGCGGTGCTGCAGAACGCACTGGCGCTGGCGGTGTTCGGCATTCTCGCCGGTTTCCTCGCGCCGATCTGGCTGTCCACCGGCAGCGGCAATCATGTCGCACTCTTCAGTTATTACGCGGTCCTGAATCTCGGCATCTTCGGCATCGCATGGGCGCAATCGAAAGGGCAGGGTCCGTGGCGCCTGCTCAATCTGCTCGGCTTCGTCTTCACCTTCGGTATCGGCACGCTGTGGGGCGTATTGCAGTACAAGCCGGAGAAATTCGCGACCACCGAACCCTTCCTGCTGCTGTTCTTCGCCCTGTATCTGCTGATTCCGATCTTCTACGCGCGAGGACGCGGCAACCGCGACGACAATCCGCATGGACTGGTCGACGGCACGCTGGTGTTCGGCACGCCGCTGGTGGTGTTCTCGCTGCAGGCGGGCCTGCTGCATGGCGGCGTGTTCGGCGACAGTCGCATGCCATTGGCGCTGTCGGCATTGGGCGCGGCTGCGATCTATGCCCTGCTGGCGGCATTCCTGCGCGGGCGCGGACGTTTCTCGTCGCTGGTCGACAGCTATGCGGTGCTCGCGGTCGGTTTCTCGACGCTGTCGGTGCCGCTGGCGCTGTCGGCGCGCGCGACCGCAAGCGTGTTCGCGCTGGAAGGCGCTGCGCTGGTGTGGCTGGGCGTGCGCCAGGATCGTCGTTTGCCGCAGATTTCCGGTCTGTTGCTGCAGTTCGGCGCGGCCCTGGCCTTCGTGCTGGGAATCGGCGGCATCAGCAGCGGCTTCTCGCCGACGGGCACAATAGTGGGCACGCCGATCGCCAATCCTGCGTTCATGGCGGCACTGCTGATCGCGCTCGCCGGTTTCGCCACCGCCTGGACCTATCGCAACACGCAGGACAACGGTCTGGTCGGCATGTTCACGCTCTGGGCCTTCGGCTGGTGGACCTTCACCGGTTTGAACGAAATCGGCGAGTACATGCCGTACCGGTATCGTGTCGACGCGATGTTCGCCTTCATGACGCTCACCGCCTGGATCGCGGCGGAATTGCGCCGTCGTTTCGACGATATGACGCTGCTGGGCGGACTCGCCGCGATGACGCTGCTGCTGGGCGTGCCGTTCGCGATGGCGCAATCGGCCGAGCATGCGTATCCGTTCCGCGGATGGGGTGCGGCGGCATGGGTGGTGTACGCGGCGCTCGGATGGCGTGCGCTGGTCTGCCTGCGCGGTACCGGCACTGTGGCGCGCCTGTTCGCGCACGGCGGCTGGTTCTGGTCGTGGGTCGTCGCGCTGGCGCTGGCGGCGTTCCATCTGGTGTATCGCACCGAGGCGGACGTTGCCGATGCGGCTGTGGTCGTCCAGACGATGGGCGATGGTTGGCGGATGCTGGCGCTGGGGCTTCCGGTCTTCGTGTTTGCTTCGCTGCTGCAGTTGCGACCGGCGTTGCTGGCGCCGCCGCTGGCGCGCGGTTTCGAGGAGTACCGCAAGCTGCTGTCCGCCTCGGCATGGGTCGTGCTGGCGACGTTCTGGCTGCTGTCGCTGGTGTTCCCCGGCGACAGCGCGCCGTTGCCGTGGGTGAGTCTGCTCAATCCACTGGAATTGCTGCAGGTGGCGGTGCTGGCGCTGTTGGCGCAGCGCGCCTGGGCAGGTCGCGGAGCGCAGGCGCCCCGCATCGGCGCGACGAACGTCGGTGTGCCGATATTCGCGCTGGCGGCCTTCGTCTGGATCTCGTTCGCCACGCTGCGAGCGACCCATCAATGGGGCGATGTCGCATGGTCGCCGAGGATGCTGGACAGCAACGTGGTGCAGACCGCGCTGACCGTCGTCTGGAGCGTGCTGGGCGTGCTCGGCTGGATCTTCGGTTCGAAGCGCGGCGATCGCCTGCTCTGGGGAGCCGGCGCCGTGTTGATGGGCGTGGTCCTGCTCAAGCTGCTGTTGATCGATCGCAGTCATCTGGGCAATCTGTTCGGCATTGTTTCGTTCATCGCCTACGGTCTGCTGTGTACCGCTGTGGGCTATTTCGCCCCGGCGCCGCCGCGGCGCGCGGCATCTGCGGAGGTTTCGGCATGAATCGCATCCAGGGATCGGTTTCGACGTTCGCGGTCGTGTTCGCGTCCGCGCTGAGCGTCGCGTTCGCGGCCGCCGCAGCGCAACCGGAGACGGGCTCCGGCGACTACGCTTACCGCTGGCCGCTGAAAGCCGAGAGTCAGAACGCGGCTTGGCAGTTCGAGCTGACGCCCGAGGTCTACGCCGTGCTGGTCGATCCCGGGCTGGGCGATTTCGATGTCGTCAACGCCGATGGTCAATCGGTGCCGGTGGCGCGGCTGACGGTCGACCCGACCGCATCGCCGGGTGTCGCCCAGGTGGCGCTGCCGGTGTTCGCGCTGCCGCGCAGCAGCGGCGACGGCGGCCGCGACGATCTGTCGCTGCGCCTGGAGCGCGATATGGACGGACGTTTGCGCATGCTGCAGGCCGATGTGGCGTCGTCGTCGGCGCAGACGCAGATCGACTATGTGATGGACGCGGACATCAGCCGCGATCCGAAGCGACCGTCGACGGTGGATCGTCTCGATCTGAACTGGCCCGAGGCCGGCGACGTGCAGGCGCGGTTTGCGGTGGAAGGCAGCGAGGATCTGCAGCAGTGGCAGATGCTGGTGGATGCGGCGGCGGTGGTGTCGCTGCGTCGCGGTGGTGCGGTGCTGCAGCGGCGCGATATCGCGCTGCCGACCACTTCGTTGCGCTATCTGCGCCTGCGTCAGCTCGACGGCAACCCGGTGCCCGGCCTGCAGATCACTGCGCGGCGTACCCGCGCCGGGGTGTCGTCGCCGCAGTGGCGGCGGCTGGGTGCCACGTTCGTCGACAGCGGTCGCGACGAGATCGGCAAGGATCATGTGTACCGCTACCGGCTGCCGGCGAAACTGCCGGTTGGTCGGATCGACGTCACGCTCGGGACCGACAACGGCACCGCCGAGGTGATCGTCGATGCCCAGAACGGTACGCCCGGCAAGGAACTCTGGACGCCGATTGGGCGCGCGCTGCTGTTCCGTCTGCAGCAGCAAGGTGTGCGCATCGACAACGAGGATTATGTGCTCACATCGCCGTTCGCCGCGCGCGAATGGCGCTTGCGCAGCCCGATCGAACTGGTGCCGTCGCCATCGATGGAAGTCGCGTATCTGCCGGATCGTTTCGTGTTCCTCGCTCAGGGGCGCGGTCCGTACGCGCTGGTCGCGGGCAGCCGCAGCGCGCGGCGGACATCGCTGCCGGTCGAGCAGGCGTTGGCGCCGCTGCGCACCCGCCTCGGCAAGGATTGGACGCCTCCGGTCGCGACCCTCGGCGCTCGCAGCGCCGCTGCAGGTGCGGCCGCCTACGCCGAGCAGGCGAAGCCGACCGATTGGCGCAGCTGGCTGTTGTGGGCGTTCCTGATCGTTGGCGCCGCGATCGTCGGCGGCTTCGCGCTGACTCTGCTGCGGAACCGGGAGGCGGAGAACTGATCCGATGGATGGCGGCATTCGGGGAAACGGAAAAGCTGTCATCCCGAATCCCGGTTTTATCGGGTGAGGGACCTGTTTTCGTCTGATTGGTAGCGAGCATAAGCAGGTCCCTCCGCCCGCTGCGCGGTCGTTCGGGATGACAATGCACGGATTGCGAGGTTTTCCGCAACGCCGGGTGCATTTCCGCTCACCGCCGCCATTGCCCGGCAAGAAGCGACCACCGACAATGCGCGTCTGTTTTTCAGGAGCCCCGCATGGCCATCGTCCGCATGACCGATCTCGACCTCGCCGGCAAACGCGTGCTGATCCGCCAGGATCTCAACGTGCCCGTCGCCGACGGCAACGTCACTTCCGACCAGCGCATCGTCGCTTCGCTGCCCACGTTGAAGCTCGCTCTCGAACGCGGTGCGGCGGTGATGGTGATGTCGCATCTCGGCCGTCCGAAGGAAGGTGTGTGGAGCGAAGCCGATTCGCTGGCGCCGGTCGCGAAGCGACTGGGTGAACTGCTCGGTCGCGATGTGCCGCTGGTGAAGGATTGGCTCGATGGCGCGAGCGTCGCGCCCGGCCAGCTGGTGCTGCTCGAAAACTGCCGCATGAATGTCGGCGAAGGCAAGGATGACGAAGCCCTGTCGCAGAAGTACGCCGCGCTGTGCGATGTGTTCGTGATGGATGCGTTCGGCACCGCGCATCGCGCGCAGGCGTCGACCCACGGCGTCATCAAATTCGCGAAGCAGGCGGCAGGCGGACCGCTGCTGATGGCCGAACTCGATGCGCTGGCGAAGGCGCTGGAACACCCGGCGCGCCCGCTGCTGGCCATCGTCGCCGGCAGCAAGGTCAGCACCAAGCTCGAACTGCTGTCGTCGCTTGTCTCGAAAGTCGATCAGCTGATCGTCGGCGGCGGCATCGCCAACACCTTCATCGCCGCGATGGGCTACGGCGTTGGCAAGTCGCTGGTCGAAATGGATCTGCTCGACACCGCGCGCCAGATCATCGCCGACGCCAAAGCGCGCGGCGCCGATATACCGATTCCCAGCGATGTCGTGGTCGCGTCCGCGTTCGCCGCCGACGCGCCGGCTACGGTGAAGGCTGTCGATGCGGTGACTGCCGACGACATGATCCTCGACATCGGCCCCGACACCGCCGCGCGCTATGCCGCGCTGATCAAGAGCGCCGGCACCGTGGTCTGGAACGGCCCGGTCGGCGTGTTCGAATTCGACGCCTTCGGCAAAGGCACCGAAACGCTGGCGCGCGCGATCGCCGACAGCAGCGCGTTTTCGATCGCAGGCGGTGGCGACACGCTGGCGGCGGTGGACAAATACGGCATTGAAAACGAAGTCTCGTACATCTCCACCGGCGGTGGCGCATTCCTCGAATTCCTCGAAGGCAAGACATTGCCGGCGGTGGCGGCGCTGCAGGCGCGGGCGGAATAATCCCCCTATGTCTGTCATCCCGAGCGCATGCGAGGGACCTGTTTCCGAGCCGCCGATGCATCCATGAAAAAACGGGTCCCTCCTCGGGCTTCGCCCGCGTTCGGGATGACAGGTTTTTTCTTTCGCACGGGCGATATCCCTGAATGCAAACCCTCTTTTTCGACCTCGACGGCACCCTGATCGATTCCGCCGTAGGCATCACCCGGTGCGTGGCGTATTCGCTGCAACGCATGGGCCATCCCGGCTTGCCCGAGGCGACACTGCGCGGCTGGATCGGTCCCGCGCTGCGCGTGAGCTACGCAGCGCTGTTCGACAGCGCCGCCGATATCGAACGCGCGGTGGAGCTGTATCGCGAGCGGTTCGAGGCCGAAGGCTGGCGCGAGCACGCCATCTACGACGGCATCGGCGATGCAGTGGAAGCGGTGCACGCCGCTGGTTATCGGCTTGCGGTGGTCACCGCCAAGAACGAGCCTCACGCGCGCAAGATCGTGGATACACTGCCGTTCGGTCACCGCTTCGAGGACATCATCGGCGCAACTCCCGACGGTCGCATCAGTCACAAGCCGGAGCTGATCGCCGAGGCGCTGACACGGCTCGGGCTGCAATCGGACCACTGCATCATGATCGGCGACCGCCATCTCGATATCGAAGGTGCGCTGCACCATGGGATGCGCGGGATCGGCGTGCTCTGGGGATTCGGCACCGAGGACGAACTGCGCGAAGCAGGTGCGTACGCACTGGTACGGACCCCGGATGCGCTGCCGACGCTGCTGTCCGGCACATGAGCGGCACCGCGCCGCGATGTCTGCGGATGTGATCGTTTACAGCGGCATGGCCGTCTGAATCGACATGCCGACATGTTACGGTTGGGCGATCAGGAGATCGACATGACCCAGCAAAGCATGACCCAGCAAAGCCCGACGCAAAAGACCCCGACCGAGCAACGCCGCCGCACCAAGATCCTCGCCACCCTCGGCCCCGCCACCGACGCCCCGGGCGTTCTTGACGCGCTGCTGCGCGCGGGTGTGGATGTGGTCCGGCTCAATTTCTCGCACGGCGATCCGGCCGCCCAGATCGCCCGCGCCGAAGCCGTGCGCGCCGCCGCCGAACGCGTCGGCACCGAGGTCGGCATCCTCGCCGATCTGCCCGGCCCGAAAATCCGCATCGAGAAGTTCGCCAACGACAAAGTGCAACTGCGCGCCGGTGAGCGCTTCGATCTGATTGCCAGCGAAGACGCGCCCCTCGGCGACCAGCACCAGGTCGGCGTGAGTTATCTCGGCCTGCCCGGCGATGTCGCCCCCGGCGACACGCTGCTGCTCGACGACGGCGTGGTGCAACTGCAGGTTACCGCAGTCGAAGGCCAGCGCATCATCACCACAGTGCTCAACGACAGCGAACTGTCGAACCGCAAGGGCCTCAACAAACTCGGCGGCGGTCTGTCGCTGGGCGCGCTGACCGAGCGCGACTGCGAACTGATCCAGGTCGCCGCGCAGCTCAACGCGGATTTCATCGCCGTGAGTTTCTGCCGCAACGCCGCCGATATGAACGAAGCGCGCCGCGTCGCGCGCGCCGCCGGCAGCTCCGCCGCGCTGGTCGCGAAAGTCGAACGCGCCGAAGCCATCGAGAATCTGGTCGAGATCGTCGACGCCAGCGACGTGGTGATGGTCGCGCGCGGCGATCTTGGCGTGGAGATCGGCGACGCCGAATTGCCGGGTCTGCAGAAGAAGATCATCCGCGTGGCGTTGGAGCGCGACAAGGTGGTGATCACCGCCACACAGATGCTGCAGTCGATGGTCAGCAGTCCGATTCCCACGCGCGCTGAAGTGCTCGACGTCGCCAACGCGGTCATCGACGGCACCGATGCGGTGATGCTGTCGCAGGAAAGCGCCGCCGGCATGTATCCGATCAAAGCGGTCGAAGCGCTGGTGCGTATCTGCCTGGGCGCCGAACGCCAGTTCGAGCACGACACCGATTTCGAATCCGCGCCCCGCAACCTGCAGCGCGCCGACCAGGCCATCGCGATGACCGCGATGTTCCTCACCGAACACATCGGCGTCGGCGCCATCGTCGCGATGACCGAATCCGGCGGCACCGCCCGCTTCCTTTCGCGCTTCCGCGGCAGGGCCCCGATCTTCGCTTTCGCCCGCGACCCCGGCGCCCGCCGCCGCATGGCGATGATGCGCGATGTGTTCCCGATGGACTACGACAGTCGCGGCCAGACCCCGCGCCAGGCCGCCCGCGGCAGCATCCGCAAACTCGTCGACGCCAACCTGCTCAAAGCCGGCGACCGCGTGGTGTTCACCAGCGGCGAGCATATGGAAACCCATGGCGCCACGAATACGCTGCGCTTGCTGCAGGTGGGCGAGGATGGGACTGCGGAGGGGTTGGGGGAGCTGTGAGAAAAAACTAGAGTTCGACCGACAGGGAGCCGTATGTTTGAATCAAAAACGCTGTTCGTCGTGGGCGCTGGTGCGAGCGCCGAAATCGACCTCCCGGTAGGTTCGGCCTTGCTGGAGATGATCGCGAAAAAGCTGAGGATATCCTTTACCAATGGGATCCACCTTAATTCAGGCGATCCGCGCATTGTGGCTGCGATCCGTCGTTATGCGCATGAGCGCAGAGAAAATCACAATCTCTATTATCAGAAAGGTCGGATGATCGAAGATGCAGCTCCGGTTGCTCCGTCTATCGATAATTTTCTGGATGCGCACAAGAAAGATTTAGAACTTCAGCTCTGTGGAAAGCTTGGGATTGTGGCGTCGATTCTGGATTCCGAGAGAAAGAGCCGGCTGTTCATCAATGAATCTCATGGTGGGCGTGACGACCTCGGGCGACTGGGAGGGACCTGGTATACGGCTTTCATGAAGATGCTGGTCGAAAGAGTAGATCGCGACGAGATCGAAACTATTTTCGATAATGTTTCCTTCATCACGTTCAATTATGATCGATGCATTCAAAAATTTTTGCATGCTGCGCTGCAAAAGTACTATGGGGTCAGTGATGAAGGCGCAGCAGAGTTGATTTCCAAGCTCGAAATCATTCATCCCTATGGCTCGGTTGGTCCCTTGCCCTTCGAGGTTTCCGGTAATTCTGCTGTGGCCTATGGCGCTGATCTCCATGAATCGTCCTTGATAGAGGCTGCCGGAAGAATTCGTACGTTCACCGAGCAGATTGAAGACGATGATTTGTTGGCTTCTATTCATGAGGGCGTCAATAATGCTGAAACCATCGTCTTCATGGGCTTCGCGTTCCATCCTCAGAATATGCAATTGTTGGATGTCGGGATTGCGAGTAGTGTGAGGCGCGTCTTTGCGACTTCGTTCCTTTGTTCGCAAGGGGATGTCGAAGTGTTCATTTCGCAGGTTCGATCGATGTTGGGTGATGAGCAGTATGATGGTGGCTACAGCGTCGATGTCAGGATTCCAGTAGGTCTGAAATGTGCCGATCTTCTTTCTGAGTTTTCTCGCGTTATTCCGCGGAAGTTGTGTTAATCCTTCGGTTTCTTTTGAAGCGCGTAGGGTGGGCCCCTTGGCCCACCGCTCCTGCAACTCGAACCGATTATTTCGCCCCAGCAAGGTAGGATGGGTTGAGCGCAGCGATACCCATCGGCGTTCGTTGAAAGCGATGGGTATCGCTGCGCTCAACCCATCCTACGAAATTTGTGATCCTCTGATGACCTCCGACCTCATCACCCTCCGCGAAGCAACCGAAGCCGATGTCGAAGCGCTGCATCGGCTGATCGTCGCCATCGCCGATCATCACGATCAGCGTCAATACGTCTTCGTCACCGTCGACGATCTGCGGCGAGATGGCTTCGGGCCCGTACCGAAGTTCGGCGCGGTGCTGGCCGAAGTCGACGGCACGCTGGTCGGCTATGCGACCTACACCTGGAATTACGGCATCTGGCTGGGATCGACCTACATGAACATCGACGATGTTTACGTATCGTCGTCGCATCGCGGCCTGGGCATCGGCGAAGCCTTGATGCACCGATTGCAGCAGGTGTGCGCAGAGCGCGGCCTGCATCGGATGAAGTGGGAAGTCGAGCCCGAGAACGTCGCCGCGATCCGCTTCTACGAACGGTTGGGCGCGAGGATGCGAACCAAAGGCCTCTTCTACTGGGAAGCCTGATCGGCACCCCGCCTGTGGGCGTAGACTGCCCGCCACCGAATCGCTCAGCGCCGAATCCATGAACACGTATTTCATCGCCGCCGCCGTACTCGCCTTCGTCGTGGGCCTCGCCCATTCCGTGCTCGGCGAGATCATGATCTTCCGCCGTATGCGCAAACCGGGTCGGGTCATTCCGACCGATGGCGGCGGAATCCTGCTCGGGTCGAACGTCCGCATCCTGTGGGCGAGTTGGCATGTGCTGACAGCGTTCGGCTGGGGCATGGCCGCGATCCTCGTTTGGCTGTCGCGGTCGGCCTCCGGCAACGTCGACATCGCCGTTATCGGGCATGCGATCGAGATGTCGATGCTGATCGGTTCCGTGCTCGTGCTGGTCGCGACCCGGGGCAGGCATCCAGGCTGGATCGGTCTGCTCGGGGTGGCGGTGCTCGTGTGGCTCGGAAGGACGATGTGAGGCCGATATGGACGCAGCAATGACAGTACTTCGATGAGAATCGCCGATATCCCGTTCGGTATCACCGACTGGTCGACGATCGAACGCACCGAACATCCGGGCGACACCGGCATCGCGTATTGGCGCACACAGCGTTTAGGTGAGATCCGCGTACGGATGGTCGAATATTCGCCGGGTTATCTTGCAGATCATTGGTGCGAGAAGGGGCACGTGCTGCTGTGTCTGGAAGGCGAGCTGCGCACCGAACTGGCGGACGGGCGTGTGTTCACGCTGAGCGCTGGGATGAGCTATCAGGTCGCCGATGGCGCCGAGCCGCATCGTTCGTCCACCGGATGCGGCGCCAGGCTCTTCATCGTCGATTGACGCTTGCGCAGTGGTCGGAACGACGCACCGCCGCGCGGCGATGCGTCGTCGACGCCGATCATTTCATCGTGAAAGTCACCGTCCAAGCATAGGTGGCGAGGTTGATCGAGGTGATGGTGGCGGTGCAGATCGCGCCACCGCTGGCGGTTGCGGTCTTGTTCCACTGCGGAATCTTGGCGCCACCGGGCTGCAGCGCGTTGACGAAGGTGGTGCCGAACAGGCACTGCTTGGTGCCGATCTTGTAGCGGAGGTTCGCGTAGTTCACATCCGGGCTGATCAGGCTGGTCACGCTGTAGACGTTGGTGCCTGCAGCCGCGACCGTGGCCGCAGGTTTGGGTGATGCGTTGGCGTAGGTAGCAGCTTCGTTGCTGCTGATGATCGTGTAGTTCGCCGGGGCGGTGCCGATGTTCTTGAAGGTGATGGTGACCGGCGGGCCCGCGAATGCGGAGGTCGCGGCGAACATCAAAGTGGCGGCGATCAATAACGGAAATCGTTTCACGGAATGGCTCCTTGGTTGTGTAGTGATGGTGTTGCCGTGTGCGTCGAGTTGCGTGCGTTCGGGCATTGCGCTCGAGTCCGGCGTATCGTCACGGCGCTTCGCTTCATGCGCGGGCCGGACGAGGCCGGGATGATGCCGGGATTCGCTGGCACGGCCACATTTTTTTCCGATATTTGTCCGTGTTGAGAGCGGGCTTCCCGTTCGTGGTGTGATCGGATGCTGATTCGGCGGCTATCCTTTCCGCACTTTCGCGGTGTCGGCATCGACGCTGCGCCGAAAATGTGCGGATGTGATTGATGGCGATTTGCCTGTGAGATTCGATCGTGGTGCCTGGCCGGATGTCCATTCAGGAACATGCATCGCCGATCGGAATTCCCGTAGCTCGAATCCTGAAACCGCGTAGTCGCTTTTGAAGGCGACGCATCTGCTGTGAGGTTGCGCTTCCCGCGTTGCACCAGACTCAATCCTTGAGACGGCCGATTGGCATCATGTTCCCAGTGCGCGATGCATCGCATCCTGGCGCTCGGGATCGACGGCATATCCATGACGGTCGCCCGCGCTTTCCTGTCACTGCGTACGGGGCGTCTGTCCATCCGACGGTATCGTTTTCCTGCACTTCGCGACGGTGTCGACGACACCTTGCGGATCGTGATTGCGCGCGGCGATCCCCGAGGATTCGATAGCGCAGCCGCGATGTTGCATCAGGGAATGCCCGTACATGCTTTGATCGCGCGCTTGTTTCAACACCCATCAGTCAAGGAGTTCTGCATGAAAAAATACGTCCTCGCTTTCGCTGCCGCGATGCTCTTCGCCGGATCCGCTTCCGCCGCGACCTGGCAATCGCTCGGTCGCGTCAATGCGCTCACTGCGATGCCCGATCTTCAGCAGTGCGAGCAGCGCATCGTCAACCGCTATTGGAGCTCCCAGCCCGCTTACTATCCCAGCAGCATCCGCAACTACGGCGCGAACAACATCCAGTTCGTCTTCGATGCCGATCTGAGTTCGCTGCGGACGCTGACCAGCAACGCGCCGGCCAATTCGCGCTTCAAGACGGCGATCGACAGCTACAACGCGCAGGCCGGCGCCAAGAGCATTCACGGCGCGGTGTCGGTGGGCCAGTATCCACGGGTGTCGATCGAGGTGTCCTATGTCGATGCGCAGGGCCTGACCCAGGGTCTGGGTTACGGCGTGGCGCCGACCGAACTGCAGTACTACGAGCTGCAGCAGCTCTGCCCGCTCTGATCGCGACGCCGGTCGTATCCACTTCGACAACGACAGGGTCCGCAGGGGCGGGCCCTGTCGTCCGGCGCGCCCGCGCCGCTGGCCGCAACGCTCCCGGCTGCATTCGATTTCACGGGAATGCCGGAAACGCCGCTTTCGGGCCTTAAGTCATTGATCCGAAATAAGGTTCAAGGGTTGCCGAGCAGGTATAATGGCGGACTTTCCCACTGCCCATCAGGACTCCCCATGAGCATCGAACAGCTTGCCGATATCGCCCGCGCCATGGTCGCGCCGGGCAAGGGCATCATCGCCATCGACGAATCCAACGCCACCATCGCCAAGCGTTTCGAAGGCGTGGGTATCCCCAACAGCGAAGAGAATCGGCGCGCCTATCGCGAGCTGCTGCTGACCACGCCGAATCTCGGTGAGCACATCTCCGGCGCGATCCTGTTCGACGAAACCATCCGCCAGTCCACCAAGGACGGCGTGCCGTTCACCAAGGTGATGATGGACAACGGCATCATTCCGGGCATCAAGGTCGACAAGGGCACGCATGCGCTGGCCGGTTTCCCGGGTGAAGTCGTCACCGAAGGCCTCGACGGCCTGCGCGATCGCCTGAAGGAATACGCCGCATTGGGCGCCCGTTTCGCCAAGTGGCGCGCGGTGATCAATATCGGCGAAGACATTCCGTCCGGCACCTGCATCGAAGCCAACTCGCACGCCTTGGCGCGCTACGCCGCGCTGTGCCAGGAATGCGGTCTGGTGCCGATGGTGGAGCCGGAAGTGCTGATGGA